>JAEZFD010000062.1 GCA_023417655.1 Planctomycetota bacterium | reverse complement strand
ATCGCCAAAACGGCACAGGGTGTGATTGGCGTTAAAGTTTGGGTCGATTTAGGCGATTACGCGGACGAGGAGAATACCGATGGCTCTTATGCCGAAACGGGTCAAGCATCGAAAAAACCAAAGAGGTCGCATAAGAGGTAATGCCACACGTGGCAATACCGTTGTGTTCGGCGAGTTTGGTTTGCAGTCGCTGCAGCCTGGGCATGTGAACGCCACCACCATCGAAGCTTGTCGAATTGCTGCATCGCAGTATATTCGAGGTTCCGGCGGTAAGCTCTACATTCGTGTTTTCCCGGATAAGCCAGTAACGGCTCGTCCACTCGAAACTCGAATGGGTAAGGGAAAAGGCGATCCGGACCGCTGGGTTGCAGTCGTGAAGCCAGGCACAGTGCTGTTTGAAATCGCTGGTGCAAACCGCGATGCTGCACGTGACTGCTTCAACCGCGTTGCTCACAAGTTGCCGGTGAAGGTTCGATTGGTCGAGCGGACACCAGGCACCTAATTTCGCTGGCACAGAAGTGCCCGTGGGATCTGATTCAAGTGAAGCGACTCCGCGTAGTTCAAGCGCGGAAAGCAGAATCTTTAAAATGAAATCGTTCGCCACACTGGAATGTGTGGCGAACGTCATTAAGATGTTTCGTTCCTCGCGGTGGACGAACGATTCTGCCTCCCGGAATGACACAGACATTTTGAATGAGTTCGAGTGGAATCATGTCCAAAGCTAAAGAACTGCGGGAATTGAGCGAAGAGCAGCTCACCTCTGAGTTAAATCAGACGCAGCAGGAACTGTTCCGTCTCCGCATGCAGGCTTCGACTGAAAAGCTGGATGCTCCGAGCAACCTCAGGAAGCTTCGCCGTGCGATCGCTCGGATGAAGACAGTTCTTCACGAGCGGGTCGCCAAGTAATTCGTCAGGCGAAACCCCGACGCTTGCGGATCGCTCAGAGTCGTTCAATTTTTGATTAGTATTCGTATCGTATCGGCACCTCAGAAACTGGTTTAGGTGCTGTCATCAGGCAGGTATCAGCAGATGCGTAAGACTTTGGTTGGTTTGGTCGTCAGTGATCGCAACGCGAAAACGCGTCGCGTGGACGTCAGCCGTGTCTATCAGCACGCGAAGTACAAGAAGACCGTCCGAGGTCGCACTGTATGCTATGTGCATGATGAAAAGAACGAGTCCAAGATCGGCGATACCGTCGAGATTGCTGAATGCAGCCCGCGTTCTGCGACCAAGCGTTGGGAGTTGGTCCGTATTGTGATGGCTGCAGGAGAGATCGAGAGCCAGCTCGCTCGTGAATCAATGACTGCAGCCAAGGCTCGTGGAGAAGAAGAGGCTCCTTCGGTTTCAGCTGAGTAGTCGCTGGCGCGGATGCGGAGTTAGCGGCGACAGGGTGCATCCAGCTGGTGGGGTGCCCGGCGAAGACAAAAAAATGTCGAACTAGACAGTCAGTCGGTGACCGGCACAGGGATGCTGGAGCTGACCTAGGAAGTCTCCACTGTGGAGATCAGACTTCGGATAACTTGGAAACGGCGTCGTCATGATTCAGATGCAGACCATTATGGACGTTGCGGATAACACCGGCGCGAAGACAGTGCGCTGTATCCGTGTCCTGGGTGGAACAAAGCGACGAACAGCAGGTCTCGGTGACATCGTTGTCGTCAGCATTCAGCGATCCATTGCCGGTGCTCCTGAATCCTTTCGGTCAGGGCGAGTCACGCGGGGCGTGATTGTCCGGGTTCGCAAGGGAACTCGACGAGAGGACGGCAGCTACATTCGCTTCGACAGCAACGCGATTGTGCTTGTTGACAACGATGGAAACCCTCGTGGCACACGTATCTTCGGAGCTGTCGCTCGCGAACTGCGTGATCGCCGCTTTATGAAGATTATCAGCCTCGCAGCTGAGGTGGTGTAACGATGAAGATTAAGCGTGGCGATTCGGTCGTTGTGATTTCTGGCGACGACAAAAGTGCGACCCCTCGCACTGTCCAGCAGGTTCTCGCTGGCGGTGAAAAGGTCGTCATTGAAGGCGTGAATCTCGTTTACAAGCACGTCAAGCGTGGTCATCCCAAGAGTCCACAGGGTGGACGTCTGCGGATGGAGAAGCCAATTCAGGCCTCGAATATCATGTATTATTGCAGCACATGCAACCAGGGTGTTCGCTTGGGGCTGCGGTATCTTGAAAGCGGGAGCAAAGAGCGGTTCTGCAGGAAGTGTAGTACTTCCGCCGGGACTGTCAGCCCACCACGTGCAGCACACGCGGCACAGAAGTAGTCGCTGTTGTCGGCGTTTTGAGACCACGAGAGATCACGGATACAAGGTTCGGTAGACATGGCCCGGTTGCAGGACAAATATCGATCGGAGATTGCTCCCAAGCTCGCCAGCGAGTTGGGACGAACGAACCCACACAGCCTGCCGCAATTGGAAAAAATTGTGATCAGCATGGGTGTGGGAAAGGCGATGCAGGATCAGAAGATCCTCGACGAAGCGATCGAGCACCTTGCTCAGATCTCGGGCCAAAAGCCGTCACCCCGCGTCGCTCGGAAGTCGGTAGCAAACTTTAAGTTGCGTGAAGGGGTTCGCATTGGAGCCTGTGTCACGCTGCGTCGGGCTCGGATGTACGAGTTCTTGGATCGTCTGATCAATTTGGTCCTGCCACGAGTCCGCGACTTCCGGGGGATCAATCCGAAGGCGTTTGACGGCCGCGGGAACTACAGCCTCGGCCTGAACGAGCAGGTGGTATTCCCGGAGATCAACGCCGATAAGGTGAAGAACATCCAGGGGATGAACATCGCCATCGTCACGACGGCAAAGACCGATGACGAAGCTCGACTGCTCCTGAAGGAATTCGGGATGCCGTTCCGTGAGGGCAAAGGCAGCCGCTAGAAGAATCAGCGTTTTCGCTCTAGACGGTACTGCTATTGAGCGGCTTGGCGAAGCGAGAACTAACCGCGAGAGTTGCAAAGAGATTTAACGGTTGATCAGAATTGCTCGGGACTGAAGAGCGCTTGATCACGGGACCTGGGAAATATGGCTACAAAAGCACAAGTCGCAAAATCGAAGAAGACGCCCAAATTCACTAGCCGGATTGTGCGTCGTTGCTCTCTCTGCGGACGTCCTCGTGCCGTGTATCAGAAATTCAAGATTTGCCGTATCTGCTTCCGGAACCTGTGTCTGAACGGACTCGTTCCAGGTGCAAAAAAGGCCAGCTGGTAGAACGTGAATCAGGGAACGCCTGACACGCGGGAATGACACAACTATGATGACTGATCCGATTGCCGACATGCTCACTCGTATGCGTAACGCATTGATGATTGAGCGTCCCTTTGTCGATATGCCCTGGTCCCGCATGAAGACCGGAGTGGCAGACGTCCTTCAACGTGAAGGATATATTTGGGACTACGAAGTCATCGACACTGAGCCGGCGAAAACGCTCCGGGTCAATTTGAAGTACAGTGCGACTGGTGAGCGCGTGATCCAGCGATTGACCCGCGTCAGCAAGCCTGGCCGTCGGATCTATGCTGAGTCCCGTAAGCTTCCCGAAGTCATGCAAGGGATGGGTATCTGCATTCTCTCGACGAATCAGGGAATGCTCAGTAGCCGTGAATGCAAGGCTAAGCACGTCGGCGGGGAAATTCTCTGCGAAGTCTGGTAGGCCTTCCGTCAGCGGATTCGGTTCAGCTTGGAAAACGTCATCGTTTGGTGGGTTCGGAGCCAACGAGCGGCAGTCGGGATGGGATGAGAGAGTTATGTCGAGAATTGGAAAAAAGCCGATTCCTGTTGCAGCTGGCGTTGATGTCGCCGTTAAAGACGGCGGTATCACGGTAAAGGGAAAGCACGGTGAGCTTTCCCATACCTGGCACCCGAATATCACAGTTTCGTGGGACGAGCCGTCTCGTTCGATCAACGTCGAACGAGGTGACGATCTTCGAATCAACCGAGCTCTTCACGGCCTGACACGTGCCTTGATTGCAAACATGGTTCAGGGCGTGCAGGCACCGTTCGAACGTAAGCTCGAAATCCAAGGTGTGGGTTACCAGGCAACCCTTGCAAATGGCGTATTGTCATTGCAGGTGGGCTTTGCGAACACCATTAAGTTGAAGTTGCCAGAAGGCGTGCAATGCGAGTGCCCTTCACCCACAATGGTGATTGTTCGGGGCGCTGACAAGCATGCTGTTGGACAGTTCGCCGCTAACGTCAGGCGAGTTCGTCCGCCCGAGCCGTACAAGGGCAAGGGTATTCGGTATGTCGGTGAGGTTGTTCGCCGGAAGTCGGGAAAAGCATTCGGGAGTTGAGCCGGTCTCTGATCATCCTCGTCAATTGTGTAATTGGCGTCGTCAGGCACGACAGGCATTACATTCTGTTTCGTTGGTAAGGTTCTGGTTTTCCGAGCCACGACGAGCAGCATTCCCCGTTTGACACAGGTAATGGTATAAGATGAAACTTCAGCAGCAAGTTGCAGTCCGTCGTGAGCGACGCCGTTTCCATGTTCGCAATCGCTTGCGAGCAGCAGGGCGTTTGCGACTGTCCGTTTTTCGCAGCAATTTGCACATGTCGGCCCAGATCATTGATGATGCGACAGGCCGGACATTGGTTGCTGCCAGCACGACAGAGAAGACTCTGGGCGGAGCCGGTAAGGCGAATGGAAACGTCGCAGCCGCAGCAAAGGTCGGGAAAGCACTCGCAGAGCGGGCGCTCGCCGCGGGGATTAAGGAAGTCGCCTTCGACCGTGGTGCGTACAGTTATCATGGACGGGTTGCCGCATTGGCTACCGCGGCTCGTGAAGCAGGTTTGGAATTCTAATACGTCGTTAGTTTCAGGATCAGGAAATCGCTGCTGACATCGTGCGGATGAGTTATCTCCCATCGAGTCATCACGAAGTATCCTGAAGGAGTCGCCCTCGTGGTTGCAGAGAACGGACAAGGTGGCGGTAAAAACCCGGAACGAGTCGTCCAGATTCGGCGCTGTGCATGCGTCGTTAAGGGCGGTCGTCGTTTCAGCTTTGCAGCACTCGTCGTAGTCGGTGATGAAAGCGGTCGTGTCGGGTACGGCTACGCAAAAGGTACGGAAGTTCCCGTTGCAGTTGAAAAGGCCACTAAGCAGGCAAATCGTCGTCTGAAGCGAGTTTCGCTCCAGAACGCGACGATTCCTCACCAGGTCGAAGGTCGGTTTGGCGCATCGAAGGTCCTGCTGATGCCAGCATCTCCAGGAACAGGGATCATCGCAGGCGCGACCGTTCGCTCTGTTGTGGAGCTGGTCGGAATCAAAGACATTTTGACGAAGAGCCGCGGTTCGGCGAATCCGGTCAACTTGGTGAAAGCGACCTTTGACGCTCTGTTGAAGCTCCGCACACGTGAAGATGTCGCCCGTCTTCGTGGCGTTGAAATCTAGTTTTCTGGCTTCCGCCAGTTATCAGTCGACTTATCCGGTGACGCGTCACAGAATGAAGTCGACACAGTTCAGCGGCATTGGACCACTGAACGCTGAGTTTCAGAATCACAAGGCGGCGGACCGATGAGTTCGCCGTCTGCTGTTTGAAGTGAAGTGAGATCGCGATGATCATCGACGACGTCCACCAGGGGATTCAAAAAAACAAGAAGCGGAAGCGACTCGGTCGCGGTCCGGGGTCGGGTCACGGCAAGACCTCAGGCCGTGGTCACAAGGGTGCCGGAAGCCGTCGAGGCTATTCGTCACGTACGGGGTTCGCCGGGGGCCAGATGCCGTTGTTCCGGCTTGTTGCCAAGCGAGGGTTTAACAACGCTGCTTTCGCTGACAAAGTTCTGGCGATCAACATCTCCACGCTTGAGAAGCACTTCGAAAGCGGCGAAGAGGTCAATGCTCTGACATTGGCTGAACGCGGTCTCGCCAAGGCTCGCCACGATGTGATCAAAATTCTCGGCGATGGTGATCTGACCAAGAAGCTGAACGTCGCGGTCGATCGGTTCTCCAAATCCGCTATTGAGAAGATTCAGGCTGCCGGTGGTACCGCAACAGCTCTGAGCTGATCACAGGGATGTGCCATGATACATAACAGAACGTCGACACCTCGGTGGAGACGTTCTGTTTTTGCATTAAATCTGGCCACTTTAAGTGAATTGAGGGGGACCTTGGACTTGCATTTCCATGGGTTGATCCCTTATTCCGTGTCGTGATGTTGAAGCGATTTTGCGTGATAGGTGGTTCAATCCTCTGACGTCGCCTCAGTGGAGCTCGCACTTACGCGTGACTTGATAACTGGTGGTTTTTCCACGCAACGGATTTGTGCGTTGAATTGGGCTGAACCGCAATAACGGACAGTCGCAAACAGCACATGATGAAGGATAACCGATGCTGTCCCGGCTGAAGATGATTTTCGCGATTCCCGAACTTCGACAGAAGTTCATGATTACGTTAATCCTGCTGGCCGTGTATCGGATGGGGTTCTCGATTCCACTGCCATTCATTGATCAGGACGCGATCAACGAAACCTTCAAGAATCTCGAGCAGCAGCAAGGGATTGGCCAGGTGATGCAGGCCGTGGCCCTGCTCTCTGCTTCTCGCCTCGGCAGTGCGACGATCTTCGGTCTCGGGATCATGCCGTACATCTCGGCCTCCATCATCTTCCAGCTTCTTGGGCAGGTCTATCCACCCCTTGAACAGTTGCAGAAGGAAGGTGAATCTGGCCGCAAGAAGATCAATGAATACACCCGTTATGCGACGGTGATTATCTGTCTGGGGCAGAGTTACTTCTGGGTCAATATGCTCAGTTCCGGGCGGCTGGGGGGACCTGTGGTACTCCCTGACTACAACACGTTCTTCTATCAGGCAATCGCCACAATCACCATGACAGCTGGAACGATGCTGCTCATGTGGATCGGCGAGCAGATTGATGAATACGGCGTCGGAAACGGAATTTCACTGCTGATCATGGCAGGAATTCTCGCGCAGATGCCAGGTGCTGGTCTGGAACTGCTGCGACCTGCTTTTGAGAACGGGATCGCTCTGGGAACGCCGGCCGGAATCGATAAGCTGATGCCGCTGGCACTGCTGTTCGTCGCAGTCGTTCTGGGGGTCATTGCAATCACGCAGGCTCAGCGTCGCATTCAGGTTCAGAGCGCAAAGCACGTGCGGGGACGCCGCGTCCTCGGTGGACAGAAGCAGTACCTGCCTTTGCGGGTCAATCAGGCTGGCGTGATGCCGATCATCTTTGCTTCCAGCTTGCTGATGATCCCTGCAGCGATCATCGCCTATATCCGTCCGCTGCTGCCGGAAGTCGGATTTCTGGTCGCCCTCGACAGTGCCTTTAGCGGTGGTCGAGGTCTGATCTATAACCTTTGCTACATCGCACTCATCTACTTCTTCTGTTACTTCTGGACCAGCATCACCTTCAACCCGAAGGACATGGCTGCGAATCTGAAGGATTACGGAAGCTTTGTCCCGGGTTATCGCCCTGGTTCGCACACGGAGAAGTATCTGGATCAGGTGATGGTTCGGATCACATACGTGGGAGCGGGCTTCCTCGCTCTGATCGCGATCATTCCGACCGTCATTGCCTCCAGCATGGATATCTCATTCATGGTCGCGAGCTTCTACGGGGGCACCGGTCTGCTGATCGTGGTTTCGGTGGCCTTGGACCTCGTCCAGAAGATCGACAGCCATCTTGTCATGCGGAACAAGCCGGGCCTGCTGGAATCAGAAGAGGCGTGATCCGGCAGGGAGATCGCTGGGTCGCCGAGACTTGAAACAGGTATTCAGCGAATCGATGTCCAACTGATCATCAAAGGCCCGGCGGTTGACGTCGGGCCTTTTTCGTTTCATTCTTCAATGACCGGACAGCTGTCCCGCCGGGAGTGTGTTCGTGAATGCGTTTTTCGGAAAGTGAAGTGAAGCTATGCTCCAGCTGAAAAGCCAGCGAGAGATTCAGTTGATGAAGCAGGCCGGCGAAGTGGTTGCAGAGGCTCATCAGCTGGCCTCGGGAATGGTTCGCCCCGGTGTCACAACGGGCGAGATCGACGCAGCTGTCGAGAAGCTGTTCGCTGAGCGGAATGCCATTCCGCTGTTCAAAAATTTCCCCGGCAAGGTCCCCTTCCCGGCTGTCACGTGCATGAGCGTGAACGAAGTTGTCGTTCACGGGATCCCTGGAGACCGTGTTCTTGTCGAAGGGGACATCGTCAGCATCGATACCGGTTGCAAGGTCAACGGGTGGTGCGGTGATTCCGCCTGGACATATGCTGTCGGTGAGATCGATGACGAGAGCCGCCGATTGATGCACGCGGGGCGAATGGCGTTGAAAACTGCGATCGAAGGGCTCGGGAAGTATTCCCGGTGGTCACAGGTTGCCCGCCAGATGGAACTCGTCACTAAAGGTCTCGGGTTTTCCGTCGTCGACCAGTTTGTTGGACATGGAATCGGCCGGTCGATGCATGAAGCTCCTCAGGTTCCTAACTACTGGCACTCCAGCATGGCTGCAGACGACTTCGCCATTAAGCCGGGGCTCGTTTTAGCGGTAGAACCGATGATCAATGCCGGTTCCCCGGGAGTTAAAATTCTCAAGGATCACTGGACCGCCGTGACGCGTGATGGCCGACGAAGTGTGCATTTCGAACATACCATCGCTGTGACGGAAAATGGTCCTGTTCTGCTGACTGAAGGTGTCGGCGAGCCGCTGCTGAGCTGATCCAGCCCTGCTTCGCTAACTTGGCTGCTCTCCTTGCCGGCGGCCGCGCCGAGTTCTGGGAACTCACATTCCGCGGCATCAGTGCGCGTGGTGATCGCTCATCCTCCGCTCTCGCCTTTTGGGTGCCTCTCTCAGAGCTTGAACAGGCCATTGACACTTTGTTCAAGGCCTGAAGCAGAATTTCCAATCGGGATGTCTCCACACTCGCCTCATGTTGTGAAAAGACAGCAATTTGTCTGGCCCGTATCAAATACTCAACAGGTTACGGGTGCTGGCATCTCAGTTGCAACAACTTTGAAATCGGCGAACTGCACCGGCTCTGCCCTGCGTGCCTCGCTGCAGAATGTGAGCCTTGTCTGCAGACGAGAAATCACCGAGGCGATGACAATGGATTGTCAGTCAACGACGGAAGAGGTGAACGGACGCACGTACCACGACGTGTGGACTTAGATTCGGTTTCAGGTCGAATCACCATCCAGATAAGAGCAATACAATGGGCGAGAAGCCTGAATGGTTAATCCGATTTGTCGACGACGTGTGCAAATGCCTACATGCGATCGATGAAAATCCGCCCATCGGATGCCATGTCACCCGGACGGTGGACCTCTGGGAATTGACGCTGTTCATCTCTCCGACTGAAGTGATCGGGGGAGAGCGGGACGGCGAACGGCTTCCTTGCCTTTATGTGATGGATGTCCTGCAGTTGCTGCCAGTCTTCGATGTCGTCGAGACCGCCAGCTGGCAACCACTCCCATTAGGGGAACAGGATGATCTGCGAAGTCATTTCGCTGTGGTCGGAGAATACGAAGGCCATTCGATCTGGTTGCGAATCCTCTCTGAGGCTCCTGAGTTGATCCCGCCCGGCCGTTTCTTTGATCATCACTCCGACAATATTGTTGACGGCTGGATCCAGTAACGAATACTGCTCTGCCAGGAGGCATCTCGATGAGAGCGGACTTGCTCTCTCTGATGCCCGCCCGGTGAACTTTTCGGAAACGAAACGCTATACGCAGCGAGACGGGACTGAGGAAGCTCTCCAAGGAAGTGAGATCTTGGCTTGTTCGAGATGTGCCTCCCCGTGGAGGAGATCGCATCAGCGAATCTTCTCACGTGAGCCTCTCGGGCCCTGGCGAAGTTGCGACGTCAGACGGTGCTGTGTCAGCTCAGTGCCAGCTTAGTGATAAGGCCGGTCTGTCAGTGACAGAAACTGCTTGCGTCCTGACTGACCTGAAGCGCTGGACCGCAGTTCATCAAATGCGATCGGTCGTGCTCGTGCTATCGGGGCGCTCTTCGCTGCCTCCCAGAGTGACCGGGATTTTGACGACTTTGTCCTTACGCAGGACAGAGAGATTGACGACATCACCCGGCTTCTTGCTTTCGATGAGGCCCAGAAACTCAGCGGCAGACGTCACCGGAGCATCATTGACCCCGACAATAATGTCCGCTGCACTTCGGTCTTCAATGATGAGTGGGTAGCGACGTGTAATCTGCGGGCCTTTCACGCCGGCTCGCTCAGCTGGACCGCCGGGGGCCAGTCGAGCCACTCGCAAACCTTGATCCGTGACGGTGACGTGAGTAATCCCGACGTCACCGCGGATTACTTTGCCGTGCTGAATCAGCTCAGGCACCACGCGGCGAATCAGGTTCACGGGAATGGCGAATCCGATCCCGGCGCTCTGCTCGACGCGGCTGGCGATGGCCGTATTCATGCCAATCAGCTGACCATGCGAGTTGAGCAATGGTCCCCCGGAATTCCCTGGATTGATGGATGCGTCAATCTGGATGATCGATTTGATCACCCAGTTCCGCTGGACTTCGAGAGTCCGATTCAGGCTTGAAATGATCCCCTGGCTCATTGTTCGTTCGAGCCCAAAGGGGTTACCGAGAGCGAAAACCCTCATTCCCACCTGCAGATGTTCAGAGTTGCCGAACGGGATCGGGAAAAGGACGTTCTCAGCGGCATCGACCTTGATGATCGCGATATCATTGACTGGGTCAGCTCCCACAAGCTTCGCCGGGAGCGATTCTTCGTTGTACAACGTCACGTTGATCTGTCGGGCTCGTTCAATGACGTGGAAGTTCGTCAGAATGTGCCCTTGCTTGTCGAGGACGGCCCCTGAGCCGTTCCCTTCTTCCGGAACTGCCATCATGAAGAAGCGTTCTGTCCGCAATCCCATCGTAGAAATGTTGACCACGCTGCGGTTGCAGGCCTCATAAACGGCGACATTCACCACTTCGTCAGGAGTCAGTCCCTGTGCATTGTAGAGGTGGGGAGAAAACGAATTCTGGGCCGGGCTCGTGGCGAAAGGACCAGGGGCCGGCAACGCGTACGAAGGGGCATTCCCCTGAGCTTCAACCGAACTGACGGTGCTGAGGCGGGAGTCCATGATCCAGAGTGACAGACAGCTCCCCAGAACGGCGGCCAACAGACACACGGTAAACTGACGCACGGATTCCCCTTCTGTGTTCCTCAATGCAAGATTCCCCTCGACTCGGCTATACTTCCGCAGAAGCCAATTTGGACGGCCGGGAAGCTGCACCGCAAATCCATCTCGTTTGATGAGTTCGCGAAATGGACCTCTCGTGCAGGCCAGAACTGGCTCGCACACAGTCTCTTTCTCCGGAGACCGTCCGGAATCGGCAGGCAGCTCAGTTCCGATTCTATGAACTCAACGACTTCTTATTGTTCCGATTTTTCTCAAAACACTCAATAGGCTTTGACGAATGTCCTCAGGTACGCACTCTGGTGAATTCACGGGCGTGTTGAATTCCCCGGAATTGTCGGATCAGGATTGGCTCAGCAGTCAGACGTTCCGTCGTCAGACGAGCGAGACTCTGGCCGGTGCGGCTGCTGATGGGGACGTCGTCACATTCATCCGCGAGATCCAATCGATTTTGGCGGGACGCCGAGAAGTTTCTCGACGTCGCCGGCAGGAGCTCGAGCAGGATCTGAAGATTTTATGGTCGTCACTGGACACTTCGGACACATCCGCTGCAGCAACGACTGACGCCGTCGCTCTGCTGACCGAGTCAGGACAGGAACTCTCGCCTGAGGAATTTTCAGCACGCATTGAATCACTGATGGCAGGACTCCCCTCCCGCGAGGCCAGTCTGCCATCAATTCTTGTCGGGCTCTGGATTCTCCAACTGGAGCCGACTCGCCTGGAGGGACAGACGTTCTTTTCGCTCTGGCGATGGACCCGCGAAGGCAGCCGAAACTGGCTCGCCGCCCAGACAGTGGCTCCGGATCAAGGGTGTGATGCCTTCGACTCGCTCGAAGTGCAGGCTCTTGTCGGCTGGGTTTATTCTGATCTGAAGGGTGAACACAAATCTGCCCGAAAGGCCGTGAAGGGACTGCAGCAGGCGCTGGATGCCGCGACCGATCAGGACGGCACTCCACAAGCTCGCTGGCTGTCAGAGATCATCAGCCGACTCTGCCAGCTTGCCCGAATTCATCTGTTCGCCGAAGTCACCGGTGATCGTGTCTGGACGTCGGGAAGCAAGAAGAGGCTGCAACGTCTTTTCGCCAGAATCGCAGCCCTGATCACGCCGGCAGGGGCCAGTTTCATCGCCGGATCAACAGGTCGCATCTCGAATCAACTTGAGTGCATTGCTCGCGTCCTGGAGATTCCCCTTGAATCAGGCGTCGAACGACAGCTCCGTCGGGGAGAACTGTTCTGCTCAGGGAAACACCCGGAGGAGCAGGAAGAGGCCGCCCGCAAGCAGTTTCAGAAGCCCTCCCGTCAGTCTGACTGGGGAGAATGGGCTGTTCTTCGTTCCAGCTGGTGCAGTCCGGTCGATCACTTCGCCGTGACCCATCATGGTCCGACTCCACTCATCGACGCCATCGCCGCCGATGTCCCCCTGTTTTCAGGCGAGTGGAGTCATTCGCTATCGGTGAATGGTCTGGAAATCCTCCCAGGCAACGAGTGGACCTGTTGCTGCTGGTACCTCGACAAGCAGACCGCCTATATCGAACTGCAGCTGAAAGAGACAACCCCCGTTCAGGTGATCCGCCAGGCGCTCCTCATGCGACGCGAATCCGTGCTCATCGTCGGGGATTCAGTCAGACTGTCACAGCCGGGCGACATCTCCTTCCAGCGCCGACTGCCACTGGTTTCCGGCTGGGACTTCGAGCAGGATGCTGCCACCCGCGAACTCGCCCTGATTAAAGACGAGCAGCGAGTGCGTCTCTTTCCGTGGTCGAGCCCTCAGCTGCGGACAGATCACTCCCCGGAAACGACTTCCATCCGAGATGGAAAAGTGGAACTCGACCTGAAGATCAAAGGGAGCGGTTTCTATACCTCCACGCTGTTCGACTGGTCCGAAAAGCGACGTGACCAGCCTGTCGACTGGCAACGCCTGACTGTCGCGGAAGATGGCCAGATTCTGCGTCCCGATGTTGCAGCCGCCTTTCGCCTGCGACTGGGGAAGAAACAATGGGTTGTATATCACAGCCTGCAGAAGCCAGCGATCCCCCGGACAGCACTGGGGATTCACAGTTCCAATGAAACGATCATCGCGGAACTGGGCTCCGATGGAGAGCCGACTCCACTGGTTGAAGTTGAGCTTTAAAGCCGCGGTGTTCGATCACGCCCAACCGATATATCGCGGAGCCGTGCGTGCCGTCGACAAGGCGACGACAGCGCGCTTGCCGTCCGTGTAATACGGATCTCCGGTCAGATTCCGGCGCGGATGTTCGCTGTCACAAGCTCCAACTCCGTTGACGTAGCCGACTGCGTCCACGCGTTCAGCCCGCAGCAGGTCTTCAACAACATAGTCTCGGGATTCATCGACATCCGGGTCGATGCGATGTGTCGTCAGATTCCAGACCTGTGTGGTGAACCGAACTCCGATGTCACGGCTGATCTGCCCCACCCAGACCGGTCGTCCCTGCACGCGGAGCGGCGTCATCCAGAGTCGAAGATGCAGCCGCTCGTTGATGCTGCTTCGTGTTCGCTGCAGGGCGATGTCCTGACTGCGTCCGAAGAGATAAAGCGGACTCACCGGCGAATAGCGATATTCCGCCCCAATCAGAAACGCTTTGGCCGTCTTCCAGCACGTGGAAAGAGTGATTGTTTCACACTCATCCCAACGGGCAGTAAACGCACTGAGAATCGTTTCAAACTCTCCCACGATGGCCAGGTTGACAGGGTCCCCGTGTCGTTTCCCCTTCGAACAGGTGGTGGTCGCCGGCATCTCCCGTAACCGTTGAACCACATCCGGTAACGTACAGTTGATGAGTGTCGATTCAGGGACGAGTTCACTCAGATTGCGACGCTGATAGTCCGCAGAGATTCCGGGCACAGGAATCAGAAACGTCAAATCGACTGCCGGACCGATCGCGACCTGCGGGAGTTGTAACGGCGTCGTTGGAACCTCGCCCGGGGGTGCGCCTCCTGTCGCATAGAGGCAAATGCGGACCGTCTTGTTTCCGGCATCAAGTGAGGTGAAGAGGAAGCCTTCGACGGTCTCGCCGGGTTGGATCGGTCGAAGCGGAAACCTTGCCTCACGAAAGTCCCGATCCATGCGGCGGTTTGCCAGTGCTGCCGTATACAACTTCAGCGGCATGAGGAAGAACAGCGGAAGAAGAAAGAACGCCCCGATGCCATACGCCGAGAGTCGCTTCAGCACGGAGAAGTGGAGAAGCCCCGCCGCTTCGAGAGGAGTGTAATAATGCGGGTCGATCTCCAGCATTGAGAGTCGCAGCGGCTGCCCATGCCGATTCGAAATCCGCAAAAAAACCGGCTGAATCCCCTTTCGCTCCAACGGCACTCCAAAGATCCGGCGGCCTTCAGAGGCAGACAGTACCGCCACCGTGACTTCCGCCGGCTCAGTCGCCTTCGTCTGTGAGCGACTGAGAAAGGGGTGAATGTCCGGATTCGGCGCGTAGTAGGTCGTGAACACCCGCTTCAGCAGATTCAGGCAGTGTGAGAGCATTGAATTCCGCGGATTGTTCTGGGGCAACGGGAACGTCAGAGCTGGGAATATCAGACAACTTAACGAGCGGCACCATTCATCGAATAGTCGACTCCAAGGGCATCCGCTTCACAATTTGCCGCGAACATCAGATGATGTACGCATGGCAACTTCTCTCATGGACGATCTCACGATTCCCCAGCAGGCCGCTGTCGAGCATCTGCATGGTCCTCTCCTGATTCTGGCCGGCCCGGGCTCAGGCAAAACGCGCGTCGTCACCCGACGAATTGCGAATCTGCTGGCGCACGGCGTTCCCGCCCGACAGATTCTGGCGATCACCTTCACGAACAAAGCCGCCGCTGAAATGGCCGAGCGTGTACAAACGCTCGTGCCCGGGACCAAGGTCTGGATCAGCACCTTCCACCGGTTCTGCGCTCGACTGCTGCGGCAATACGGCCAGTTCGTCGGACTGCAGTCGAACTACACCATTCTCGACACCAACGATCAAAAGCAGGCAATGCGCCGGGTTCTTGATGAACTCGACATCGACGCCACCAGTTATTCCCCGGACAAGATTCTCTGGCGGATCAGCAGTGCGAAGAATGACATGCAGTCCCCTGAACAGTTTCAGGAGAAGATGCAGCACTCGGTGGGGGATCACTGGCAGGCAGTCGTCGCCAAGGTCTTTCCGGTCTATCAGCGCTGGCTGCTGCAGTCGAACGCTGTCGACTTTGACGACCTGCTTGTTCACAGTGCGAACATGCTGGCCGACAACCCTGAACTGCGGGAATCCCTCGGGAATCGTTACCGCTATATCCTCGTCGACGAATATCAGGACACCAATCGGGCTCAGTATCAGCTTGTCGCAGCACTCGCTTCGAAGCACCACAACTTGTGCGTCACCGGTGACCCGGACCAGTCGATTTACGGCTGGCGTGGAGCACGGATTGAAAACATCCTCCGTTTTGAACGTGACTTCCCGGAAACCGAGATTATCCGGCTGGAGCAGAATTTCCGCAGCACGAAAGCGATTCTGAACTCAGCGGATGCCTTAATCGTCAACAACACACAGCGCAAACATAAAGAGCTGTTCACTGAGCAGGTGGAAGGGGAACCGGTTCAGCTTTTGCGGTTCGGTGATTCCACAAACGAGGCCGATGGGATCGCACAGAAGATCCTCGCTCTCGTTCAGGACGAAGGGATGGTGTGGAACGACTTCGCCATCTTCTATCGAGTCAATTCACTCTCGCGTCAGCTCGAAACAGCGCTCACCCGACGTCGAATCCCGTTTCAGGTTGCAGCCGGCGTTGCGTTCTATGATCGGGTCGAAATCCGCGATCTGCTGGCCTACCTGCGTCTGATCGAGAATCCATATGACCAGACAGCCTTCCTGCGAATCGTCAACAAGCCGTTGCGAGGACTCGGTAAGACATCACAGAACAAACTGGTCGCATGGGCCACGCAACACAACGTCTCGCTGATGGAGGCCGCATCCAAGGCCGATCGCATCCCGAAGTTATCGAAGAAGGCGATTCTCTCCTTCAAAGCCTTCGAACGAATGATCGACGGCTTCTCGCTTGCAGCGTCGGGCTCGGTCGCTGATCTGTTAAGCCATGTTGTGGAGAAATCGTTCTACACGCTCTCATGGCAGGGAATGCAGAGCGAGGATGCTTATGAACGACAGGCGAATGTCGACGAATTGATCAATGCAGCTCGGCAATATGACGAAGCCGCCGGGGACAACCGCACGTTGCAAGGCTTTCTCGAACAGACTGCCTTGATCAGTGACACTGACAAGATCGAGTCGAGTGCTGGTCGCGTCACTCTGATGACGCTGCACGCCGCTAAAGGTCTCGAATTCCCCGCCGTCTTCGTGATCGGCATGGAAGATGGATTGATTCCCCACGAACGATCGAAGCGGGAGAACGACCGTCGAGAATTCGAGGAAGAACGTCGTCTCTTGTTCGTCGGAATGACACGCGCCAAGAAGAGACTCTTCCTCACCGAAACGCGTGTTCGTTCACTGCATGGGCGCTTAATGCCGACCATTGGCAGTCCCTTCCTGAACGAACTCATCTGCGAGCGAGTCGATTTCGGCACTTACGGAGGCGACACTGCCGCCGCCTGGAAAGCCGTTTTAGGACCCGACTGGGATGATGAAAATCAGGAGGCTCCCGAGGAACATGCTGAACCAGTTATCGAGCTGACGGAGTCGGCCCCGCCGGCTTCACCCAAACCGCTCCTGATGACAGGTGCTGCCCTGCTCGGCGGAGACTCCTCAGCCCCTCGATTACCCATCGGTTTCTCCATTGGACAGCAAGTGCGGCATCCCCGATATGGACGCGGTGTCGTTGTCGACGTCGGAGGATTCGGAATTCGCCGCACAGTGACCGTCGAATTCCCCGATGACAAACGGCGTGAGACCTTTGTCGCCAGCAAAGCCCCCCTGCAGCCGATCGGGAGTTGACTGCAAGTTTCCTGGTGCAGTGGTCGAGGCCGTGCGTTGAATTGTTTAGGCTCTCCGCATCCAAATGCGAATCAAAGCGAAAGTGAAGACATGTCGGCACTTGCCACTTCAAACCGTCCGACTTCAATCAGCAGCTGCTTACGTCGGCGATGGTTTCTGCCGGGCGTAATGTTGCTCGCAGTCCTGAGTCTGATGTCGAATGTCAGCTCTCTCCAGGCAGCAACGCCGACAAGTCCTCCCAACGTCGTCGTCATTCTTATGGATGACATGGGCTACTCAGATGTCGGCTGCTATGGCGGTGAAGTCCAGACGCCAAATCTCGACAAGCTGGCTGCCAACGGATTGCGGTTCACCAACTTTTATAACACTGCCCGTTGCTGGCCGACCCGTGCAGCACTGATGACAGGTTACTATGCGCAACAGGTTCATCGAGATCGACTGGAAGGTCTCGGCGGGGGTGGTCAGGGGAAGCGCCAGAACTGGGCTCAACTGCTGCCTGTCTTACTGAAACCCAAGGGCTATCGCAGCTACCACGTCGGCAAATGGCATATCGACGGCCAGTCAATTCCCAGCGGATTTGACCATTCCTATCGTTATGACGAGAACGGACGTTTCTTCAGTCCGACGAAGCACTTCCAGGACGATGTCCTGCTTCCACCAGTTGCCCGCGACTCCGGCTTTTACGCCTCGACCGCTAAGGGAGACGCCGCGATTTCCATGCTCAAAGAGCATCAGGAACAGCACGCCGGGTCTCCCTTCTTCATGTATCTGGCATTCATTGCTCCGCACTTCCCGTTGCAGGCTCTCCCGGAAGACATCGCGCGTTACGAAGGGCGCTTCGATGCCGGTTGGGACAAACTGCGTCAGGAACGGTATGAGCGGATGAAGAAACTCGGGCTGGTCAACACGTCACTTTCTGAGATTGAAAGAGACGTCGGGCCGCCGTATGCACAGCCCAAGGCGATGGAAATCCTCGGTCCAGATGAGGTCAATCGCCCTATCGAGTGGAACTCGCTGACTCCTGAACAGCAGAAGTTTCAGTCGAAGAAAATGGCCATTCACGCGGCGATGATTGATTGTTGCGATCAGGAAATCGGTCGGGTTGTTCAACAGCTCGAAGCCATGAACGCCCTCGACAATACGCTGATTCTGTTCCTCTCCGACAACGGGGCCAGCGCTGAGATCATGGTTCGAGATGACGGCCATGATCCCAATGCCCCGGCCGGCTCAGCTGCGAGCTATCTCTGCCTGGGTCCGGGGTTCTCCAGCCTGTCGAACACGCCATTCCGTCGACATAAGGTCTGGGTTCACGAAGGAGGCATCTCGACTCCAATGATTGCTCATTGGCCCGCCGGAATCGCCGCTCGCGGGGAGATTCGAAACACACCGGGACACGTGATCGACGTCGTCCCGACCGTTCTCGACCTCGCCGGAATCGAAGCCCCGGCCTCAATGAACGGAGAAGCACGCCCTGCTCTGCCCGGCAAGAGCCTGAAGCCGATCTTCTCGCAGGACACTGACCTGCAGCGGGAATGCCTGTGGTGGCTGCACGAAGGAAACAAAGCGATCCGGCAGGGTGACTGGAAACTCGTGGCTTTAAAGGGCCAGCCTTGGGAACTCTATGACCTCTCGACCGACAGAGCGGAATCCCGGAATCTCGCCTCGAAAAATCCGGAGCGAGTCGAGGAACTCTCGGCGTTGTGGCAGAAGCAGCATGACAGCTTCGTGGAACTCGCCGGCAAGACAGCAGAACTCGGCAAGCAACAAAACCAGAACCGGAATCCGAATCGCAATCAGAACCAACAGTCCAAATCATCGAACTGAGTGACCGCTCGCCGCGAGCAATCCACGAAGAGTGCAGAATTGGCGCGGCTTAAACAGTCTCGGCAACCTTCTGCTTTCTTTCCGGACGGTCTCTGAACCGGGACTCCAGATTCTCCGGAGTGGGCGAAGATCGACTGTTCATAACGATTTGGGACTGACGCGGCAGGAAAGTTCACATAGAATCCCCGTTCCGGTCGAACTCGGAGCAGGAATGACATTTCCCTGAGATGATTGATCAGTAGACCAGTACCAGACAGGCATCCGCCTACCAGCTGAACAGAACAGTTCCCTGAGACGGAGAATGGAATCTGAGATGGATCGACGAGAATGGAATTGCACAGGGATCGCCATCGCAATGGGATCTCTTCTCGTAGCGACTCCCGCGGTCTTCGCGCAGGTGAAGATCGAGAACGTCCTCGCCTATAAACCGGTTCAGGCCGATGTTGACTACGACATCCCGACAGCTGAAGAGATTCCCAACTGCAAGCTGGAAGTCGAACGGACCGATGGCGGTTCCGGCTGGGTGCTCTACAACCCGCAGGGACAGATTCTGCGTCGGTTTATGGACACAAACGGCGACAGGGGAGTCGACGAATTCCGCTATTTCAAACATGGACTCGAGGTCTATCGCGATCTCGACACGGACGGCAACAATGAAATCGACCAGTCCCGCTGGTTGACAACCGGGGGGACCCGCTGGGGAATCGACAAAAACGAAGATCGCAAGATCGAGACATGGAAGATCATCTCGGCCGAAGAAGCGACGCGTGAAGCCGCTCTCGCACTCATTCAACGAGACGAAGCCCGACTGAATGCCGTGCTGCTCAAGCCGGAAGACATCAAAGCTCTCGGCCTGACCGGTGATGCTGCCGCCAAACTGAATGCCCGCATTAAAGAAGCCGGGCAGAAGTTCCGCCAAGTCGTCGGCAACTCTAAGAGTATCAAGCCGACGACCAAGTGGAGCCGGTTTGACTGTTCGATGTTGATGCCGAATCTGATCCCGGCCGATCCCGCACGATCCAAAACAGATCTGCTGGTTTATGAAAACGTCATGGCGATCATCGAAACCGGCGGGGAAAGCGGCTTCGTTCAGATTGGGGAAATGATCAAAGTCGGTGATGCCTGGAAGCTGACACAGGTTCCCCAGCCATTGGAAGGTAATAACTTCGAAGTGGCAGAAGGAGGAATTCTGCTGCAGCCGACGATCCCAGGCACTGTCGGTCTCACCGAAGGTCTCAGCCCACGGATGAAGCAGCTGCTCGACCAGCTCGGAGCACTCGACTCCAAGGCGCCGAACGCCCAGTCGACGCTGGAAGACATCACGAAATACAACGTCGCCCGCGCAGGTCTACTCGCTCTTCTCGCCGAGGAAGTCCCGACGGAAGAAGAAAAACTGAACTGGACGCGGACACGGCTGGAGGGCATCGCCGCGGCGACGCAGATGAAGACCTTCCCGAATGGGCTCGAAGAATTGCAACGGGTCGAGCAGTCGCTGCGACAGCGAAAGGGTGACTCCAAACTGCTGGCCTTCGCAACCTTCCAGCGGCTCGTCGCTCAGTACAACCACGATCTCGAAAAAGCCGCAGCGGCCGACCGCGCCAAAGTTCAAGAAGCCTGGCTGAAGTCGCTGGAAGCTTTTGTTACCGAGTTCCCGCAGTCCGAAGAATCAGCAGACGCGATGCTGCAACTGGCCGTGACATATGAGTTCAATGGGAGTGTGCCGGAAGCGACCGCGTGGTATTCGAAACTCGTTTCGACCTATCCACAATCCGCTGCGGCGAAGCGAGCAAAAGGAGCCTTGCAACGTCTGGACCTGAAAGGCAAGCCGATCAAGCTGGCCGGACAGGGACTGGCAGGCGGCACAGTCGACATCGCATCTCAGCGAGGAAAAGTCGTTGCCGTGATCTTCTGGGCGACCTGGTGTACTCCCTGTACCGAAGATCTCCCCCAGATTCAGCAGCTCTATCAGACTTACCAGAAAGAAGGCTTCGAAATCATCGGAGTCAATCTCGATGGCCCTGGAGCTCCGATTCAACAATATCTGCAGAACTACAAGGTCGTCTGGCCTCAGCTGCATGAAGAAGGGGCTCTGGAAAGCCGACCAGCCGTTGAGTTCGGCGTGATTTCGCTACCCACGATGTTCCTCGTTGATCGTAACGGAGAAGTCGTCACTGCCAGTGCGACAGTCGAAGACCTGAAAAAGCTGGTTCCAGATCTGGTCAAAAAGAAGTAGTTCCGCCCGGCTCTGCAATCCTGCTGCCGGTCTGTCTAGAGGAGTCGTTGGAACTTGATCTCGGTTTCAGCCATCCTCAGTTTTACCCTGCTTCTGCTGGCCTGCCTGGGGCGAGCCCTGGGTCAACACTCGACTCCGGCGCTTCGATGTTGCGTCGGAGTCGGTGGACTGGCCGGATTCGGCTTATGGTCACTCGCGATCACTCAGCCTGATGCGGCAGATGCATTCTGGTTGAACGACAGCCTGTCACGAGCGGTGATGCTGACGGTCTCCACGACCGCCGTCGTTCTCGCACTTCTGAACTCCTCTCCGGTCACGCTCTCTCATTTTTGCTGGAGCGCCGGTCTCTGTGGATTAGCCGCCAGTAGTTCTCATCCGCTGCTGCTCTGGGCTGCGTTTCAGTTCAGTATCCTGGCGATTCTGTTCTTTGGGCGAACCGCCGGCGATTCCGTTCCACTCTGGAAGCGTCATTCGACGTCATTGATCGGCTCCGGGCTTTTCACAGTCGGATTGCTGCTGCTCCTGCTGACGCACCCAGCATCGCCTCCGAGCGTAGTTGGAACCATTTTGCTCATCGGGGGAATGGGAGGAGCTTTGGGATGGTTTCCATTTCCCCGAACTCATCTCCATGAAGACATGAAAGATCCGGTTGATGCCGCATTCGGGCAGCGAATCCTGCCTGCGTTCACAGCTGGAGTTGTCATCTGGCGACTGACGCACAGTCTCGCGCTGTCTGATCAGCAAAGCTTCCTCTTCGTGATGGCAGCCCTCTTCTCACTCGCCATGTCGTCACTGAGACTGTTTGACGAATCGCGTCTTTCCCGGCGACTGGTACTGACTGCTTTCGCGACTCTCAGTTATCTGATTGTCGCCGCGTTTCTCCAGAACTGGGAACAGGGGCATCCCGCTCAAGGCTGGTCGGCCTCCACGAATCTGCCGGGACCGGCGACGTTGTTCACTTCAATCCTGCTCTGCGAGTCACTCGTCCTGCTCCTGCTGACGACGGGTCTGCGATGCCTGAATCATGATCGAACAGGAGCCGACGCCGTCGACGTTCTCGCAGGCGGAGCCCGTCGACAACCCTTTGCATCAGTCCCCATCATTCTTGGACTGGCAAGCCTCAGCGGAATGCCCCCGCTGCCAGGATTCTGGTGGCGATGCGGACTGGTGATGACCTGTCTGCTCCCCCATCGCCAGTCGAGTCTGACGATGATTAATGAGCGGGATAACAGCATGTCGTTGCTGGCCGCTGCGCTCCTTCTGCTAATGATTCTGAATTGTCTCGGGAACCTGCGGATGCTTGAGCGTGTCCTGTTCGAACACCCGTTCCGCCTTCGTCCCCAAGCTCGTAAGTGGTCGACGATTGTGGCCACCGGGATTGTATTGATTGGTTTTACCGGGGTGATGTGCTACCCATTCTCTGTGGATCACGCCTTTTATCCTGTGACATCAGTTCCGACTCCCCCTGCGGAACCGGAGCCGACTGCTCCGCCCTCGCCGGAAATGTGACTCCCCCGACGCCCTCCATCACTCCTCAACTGAAATCACGAAGAATCATCTGCGATGCTGGAATCCTTGTGTGTGTTTTGTGGATCGCGACCAGGGACCCACTCAGCAATCCTTGACGCGGCAACCGAACTCGGATCAGCGCTCGCCGCGCGGAACGTGAGTTTGGTCTACGGGGGCGGTCATGTCGGAATCATGGGCGTTCTCGCAGATGCAGTTCTCGCAGCCGGCGGGAAGGTAACCGGCGTGATTCCTGATTCTCTGGTGAAACGGGAAGTCGCTCACCCCGGTGTGGAGGACATGCGTGTCGTCGTCTCCATGCACACTCGCAAGGCGATGATGTCGGAACTCGCCGACGGTTATGCCGCCTTGCCAGGAGGATTGGGAACATTCGAAGAACTCTTCGAAGTCCTGACCTGGAAGCAATTGGGCTTTCATGGAAAACCAATCGCGGCACTGAACGTGAATGGATATTTCGACCCATTGATTCAGATGCTGGATCGCGCCGTCGATGACGGATTCATGAAGCCTGAGTGCCGCGATTTCCTGCACATCGCCAACACAGTTCCGGAACTGCTGGAATATTTCAAAATCGCGTGATGCGACCAGCTGAGTCGTTTCCCCTCCCGACGCGCCGGATTTTTGCATCAGCCGTCGGGTGCGAATAGTCGTCCGCTGCCGTCTCTTCTATGATACAGGCTGGAAATTCCGGTATTTCCTCGCGCTCCCGATGCTCATACGCCGCATCCCCCCTTTCGCAGTCAGCAGGGTCAGACCATGTCAGTCGTGAGTTCCGATCGCCTCTCCCGATGTGCGTTCATCATTCTCGTTTGCCTCGGCCTGCTGTCACTCACCCCCCCTATTCTCGCGCAGGAAACGGGGACCGAGAAAATCATCCGGGACATTCCCTATCGTGCAGATCACGAATCACTGGACGAGTACGGCAAATCACGATGTCTGCTGGACATCTCAATCCCTCAAGGGAAGACAGACTTTCCGACGGTCCTCTGGTTTCATGGGGGCGGACTCAAGAACGGCAAAAAGGGCTTCCCCAAAGGACTGAAAAATCAGGGGTTCGCGGTGGTGACTGTCGGGTATCGCCTCAGTCCCCACGTCCCTGTGACGACCTGTATTGATGACGCAGCGGCCGCAACTGCCTGGGTGTTTGAACACCTGAAAGAGTACGGCGGAAACCCCGACAAAGTCGTCATCAGTGGCTCATCGGCCGGCGGCTATCTGGCAATGATGCTGGGCCTCGATCAAAGACTCTTGAAGAAATATGGCGCCGACGCCAATCGCTTCGCCGGGATCGGTCCATTTTCCGGTCATGCTATCACACACATGACCGCCCGGGCTGAGCGAAACATCCCCGACACACAGCCCGTCATCGATGAACTGGCTCCGCTTTTCCATGTTCGCAAGGACGCACCGCCCATCCTGCTGCTGACCGGAGATCGAGAATTAGAGATGCTCGGGCGATATGAAGAAAATGCGTATCTCTATCGGATGCTGAAAATCGTCGGCCACCCGGACGTCGCCATTCTGGAATTCCCGGGCACGAACCACGGAACCATGGCTGAGCCTGCTTATGCTCCATTTATTGAATTTGTGAACCGAGTGACTCAATCTGCCGAAAAGTGACAGCAACATTCGAGTTTGCCTGAGTCACATCGGCTCTCTTCTCATTCTTCTGACTTTGTTAACTGACTGTCGCCATGTCTGCTTCGGAATCATCCGTGTCTCCGGAGGAATCACTCCCCCGCTTTGTTGTGGGCATCGATCTTGGGACAACGAATTCCGCCCTCTCGTTTGTCGACACCAGCGCCGCTGATTGGCAGGTGCAGACATTTCCCATTCTTCAAGTGGTCGCACCGGGTGAAGTGGCTCCACGAGAGATCCTGCCGAGCTTCACCTATTTTCCCGCTGCTCATGAGTTCACTGCTGGAGCGGTCAACCTTCCTTGGGACCAGGAACCGGCGAAGCAGGTTGTCGGAGTGTTCGCTCGCGAACAGGGAAAGCTCGTCCCCGGGCGAGTCGTTGAATCCGCGAAATCATGGCTCTGCCACTCCGGAGTTGACCGCACATCGGCACTGCTCCCATGGCGAGGAGCAGAAGATGTCCCGCGGCAGTCTCCCGTCGAAATCAGTGCCGGCTATCTGAGACATCTGCGACTGGCATGGAATCATGCGCATCCAGAGTTCCCTCTCGAAGAGCAGGACGTCGTCATCACGCTGCCCGCCTCCTTCGATCAGGTCGCTCGCGAGCTAACTGTCGAAGCCGCGAAACGCGCTGGATTGCCGCGAGTCTTCCTCATCGAAGAACCTCAGGCAGCGTTCTATTCCTGGCTTCATCAGCACGCCCGTAATTGGCCGGAGATTGTTCATCTCGGGCAAAACATCCTCGTCTGCGATGTTGGTGGCGGAACAACTGACTTCACGCTGATTCGAGTCCGTGAACAGTCAGGACAGATTCAGTTCCAGCGCATCGCGGTCGGTGACCACCTGATTCTGGGGGGTGACAACCTCGACCTCGCACTCGCTCACCATCTTGAGCCACAGTTCGCCAACGGCAGACAGCTGGAGCCCCGTCAATGGGGCAGCCTTGTGCGAGTCTGCCGCCAAATCAAAGAAGAACTCCTTTCGTCCGTTTCGCCCGCCGCGGTCAGCGCAACAATCCCCGGGTCAGGATCACGTCTGGTCGGCGGATCACTCACTCAGGAGGTGACGCGAGACACAGTCCAGACAGTGCTGCTCGAAGGATTCTTCCCTCCGGTCAAGCTGGACGAACAACCGCAAAGGCAACGCTCAGGGTTTCAGGAGTTCGGGCTCCCGTATGCCACGGATCCAGCAGTCACCCGGCACCTCGCGTCATTCCTGCGTCATCAGCTTCCTTCTGCCGATCAGGAAGCCAATGGAAACCCTGCCCGCCCTGACATCGTGCTGTTTAACGGTGGAGTGTTTCTCTCCGATTTGATCCAGCAGCGGATCATCGATGTCATCATCAATTGGTACGCAGGTGAGTCCTCCGACTGGAAACCGCTCGTCCTCGAGAATCCACGTCATGACCTCGCGGTGTCGCGTGGAGCGGCCTATTACGGAATGGTCCGTCGGGATCGCGGAATTCGCATCTCAGCGGGTCTGCCCCGAACTTATTACATCGGCGTCGATGGAACGTCCGGAAACAACGGCGACGGCCAAACCGCACCCACGGAATCAATGCGGGCACTTTGCGTTCTCCCAGCCGGAATCGAACCCGGCACGACGGTCGATCTGCCTGACAGAGTTTTCTCCCTGACAGTGGCGACTCCTGTTGAGTTCCCGCTGTTCCACTCCAGCCTGCGGCTGACCGATCCCGTAGGTGCACTGATCCCAATTGAACGCGAGCAGCTGACCCCACTGCCTCCGATTCGGACAGTCCTGCGATTCAAGAAAGAGAAGCAGGCCGCCACGCTCCGAGTTCGCTTGCAGGCCCGCCTGACAGAGATCGGCACAATGCAGGTGTGGTGTCACGAAGTCGATGGCTCCCGATCATGGCAACTCCAGTTCGACGTCCGCGCGGCAACACAGACAGATCAGAGTGGACACCTCGGCGAAGGGGAAGCCGCTGGTGTCCTCGACGAAGAGACCGTAAATGAGGTCCGCCAGTTACTTCACGACACCTTCGGCCCAAATGGGAAAGAACGTCCCGGCGGCGTCGTCCGACGGATCTCGACGCTATTGGATCTGAGCCGAGAGAAGTGGCCGCCCGCGTTTCTGCGTCAGCTCTGGGAAACACTGATTCAGCTCGAGAGCGGACGGAAGAAAAGTGCCGAGCACGAATCCCGCTGGCTCAACCTGCTCGGATTTTCGCTGCGTCCCGGCTATGGACTCGCTCTCGATGACTCGCGGGTCGCGGAGACCTGGAAACTTCTGAGAGGTCGATTGCTGCACCCCGGTCCTGCCATGCTCAATGAATGGGGAGTGCTCTGGCGCAGGCTGTCAGGGGGACTGACCGGAGGACAGCAGCAAGCACTTGCCAATCCTCTGCTGACTTCCATTCGAGAAGAACAGCGCCGCGCCCGATCAAGTTCCGCACGGAAGCGGGTCCCGGCGGGGCAGGAAAGTGCTGAGTCATGGCGCCTGCTCGGCTCACTCGAACGACTTCCATCTGCATGGAAACACGAGATCGGACAGCGAGCGATCGAACTGCTCGAACAGGGCGACTCCCCTGCCCTCGAGCCCGCACTGCTTTGGGCACTCCAGAGACTCGGGGCCCGTGATCCGGTATACGGTCCCCTGAATGAAGTCGTCGACGCGGAAGTCGTCTCCCAATGGCTTCGCGAGGTGACTCGCAGCCGTAACCCGACGTCACTTCATTTCCTTGCGGTGATGCAAATGAGCCGCCTGACCGGCGACCGTTATAGGGACCTGTCGCCTGAGGATCGGGAACGGGCGGCGAACTGGATCTCGGCTCATGGCGGACCAGATGACTACGTCACGTTGATTCGCGAAGGAGGGTCACTTGCCGCAGAGACTTCCAATCAGATTCTGGGAGACGCCCTGCCGGTCGGACTGCGGCTTCACTAAGCCACGATTGAACGCGGCTTCCATGAGCCGATTCCATTTTTGAAATCATGTCTCCATGACTGCTGAACTACTGACCGACGTTTCTGCCGCCGCCGCAATTCTGCGTCGTGGAGGTCTTGTCGCATTCGCAACCGAGACAGTCTATGGGCTTGGCGGCAATGCCCTGGATCCAGCCGCGGTCGTCAAGATCTTCGAAGCGAAGCAACGTCCACAGTTCGACCCTCTGATTGTTCATCTAGCAGATCGGGATCAGTTGCCTGAAGTCGCATCTTCTGTCCCGGAGAAAGCGGCGAAGCTGATGGACCACTTCTGGCCGGGTCCGCTGACGTTCATTCTTCCGAAGCAGCCCTTTGTGCCTGATCTCGTCACCTCAGGCCTGCCGACGGTTGCTGTTCGCGTCCCGGGACATCCCTTGGCTCGCGATCTGATTCGCGCAGCCGGAGTTCCCCTCGCGGCTCCAAGTGCCAATCTGTTTGGCCGCATCAGTCCAACCACGGCTCAACACGTACTGGATCAGCTGGGAGACCACATCGATGCTGTCCTTGATGGCGGCCCATGCGCTGTCGGAATCGAATCGACTGTAATTCACTGTGATCCTGACGGAGATGTCTGGCTGTTGCGACCGGGCGGAATCACTGTGGAAGATATTGAGTCGGTGATTGGCCCCCTGTCCGGACGTGCTCCCACTGTTCTCGACCAGCGAACACCACAGGTCTCACCTGGACTGCTGGCTCAGCACTATGCCCCGCAAAAGCCGTTGCACATTCTTTCCGAAGAGGAACAACCTCCGGCATCACCTCACAACGGCTTCCTGTCGCTTTTGCCGATTGAATCCCCTGAACAGTTTGGTCGTGTGGAAGTGCTGTCGCAGACCGGTTCTCTTCCAGAAGCAGCCGCAGGTTTCTTTGCGGCGCTGCGGCGGCTCGATGAGTCAGACGTCGTCGAGATCTATGCTTATCGGTTCCCTGACAGGGGACTCGGTCGGGCACTCAACGATCGCCTGCAACGTGCTGCCGGATCGTCTCGCGATCACTGATCCGGGGCCACAATGACACGGGGAACCATTCTCTCGCATCATTCAAACGCAAACGGGGTCCACTTGGCATGACCAGGTGAACCCCGTGTTTTACGCTCGCTCTGAAGAGCTATCTTTCGGCTCGCCTTTATGTTCCTGCAGGAACGATTTCGGGCGGCGGGCTGAAGACCTGATTGGTGCTGGCCTTGCTGAAAGCTTCGCTCAGCAACAGGTCCTGTTCGCGCCTGTGCGACTTGTTCGAACCGGTTGCAGGGCTGGCACTGCGAGGTCGGCTGATCCGCTCAATATGGAATCGCTTCAGGAACTTGTCCCCGAATCGGGCACGAATGTACGGCCAAGCTCCCATGTTGGAAGGCTCGTCCTGCACCCATGAGAACGGGATGCTGTCATCCAGATCGGCGAAGAACTTCTTCAGCGCCCGAGATGGGAATGGATAGAGTTCTTCGACCCGCACGATCATCACGCCCTGATACCCGCCTTCACGGCGTTTGGCGATCAGGTCATAATAGATCTTCCCGGAGCACATCAGGACCTGCTTGACGTCCTTGAAGTCTTTGAACTCAGGGTCAGGAATGAACCGCTGGAAGTGTCCATTTGCCAGTTCTTCCAGCGTCGACACACATTCTTTATGTCGCAGCAATGACTTCGGCGTCATCACCACCAGTGGCTTTTTCCACTGGCGGAGAACCTGACGGCGGAGCAGGTGATAAATCTGTGCCGGCGTCGTCGGCTGAACAATTTGCATGTTGTCTTCAGCAGCCAACGTCAGGAAGCGTTCCAGACGGGCGCTGGAATGCTCAGGTCCCTGACCTTCGAACCCGTGCGGCAGCAACATCGTCAAACCGGACAGGCGATTCCACTTATCTTCTGCACTGGCGATGAACTGGTCGATGATCACCTGTGCGGCATTGCAGAAGTCACCGAACTGTGCTTCCCAGATCACGAGCCCGTCTGGACAGTCCAGACTGTACCCGTATTCAAATCCCAGCACCCCTGCTTCAGAAAGCGGGCTATTGAAGATGCTGACCTTGCTCGGATCAATTGCGATGCTGGCTAACGTATTCAACGGCTGCCCGTTGTTGACGTCGTACAGGAACGCGTGCCGGTGACTGAACGTTCCGCGGCGCACATCCTGTCCGGTGATGCGAAGCGGGCGACCTTCTTTGACGATCGTCGCAAAGGCGAGCGATTCCGCCGCACCCCAGTCGAGCGCTTCGGTCCCTTCGGCCATCGCCCGACGCTGTTCCAGAATACGCTGTGCTTTCGGATGGGGTTCGAATCCGGCAGGCGTCTGAGTGAGACTCGTCAGAGTGGCACTCAATTGCTCAATCGGCAGACTCGTTTCCGGATTATCAGCCTGGCTGACAGGGCCCCCGATGTAACCGGCCCAGACTCCGCCCCAGTTTTCAACGCAACGAATGTAGTCGTCGCGACGTGCTTCGGTCAGCTCGTTCTCGAGCTTCTGACGACGTTCTTCGACTAGCTTTTCTGCCTCGTCGCGGGTCACTTCCCCGAGATTCTCAAGTCGCTCGAGATAACCCGCGTAGACGTTCGGACGCTGGCGGATCTCTTTGTACATCACAGGCTGGGTGAACGCAGGTTCGTCACCTTCGTTATGCCCACGCCGACGATAGCAGTACATGTCGATGACCGCATCACGCTGGAAGCGTTTGCGGAAGTCGAGTGCGAGATGGAGTACCTGCGCCACCGCTTCCGGATCTTCGCCGTTCACATGGAAGATCGGAATCTGGAGCATTTTGGCGATGTCAGTCGCATAGGCGGTCGAACGACCTTCTTCCGGAGATGTCGTGAATCCGATCTGGTTGTTCACGATGACGTGAATCGTCCCGCCGACGGAGTAGCCTTCCAGTTCGCTCAGGTTCAGGGTTTCCTGAATGATCCCTTCTCCAGCGAAGGCGGCGTCCCCGTGAATCAGCAGAGTGGCCCCGTGTTCGCGGCGGAAGTCCTGGAACCGGTCCATCTTCGACCGGGTCCGTCCCATGGCGACGGTATTCACGAACTCCAGGTGAGACGGATTGAAGCACAACGACAGGTGAACCTTGTTCTCTTTCGAGGTGATCCAGTCCCAGCTGTAACCGAGGTGATACTTCACGTCGCCGCGACCAGTCAGATACTGAGCGTCGGCATCATCGAACTCACGGAAGATCGCTCGCGGGCTTTTACCCATGATGTTCGCGAGGACGTTCAATCGTCCGCGGTGAGCCATCCCGATCACGATTTCCTGGGTTCCTTCGTTCCCCAGTTTGTCGATCGCCATGTCCAGCAGTGGAATCAGACTCTCCGCTCCTTCGAGCGAGAAGCTCTTGGCCCCCACGAACTTTCTGGCGAGGAACTCTTCAAACACGACTGCGTCGGCCAGTCGCTTCAGAATTCGCAGCTGGTCCTGCCGGGCGAGATGAATGCGGTTCGCGGTCTCTTCCATCCGCTGAGCGAGCCACAGCCGGACCTGCAAGCTGTCGATGTGCATGAACTGCGCACCGATTGACCGACAGTAGGTCTGTTTCAGCCAGTTGATGATTCCACGAAGTGTCCGAGTCTCGTTGCCGCCGACCCCCCAGGCAGTCGTCAGCTCGCGATCGAGGTCAGCTTCTTCGAACCCGTAGAATGTCGGATCGAGTTCCGGAGGGCTCGGACGCTGCTTCCCTAACGGATCGACCGCGGCCAGAATATGACCGCGGACGCGATAGTTTCGAATTAACTGGTCCATCCGCTCCTGCGTCGCGGAAGTGTCCAGGCTCGGTCGAGCTTCGGCACTGGCAATCGCCGGCGGATTCAGCCCGGGGCGACGCGACGGCGGATCGAAGATACTATGTGGAGGGAAGGGGCTTTCCGGTGTCCATCCCGATGTAAATCGGGAGTCACCATTTTTCATCCCGTCGAAGTATTGTCGCCACTCGGCCGAGACACTGCCCGGCTGTTCGAGATATCGGGAGTAGAGCTCTTCGACAAAGGCGAGGTTCTGAACGGATAACGGAATCGATTCAACCGACACGACCGCAACTCCAATACGCCGCACTGGCAGGGAAGTTCGACTCTGGCGAGATAGACAATCGGGAAAACCCGATCTCTTTATTCGACGGAAAAGTATTTGTGAGTCATTCTAGTGTCCCGTCGGAAATTCGACAGCCGGAGTTTCCGAAACAGCCCCCAAATCGTCAATTTTTGCCAGTTTGCAGGTTTCACATGCCGTCGAAAATGCCGAAGACACCTTCCAGTCGACTTCAGGGGATCTTCACGCCGAATCTGGTTCCATTGGATTCTCGGGGAGAGATCAACGAAGGAGAACTCCGTCGCTACATCGACTGGCTGATCGAGAAAGGGGTTCATGGACTTTACCCTAACGGCAGCACAGGCGAATTCACGCGATTTACGCGTGAAGAACGTCGCCGGATCGCCGTGATTATCGCCGATCAGGTCCGTGGACGGGTTCCCATCCTTGCGGGAGCCGCCGAAGCTAATGTGCGCGAAACAATCGCTGCTTGCGAATTCTACAGCGACCTCGGTGTTCGCGCCGTCGCCATCGTGGCCCCCTTCTATTACAAGCTCGGGCCAGAAGCGGTGTACGCGTACTTCCGGGAAATCGCGCTGAACACGCCTGTCGACGTCACATTGTACAACATTCCACTCTTTGCCAGCCCAATTGACGTCCCAACCGTGCAGCGGCTGAGCGAGGAATGTGAGCGCATCGTCGCCATCAAGGACTCCTCCGGCGACCTGCCGCACATGATGAGAATGATTCAGGCTGTCCGTCCGAACCGACCTGAATTCAGTTTCCTGACCGGGTGGGACGCCGCACTGGTCCCGATGCTGCTGATGGGCTGCGACGGTGGAACAAACGCCGCCAGCGGCGTGGTGCCTGAACTGACCAAGAAACTGTATGAAGCAACCGTTGGCGGACAGATTGATACCGCTCGCCTGCTGCAATATCAGCTGCTGAACCTGTTCGACAGCATGATCTACAATTCCGAGTTCCCAGAAGGGTTCCGGGCAGCTGTTGAGCTGCGAGGCTTCTCAATGGGCGAAGGTCGCCAGCCGATGTCGGACAAGCAGAAAACGGAACTGGCAACTCTGCGTGGAAAACTGCAGGCTGCTCTTTCCGAGCAGGGTTACATCACGAGCGGATCAGCGGGCTCTCTGCCGAAGAACGGCACTCCAGATGTCACGCAAATTGTGAAAGATGTTGTCTCGGAACTCCGTCGACGCGGACTGGTCGGATAGGCCTGGGAATAAGTCCAGACACGTCACTCGAAATTGGGGCTCGTGGTTGCACGAGCCTCAATTCGCCGTCTTCACCACGCGATGGAAATGCAGTTCCACTTCGCGATTAATCACTCGCCGCAGGCCCTCGGAGAGACATCGAGGCTCGTTGTCCGATTCTCCGATCCGGATGATTTCCTCCAGTGGAGTTCCCGGCGCAACCGTAAACGTTGATTGCTGAACAATCTGATTTCCCGCATCAAGCTCCGGCACAATGAAATGTGCCGTTGCTCCATAGGTCAGCATACGGTGACTGTAAGCATCATGGTACGGCCGGAACCCTGGGAATGAGGGTAAGAGTCCGTGATGCAGATTGATGATTCGTCCGCCGGCGAACTCCCAGCACGTTCGCGGGGGAAGAATTCGCATGTACCTCGCGAGGACCACGTAGTCGACTTCATACTGGTCGAACAACTCGACCATTCGGGTATCGTCGGAGTTCCCGCTGCTGTCGCCAATGTTGTGGAAATCAACTCCAAACTGCTCGGCCAGACCACGGCATGACTCACGATTGCCGATGATAACGCTGACTTCGGCATCAAGCCGACGGTCCCGAATATCGCGGAGAACCGCAAGCGCTGGTTCCGGCCGGTGCGTCGTACACAGCGCGATGCGAGGTTTGCGTCGATACTCATCACGAGACCAGACCCGAATCGTCAGGCCCTTCTCTGTCCCGACTTTTCGCATTCGGGCTCGCAGGTCCGCGACTGTATTCCGGTCCTCAGGATCCCGATCTTCAGGCCACTCCATTCGCAGCAGCATTGCGAAAAGGCGTTCGGTGTCCCGGTCGTACATCTGAATTTCATGAATGTTCGCGCCGGACTGCGTGACATCGTGAACAATCGGATCGGCGAGTCCTCGGTTGTCAGGGCCAACAGCGGTGATGATCACTTGCATGAATGCGATTAACCCTGAGACAAAGAGAAGGCGGCGAAGAAAGATCCTTCGTCCACTGAGATCAGACAAGTGAGATCAGATAAGTGAGATCAGGCAAGGCTCAATTCTGATCACGGGCAGGTGCGCTGGCGGCAACTGCAGGTCGGGTGCTGACTGGGCCGCGCTCATCAATGGCGGCCTGACACTGGTCGACCTGCTCCTGCGTCAGCTGCACGCTCATGGCGAGAGCGGTTTCGCGGATCTGTTCCGGCCGCTTCGCTCCGCACAGGGCGGCAGTGATTCCCGGTCGTTGAATCGTCCATGCGATCACGAGCTGAGCGACTGTGATTCCTGCAGCAGTCGCGATCACTCGCAGCTTGTCCACGAATTCATGTGTCCGTTCCCATTCCTCCCCCACGAAGACGGGATATTTCTGTCGCCCGTCACGAGGGTGCCAGACATGGTCTCTCGCAATTTTCCCGGCAAGAAAGCCCTTCATCAACGGCCAGTAGACGACGGCGGAGATCCCATGCTCAATGCACCACGGAATCAGATCCGCTTCAATCTCCCGCTGCAGCATGTTGTAAGGAGGTTGAACCGCGACAATCGTGCAGACTCCATGAAAGACCTCATACTCCTCCAGAGAGGTGAAGTTTGAAACCCCGACGGACCGAATCTTTCCTGCCTGCTGCAGCTCCAGCATCGCCCCGGCCGACTCAGCGACGGGGACATTGGGGTCACTCGCATGTAGGTAATACAGATCGATGCGGTCGGTCCGCAGCCTTCGAAGCGATTCGTCACATTCCCGAAAGATCGTCTCTGGCCGGGCGTCACGCGCCTGCTTCCGCTCGGGGTCCCAGTGCAAGCCGCATTTGGTGGCAAGGACAATCTGATCGCGATGTCCCCGCAATGCTTCCCCGATCAGTCGTTCGCTCTCTCCCTCATAGCCATAGATATAGGCCGTATCGAAGAAGTTGATGCCTGCATCAAACGCCGCATGGAGAGTTCGCAGACTGTCTTGCTCTGTCACATTAACGCTGGTCACACCAGCGATCGGCCAACATCCCATGGCGACCGGAGAGACACGAAACTCTGAGCTTCCAAGACGTCGCAATCTCATGAAAACTACCCCACGGGAACATTCAGTTGTTTTGTCGTCAGCTGTTCTGTCGAAAGTGAGACGCCACTGCCGGCAATCGAACGAGGTTAACTTCCATCGTCCAAATGCAGTGCATCGTCTCGATAACGCAATCGTCGGCCCCGCGCCTCTTCCAGCAGCGGAACAAGATCCCGTTGGCGACCGGCTGCGATCAAGTCACGATACCGGCTGAACAGGGAAATCATCTGATCGATCCCCTCGACCATGGCCGGCGCATTCATCGTCATGATGGCGGCCCAGAGTTCCGGATCACCTGCGGCCACCCGCGTCGTATCTCGATAGCCGGTTGCAGCGAATTCGAGATGTTCCGGCGATACAATTCCTGCGACAACAGAGGCCGCGAGGTGTGGGAGGTGACTGGTCGATGCAAGAATCTGATCATGGAGATCAGACGGCATCACATTGACCTGCATTCCAATCCGCTCCCAGAACTCACGAACCCGAAGCGTTGCAGGATCATTGAGTCGATCGGTGGTGGGAGTCAGAACGCAACGTCGCCCTTGAAAAAGATCAGGGCTGGCATGTTCGAATCCGGTATGATGCGAACCCGCCAGGGGATGCGACCCCACGAAGTTCGCACCGGGTGAACTGAGCTCGATCTCTTGCAGAATCTGATGTTTGACGCTGCCGACGTCTGTGATGATCTGTTCCGGGCGGTTGACTTCCGAGAGAACCTGCAGCACGTCTCCGGCGATCCGATCCACAGGAGTGCAGACAATCACCAGATCCGCGGAATCGAGTTCAGCGAGCGAAGTCACTGCCCCGTCGATCACCCCCGCTTTCTGGGCAGCAGCAAGGCGGTCCTGGTTTCGGCCATATCCAATGACTCGATCCGCCGCTCCCCATCTGCGTGCGGCCAGCGCCACCGAGCCACCGATGAGTCCAACTCCGATGATTGCGATGCAATTGAATTTCGACTGAGTCTCCGCCATTCCCGGATTGTAGCCGCTCATTACAGTTCCGCGACTGAGGGATCAAAAGAGCCATCAAGATTTCTTGATGCCGGGATGCCGCCCCCGGAATTGTCCGGAACGAGAATCCAGAAATTTCGCGGTTCGCGAGATATGCATCAGCCTGCTATCCTTGACGACTTGTTAATCCGGTGCGACAGGCAGATGGTGCATGCCGAATTCGATTTATCACTCATTGCTTCTGCCTGATCTGCAACTCATGCTGGCTGAGCATGACGAAGCCGGGCTGCGTGAGTTTTGCCAGGCTCTGATCCCTGCTGTTGTTGCAGAGGTCATTGAAGGGCTGGACCCAGTGCAGGCCTGGGAGGTGATGTCGCATAGCCCGCCGCAACGGCAGGCCGAGATCTTCTCTTATCTCTCCCTTCCTGCTCAGGAAGCGATTGTCGACTCGATTGAACCGGAACGTTTCTCCCGGGTGATCGAAGAGATGTCGGCCGACGACCGGGTCGACCTTCTCGAGCGAATGGACCCTGAGCACGTTGAACGACTGTTGCGATACGTCGCGCAGGCGGAACGGGCTGACATTCGTAAGCTGCTCTCTTACCCGGAGTATAGTGCCGGGTCGATCATGACGACGGAGTACGCATCACTCCCGTCAGACATCACCGTTCACGAAGCACTCGAACGGCTGCGATTGCAAGCGCCGACTCGAGAGACGATTTACTACATTTACATCATTGATGAAGTCCGGCACCTGATCGGATTCCTGACTCTGCGACAGCTGATTCAGGCAAAACCGTCGGCTCGTATCTCCGACATCATGCAACGTGACGTGATCTCCGTCAAAGTGGATGACGATCAGGAGTTTGTTGCGAACGAGATCGCCCGCTATTCGTTCATCGCGATCCCCGTTGTGGATGACCAGAACCGTCTCGTCGGAATCGTGACTCACGACGACGCGGCCGAGGTTCTGCAGGAAGAGGCTACTGAAGATGCCTATCTCGCTGCCGGGGTGCAACCTCTCGATGACGGATACGTAAATACTCCGTTTCTGGAGTTGACCTGGAAACGTGGCATGTGGCTGGTGATCCTGCTGGGAGCCGCTTCACTGACCGCTCACGTCCTGCAGTTCTTTGAGCAGGCCGGAGATACAACCTGGATGGTTTTCTTTCTGCCGATGGTTCTCGCGAGCGGTGGGAATGCTGGGTCCCAGTCGGCCACACTCGTTATTCGTGCACTCGCACTGGATGAAACCCACGGCCGCGTCGGTTGGATTGCCTGGCGGGAAGGACGCATTGGCTTCCTTCAGGGGATGGTGATGGCCCTGCTTTCATTCACTGTGGCGAGATTTATGGTGGGCCTGCAACCCGCCATCGTGGTGGCCTCAACCGTCTGGATGGTCGTCACCGTAGGCACGATTGCCGGCGCCATGCTGCCGATGGTGTTGAAACGTCTCGGCCTCGATCCCGCATTTATGTCGAACCCGCTGATTGCGGCATTGAGTGACATGCTGGGGGTGGTGATCTATTATAATGTTGCAAAAAGTCTGATCGGAATGGGCTGAGCGGGTCACGCTGCAACAGTGGCACCCGCTTCGATCTGAAATTGACCAGTGGAGTGACTCAATGAATGCAGGCCTCAGTCTCCGCGTCCAGCGTCGGTTGGGCATTACGGTTCTCGGGTACGCGGTTGCCTGGGGAGCATTCAACGAAGGCGAGGCTCATGCGCAGGCAAATCGTCGCCCCGCTCCCCCTGCCAATTCCAAGACGCTGGATCAGCAGGCGGAAAAGGCGATGAACGATTACTTCGCTTCGATGGCCGACCTCGCCACGAAGTACGAAGAATCAGGCAACCGGGAGAAAGCCAGTGAGATGCTGAAAAGCATTCTGAAGCTGAAGCCGGACGCCGAAATCGTGAAGTCTCGAATCAAGACACTCGAAGAGGCGGTATTCAACGAGAACGTCCAGACGATCGACTTCGATACCAGCACCGGTTGGGCTTCTACTGGCATCATGGTGATGAAAGACAAACCGGTCCGTATTGAAGCCGATGGCAGCTTTCGGGTTTCTCTCACAGATGCCATCGGACCGGCAGGGTATCCAACTCAGGAAGTGATGACCGACGTCGTCGAAGGTGTTCCAGTGGGGGCGCTCATGGCGGTCGTGGGACGAGTCGAAATGTCCTCGAAGCGAGGGAACCAGAAGGGGAAAGACGAGCCGAAAGTAGTCGCCATCGGAACCCAACGAGAGTTCGTTCCAACGGAAACCGGCCCCCTGTTCCTGAAGGTCAATTTGCCATCCTCCGCGAGAGTGAATGGTAAGCTGAAAGTGAAAATCACTGGAAATATGGCCCCAGTCCGATAAAGCCAGCTTCGATCGAACTCAGTCGGTATCCAGTCACCCAGCGATCTCAACACTGCTGCTTCGCAGAGCACCCTCACCGGATATCGAACATCACCTCTCGAACATTCTCACTGAACGTCGTCACTGAACGTCGTCACTGAACGTCATCACTGAACGTCATCACTGAACGTCATCACCGAGAACTCTGACTGCAGTGAAACCTTTTCAAGCCAACGCAGGTAGATTCCCTGAGCCTCTTTGTGTCGGAACCGAAGTACTCTGCGTCCCATGCCGGTGTGAATTATGTGGCGACGATCACTCCCTTGCCTTCTCCTCCTCTGGACTGCAGTTTCGCCAGTTCGCACCGTCGTCGCTAACGACACGCACCCCGGCTATGAGTTGCTGATCAACAAGCCCTATCTTGGGGCCGACTTCGATGAGGTCGCCTTCGCCGAAATCTGGCAGGTCTGGCCTGAGCCGCTGCGATCTCAAGCCGAAAAAGCGACACCTGTCGAACGTCGTCGGATGGCCTTCGAGCGTTATGGACTGACTCCCCGCCCCGGCGAATCCATGACGACGGAGAATTTCAAGCCGTTGCAGTATGTTGTGGACGACAAAGGCCGATGGACGATGAACTGTCTCGCCTGTCATGGGGGGAGTGTCCTTGGACAGGTCATCCCAGGATCCCCGAACAATCAATTCGCTCTGCAGTCATTCGCAGAAGAAATGCGAGCGGTGAAAGAACGCCATCTTCCGACGAAGTTGCTCACTCGGATGGAGAAGGCCGCTTTCACAATCCCGCTGAGCACCAATCGGGGAACCACCAATGCCGTGATGTTCGGCGTCGGACTGATGGCACTGCGGGACGCAGATCTCAATCTCCGGATCCCGCTCCTGCCGCCTCGCATGATTCACCACGACATGGATGCTCCTCCGTGGTGGTACTTCAAGAAGAAGACACATCTCTACGCGGAGGCCTATGCACATAAAGGACCTCGTCCGTTGATGCAGTTTGCTCTGGTTCGCAGCAACGGCCCTGAGAAATTCCGCGAATGGGAATCCGACTTCGAGAAGATCGCGGAATATCTGGAGACCCTTGAGCCCCCCAAGTATCCATTTCCGATTGACTCGGAACTGTCCGAACGCGGCCGAGTCCTGTTCGAACGCAACTGCGCCGAATGTCACGGAACCTATGGTTTACAGGGGGAGTTCCCGAATCGAGTGGTCGCATTAAAGGAAGTGAAGACAGATCCAGTGCGATTCAACGCGATTCGTCCGGTGGATCGTCAGATGTATGGACAGTCATGGTTCGCCGACTATGGCAAGCATGAAACTATTCATGAACGTGATGGATATCTCGCCCCTCCGCTCGATGGAGTCTGGGCCTCCGCACCGTATTTTCACAACGGATCAGTTCCTACGCTGGCTCAGGTACTCGACAGCAAGTCCCGCCCCAAAGTCTGGCGCAGAACCGACACCAATGTATATGATCAGAAACGTGGTGGCTTGGTCGTTGAGGAACTCGAGAGCATTCCTGAGTCAGTCAACTCGCCGCATGATCGGCGGGAATATTTCGACACGAAACAGTTCGGAAAATCGTCAAGCGGTCACAACTTCCCTGACGTGCTCACCGAGGAAGAAAAGCAGGCGGTTCTTGAGTATCTGAAAACACTCTGAGTCGCCCGACCTGCTGAGGACGGGCCCCGTCTGACGAACCGCATTCTATAACGGACGGCTCAGCCGCCGCCGACGAGCGTGACCACTTCAATCACGTCATCTGCCTGAAGAACCGTCTCGTGATGACGCGTCCGAGGAACCAGTTCCCGGTTTCGTTCAACTGCAAGGAAACGGGGGTCGAGCTTCAACTGCCGCAGCAGATCTGCAACGGTGCTCTCTGCCGGAATTTCGCGTGATTCCCCGTTCACATAAATCTTCACTCGCATCTCTCCCAAATTTCCCTGCTTGAATGACTTGTGTCGCAGCCATTAGGCCTTATGGTGAAATCTTACCCGATTTCCCACGGAGACACATGCAGATTGATGTCCCGGGCAATGAAGCACCTGAAAGGAGCCCCCACCATGGCAAAACTTCCTCTCGACGGCCTGCGGCTTCTCTGCTTCGTCGGTGATATCTACGAAGACCTCGAACTCTGGTATCCGAAACTTCGACTTGAAGAAGCAGGTGCCCACGTCACCATCGCCGGTCAAAAGGCTGGCGAAAAGTATGCAGGAAAGCATGGGTATCCATGTGTCTCCGACGCGGCCATCGCCGACATGGAAGTGGAAGATTTTCATGGCGTGATCTGCCCCGGCGGATTTATGCCAGACAAGCTCCGCCGTGACCCAAAGGTGCTGGAACTTGTCGCCGGCTTCGCGGAAAGGGAAATGCTGGTCGCAGCGATCTGCCACGGGGGCTGGATCCCGATTTCAGCGAAGGTCTATGGGGGAGTGCGAGTCACCGGATCGCCGGGCATCAAGGATGATCTTGAGAACGCCGGCGCTCTCTGGGAAGACAAGGCAGTGGTTGTCGATCGTCACTTCATCAGCAGCCGCAAGCCTGATGACCTGCCGGCCTTCTGTCGGGCAATCATTCATTTTCTGGTCGAATCACGTTCCTCGTGACCGGCAGAATCCTTTATGATTGCCGAGAGTGGACAGGGAAGCGATTCGTCGAACCGCTCCCAGTCATCGTCAGCATCCTCTCGTGAAGTCGTCCATGTTGCTGTCTGACGTCGTCTCTCCTTTCTGCGCCTGCCTGTGTGACGACCTGACCCTTCTGGTTCAGGACGGCAAGCTGATTCCTCAATCGGATCTCTGTCCGTCTGCGGCGGAACGTTATCAGGCTGTGAATGATTTCAGCGGGCCACCGGCGAAAGTCGGAGATCAGAAAAGTTCATACGAAGAGGCTGTGCAGGCCGCACATCGGGTGCTGCAGGAAAGCCGTGCCCCCCTTGTCTTCGGCATGTCTGGAATGGGCACTAACAGCCATCGAGCGGCGATCCTCTTCGCTGAACGCTGGCGCGGGGTGATTGATTCCGGAACCGGTCCCCTGTCACGGGCCACACTCTCTGCCCTGCAACGAACCGGCCTTTCCACCTGTAGTTTGGGAGAGATTAAGAATCGCGCCGATCTCATCCTGATCTGGGGGGCTGATCCTGTCAAAACTCACCCCCGCCTTCTGCAGCGACTGAAAGTGAATGCGTCTCGCTCGGTGATCGTGGTCGACACCCAGCGGACCGCCACCGCAGAACTAGCGAGTGAATTCATTCAGGTCCCGGCTGCCTCGCAACTGGAAACACTGCTGGCACTGCGAATGCTGACCCGTCGCCCTGATGTCATTCCGCAGACGCCCGTGGGAGTCAACATCTCTCGACTGCAGTCCCTCGCTCAACGACTCAAGCAATGTCATTACGGTGTCGCTCTCTGCGGAGAATCACTGCTGCAGGGACCGCTCCCCGATCGCGTGCTGGGAACGCTGGTTCAACTCGTTGACGATCTCTGTTCTCACACCCGTTTCGCAGTGCGACCATTGGGAAAGCCGAGTGCCGAGAGCGTGCTGGCCTGGCAGACGGGTTTTGCAGGGGTTGTCAGTTTTCAGTCAGGGGCGCCAGCAGCACTCCACGAAAGGAAGTCCGCGAGCGACTTGCTGGAAAATGGAGAAGCGGACTGTGCAGTCATTCTTGGCAGCAGCAGTCTCAAAAACCTGAGCGCAGCGGCACGACGGTCGCTGGCAACCGTTCCCACAATTCTCATCGAACCGATCGGAGAGACGGCTGGCGACATCGCGTTTCAGCCCGACATTCTGATTCAGACTGCGGTCGACGGCATCCACACCCGCGACTCGATCAATCGCTGGGACGATGTCCCGCTGCCGCTCCGTCCCCTCATCTCGGCGACGTTTCCCACGGTCTCGGATGTTCTCCGGCGACTGCTGCCGGTAAACTGACGAGGCGTTTTTCCTCGCGCCTTGGCGCTGGAAGATGCATCTCGCTCTGCAATCACGATCATCGAATCAGGGATGAACAGGGGAACCTATGCTCGCTTTGCGACTGACCCGGTCTTGCCACTTCCCGGGCCATTTCTGGGTATTGCTCTGGGCCCTCCTGCTGACGGCCTCACCGTTCGGGGCCTCACTGCTCGCTGTCTCACCGCTCTTTGCAGGCAGTTCGAACAGCCTGATGGATCTCTCCACAGACGGTCAGCTGATGGCCTGTTCGAATCGCGACAGCGGCACCGTCACGATCGTGAACCTCAAGTCAGGTCAGGTGCTGCATGAGATCAAAGTCGGCTCTCATCCAGAAGGGGTCACCTTCCTCGGACCTTCTCATCAACTCGCGGTCGCGGTCTATGGTGATGACGTCATCCGACTGATCGACGCCGATCAGGGGACTGTCCTGACGACCGTCGACGTCTTCGATGAACCGTATTCCGTCATTAGCAACCCGGAAGGAACCCGAGTCTGGGCGACTCTTGAGTTCCCTGGCCAGATCGTGGAGATCGACCCGCAGGCGGGGAAGGTTCTGAAGAGCGAAAACGTCGGCCAGTTTCTACGAGGGCTCGCGATCACGCCTGACAATCGGTTGCTGGTCACCGAGTATCTGACGGGCGTCGTGAAGTGTGTTGATCCGAGTTCACTCTCGGTCATTGATGAATGGCGCGGTCCTCCACAGGACAATCTCGCCCGACAGATCCTGGTTCATCCCACTCGAGGCAAAGCCTATCTCCCACTTCAGCAGTCAGTGACACATGCTCACCACGGCGAAGGTTCCATCTTCCCATACCTGGGGATCGTCGACACGCCCAAGGGAGAAGGAAAACGCCGAAAGCGGGTGCAGATGGACTCCTTCAACAGTGTCTACGTCGTTGCAAATCCCTGGGAAGTCGCCCTGTCGCCCGACTCCAAGCAACTCTACATCGTCTTCTCCGGCACCGATGACATGTTCGTCTGCGACGTGCTGGATGATGACTATCACGAAGTCTCCTATCGGGCGGTCCTGAGAACAGGGGCCAATCCACGCGCGGTGAGATGCTCTCCAGACGGAAAGCACTTCTACGTCTATAACGCACTCGATTTCACCGTCGACGAGTTCGATTCAAAGACACTGAAGCGAACAAGAGAAATGAAGGTCACGAGCTGGCCGGGGACCCCGACAGCCCTGCTAGGAAAGAAACTGTTCTATACAGCCAATCCTCCGATGACCCGACGAAAATGGATCTCTTGCTCCAGCTGTCATCCCGATGGCGACGCGGACGGACGCACCTGGCAGCAGCCGGAAGGCCTGCGAAACACACAGTCTCTCTTCGGCATGCGGCTGACCCATCCGATTCACTGGTCAGCGGATCGCGATGAGGTTCAGGACTTCGAACACACCCTGCGTTCCCCCTTGATGCAGGGTCGGGGACTCATTCGCGGAGCAGTGAACGATCCCCTCGGAAAACCCAACGCAGGGTTATCGAAGGAACTCGATGCGATTGCCGAGTACGCGAACTCGCACCCGTTCAAACTGAGTCCTTTCTCGAAGCAGGGATTGTCAGAGAGCGCGAAACGGGGCAAGGAACTTTTCTTCTCAGCGACCGTCGGTTGCGCGACGTGCCATTCCGGCTCGGTCTACACCGACAACAAAATGCACGATGTCGGCACAGGAAAGGATGATAAGACCGAGTTGATCGGAACGAGCTACGACACGCCGACTCTGCTTGGAATCTACCGAACAGCTCCTTATTTGCATGACGGAACGGCAGCGACTCTGGAAGAGGTTCTGACAAAGACCAATCCAAAAGATCTGCATGGCAAGATCAGTCATCTGAGTCCCACGCAGATCGCAGATCTTGTCGAATTCCTGAAGGCACTTCCCTATGAACTGCCAGAGGAATGGAATACCCAGAAGGGGACGAATCTCCAGTCTCGAGCCAGCACAAAGTAGGCTGGGGCTCTCTGACGAAACGAAAAAAGTCCCCGGTCTGACTGCACAGGCCGGGGACTTTTTTATTCAACCATTTCAGTCGCGGGGACGACACTACTCGATCGTCAGCAGGAGATCGCCGGTCGAGACCTGAGTGCCGGCCTTCACAAGCAGCTGCCCGATCGTTCCGTCTCGGTCCGCATTGAGCGTGGTCTGCATCTTCATTGCTTCCACGACCAGCAGCTTCTGACCTTTCTTCACCTTGTCGCCGACCTGAACGGCAACGCTGACGACCATCCCCGGCATGCTGGCCGGGATGTGTGTCGAGTTGGTCGCATCTGCCTTGATGTTCTTCTGCACGGTCGATTCTACCGAGCGATCATCAAGAGTCACATCTCGGGGCTGTCCGTTCAGTTCGAAGAAGACCGTTCGGGTTCCGTCCGGGTGCGGGCTACCAGTCGCAAGGAACTTGATGAACAGCGTCTTTCCGGGTTCGATCTCGGCAGCGAATTCTTCGCCAGACTGCATTCCGAAGAAGAAGATCGGCGTCGGCAGGACGCTCGTATCACCGTATTCCTTCACGTGCTGGGCATAATCCTTGAAGACACCGGGGTACATCACCCAGCTCAGGAGTTCTCGCGTGCTTGGCTCACGGCCGAGGAACGAGACCATCTTCTGTGCGGCCGCTTTGAAATCGACCGGAGGCAATGTTTCTCCTGGACGGCCTTCGAACGGTTTGCGGTCCTTGAGAATCCTCTTCTGAACAGCCTCAGGGAATCCACCGGGAGGCTGCCCCATCGCTCCGCTGATCAGATCAATTACGGATTCCGGAAACGCCAGTTCGCGATCGCTCGCCAGCAAGTCATCCGGGGTCAGCTCATTGGCCACCATGAACAGGGCCATGTCTCCGACCGCTTTCGAGGTCGGAGTCACCTTCACGATGTCGCCGAACATCCGGTTCACGTCAGCATAGGCCTGACAGATCTCGCTCCACCGTTCTGCCATTCCCAGAGCACGAGCCTGTTCAAACAAATTCGTGTACTGCCCGCCGGGCATCTCGTGGTTATAAAGATCAGCAGTTCCCGGCAGCACAACGCTTTCGAATGGAAGATAGAACTCCCGGACCGCGCGCCAGTAGTCGGCCATCTCATCGAGTCGGTGCGTGTCGAGCTTCGTATCACGCGGCTGATAATGCAGGGACTCGCAGAGAGTATTGAGATTCACTTGCGAGGTGCCGCCTGACATCGGAGCCATCGCCGCATCGACAACATCGACACCGGCTTTCGAAGCGAGCAGCAGTGACGCGGCCTGAATGCCAGCGGTGTCGTGGGTATGGAAGTGGATCGGCAGACCGACTTCCTGCTTCAGGGTGCTGACCAGCAGCTCGGCCGCTTCCGGCTTGCACAGACCTGCCATGTCCTTGATGGCGAGAACGTGAGCCCCGGCCTTCTCCAGTTCCTTGGCAAGCGAGACATAGTACTTGAGGTCGTACTTGCTGCGCGACGGATTGAGCAGGTCCCCGGAATAGCAGATCGCGGCTTCGCAGATGGCTCCGGATTCACAGACGGCCTCCATGGCGACCTTCATGTTGTCGGCCCAGTTCAAGGCGTCGAACACACGGAAGACATCGATTCCAGCGGCAGCGGCTTCCTTCACAAAAGCCTTCACCAGATTGTCCGGGAAGTTGGAATAGCCGACGGCACTGCTCGCACGCAGCAGCATCTGAAACAGGATATTCGGGCACTTCTCACGCATCTGGGTCAGTCGGTCCCAAGGGCATTCCTTGAGGAACCGCATGGAGGTATCGAAGGTCGCTCCGCCCCACATTTCCAGCGAGAACAGCTCTGGCAGCAGGAAGGAATAGGCTTCCGCGATGTTGAGCATGTCATAGGTACGGAACCGTGTCGCATGAAGTGACTGATGGGCATCCCGGAAAGTTGTATCCGTGATCAGCAGTCGCTTCTGCTCCAGAATCCACTTTGAGAACTTCTCGGCTCCCAGTTCCTTGAAGATGTCACGGGTTCCCTGCGGTCGAACGCCGGTCCGGTCATATGGCGGGACCGGAGCAGGCGTGCGTCGAATGGCGACCGGACGCCCCTTCACCAGCGGATTGCCGTTCACAATTGTTTCGCCGATCGACTTCAGAATGCGGGTTGCGCGATCCTGTCGGGCCGGGAAATCGAACAGCGATTTGGTGTTGTCGATGAACGTCGTCGTACAGCGCCCGGCGAGGAAGTCAGGGTGATTCAACACGTTCAGCAGGAACGGAATGTTGGTCTTCACGCCGCGGACACGGAATTCACGCAGACACCGTTCCATGCGAGTGGCAGCTTCTTCAAAGCGCCGTCCCCGGGCCGTGACCTTGACCATCAGAGAGTCATAGTACGGGTGGACGAAAGCACCGGAGAACGCTGTTCCTGCATCCAGTCGAATCCCCATCCCGCTCGCCGAGCGATAGTGAGCAATTCGGCCGTAATCTGGAACGAAGTTGTTCGCGGGGTCTTCTGTTGTCACCCGGCACTGCAGAGCAAAACCAGTGACCTTGATGCTATCCTGAGAGGCGATGCCGATCTCAGGATCATCGAGTCGAGCTCCCTGAGCCACCAGCAACTGAGACCGCACAACATCGATCCCGGTGACTTCTTCGGTCACCGTGTGTTCGACCTGAATTCGCGGATTGACTTCAATGAAGTAGAACTTCTGAGTATCTGTATCCAACAGGAACTCCACGGTTCCAGCGTTGGAATAGTTGACCTGACTCCCGATTTTCACTGCCGCAGCGCAGATCTCATCGCGAACGGCTTCCGGCAGATTCACGGCAGGAGCAATTTCGACCACCTTCTGATGGCGACGCTGCACCGAGCAGTCACGTTCGAACAGGTGAACCAGATTTCCATGCTGATCCCCGAGCAGCTGCACTTCGATATGGCGTGCTCGCGGGATGTACTTCTCAATGAAGATGTCAGGACTGCCGAAGGCGACTAAAGACTCCTGCCGGGCCGCTTCATACGACGCAGCCAGCTGGTCCTCTGACAGGACGACACGCATCCCGCGTCCACCGCCCCCGTGAGCAGCTTTAAGGATGACCGGATAGCCCAGCTTTCCAGCCAGTTCTAACCCTTCCTGCGCGTCCTTCAGCGGATTTTCTGTTCCGGCGAGGACAGGGACCTGTGCCTGAATCGCGATGCGTCGGGCCGCAGTCTTATCGCCCAGATTCTGCAGCAGACTGACGCTGGGACCGACAAAGGTGATCCCCGCTGCTTCGCAGGCCGCGGCGAATTCAGGCTTCTCGGAAAGAAAGCCGTATCCTGGATGGATTGCATCGACACCGACTTCTTTGGCGACCGCAATGATGGACGGGATATCGAGGTACGACCGAATCGGTTCTCCCGGTTTTCCGACCTGATAGGCCTCGTCGGCTTTAAAGCGGTGAAGCGCGAACCGGTCCTCGTACGCGTAGATGGCTACCGTGCGAATATCGAGTTCAGAGGCGGTCCGAAAAACGCGGATCGCGATCTCACTGCGGTTGGCGACAAGCAGCTTCTGAATCTTTTTCATGGTTCAATCACGTATCAGCAAAGGTCCGGCTTACGAATGGCAAGAGCAACTTATCGCGCGCGTCACCGGCTCTCAAGATTCAATAGAGTTGGATTCAAAAAACGGGCTCCGCTTCTCATTGAACGTCCGGGTTACTGCGGAAATACCGCTCCAGAAATTCAAAGGCCCTCAGCTCGGAAGGTCCTGCAGTTTTCTCAACTGCAACTTTCAAGTGCGCGAATTGTGATTCAATTTGCTCCGCGGGGATTAAATGTCGACGAGTCGCAAGAATTGCCGCTTCCAACACGGCGTGTTTCGCCCGATTGAAGCCCCAGAAATCCCGGAGACGGCCGACATGAACAATCTCAGTCGAAATCTCGGTGCGAGGCTGCGAATCGTCAATTTGCGTGACCTGAAATTCGTACCAACGGCAGGCTCCCGCGAGAACGGCCCCATCAACGATTTTCGGAGGAAGAAAATCGGGCGTCTCGGCGATCCTGCCGACTGCCGCCTGGGCGATCAGCTCGACTTCGTCGGTCACATGAAAGACGCCGCAGCCAGTCCGTTTCAGATTGGAATAGGTCGTCGACGTTTGATAAGGACGAAAATGAAAAGTCGTCTGGTCAGGATCGACAATCGGTCCCATCGGAGCGATATTGATCGAACCGTCAGCGTTTCGAGTGGTGCAAATCCCTTCGAGAATCATCTGCTCAAATTCACAAGTCAGTGGCAGCTGGAACGTCGACCTCCGCATCGTATCAGTTTTCTTTTCTCGCCGGGATGACTGCCGAAGAGGAATCTGACTCCAGGCACAGGACGCTGGCCTCCTCATGAACTTCGGCATTCTCGGAAATCCGGATGGGTGGTACGTCCGCGAACTGCAGCGAGTTGCCACAGACCGTGGGCACCGGACCATTTGCGTGGATTTTCGGACGCTCGCCGCCACGATTGGGGACATCCAGACGAAGGTCTCCTCACAAGGCGAAGCCCTGCATCAATTCGACGCCCTGCTTGTCCGGACGATGCCACCCGGTTCGCTCGAGCAGGTTGTCTACCGGATGGATGTCCTGCAGCGACTGCAATCGCAGGGTGTGCTGATTCTGAATTCCCCGAAGGCGATTGAAACTGCCGTCGACAAATTTCTCACGAGTGCCAAGCTGGCCGCGGCTGGACTTCCGACGCCGCGGACCATCGTTTGTGAAACCGCCGACGATGCCTGTGAGGCCTTCGCCCGACTGGGGGGCGACGTCGTCGTCAAACCGCTTTTCGGCTCCGAAGGACGCGGGATTCTTCGAGTTTCCGACCCAGATCTCGCCTTCCGCACTTTTCGAACTCTTGAGCGAACACAATCGGTTCTCTACCTGCAGGAATTCATTCCTCACGACGGATCGGACTTGCGGGTGCTGGTTCTTGACGGGCAGGTCGTCGGGGCATTTCGTCGACGGCATCCCAGTGATTTCCGCACGAATGTTGCCCGCGACGGACTTGCGGAAGCGTATGAGGTCAATTCGGCGGAATCATCTCTCGCACTTCAGGCAGCAGAAGCGGTCGGAGCCTGTTTCGCAGGGATCGATCTAATGTACGATCCCCGTCAGACGGATCCGCAACAAAGCTGTATGGTCATTGAGGCGAATGCCGTTCCTGGTTGGAAAGCCTTCCAGGCGACCACAGGCATTGATGTCGCAACTCGAGTGATTGAATACGTGGAGAACGCCTGCCATGGCTCTGAATGAACAGCAATTGATTGACGAACTGCGCCGCGAGACTCCGGATCTGTTGCGTTGGTCCGGAGCGATCGCCAAACGGATGCGGACGTTCAACATCGCACTGGAAGGCAAGCATTCCGGAAGTTCCAACACTGACGCCCTGACACTGGCCGATCTCACTGTTCAGGAACTGGTCATCGCCGGCCTGCGGGATCGCTGCCCGCTCCTGCGACAATGTCGAATCGAAGCCGAGGAAGCCAACGGTGATCTCGGTGCGTTTGCTTCCGAGAGCGAATACGTCATTGCGCTCGACCCGATCGATGGCACGAAGTACTTCAAGGACAAAACAGGCAACGGCTATGCCGTGATGCTGCACCTGCGCACCGTGAACGACGTCCTGTTCTCACTCGTCTATGCCCCCGAAGATGGCGACACCGGCTCATGGACACTCTGTCACAACGGGATCGTGAAAAGCGGCCCGGATGACCTGACGATGCCTGCGAATCAGTGCCTCGAGCAATTGCCGGACTTCAACCGCAGCAATCGTCCTAACTCAGACAAGATCTACCTGATCGGCTTCCAGAAGAACGATGTCCGCAACGCAGGACTCGTGACTGATGCCGGGCTGCATGGTTATGCCCCGGATGAGATGCCAGGGAGCATTTACCCGCTCATAGCGACCGGAGCCTTCGGTGGCTCACTGATTCATACCCCAAATATTTATGACTTCCCTGTCGCCCTGCATCTCGCCCGCTCACTGGGCGGCGATTCGGTCTGGGTACACAACGGGGAACGGGTCAATTTCTCAGAAACCTGGATGGACGATCGCGCCGACATGCTCCGGATCCCCGGCATCGTCGCCACCGCCGACTCTGCCGAGAAACTCAAGATCCTTTGCGATCTTGCAAAAGACTGGAGTCCCATCCGGTACGAGAAATAAGTTCCGCTGTGTGCCCCCGCAGAATGCCGTCATCTCAATGCAACACCCGACAGAGATGACTCCAGCTGAAAGATAACCGACGTATGGAACCCGCGAGCGAACTGCATACAACCTGCTGCATTGTCGGAGGGGGCCCGGCAGGAATCATGCTCGGCTATCTGCTCGCACGAGCCGGAGTGCAGGTCATTGTTCTGGAAAAGCACAAGGACTTCTTCCGGGATTTTCGCGGGGACACGATTCATCCCTCGACGCTCGAGGTCCTGCATGAACTCGGGCTGTTAGAAAAGTTCCTGCAGCTGCCTCATCAGGAGTATTCGGCCCTTTTCGCAGAGATCAACGGCCGAACGATTTGCGGACCAGACTTCAGTGCTCTCCCCACCCACTGCAAATTTCTGGCAATCGCTCCTCAGTGGGACTTCCTGAATTTCCTGGCGGATGCAGCCCGGAGCTATCCCACGTTTCAATTACGGCTGGGAACGGAAGCGGTCGACCTGATTCGTCAAAATGGTAAGGTCGTCGGAGTTCGCGCGCTTCAAGGGGAAACAGAACTCTCGATCACTTGCGACCTGACGATTGCGGCAGATGGACGCAATTCACGTCTGCGGGCTCCTGCCGGCCTGAAGGTCCGCGAGTTCGGAGCCCCAATCGATGTCCTCTGGTTCCGAATGCCAAAACATGACGTCGATCAGGTCACCCCATCTCTGGGAAGAATCAACAATGGAAAAATGCTGATCACCCTCGACCGTCTGGATTATTTTCAGTGCGGAATGGTGATTCGCAAAGGGACGTTCCCGGAGATTCAGCAACGCGGCCTCGAGGCGTTTCAGGAGGAGGTTCGCTCGCTGGCAGGATTTTCGCGCCAGTCACTCAATGAACTGACAGACTGGTCACAGGTAAAGATTCTGTCCGTGCAGTTGAATCGGCTGGAGAAATGGCAGATCCCCGGCATGTTGTTCATCGGGGATGCCGCACATGCCATGTCACCTGCCGGTGGCGTCGGCGTCAACATCGCGATACAGGATGCTGTCGCAACGGCCAATCACCTGGCCGGTCCTTTACTTGCAGGAACCGTCTCTCTGGCTGATCTCGAGCAGGTCCAACGGTATCGCGAACCGGCTGTCATCAAGACACAGCGACTTCAGGCCTTTCTGCATCGCAGACTGTTCTCATCCCGTCGGGGCTTCGGGCAAACTCTGATCTTCTCCAATCCCGTCAGATGGCTGCTATCACCATTCTCCACACGATTGCGACACATCGGAGGCCGCATCATGGGGATGGGTTTTCAACCTGAGCATGTGAAAACCCCGGAGAACGCCATCACGTCCGCCAGCCGTTAAAGCAGTTTGCTCTTACCGTCTGCCCCCGCAGCGCGTCGCAAGAACGGGCAGATCAAAAAGCAAAACGGTCTAACGTGATATCCAGCGGCAGGATTTTCTCAGACGATCTCGCCGGCCTGGATGAGTTCCAGCAGTCGCTGCTCGCGATAATAGAAGCCATCTTCAAGATGATCGCGAACCTTGGACTCGCTGAGAAGCAGACCGATCAGGCCGCCCGGCAGAACGAAATCGACCACATCCCGCAGCAGCACGCCGTTACCATTCGCGACAAACTCGCGACGGTGTACCCAGGATTTCATCGGACCGACGACCTGTTGTTCGACCACCTGATTAGGACGTTCGTATGCCGCAATCTCATGCGACGAATTAATCAGCTGTCCGAACGTGATGATCTGAAAATCCAGTCGGGCACCGGGATGCAACACCTCGGGAGCCGACTTGTATGAGATTCCCAGATCGGGGCTCGTGACTCGACTGATGTTTTTCGGACGAGCCAGAAAATCGAACAGCCCTTCCGGAGAACATTCCAGGCGGGTTTCATAATCACATGTCGGCATAGATGTCGGAGAGGTTGAAGATGTCGAGTACAGGGTCAAAAACTGGAAACCGCCGAACCTGAGAATTCGACATTCAGTGCATCTGAAGTGCCAGTGACCTGCGAGGTTCCGCCAGAGATCGACAGGGGAACCGAAAGTCCTTCCTATCGAAATGCAGAAAGATTTTAACACAAAACAGAAGTGACATCAGTCGATCTTCGGGATTTTCCTGTCCGTCCCGGCCCCGATCAGCCCCTGTAAATGCCATCTCCGGTCCGGACGACCTGTCAAATTGATCCGGTCAAACCTGTTATGTGGCATTCCTTTGCAGGAAAAGTTGATCGTTCTCCTGCCTTTCGAATGCCGGTTTGACCCCCCATTCTCTGAGTCATAGACTGATTTAGTCAGAATTTTGTACGTCGAGGAGGGATCGTCCTGAGAAACGTTTGCTTCCTTCCCGGTTTTACTCACTCACAGTTTTCCCGACTCTGTCTTTCATTCCCGACCCCTGTCATTCTGGTGGACGCTCCCATGAAGCTCTTGATGCAGGTGTGCGGCGCACTGATCATCACTGTCGCACTAACACCGTTTGCCCATGCGCAAGGGGAAGGCAAGCGGGAGGTCCTTCGGGCAGCGGACGGTCAGCCGATCCATATCACATACTATCCCTTCCGCGAGAGCAAAGACTCCGGCGCAATGACGGCATTGACCGCTCCGGTCGTCATTCTGCTGCATGGGGAGAAGTCCAACCGACTCGCCTGGGACAAGAACTCCGCAGCACCGGGACAGGATCCCTTCCCGATTCTGTTACAAAAGCGGGGATATGTCGTCATTTCGGTAGACCTGCGGAAGCACGGCGACAGCATCACCATGGGGAGCCCTGCAGAGGCAGACGTGAATGCCTTGGACTATCAGGCGATGGTCATTGGTGATCTCCCCGCCGTGAAAGAGTTTCTCTATCAGGAAAATCAGGCGAAGCGGCTGAATATGACCAAGCTGGGCATTGTCGCCGTCGACGTTTCCGCCCCAGTGGCGGCGGCATTCGCAGAATTCGACTGGACCCGGCCACCATTTGATGACGCGCCGATTCCAGCGAATCGCACGCCGCGAGGACAGGATGTGAAAGCCCTTGTCCTGATTTCGCCCAGTAACGGAGCTGGTCGTCTGAAGACAAACGGATCGCTCAAACTTCTTCGGGCGATCAATCCCGGCATCGCACTCCAGGTCATTGTCGGGGGGCAGGATGCCGTTGCGAAGAAGCAGGCACAGACCCTTTTCGAATCATACGCACCGCCGCGATCCAGCCGGGATAATACCCGCGTCGAGTTCCTGACCCCTGATACAAAAGAGTCAGGAATGGCACTATTCCGTCAGACGACCGTTTACGCCTTCGTTTTCAAATTCCTTGAAACGAATCTGAAACCGTTGGATTTCCAGTGGCAGGATCGTCGAAGTCGCTTGGAGTAACTGCCGAAATACGTCCCGTCGCCGTCCGTTAGGTTCACTGATGAGCTCGACATCGTGCCTGCGACGGACAAACCGGAGCCTGATCAGAAACGGTTTTTCCCTGCTGGTCAGCTCCCTCCGGATCCCGATCGTTGTCGATCGGAACCATCATTGGCCTCCTCAGGATTGTGTCTCATGTCCGTCCCTTCCGTCCCGGCTCCGAATCGCAAGCGTTCAGCGAACAAGCCGTGCTATCCCTATCCGGCAGTTCTGATTTTCGGTGTGCCAGGCGCGGGCAAAGGAACGCAGGGCGAGATCCTGACTCGAATCCCCGGGTTCTTTCACCTCTCCAGTGGCGTGATCTTCCGCAAGCTGGATAACCACAGTCCTGAAGGTCAGATCGTCAAGATGCACAGCGCTAAGGGCGAACTGGCACCGGACGACATCACGATCCGCATTTTTCTGAACTGGCTGGAAGCCCAGCGGGCCGCCGAGCGATTCCGCCCTCGTGAGCAACTCCTGCTGCTGGACGGTATTCCACGGAATATTCATCAGTGCCAGATGATCGAGAACTATATCGACGTCAAGTTGCTGCTGCACCTGACATGCCACGATGAAGAAGCCATGATCGAGCGTATCCGCCGACGTGCGGCTCTCGAAAACCGAATTGACGACGCCAGCGACACAGTGACACGCCGACGGTTCGAAGTTTACCGTCAGGAAACAGAGCCCGTTCTGGACTATTATCCCAAAGAGATCATTAAGAATATTGAGTCGACGGGAATCCACTCGGAAGTCCTGCTCGAGTGCCTGACTTATCTGGTTCCAGTGCTGCGAGATAACTTCCCGCGTGAGTGTTAAACGACACAGTTGACGAATAGCACCGTTCATAAATAGCACCGTCAGGTTTCCCTGCGATCGAGGTGTCACTCGCGGGGAATGGAAGTGCTGATCCAAGAGAGACGGGATCTTCAAATTTGAAGATTTCCGTCTTTTTTTATTGAATCGCCGGCCTCCGCTTCGATTCAGCCCCCTTGCAGATTTACAATTTGCGGAAGCGGTCGTAGTTGTGCCCCACTCCCGGAGGGTCCGTGCCCGGAGCATTGTCACCGACCGCTCACTCCGTCAGGTGGGCTGCATGTTTGTGCCTTACAACACCGACGCTCCGCTTTATTACAGGCCGATCGGCACGATCTGTCTGATCGCTCTGAATTGCCTTGTGTTTCTTTTACTCGAGGCACAGCCGGACTGGTTCTCCCGCCTTGCCCTGCACTATGGAACGGGTCTGACCCCCGGGAATTGGGTCACCTCGAACTTCGTCCACAGTGGAGTCCTTCACCTTCTGGGAAACATGATCTTCCTCTGGAGCTTCGGGCTGATCGTCGAAGGGAAGCTCGGCTGGTCGAAGTTCATCCCCCTGTTTCTGGTGATCGGAATCACCGAGTGCGTTCTCGAACAGGTTCTGTTCTGGAACGGCCACGGAGCATCCTGCGGGGCCTCGGCGGTGATCTTCGGCCTGATGGCCATCTGTCTCATCTGGGCGCCGAAGAACGAACTCTCCGTCTTCTACATCCTGTTCCTGCGGTCAGGAATTTTCGAGATTTCGGTTCTGGTCTTCGCACTCCTCGTTCTGGCAAAGTCGCTCCTTTACTTTCAATTTGTTCCCGGCGCTCAAAACGAGTTTCTGCATCTTCTGGGAGCAGGAGTCGGTGCTGCCGCGGGAGTCGCCCTGCTGAAATTCGGTCGAGTCGATTGCGAAGGGTGGGATCTGTTTTCTGTTCTCAAAGGTCCTATCGAAACCGGAGAAGGTCATTACTCAACTGGGTATCAGTCCGACCGGGAACGACGAAAGAATCAAAAGTTCGCCACGCGGAAGAAGCCTCAATCGCGGAGTCATGAAATCGCGATTCAGGTGATGTCACCTACTGAATCAGAAACTCGGTTTGTCGATCTGGTCGTGCAGAACAAGCCGCATGCAGCAATGACCGTATTGGCAAAGATTCGACATCTACAGCCGGACTACCAGCCCCCGGAGTCAGAATTGCTGACGCTCGCCCGGGCCTTGAAGAAACGTCAGGAATGGGACAGCTGCGTCGGGATTTATAAGAATCTTCTGCAGGTCGCGCCCGGCAATCTCGCCGGACGGTTGGAGCTTGCGGAGATACTCACATTTGTCCAGAAACGCCCGGCCGCGGCAAAACGTCTCCTTGAGCAACTCCCACAGGACAAGCTGACCGAGAAACAGAGCTCACGGTTGCGTCACCTTCAGTCAGAGATTCGCGAGATGATCGAAAGCGGCGTGCTTGAGATCCGCGACCCGTGAACGAGTGCCGCCTGAGCATCAGGCAACGAAAAAACCCCTGTGTCACGTTGAGTGTCACAGGGGTCATCCGGCAATTCAATGCTCATTCAGAAGAGGCGCAGCCCGGATTCGAACCGGGGAAATAACGGATTTGCAATCCGTCGCCTTAGGCCGCTTGGCTACTGCGCCTTCGATGCCATTAAGAATCGGATCTCACGGCACAGGACTTTGATCAAATCCGTCAAATTCCTGAGTTCGTGCACACCGATCGGAATCGGCAAATTTGATCGATCCCACACAAGGCAGGAGCACTCAAACTCGCCGCAGATTATCCAGTCGCAGAGACAGAGTCAATTGGACGGAGACCGGTTCGCAGGAATCACCTGGTTGACTGCAAGCATCAGTACTCAGCTAATTCTGAATGCCCCCTGAATCGCGGGTTTCGATGGCAAGGTGACAGATGTCTTGTCCATTGAAATCACCGTCACTCCGGTTTTCCCATGCCCCACACTCAGAACCTCGAACAACTGAGCTAACGCGAATCCCTCTTGTATTGGGCATGAGACGAGCCGTACAATCATGGCATGAAGTGGTTGATGCATCACCTCCTGTGCCTCACCTTGCTGATGGCCGGACCTGCTGGAAAATCCAGCGCCGGATCCTGCTGTGAGGCAAATGCATCTCCTCGGCAGGCACCCTCTGCTGCAGGCTGCTGCTCGACGCCAGATTCCGCTTGCTGCTGCAGCGGAGACCACTCTGCGAAAGCAACTCTGCCTCAATGCTGCCACCCGAATGTGGAAGCACCTTCCGTTGCTGCGGCAGCTTCCTCACCGGCCGACTCGAAATTCGAATCTGGCTGTGGCGGAGAGAACTGTCCCTGCTCCACCCAGAGTTGTTGCAAGTCGATCGGCAGCCCCGTTCTGTATGTCGCTGCCGGGACGAACAGTTTTTCCTTCTCCCCGCAATCTGCTTTGATGTTTGCGGATGATCAGCAACTGTCTCGCTGCGATCTTCCTGCGGTTCCGCCTCCCAAGGTTCTCTGAGCTCCTGTCACTGCGCTCCTGTGACCGTGTTGGCGCACCTCGCCGTCACGTTAGAGAGCCCCTGTCCGCGCGTGATGCCGGTTCAGGTCAACCGCAGAACGAATTCTGTTTTTCGTTTTGCACATCGAGAACCATTTGATTGGGAATTAATCCATGTCGAAGAAAATCGCTGCTCTGTTTGTCTCCGGATTGTGTCTTGCTCTGCTTGTTCTGGCCGTGCAAACGGCGACAGCCAAGACTTCAACGGTCAATTCGGTCGCAAGTCCATCCTGTTGTGTTCCCGGCGCCGCCTGTTGCGTACCGGGCGCTGAATGTTGCGTCACGCCAAGCTGTTGCACACCCGGCGCGGAATGCTGTGTTCCCGGCGCTGCCTGCTGTGAAGCGACTGCTGCAGCAACGACTTTACTCGATCTGAAGAAGTCCGCCGTCTTCAAGATGGCGAGTGCTGCAGCCGGAGCCTGCTGCCAGGTCAAAGCGGCTTGCTGCGACGTGCAGGAAGGCTGCTGCAGTGCAACAGCCGAGTGCTGCGTCGCTCAGCTCCCATGCTGCACCGAAGGCGCCGTTTGCTGTAAATAGTTCGTCTGGCCGATCCATTCGGCTGAGAATTGACTGAACTTTCAGGACAGGTCCTGTTCACTCGAACGGGGCCTGTCCGTTTTTATTTCCGAATCGCTTTGGCGGCCAATGGATCTTCCGGCCACGGATGCTTGGGGTAACGTCGGGCGAGTTCCTTCCGGACCATCGTGTAAGTGTTCTTCCAGAAACTGGCGAGATCATCGGTAACCTGCTGCGGTTGCCGATTTGGTCCTAAGAGATGCAACAACACCTTGATTCGACCTCCAGCGACCCGCGGCGAATCCGCCATCCCGAAGACTTCCTGAATTCGCACTGCCAGCACAGGCGGCCGACCCGGTTCATACTGCAGTCGAATCGCACTGCCGCTCGGGACGACAATTTTTTCAGGGGCCTCTTTCTCGAGGAGTTGCCGCTGCGGCCAGCTCAACAGGTTGTGAAGTTCATTGAGCCAGTCGGCGCGACGGAGTTCCGCGAAGGACCGATGCCGGGTGCAGAGATTCTCCAGGACCTGTTGCAGATCGGCCGTCTCACAGGCAGGCAGTTCAGCCTCCGGCATCCATTCTTTCAGACACCGGATTCGGGAGAGGAAGTTGGCGACCTCCTCGTTGTCCGCAGGAAAGACTTGATTCCATTCCCGCTGGGCCTCGCGGAACAGGACCTCCGCGGGAGAGTCATCATTCGGCAATGCACAGGGAGATTCAGAGAGAATCAGATCTTCGAAATAGTGCCGTTGCCGTGCAACCACCTGTTTCTGCGTCGGATGGAAAAACAAATCCGTCTGGTTTCGCAGGGATCGCTCAGGCAACCACTCCGGTTGAATCATCGAAGCCTGCCGGACCAGCGCGTCGGTCTGACCGGCGTCGACATCCGTGCAAAGAAAGAGTTCGCCTTGTCGCACAGTGGATTGCGGCGCGAGTTTCACTCCACGCCCGCCGACCATGACGCCTTTGTCACTCCCTAAAGAGCGCCGTTTCGCAACCCGATCAGGGAACGCCAGAATCAACGCCTGCAGAAGCCGCTCGAATGCGTCTGAAGAGTCCCCTTCCGACCCGTGCTCAGGAAGTTCCATCGCCCGCAGGTCGCGCAGCAGGTGATCTCTCACACGAGCGAGATGAGCCGCTGAACCTCGATGCAGAGTTCCCCAGGGAAAGTCCACAGTGCCCTGTCGTTCCGCCTCTTCGAGCGCTGCGAGCCGGTCCAGCGTGTCGGATTGCGAGTGGTGAGACACCGTCATCGTCGGCGGCCGATGAGATGTCCCCGGCCGGGGACGCATGAATGGATCACGCTCCTCCAGCAACGCGGCCAGCCAAGCCGCTCGTCGTACAACACCCAGCTGCTGACCTGCGAGCAGCAGACGGGCGATGCGCGGATGGCTCGGCAACTGGGACATCTGTTGTCCGAGTTCCGTCAGGCGCCCGTCGTCGTCAGTGGCCCCAAGCCGCTTCAGCAGGAGTTCCGCCTGCGCCACGGTCTCCGGTCGTGGGGATTCAAACCACGGGAAGGCGAGTGCATCCTTCTCTCCCCAACTCTTGAGCTGCAGAATCGGGCCGGCCAAGTCGACCCGACGAATCTCAGGTTCCGTCTGTTCCGGTCGATGACGATGCGACGTCTCTTCCCACAGACGCAGACAGATGCCCGGTGCGGTTCGACCGGCTCGCCCTGCCCGTTGATCAGCGGATGCCTGTGAAATCGGCTCGATTTCGAGTCGATCCAGTCCAACCAGCGGATCGAATCGAAGGACTCGGGCAACGCCAGTGTCGACCACGGCCGTAACTCCGTCGATCGTGATCGACGTTTCCGCGACGTTCGTGGCCAGGACGATTTTGCGTTGGGAAGAAGGAGCGAGAACATGATCCTGCTCCTCCGGAGAAAGATCTCCATACAACGGCCAGATACGCACGCCTTGTCGCTGAGCAAACGTCTCCAGTTCCCGGGCCGTTCGTTGAATCTCCCCCACACCGGGGAGAAAGACGAGTACATGTCCGTCGGTCTTCTGAAAAACCTGTTCGACCCCGAACGCTGCAAGTTCGACCGGTGACCGTCGGTCGCGTTGCTTCAGGTATTCTACCGTGACCGGGTAAGTTCGCCCCTGACTGGAGATGATGGGACACCCATCGAGATAATGTGAGATGGGGGTCGGGTCCAGAGTGGCCGACATCACGACCAGTTTCAGATCTGGACGAATCTCCCGTTGAATGCGGGCAACCATCCCCAGCGCCAGATCACTGTTCAAATTCCGTTCATGGAATTCATCGAACACGATGGCCCCGATTCCTTCCAGAAATGGATCCATCTGGAGTTTCCGGAGCAGAATTCCTTCTGTCACGACCAGAATTCGGGTGTCCCGACTCTGCCGCGAATCGAAACGGACCTGATAGCCCACTTCCTGCCCGAGACGAACCTTTCGCTCGACCGCCATGCGTGCTGCAGACGCCCGCGCGGCGACCCGCCGAGGTTCGAGCATCACGATCTGACCGGAACCAGCGAGTCCTGAATCCAGAATGGCCGGGGGAACGCGCGTGGTCTTTCCCGCCCCAGTCGGAGCCTGCAACACCAAAGCGCCTGAACCTCGCAGTTTCTCAATCAGCTCCGGCAGTACATCGTCAATCGGAAGGGGCGACAGGGACATCATGCTTTCAACAGATATGAGACCGGCGGGAGACCACCGCGAAATTCAGCAGTAATCGGCAATCGGTGCCGGTGAAGTGATCGATTTCCTGAAAACCATAAACAGCGGGTCCGAATTCCTCAGGTTTGAGCTAGAAAGGGCCATCATGAATTCCCCGGGGAACGCCCCGATATCGAAGTTGGCCTTTCGCATTCCTGCGGGAGTTCCACTGGCACGCTGGCAGAGGATTCTGCTGATCGTTGTCAGTCTTGGACTTCTCGCCGGTTTCGGACTCGCCGGATTTCTGACTCCAGATCCTCGTGGATTCGGAACGCATCAGCAACTCGGGTTGCCTCCTTGCGGTTTTGCAGCCGTCTTTGGGATGCCCTGCCCGAGCTGTGGAGCCACTACCAGTTTTTCCTTCTTTGTCAGAGGGAACTGGATTCAGGCACTGCAAGCCAATGCGGCCGCATTCACACTGGCAGTCATATGCGGCCTGGCGGTTCCGTGGTGCTGCGTCAGCAGTTATCTGGGAAAGGCCTGGGGAATTAGCTCCCCATCGAGAGTCGTCCTGATCGGTCTTGTCATCCTCACTTCGATTGCCGCAATGCAATGGGGAGTGAGGGCCTTTCTGTCATCCTGATCACATCACCAACGAGACACAACCACGGAGTTTGCTTCGCCTGAACTGATCTCACGACCAGTGCCCCGAGGGCGAAAAGAGGCAGGACGCCTGATTCCACGTGAAGGACCACAGATGAAACAGAGCTGCTCACCAACGGATCTGCGGAGACCCGCGCCGGTCCTCGGCAACTCCTGGTGCTCGCGTGTCACGAAATTCGGACTGATTCGCTGTTCCGGGGGCCTTCTCCTGCTGGCAGTGCTGCTGTTCCAGTCAGGCTGCATTAACACCATGGTCATGGTCAGCAAGGTGCTGATGGGTGATCCCATGCAGCAGTCAGGCTATGAAGTAGCGACCGGAGTTTCGCTCAAAAAAGAGCAGAAGAAAATTCTGATTCACGTCACCGCACCGTCGACCGTCAGCGAGGTCTACAACACGCTGACTTCGGATGTGGAAGAAGAATTGATGCGGCGGATGAAGCGTCACAAGCTGGCAGTGCTCCATCCAGACGTCGCAGCCAAAACATTCGACCGGCTCGGCGGAAACTTCGATCCTAAGGCATTGGCCGAAGACATTTCCGAACTGGACCTGGTGTTTCACATTACCGTCGAACAATTCCGCTACAAGGAAGAGTCGAGCCCAAACTTCTATCGCGGTTATGCGACAGGTCGAATCGTCGGATTTGAGGTGCGGGATAAAGAAACCAATCGCCACACCGTGCAGGTTTTCGACCAGCGGTTCCATGCAACGTACCCGACAACGTATCCGGTTGCGGTCGATCAGACCCCGCAGAACGTCTTTGTTCGCCGGTTCATTGATCACATTGCAGACGCCTTGGGCGCTTCGTTTTACGACGTAAACCGAAGTGACCTCTACGCCAACTGATACGCCGACTGAATGTTATTCCGAGCTGTCTGATCAGTTCCTGCCCCCCTGAACCGAGTTCAATATCAGATCACGACCCGTCGTGAATCCGAACCCGGTGAGAGGGACTCCTCGATCTCGTTTATCACGCTCATCGGACGCCTGATATGTTTGCTTCCCATCTCTGCCGAATTCGACGCAGCCTGTTCCTTCTGGGAATCTGGTCTGTGATGGGAGTTTCCGTACTGGGAACTTCAGGATGTGCGCAGTTCGTGATTCTCAGTTATCTGCTTCACGGCCCCCCAACGATTGAGCCGGACTTCGATCTCGAAACCGGAAAATCGATGACAGCCCCGAAGACAACGGTCGCCGTTGTCTGTTATGCCCCCAAAGAAGTTCAGTGGAAGTTCCCCCAGATTGATGACCAACTGGCAACAGCTGTCTCGTATCGGCTGGGGCAGAATCACATCACGATGATTCACCCGGACTATGTGAGAGCCTGGACCGATGCTCATCCAGATTGGGAAAAAGCATCCGAAATCGGCAAGGCGTTCAATGCGACCTACGTCATTGAGATCGAGCTGGCGTCGTTTTCTCTTCACGAAGGCACCAGCACCACTTTATATCGTGGTTCGACGGAAGCCTATGTTCACGTCGTTGAGATGGACCCGGAAGGGAACGGCGATGGCGAACGAATCTTCACCAAGGAACTCGATTTCCGGTTCCCGACCAAGGTCCCCCGACAGTCCTTCGATCAGTCACTCAATGACTTCCAGAAGGAATACATGTCTCGTCTAAGCGAGCGTATCGGGTTCCTGTTCTACGAACGGTTCTCCGGCGACATGATCGGCTGGGCGAATTAAATCCAAAATTGAAAATCTCAAATTCGAAACATCAGATCCAGTGCCAGCTTTGCCGGATCGAGGTCCCTGAATTCGTTTCGAATTTGATCATTCGAATTTTGAATTTCCTCAGCTCGAAATCCCGCTCACTTTTGCCGTGCGACGCACTGACTGTTGCTGCTTTCCAAAAAGATAGATCGCCAGCAGCGGCCAGCTGAACCAAGGCCAGAAAGTGATCCACCGCTCCAGAGCAGGTGCGACTTCGGCCTCAAAAACAAAGCGATCTTCGGTTTCATCTGTCGATTTGACCAGCACTTCAAACGACCACGTCCCGGCTTCCGGCAGAGTGAACTTCGCCGCCTGTAAAAGCTGATTGGTCGCACTCGCCTGAGTCGCCGGGACTCTCACAACCGGCCCCGCTCCCGACACTGGGCGAGCGACAATCCTCACATCGGGGGTGATTGCATTCCCGGATTTATCCTGCACCAGCACGCTGACGTCGACCCGACCGGCCCGTAGCGGGACAGGCGAAGTAAACACGGTGACCTGAAGACCCTCTCGTTGCTCCCTGAGGCGGATGGTCCCGCCGTCCGCGTTCACATTCTGGGTGGTCGGACAGAGCATGCCTGCGACCAGCAGGATCATTTTCAGCTTGCGCACTAACCGGCTCCCGGCAGAGTTCCGCGCATTTGCATCGGCTGGAAGAAGATCCAGACCCCAACCACGAACAGGGTCAGCAAAATCATTCCCCAAGGCGCAAAGATTCTCCACGCTGATCGATGCGGTGTCGCCTGCAACGTCGAGATCCGCCAGGCGGCATACATCGATCCAAGGAATCCGATGTCCATCGCCAGAATCTCAAACTGGATCAACCAGTTCGTGACAGGCCGACAGCATGCACAGGCCCAACGCGGGTCTCCGAGGACATTCATCCCCAGATCGTGAACAAAACGCTGCGTCACAGGGATGATGGTTTCACTGCTCGTCAGAAAGTGAAAACTGTAATGGGCCAGCCACATCGCGAACCCGATAGGAACGAACGCATAGGCAAACCGTGTCGCGGTTTCGCGTCCGGCCTGACTGAACGGATTTCCGCCCAAGCTGACAGACGTCGCCACGCTGACCAGAACAGCAGGAATGACAAACAAGGTCAGAAGATAAAACAGACTCGACATCAGCAGGTGCGACGATTGCCCAAGTTCGCGGCTCCATGCGTCTTGCCAGACGACGATTGGCTCCACCATACCGGCGGCGTTCGCAAAGGCTCCAAACGTCAGTAACAAGACGAGTGCTGCCAAGTCCGGACGTTCGCTGATTCGTCCAATTCCTGACCGCCAGCGATCTTCCCAGAGTTCCTGCCCCGGCGGCTTCGAAAGAATTCCCACATTCTGTCGGGGGCACGCCTGCACACAGTCGAGACAAAACGTGCAGTCTGTGTTGCCTCGTTTATGCGGTTGAAAGAGTTCGAGTTCACATCCCGGGGCTTTCGCATTGCCTCGAATACAATCATGGGTCGTGCATGTCACGCAGACATTTGAATCAACGACACGTACCTCCAGCGGCGAAATCATTGACTGCACAAAGTTGAACTGACCGATCGGGCAAACGTATTTGCAGAACGTTCCCGCCCGAAACAAGCTATCAACCAGAAATGCCATCCCGAAGTACGCGATCACGATCCATGCTGTTACCCAGGGTCGATCCCAGAGAGAACCGGCCTCGTATGTCCAGAGAAACAGGACCATCAAAGCGAAGGCGATCCACTTCCCTTTCAGCCAGCGAGGCCATGCGAACCCCTGCGGCAGCCAGCTTCCGATGAGTCGCCGAGGCAGCGTAAACGGACACGCGTAACAGAAGACATTTCCCACCGCGAGCAAACCGAAAATGAGCAGTCCTCTCCAGTGAATCCAGGGAAGGACACCTGCCAGATTCATTGCCCCCAACTGCGGTCCAGTCAGGCCATCCAACACGACGAGAACGGCCAGGAGCAGCATCAAACTCTGCACTGCGATCCGGAAGTAACGCGACCGGAGCAGCCGTCCTATAAGCGGCGAGTGCAGAAGGTCAAACTGTCGTGACGGACCATTTGAGAGGACTGGCAGCAACACTTGTCTGCGACGAGGCGTTGACCTCTTTCGCTCGAACGAACCATCGAAAAGTCGAATCCCGATGAACAGCAGTGGCCCGAGAAAAGCGACCGAGCCAGGCACCCACATCAGCACTCCCGCAGTTGCCTGGTCATCCAGTGCAGAGATGCCAGCGATCCGAGGCTGACTGACGTAGTGCTGATAGATTGGCTTCTCGGAGAACGTCAGAATCGCCGAGAGCACGGTGTTCTGAATGTCCGCTAGTAAAAGGCATGGCAGCAACAACCATGGCGACCACTTCGGTCGGGACGGATAAGGTCTAACGACTGGATACCAGAAGATGAGTGCCGCCACGAGAAATGAAACATGCTGCACATAGTGCAACCACGGAAGGCTCAGGGCCGCGTCATAAATCGCCGGGAGATGCCACAGCCAGGTCGTTGCGGTCATGATCACCAGTGCGATCATCGGTGAGGTAACCTTGGTCAGAAGAGACTGCAGTCGACGCGATTTCAAAAGCCTCCGCAATCCGATGTGCAAGATCCCCCGAGGGACTCCCCGTAATAACGGAATGAATGGCTCTGACAGCCAGATCAAAGGGGGCGCCACCATCATGAGCAACAGATGCTGCACCATGTGGATCTGCAGCAGCAGACTGGCGAAAGGTTCAATGGGGGAAGCAAGCGCCAGAAACAGGGCCAGCAGTCCCCCGAGGAAACCAGTCAGGTGCCACAAAGTCCATCGCTGGGGGTCACGTTGACGCAGCGAGTGCCACCCACGGAGATAGATCGATCCTGTGATGAACAGCCCGATGACCAGCCAGGGATCCCAAGGCCACGAACGTACAAAAGCGGACACCGTGGGATTCATGGGACGTCAAGCGTGGCTTCTTTGGCAGGGGGGCGGCCTGCAGGTCGTAAGCTCACCAGAAAATCAACCATCGCGGTCATCTCATGCGGACCGACATGCTTGCCATAGGGAGGCATGTTTCCGCCGCCGGGCGTGCCATTGCTGATCTGATCGATCAGCTGATCCCGCGTCAGGCCGACACCGACCGTCGACAGGTCCGGTCCGCGCCTCCCGCCGATTCCGTCCAGCGCATGACAATTTCGACAGTTCTTGTTCTGAAAAACAACGCTCCCCTGTAGCTGCAATGGAGTGCTTCCTTCGACCAGTCGGACTGGAATCGGGTCACCACTCCACGCGTTCATCTTGGGTGACCATGGAGCACTCGCACCTTCATAGGTGAGAGCTCCGAGGACCGCATAAATAACGACCACCATCAGCACCGGAACAGGTCGCTGACTGAGAGCCCGCGGGCCACGATTGTTAACGAAAGGAACAAGCAGCAGCAGAACCGTCAACAGGACCGGCAGCACCAGAATGATAAACGTTTCGCTGGCCGGGGGACTGAGTGAAAGCAAAGCGAAGAGCCATAAAAATGGCCATTCGGGGCGAGGGTTGCCTCCGCCGATTGTGGGGTCAGGAAGTTCCGTCGGACCTTTGGGACCGAGGATTGCCGCCATCGCAACAACGACAATCACGACCAGCATCGAGAAGAACGCGTCCTTCAGAACAGCATCACCTAAAAACGGCACCCCGTCACGGTGAAGTTGAGCATGATACTCACGATCGTAAGTTTTGGGATCGACGGGTTCATTACGGTCCGGCGGGGCACTGATGCCGCACTTCAACACTAACCACAGATGGATAACGAGAAGAATGAGCAGCAGGCCTGGAATGATAAAGACGTGCGCTGCGAAGAACCGGCTCAGAGAGTCGCCGCCAATCACCTGTCCGCCGTGCAGAAGCTCCACGATCCATGGCCCCATGAGCGGCACTCGTCCGGCCATGGATCCGGCAACCGCGAGTCCCCAATAAGCATCGGGATCCCACCGCAGAATCTGGCCGGAGAAAAACATTCCTAATGTGCAGAGCAGCAGGAAGACTCCCACCACCCAAGTCAGTTCTCTGGGATATTTGTACGAACCATGCAGGAAGACCTGAGTCATGTGGATCAGCACCATTACCACCATCGCTGAACCGGCGTAGTAGTGCAGTGCGCGAAGGAACCAGCCCAAAGGCTGCACATAATTCAGGTATTCAAGACTCTCATACGCCTGATCCGGAGCCGGGACGTAAACCAGTGCGAGGCCGATGCCGGTGAGAATCTGAATGATCAGCAGCGTCATCGACGCACTGCCGAATACGTACCACCAGCCCATTGGCCCGGCAGCTCCTCGGGGAATCGGATGCTCCAGCATCGGAAGCACCGCATCCCGGAGACCGAGACGATGTTCGAACCAGGCGCCGGTCGCGGACAACCAGTTACGCATGACGACACCCCGTCCGTCCAGAGGTCGACGCAAACTGTCCGTTCTTCTTGTCGAGTGTATCCTGAAGAGTCGGGAAATGCGGGGCCTGAACTTCAAGCTGATCGCGTGTCACACGCCAGACGCAATGGAACAACCCGCGCGGCGGCGGACCAGAGGCACGCTCACCATTCGAATGATAAACCCCGCCGTGACAGGGGCACATGAACAATCCCGACTGGGGAAACCATGTCACAGGGCAGCCCAGATGCGCACAGTTCACTGCGAGCACGAGAAAGCTGTCGTTCTGTTGATCGTCCTTCCCCTGATATCGGACGAAGACGCCGGTGTGTGCTGTCTTTCCGTCCCACGGCTGGCGAATCGGATTCTCGAACTTCACCATCCGCGTCTCTCCTTCCGGGAAAGAGCTGATCGGTCCGATGGTGACCCACTCTTCCTTTTTAGGAGCCGTTCCCAGGAAGAATCGAACCATCGGCACTCCGAAGACTCCGGCGGCCACAGCACTCAGCCCATAGGTCAGTCGCCCGAAAAATGTGCGGCGCCCGGGGAGCAAATCGAGCGGCGGCTTAGGTTCTTCAGTCATCGCAGGCAAGTCAGAATCATTGGACATTGAATTACTCCGCGGTTGAACCGTTCACAGAAGCCCCGGTTCGCCAGAGTGCCAGCAGCGCGACGAGATCGTCAATCTCCTCTGACCGCAGTGGGCGGAAATCCGCGTTGCGTCTCTGTGGATCATTAAAGCTCGGCATCCCCAGATCGGGACGGCCTGTAATAGCCAGTCGTCGCAGGATCTGATCGCTGAGAAGAGAGAGGAACGCAACATCGTTGATGGGGCCGACGATTCCCCCACGCCCGTCATCTCCGTGGCACGGCGCACAGGCCAGCGCAAAGACCCTGGCACCGTTGGTCGCATTGCCAGGCTTCCCTGCATAAGGGGGGAGACTCTCGGTTTTCAACGAGGTGTCTTGCCACTTTGGTTTTAGACCAGTGGCGAGAATGTGAATCTGTTCATCTGTCAGGGATCCGCCGGCCAGTTCCGAGAAGCCTGGCATCGACGTGCCATGGCGTCCCTGAGTCACAACCTGCTGCAGCATCTCATCCGGGACAATCGCGAGAAATATCGGATCGTTGAGCGCAGGAGCAGGGCCCTGTTTCCCTTCTTTTCCATGACAACCTGTGCAGTTGCGTTGGAAAAGAACGTCGAAATTTACGACCTCGTCCGGTGCGACAGGACGTTGTGCAGGATCAGGTTTGCCCGGCATGTTGTCGCAACCTGAAGTGAGAACCATGATTCCGCACAGGACCAGTGGTCGCAGGACTGCGCCGGACTTGCCCTTGGCAATCAGTTGTTGAATGAGGTGCGTCGTCACGCCTTCAGCCACCTCGTTGCGGCTTCCCGATCATCTTCACGACCAGGACCAGCCGGGGGAATAAAGACCATTTCGGATCGGACAACGACGATTGCTGCCGCAATGCCGAAGATGAATTGAGACACCACGAACCAAGGCCAGTCGACCCGTTGCTGCAGAAGTGGATTGACCACTCCCATCAGGCCATAACTCATTCCGGTCCACAGCAGTGGCAGCAACAGCCCGCCCCAGGCGAGTGGCGCTGGAATCGCAAAAAACCGTGGAACAAACAATCCGTAAATTACGCCGAAAAGGATCGTCAGACACAGGTGAATCGCGATGGCAGCAACCAGCCAATTGAGATGAAATAGTTCGAGTTCTGCGGCTGGAAGATTGCGGAGCGAGGGATTCACCATCGCGGCCAGTAAGTTCACTGGATACCAGATGGAATGCCCCGTAGAGATCGCCCAGAGAAACGCCGGCAAAGGCATCACCAGGCCGCCCATCAGACCACCAAGAATTCCCGCCATTACGCGGTTTCGTCGATGATTCAGCTGGACGACGACAGCGACCACAATTCCAAACAGGAACTGGGAAAAGATAAACGCCATCCAGTCGACGCCTCGCGAAAGGAGTGGATTGATGAATCCCATTGTGAGGAACATTGTCCCTGACCAGAGCAATGGCATCAGCAGCCCGCCCCAGGCCAGCGCATGTGGAATGGAGGGCAACGTCGGCATCAAAACGCCGTAAATCAGGCCGACGACCAGAGAGATCACGATGTGAATCATTCCGGAAGCGATCAGGAGATCCGGTCGGAAGGCCTCGAGCTGTTCGACACTCAGGTCTCCCATGCCAGGCAGGACCATTCCCGTCAGCAGATTAATTGGATACCAAATTCCATGTCCGCTCAGGACGCCATACGTCAATGCGGGGATCGGCATCACAAGTCCCCCGACAATCCCCCCTTTAATTCCTGCAGAAAGCGGCTGCACCTTCTCTGGAAGACGGAATCGATAACCCGGCACGCCCGGATGGAGTTCGGCGACCTTGCCAGCTCGAGGCATGACCGCCGCTGGACGCAATTCAGGGGGAGCCAGTGGCTCATGAATATGACCACGCCCGGGACGGAGATGTGAAATCCACATTCCCAGTCCCGCAAATAACAAAATTGCTCCCACGACGAGGAAAGTCATTCCGAAGGCGACACCCATCGCGGCGACGGCGATTCCCAGTGACAACACTAATGGTGCCACTGTCTTCTCGGGCATCAGAACAGAGTCGGACTCCGATCTGGGATTCGCATCAAACGTCGGGGAGGATTCTGGAGGCTCTGCGATCATGCTGATCTCCCCCATAAGTAGACAATGCAGAAGACCACCACCCAGACCCCATCAACAAAATGCCAGTACCAGCTGACGATTTGCACCCCTCCGCCCTCTTGCGGCTGATGGACATAATCTTTTGCGAGCCGAAGAATCACCAGCATCGCAATCAGCCCGCAAGTAACGTGCACAGCATGGAATCCAACCAGCGTGTAATAGGCCGTCCCGAATAAATTCCGGCTGATCGTGAGGTCGTGTTTCACGATCATCTCGTACCATTCCCAGGCAGTCCCGGTGAGGAAGACGGCTCCCAAAACGATGGTGAGAGCCCACCACATCCGGAATCCGCGCAAGTTCCCCTGATGCAATCGTTTCTCGGCGACCATGATGGTCCCACTGCTCGAGAGCAGGAAGATCGAGGACACAATTGCCATCGGCAGATTGAGAACTTCATGCGGGAACGGGCCGACGGTGTCCCTTCCGACCAAGGTCAGAAAAGCCACGATCAGCGTACTGAAGAACGCCACTTCCGATGCGAGAAACGTCAGCATCCCCATCTGAGACAGGGAGAGCCCGATCTTGGAGGAGTGCTGGGGTTCGTCGTGAATGTTCGCGGTGGTCACGTTCATGGATTTCAACTGCTGGACTGACACGACAACGGGCTCAATCCCTTACTCATACTTCCAGTCAGGGTCATCAGGGTGCTTCAGGTCCCATAATGGTCGGCGGCTTCTCACCACCGGAATCTCTTCAAAATTGTAAGACGGAGGTGGAGAGGATGTTGTCCACTCCAGAGTCCATGCATCCCACGGATCTTCATTGGCGACCGGTCCCTTAAAATAGGACCAGATGAGATTGATCACGAAGATCAGATAGCTTGGAGTCTGAATCAGGGCGCCCAGTGTGCTCACTTGATTCCAGATGTCCCAGCCGCGGTCAATTTCATAGGTATAGATCCGCCGCGGCATCCCCAGCATGCCTGAAATGTGCATCGGGCCAAAGGTCAGAATGAAACCAATCAGCAACAGCCAGAATTGCCAGCTCGCCAGTCGTTCCGACAACATCCGGCCAGTCACCTTCGGGTACCAGTAATGGATTCCGGCAAACAGCCCAAACAGGGTGCCCCCAATCAAAACCCAGTGGAAATGCCCGACGACGAAGTAGCTGTCTGTCAGTTGGAAGTCGAAAGGAGCAATCGCCAGCATGATCCCAGTGAGACCGCCAATCACGAACATCGACAGGAACCCGAACGCGAACAGCATCGGCGAGGCGAAACGAATTTTTCCGCCATACATTGTCGCCAGCCAGTTGAAGAACTTGATGCCCGTCGGAATCGAAACCAGCAAGCTGGCTGCCGCAAAATAGAGGTCGAGCGTTTTGCTCATTCCGATTGCGAACATGTGGTGAGCCCACACCCCCAGACTGATGAACGCAATCGCCGCAGTCGCTGCCGCCATGAACTCATAGCCGAACAGAACTTTTCGAGAGAAGACCGGGATGACTTCCGTAATCATCCCGAAAGCGGGCAGGATGAGGATGTAAACCTCAGGATGTCCAAAGAACCAGAACAGATGCTGCCAGAGGGTGGCCGATCCGCCATTTTGCGTGTCGAAGAAATGTGCTCCCATGTTCCGGTCAAGCAGCACCATCACGAGTGCCGCAGTCAGCGGAGGGATGGCGATGATAATCTGGACGGAGGTCCAGAGCATCGTCCATGGGAAGAACGGGATCTTCCGCATCGTCATTCCCGGAGCCCGCATTCCCAGTATCGTGACGATGAAATTGATGGCGCCTGAAAGAGTGCCGACTCCGCTGACAAGCAGCCCCAGAGCCCAGAGGTCAGTCGCTGCAGTTCGAGCAAATGTCTTCTCGGTCAATGGTGCATATGCGAACCAACCAATGGCCGGTGCACCGCCGGTCATGTAACTGGAGTAGACAAGCAGTCCCCCGAAAAGCGTGGCCCAGAAGCCCATGGCGTTCATTCGTGGGAACGCCATATCGCGGGCACCGATCATCAACGGGACCATGTAATTTCCGATTCCAATGAGAATCGGCATCCCGACGAAGAAGACCATCGTCGTCCCGTGCATGGTGAACAGCTGGTTGAACACATCAGGCGGGAGAAAGTCATACCGCGGGAACATCAGCTGCCAGCGCATTAACAGCGCCTCAATCCCTCCGATGATCAGAAAGACCACGCTCATTATGACATACATGATCCCGATTTTCTTATGGTCGACCGTCGTGGTCCAATCGTGCAGCACCTCAGTCCAGCCAGAGGCATGAGTCGGTTCAGGATGCTGTACTACGGTCGCCATAGGAGTGAAGTCCAAGTGGAACGCGGTTCTTACCGCAATGTCTCAAGATAGGTCACTACGTCATCCAGTTCCTGTTTGGTCAGTCCGAATGCCGGCATCAGACAGCCGGGTTTAATCTTCTGCGGATCAGCAATCCAGTCGCGTAAATTCTCGCGAGTATTCGGAATCTGGCCGGAAGCAAGCGTCGCCCGACTCATCAGGTGAGTCAAGTCTGGGCCATAGGTTCCTGCAGCGGGTGTTCCGCGAACAGCGTGGCAATTAATGCAGGAGAGGCGTAGGAATGCATCCCGACCACGCGTCACTTCCGCGGACTGTGGAGCTGCCGACGCTTCATTCTCTAACCAGGCCTCAAACTCCTCCGGGGACTCGACATTGACCCGCAGCAGCATATTGGCGTGCTGTGTTCCGCAGTATTCAGCGCACTGCCCGAGATATATTCCCGGCCGATCCGTCTGCAGCCAGAGATGATTAATGCGCCCAGGGATCAGGTCGACTTTTCCAGCAAGTCGCGGCACCCAGAAGCTATGACAGACGTCGGCAGATTTCAGTGTTAAATAAACCCGCCGTGTCGTTTCGGCATCACTGACGGGCATATGCAACTCATTCGCGGTGACAAACCCTAACGGCTTGCCGTCATAATAGTCATATCGATACTCCCACCACCATTGGCGTCCAACGACCGTCACATAGAGTGTTTTGTCGCCTTCCGCCGGAGCAGGAACCGGAATCTCGATCTCCCAGAGAGACCGGATCGTCACCAGAGTCAGGATAAAAACGATCATTGCCGGAGCAGCTGTCCAGGCAACCTCGATCGGCATGCTGCCGTACACCTGCGGAGGTTCCTGACCGTCAAATGTTTTCGTACGGAAGCGGAAAACGCAGTACAGCAGGATCCCTGTCACCAGCAGAAAGATGCCGCCAGTAATCGCCAGCACCAGAATGGACAGATCAAAGATTGCCCCTGCCGCGGGAGAAACCGGATGAAAGATCGAAAGATCTTCCGGTCCTTCTGTCGCGGCAATCAAATGCCCGACATCGGGGAGAACTGTCGTATTAATCCAGTCTCCGCTTTTCACCTTGGCGCCTTCTGACAGGATCAGTCGTGTTCAGCCCGAGGAAAACATATCGCCGCCCGGCTGCTCCACTCACTCTCGTCCGTCACAATTCCCGATGTTGGCGAACCAGTGAGACCTGCTCAGCTGAAACCTTGACACCCAGATCGGCCAATCTCTTCAGAAACGGTGTCAGCACTCCCCCATTTTGCGTAAGTATGCCGACTCAACATTACGGCGCCCAGTGTGCAATTTGCCACTTGAGAGAATTTCGGAAGGATGTGGTTTGTCACGCGACGTGACTTCGGGATGTACCGTCACGGTCACGAAATCTCTCTGCTTCGCACCTCTCCCGATTTTTTCAATTCAGCGAAATCTCCTGAACCGTCCGATACTCCGATGTGAACCGGATCGTTTAAACAGACGCCACGGCATCTGACCATCCTGGTTTCAATTCAACCGAACGAGTGAGGCCCACCCCGACCGGGAGCCCGTCGATTCGGTCAGCGTTGCTCAACAACAGCTCACAATGGATTGTGAGTTCAGGGCGCCACTGTCAGCAGGAGCATCGGTCAGCCCATGTCGTTGTTCTTTCGATTCCGGAGAGCGTGTGTGCTCCCGCTTGCCCTGTCTTTCCTCGGCAGCGGATGCACGTCAGTGCGAGAGTATGTGGCCAACGGTTTTAAAGTTGGTCCCAACTACCTGCGTCCCGCTGCGCCCGTTTCATCGCAATGGATTGACTGTGCGGACCCGACACTCGTTGCCAGTCCGGCCGAACTGAAGCAATGGTGGCACGTCCTGAATGACCCCACGCTCGACGCGCTGATCATCAATGCGTCGCAGCAGAACCTGACATTGCGTGAAGCAGGCTTCCGCATCTTGCAGGCCCGCGCTCTCCGTGCAATCGCCGCCGGGCAATTGTTCCCTCAGTCGCAAGATGTCGCCGGAGGGTACTCTCGGAATGCAGTCAGCAAAGCGACTGCAAACTCCAGCTTTCTGCCCAATCGCTTTTTTGAACAGTCTGAAATCGGCTTCAATCTTGCCTGGGAACTGGATGTCTGGGGACGATTTCGAAGAGCAATCGAAGCAGCCGACGCCGCCCTTGATGCTTCCGTCGAATCCTATGACGCCATTCTCGTCACGCTGCTGGGCGATATTGCGACCACCTACAACCAGATCCGCACCCTGCAAACTCGCATTGCACTTGCCCAGCAGAACATCGATTTGCAGAAGGAAACGCTAACGATCGCGAGCGCCCGATTTCGCGGTGGGCAGGTCAGCGAACTCGATGTGGATCAGGCCACAAGCACACTTGCTCAGACAGAAGCACTGGTCCCGGAATACGAGCTACAACTCCGAGTCTCGATGAACTCCCTGTGCGTTCTGCTCGGGATGCCGACCGTCGATCTGACTTCCATGTTGCAGACAGGTCCGATCCCGACTGCGCCGCCGGAACTGATTGTCGGAATTCCGGCCGAGTTACTGCGTCGTCGACCTGACGTTCGGACGGCAGAACGGCTGGTCGCCACCCAAAGTGCCCGCGTCGGGATCGCTGAATCCGAACTCTACCCTCACATCGGAATCACCGGCTCCGTTGGCGTTGCTGCCGAGAAAGGAAGCGACCTCTTCACCGGCCGGGCATTTGATGGACTGATTGGCCCCTACTTTCAGTGGAACGTTCTGAACTATGGCCGGCTGCTGAACTACATCCGCCTTCAGGATGCGACACTGGGCGAGCTCATTGTGAGATATCAGCAGACCGTGCTGAAAGCAAACGCCGAAGTTGAAAATGGAATTGCGACCTTCATTCGATCCCGGCAACAGGCCGAGGCTTTGGCCCGAAGTGTCGCTGCCGCTGAACGGGGTGTGCGAATTGCCGTTGCCGAATATCGGGGCGGAACAATCGATTTCAATCGACTCGTGCTCGTGGAACAGAATCTCGTCCAGCAGCAGGATCTTCTGGCTCAGGCCCAAGGGGCGATCATCGCAGGTCTGATTGAAACCTATCGGGCACTGGGGGGTGGATGGGAGATTCGGCTTGAAGCACTGCCGGGTCCGGTTCTCGTCCCGCCAGGTCAGGGATTACCGAACAATTCCATCTTGAATGAACGGCCGCAGCCAACTCCTGCGATCAGTTTGCCACCCGCACCGACAGGCGATTCCCCGTTATTCTCGCTGCCAGACCCTTTCTAGCGAAGCAGTCTGAATGACCAAATCGCGGCTACAAGTTCCCGCAGGGCAGAGGGCATTGAATCGCATCTCAGGAAGAGGACGACCATGCGGATCGCTTATCTTTGGGGACTGACTCTGTGCCTGGGGATCTTCGTCCCTTCTTCCACCTCGGAAGCCGGTCCTTTCCATTGGGCGAAGAAGTACTTCGGTTATTCATCGGCGAGTCGCTGCAATGTCTGCCCTGATGACTATTGCAGGAAGCCACTACCGGCGCCGCCATGTCCGGGACCGAAGTGCTGCGATGACTATTGCCCCCACCTGGAACCATGTGTTCTGCCGTTACCGAAGAGCTGCTGCCCGGATTGCTATTGCCCGAAGCCACTCCCCTGTCCGCCCCAATGCTGCGAGCCTTGGTATCAATGCGTCGTGAACTGCAGACCAGCAGTCGCTCCGTGCGAGCCAGCACAGCCACAGCCGACACAGCCTGAGAAGACTCCGTCTGAGCCTACACCCCCGCCCGCCGTTCCCGCCGTGAGCGCTGGCACAGGCGTTCCTGCACTTGCAGGTCCAGATCGGCCCGTCATCCGTGCGCCTGCTCAATCAGAAATCCAGACGAGATGACTCTGAACGCGCCGCATCGAACGTCCGAGTAGTGAAGCCTGACCGAACCCGTCTCTCGATCAGCGAATCATCCCAATCAATGTGCCACTATCGGTGCTGGCTCTGCCGTTGGCGCCGGAATGGGTGTGGGACCTGAACCCGAAATAGGGGACTGCGGCTTCTTGTGTCCCCTCCCCCACATCATGACCACATAAAAGACTGGCGTCAGGAAGATTCCGAAGAACGTCACGCCGATCATCCCGGCGAAGACCGCTGTCCCCAGTGACAGACGCATTTCCGCGCCGGCTCCTTCGCCCAGCATGAGCGGAGCGACTCCGAGAATGAACGCGAATGAAGTCATCACAATGGGACGCAATCGGAGTCGTGCTGCTTCCACCGCCGCTTCCGCCGGGGGCTTCCCTTCTTTCTGCTGCAGTTCATTCGCGAATTCAACAATCAGAATTGCGTTCTTAGCCGCCAATCCGACCAGCACCAGAAATCCAATCTGAACAAAGATGTCAATGGGGAGTGAGGCAATGAGCATCCCCACAACAGCAGCTAGCAGACACATTGGAACGACCAGAATCACCGACATCGGCAGTCGCCAGCTTTCGTATTTGGCCGCGAGCACCAGATAAATCAGTGCCGTGCCGATTGCGAACACCTGCAACGCGACGTTCCCTGCAAGGATCTGCAGGTACATAATTTCAGTCCACTCGAAAGTGACGTCTTTCTCACGAGCCAGTTTCTCCATGATGTTAATCACATCACCCGAACTCGTTCCCGGTGCAGGGTTCCCGACGACAGGCGCGGACGTATACATATTGTACCGCATGACCATTACCGGGCCGCCGACGCTGGCCGTTTGAAATAGAGATCCCAGCGGAACCATCTGCCCCTGGTTATTCCGGACCTTCAGCTGACTCAGTTCAGCGACCCGAGTTCGATAGTCTTCCTGCGCAAGAATATTCACCTGCCAGGTCCGGCCGAATTCGTTATACAGGTTGACATAATAGCCCCCCATATAAACCTGCAGTGTGTTGAACACATCCTGTACGGCAACCCCGAGGGCTTCACACTTGGATCGGTCGATATCCAGATAAATTTGCGGAGTATCTGCACGGAACATGGTGAAGACACCAACGAGTTCCGGGTACTCCGAAGCTTCGGTGACCAGTTGATCCGTCAGCAGCTGCAAATCTTCGAGATCAACATGGCCGCGTTGCTCGACCTGCAACTTGAATCCCCCGCCCGACCCCAATCCCTGAATGGGGGGTGCGCGAAAAACCTGCAACAGCGCCTGGTCGACCTCTTCTGCGAATCGCTCCCGAAGTTTCTGAGCAATCACGGCGTCGTATTGTTCATGATCGTGACGCTCTTCGAATGGCTTCAGAATGATGAAGCACGACCCGAAGTTGGAACCGTTCGCCCCAAGCAGCACAGACTGACCCGCGACCGAGAGCGTGTGATCCACTCCCGGGATCCCCGGCACCTGGTTTCCGTCGGCGTCGGTGTACCCCATGGCGATGTCGACGATCTGCTGCATGACTTCCGCAGTTCGCTGAACCGACGCCGAATCAGGGAGCTGTACGTTAACCAGCAAATACCCCTGATCCTGCTCCGGAATGAACGCCTTCGGGGCAATGTTCATGGTATACCCAGTTAACCCGAGCAACCCGCCATATACGACAAGCACAATCACAGCAACACGGACCAGTCCTGCGACCATTCTCCCATAAATGGCAGTGATCCCATCGAAGATGCGATTGAAGCCCTTAAAGAGAATCGAAAGGAGGCGATTAATGATTCCGATGAGGAACCAGCCGAGCAGTCCGCCAACCAGCAGACCGGGGAGTGCCAGCAGCAGCCAGGCTTCCCAGCTCAACGGTTCGACTGGGGCATCCCCCTGAGGCTCCACAGGCGGCAAGCCGAGTTGTTCCGTAAAGAACTTTCGAATCAGCCACATTGAGACAAAGGCACCAATAATGGCGAACAGCCACCACGGCAGTGCTTCACGTTCAGGATGGCCGTGCTCATCGAGTTTCTGATTCTGGAAGATTGCCACTGCTCGTGACGGTGTCAACGTCATCGCATTGATCGCGGAGATAATCATCGCCGCAGAAATCGTTAACGCGAACTGCTGGAAAAACTGACCGGTCACGCCTGGCATGAAAACGCTCGGCAGGAAGACCGAACTGAGCACCAGTGTGATCGCAATGATCGGCCCGGTGATTTCGGACATTGCCTTGATTGTTGCTGTCTTGGCATCAAGCCCATAGGACATCTGCCGTTCGACGTTCTCAAGCACGACAATCGCGTCGTCGACAACAATTCCGATGGCGAGAACCATTCCGAACAGAGTCAGGTTATTCAGGCTGAACCCCATCACGGCCATCACCGCAAAGGTCCCAACCAGCGACACCGGCACATCAATCATCGGCAGGATCATGGCCCGCCAGTCCTGCAGGAAGAACAGCACCACGATCGCCACGAGAATGATGGCATCCCGCAACGTCTTGAAAACCTCGTCGACCGATTCCTGAATGAATGGAGTCGTGTCATAGACAATTCGGTACTCGACGCCGTCCGGGAACTTCTTGGAAAGCTCCACCATCTTTTGCTTAATCGCGTCTGCGACCTGCAACGCATTTGACCCCGGCAGCTGGTACACGGCGAGCGCGACCGAGGAGTTTCCGTCGAGTGTGCAGATCTGATCGTACTGCTGCGAGCCGAGTTCAACGCTACCGACATCTTTCAGGCGCACGATCTGGCTGGACGGTCGGCCTTGGGCTCGATCCCCCTGCTGTGTTTTAATAATGATGTCGCCGAATTCTTCCGGCGTCGTCAGTCGGCCCAGAGTGCTCATCGTCAGCTGGAATGCCTGCCCCTCGGGAACAGGCTGACGTCCGACAATCCCGGCGGCAACCTGCACATTCTGGTTTTGAACAGCGGTGACGATTTCGCTTGTAGAGAGATTTCGGGCAGCCATCTTCTGCGGATCCAGCCAGACCCGCATGCTGTAGTCACGCTGCCCCAGATAATTGATATCTCCCACCCCGTTGATGCGGAGGATTTCGTCCTTGATCTGAATCGTCGCATAGTTGGAGAGATAAAGACTGTCATAGCGATCGTCAGGCGAAACCAGATTAATCGCCAGCAGAATGCTCGGCGATTTCTTCTTGGTGGAAACCCCCTGCACTTGAACCTGCTGCGGCAGCTGTGGCATCGCGAGCGCGACGCGGTTCTGAACCAGCACCTGGGCCATGTTCAGATCAGTCCCCAGATCAAATGTGACGGTGAGGTTATAGTTCCCGTCGTTAGTGCACTGGGAAGACATGTACAGCATGTTTTCCACGCCGTTGACCTGCTGCTCAATCGGCGCAGCGACGCTGTCAGCAACGACCTTCGCATTCGCCCCCGGATAGTTCGCCGTCACCGAAACCGTAGGCGGCGTAATATTCGGGTACTGCGCGATCGGCAATCGGAATGCAGCGACTCCACCGATCAGCAGAATGACGATGGAGACGACCCAGGCGAAGATCGGACGTTCAATAAAGAATCGCGAAAACATGCAGCGTCGCTCTCTCGAGGAAGTCAGGATCTTCAGTTATTCGACTTGCCGCTTTGTGGCGGTGGTGCCGGAAGCTGCGGAACCGTCGCATTGATCTGCTTGACGGCCTGCGAAGTCGGCACGGAAGTCGTCGTCACCTTCACTCCCGGGCGAACACGTTGAATCCCTCCGATAATCACCTGATCAGAGGCCGTAAGACTGTCGACGAGACCTGCATCAGTGGGTGAGTCCGCAACCGCTGCCGGTCCGCCCCCCTTCTTCGACATTTTGACAGGGATCACGACCTGCATCCCGTCCTGCTGTTGAGGTCCCACCTGCACGGGGCGGTATTCAACGACCCCTTCATCATTGACGACGAGGACAAACTTCAGACCCTGATCAGTTCCGATAGCCGCCTGCGGCACCAGCAACGCCTGATAGGGTTGCCCAAGAGGCAACCGGACCCTCACGAACAGCCCCGGCTTCAGCAGTCGCGGACCGTTCTCCCGAATTGGAGGATTCTCGAACGTCCCGCGCAGCTGCAATGTCCCGGAGGTCGGATCGAGAAATGTATTAATGAAGTCAACTCGACCTTGGTGAGGGTATCGATCTCCTTCGTCGGCGAGTCCGATCTCCACGGGAATCAGAGTCCCTTTTTCATAGGACGTAATCTTCCCTTCCTGAATCAGTCTGAGAACCTTTAGCAGCGTATGATCATCGACGTCGAAATAGACATAAATCGGATCCAGCGAGACGACCGTGGTAAGGAGCGTGGTGTCCTGCTTCACCAGATTGCCGATCGTCAGCAGATTGCGGCTGACGACCCCGTCAATTGGCGAGATGATGCTGGTGAATTCGAGATTGAGTTTCGCTGATTCTCCGTTGGCCTCCGCCGCCGACACGGAAGCCTGAGCTTCCGCCTTTGAAGCGGCGTAGCGATCGAGATCCTGCTGGCTGATGGCCCCGGGCGTCTTTGCCACTTCCAGGGCACGGAGGTAATTCGCTTCAGCGAGTTGTAACTGGGCCTTTGAAAGGTTGACCTGCCCAGTTGCCTCATCAAGAGCCGCCTGATAGGGCCGGGGATCGATCTTGAACAGCTGCTGATTCGTTTTGACTTCAGCACCGGGCTCGAAATCGATCGACAACAGATAGCCCGTCACCCGGGACTGAATGTCGACAGACTGCTGCGCGTCCGTGCGGCCGGTGAAATAGCTGTAATCAGTGACTTCACCCTGTACCACTGGAGTCGTCCGCACAGCCGGAACCGGCACAGTGCGAGTGGCGGCCTGATCTTCCTTCCGGCAGCCATGCGTCAGAATGACTCCGCAGAACAGGAGGGTGATCTGCAGGGCTCGGCCGCGGAACAGATATTCACTGACAAGGCATCGTCGCATGGTGAAAGTCTTCAAAACCAAAATGCCTGTAAGAGCAAAGCACAGCGCTGGAACAACGGACTCGAACGCAGCACATCTCAGCCAGCCTTTTCAGAACGAACCCGTCCGCCACGGCTGCCCCTTTGGACTGGAATCTAGCACTTGGTACGGACACTCACCAGCGACCGCTCGCATCTCCGATGGGGCTAAGCACTTTGAGTGCTTTCACTCATAGAGAGGCGTGAATTCGCAATTCTGAGTCCAGACTCGGGGTTGTCGGTAAGCGACGATCATTCGCATCCAACCCTTTAAAGGCCAATTCGTACCCCCCGAGACCCCCACTTCAGCACATCAGGCTCGCTTCGCAACACAGCCCAACTGAATACATCAATATTGACTGATTGGTATCGACCTTCTGCAAAGAGGTGTGTATGCTCGAATACGAATTGCAGATTTAAATTCCGCCCTGACGATGAGGAGGCCTCAATGAGACACTTTGTGTTCGCGACCGCTCTGATGGGAATTCTGGCAACTGTTGCTGCCGCTGATACGCCAAAACTCGATGACGTGAAATGTCCTGTATCCGGGAAACCTGCCGTCGCTGAGCATGCCCTCAAACATCTTGATGGTCAGGTTTACTTCTGCTGCCCGAACTGCCCAAAGGCCTATTCGGCGAACCCTGGCAAGTTCACAGAAAAAGCAAATCAGCAGTTGGTCCTGACCGAACAGTATGTCGCCAAGAGCTGTCCACTCACCGGTCGCCCAATTGCTGTGAAGGCAGGCGAGAAGGAAGAAATCGGCTTCTGCTGTAAGAACTGCCTCGGCAAGTACAACGCAGCCAGTGACGCCGAAAAGTTGAAGCTGGTCTACAATAAAGCCTCATTCGAAAAAGGCTTCGAAAAGAAAAAGTAGTCGACATCGAATCGCAGTGAATTCCTGCGCGTTCCTCGAATGCAGATTCAAAGCCGGCCGCAAGCCGGCTTCATGTTTTTAGATGAGATGGCTCTCGTAGTTGCCTGGGCCGCGTGACAAGGGCAAGAAAGCTCTCGCTGCAAGTTGCACTGATTCACAACCGGAGCGGTCATTCAGTCCAACGGGCTCCCAGCCGCGCGGTGAGATTCACAACTTCCCCGTCCCGTGAAAGCACAAGGCGAATCGACTGACCCGGAAAGTGTTGTCCGATCAACTCGGTCAATTGCGCCAGATCGGTCACCTTCTCCCCCTGACATGAGATGATCAGGTCTCCCACCTTCACCCCCGCGCGGGCCGCTGCTTCGCCGGCTTCAACCTTCTGCACCAGCAACCCAGTCCCACTCGGCGCCGCAATGCCTGAGACTCCCAGATAAGCCCCGCTGTGCGTGCGAAAATCTTCGCTGTTCATCAGCCGGGCCCAATCTCGTGTATAGACCTCGATGGGCACATGGATATTAAATTCGGTGCTTTCGCCGATACGGGTATTAATCCCGATTACCTCACCATGCATATTGAATAACGGCCCGCCTGAATCACCGCCGACGAGTTCACAATCCGACTGGATCTGCCATTTATTTTCGTAAACGACCCGTCCCAGTCGAAGCACTGCTCGACGGTCCCGCTGGTAACCTCCCGGGTGTCCGAGAACGGCACACCAGTCTCCGGCTTTCGCTTTACTGCCAGCGACAGGGAGCGCCGGCCAGTCACGTCGGTCAGATTCAACGATCCGGACAAGCGAAGCATCGAGCGTCGTATTCCGCCCGAGAGTGATTCCGGCGTAGCGACTTCCGTCATGCAAGGTGACGGTTACTGGACGTCCAGGGCGACCGGTGACGTGGGCCGCCGTGAGAATAATTCCTTCGGCAGCCACGAAGACACCACTCCCCTGAGCGTTGCCGCCGGGACCGTTGACGGACAAATTCACAGTCGCCTGACTTAACGTCGGATACAGACTGGTAACATGATCCTGAATCACCTTCAGGTCGGCGGCATTGCGAGGAGCGGGGAGCGAAAAAACTGCTGGCAATTCAGCAGCGGCCGCTCCTCGCGTCTTCGGTTGAACCGCAACGACCGGCCCGGTCGATGAGGTGGAAGCCATGGGTTCCGCAGAACCCGCCGTCGGAATCCAAAACAGACTGCAGATCAGGCACTGCAGCATGAGAAGTCGACGGCGGTCTGGCATATCGTTCCACTTGTCGGCAAGACTTGATGTCGAGCGAGCGCCGCTCGATGAGATGCCTGCCCAGCGAGCCGAATACACGTGGTCCAGAAAGCTCTGAACCTCCTCTACTTTTTCAGGCTCTTTTATTCAGGGATGCGCCGCCCCTGCCGAAGACTGAAGAGCGGCGGTGAGTAAGCCAAACTACTCGGCATCAGATGCTGCGACTGGTGCTTTGTTCTCAGTCCAGTCCATGACGCGAGAGTCATCAAGCTGAATATCGCCGCGACCGTTGTCCTGCCCCTGGATCGTTACGCCCCAGGCTTTCAGATCTTTGGCCTGCTGGCTCTGAACATCGACGGCGCCGTCATCAGGGATGGCTCGCCAGGATTGCAGGTGCGGCCATTCTTTGCGGATGGCGTCCAGGCAGACTTTCATCGCCCTGCCATTGCTTCCGGAATTAAATCCGGCTCGCGCACCAATGACACTGAAGCGAGCGACTTTGTCGACCCGTTTCAGTTCCCATAAAACTTCTGCGACCGCGGATGCTCTGGCGGATCCCATGCGACTCTCCCCGGTTGATTGGGAATTTAGAAAAGAAGAACCTGTCTACCCTACCACTCTTACGGTTGCTCCACAAGGTGGGACATGCGGTTTGGGGTCTCTTTCCGGTTGATCGAGGGTGAAATTACCGGGCAACTCCACTAGCCTATCAGGACGGGTTGATATTCCATCAGTGCGGGCTGCCGACTGGTGAATGCCGGTTGGCAGTCATGCCGTGCACATCGAGAGGGATTTTTATGCCACAGCCATCACGCCGTGAATTTATGGCCGCCGGGGTTGCCCTGGGGACCGCCTATTGGGTTGGGAACAGGTTTGCCAACGCCCAGGAAGGAAAATCGCCGAATTCACGAGTCCGTTACGCCTGTATCGGAGTCGGCGGAAAAGGAAACAGCGATTCCGCAGACTGCGCCGCTCGTGGTGATGTTGTCGCCATCTGCGACGTCGACAAGCGAACTCTCGAAAAGAAGGCAGGTCAACCCGGCTTCGAAAACGCCAAAAAGTTCACGGACTTCCGTGAAATGCTCGCTGAACTCGGCGACAAGATCGACGCCGTCACCGTTTCAACGCCAGACCATACGCACGCACCTGCGGCAGCGCTGGCAATGAAGATGAAGAAGGCCGTCTACTGCCAGAAGCCGCTGACCCATACCGTTTGGGAAGCACGCCGTCTGTCAGAAATCGCCAAGGAAACTGGCGTGGCCACGCAGATGGGAAATCAGGGGACCGCGAACCCTGCCCTGCGTCATGCTGCCGCCCTGCTGAAACAGGGAATCCTCGGGAAACTGAAGGAAGTGCACGTTTCCACCAACCGGCCTGTCTGGCCGCAAGGGGGACCTCGTCCAGCTTCCGCTCCAGTTCCACCACACCTCGACTGGGACCTGTGGCTCGGGCCTGCTCCACTGCGTCCGTATGCAGAAGGTTATCACGCCTTCTCATGGCGCGGTTACTGGGATTTCGGGACCGGTGCTCTCGGCGACATGGCCTGCCATACCTTCAACATGCCGTTTGCCGGTTTGAACTTGTCGAACCCTAAGACCATTCAGGCCAAGTGCTCAGGCCACAATGGTGACAGCTATCCCCAAAAGTCGACCATCCAGTTCGAATTCGCCAATCCATCAGGCGATGGCCTGTTGCCAGTGTGGTGGTATGACGGCGGAAACGAACCACCTGAGTCACTGCTGAATGGCGCAACCTTCGAACGCCAGGGCGGAAAAGTTCGCGGATCGATTCTTGTCGGCGAAGACCTGACGATGTTCGCCATCGGCGACTACTCCGAGAAGGTCCGCCTGTTCGACAAAGAAGGCAAGGAAGTTCCGCTGCCGGAAGTCGAATACGAAAAGTCCCCAGGTCACTTCGATGAATTCCACGAAGCCATTCTCGGAAGCCGCCCCAAGGCCATGTCGAACTTCGCGGAATACGCCGGTCCACTGACCGAAACGATCCTGCTGGGCAACCTGGCTCTGTACGAGGCAGCCACCGGCGAAGGACGCAAGATCGAATGGGATGCGAAGACCATGAGCACCCCGAATGCGCCAGAGCTCGCTTCTCTGATCAACAAAGAGTACCGCGGCGACTGGGCTAAGGATCTCGTCTAATCCTGACATCCAAATCCGACACTGTCTCCCGGCACAAGTTGAGTATTCACCCAACAGACCGGAAACAGTAGAGAACCTCGGCCGGCGTCCTGTGTCCTCACAGGACGCCGGTTTTCTATGTAAACCATGGTGTTTTGCCCTGAATTCACTGAAAACAACCGCAAAAACGTGTCAAGGCCACGAGTGCGAATTTTCCAGTGAACGGCCTCAGATTCGCGAAACCCCACAGCAGAGCTTTCCAACCCAACAGACAAGGTCTAGAATTCTCAAATCCCTGACACCAAACGCCTGACCTCGAATGTCCACAGTGAATGTTCACAATCGGCGTTCGGATGCACAGACCAATTTGCGAGAAGCGGCCACGACGCGGCGTCCATGAGTGTTGATCTGTTCGGTTTCCGCACTGACATCATCTGAAGGCTGATCCATCCCCTGACGGTGCGAGCCGAAACCGGGGGTCCACAAATCTGCTGCGGCCCTGAGTCTTAAGTCTGTGTTGTTCTTTCTGGTAGATGCATGCCCAATACGACAGCGGCGATTTCACTCTCCCGGCCTGATGAAGCCCGATTACTCTTCGGCCCCGGGGACACTCACCTGAAAAAGATCCGCGAGGATCTCCAGGTCAGCATTGTCCTTCGCGGTGATTCAATCGTGGTTGAAGGCGAAGACGAACCGGTCAAAAAGGCCGTCAGCGTCTTTACGCGTCTGCGCGACATCATCCGTCGGGACGGCGTGGTGCATGACGATATGCTCACCCGGATCCTGGGGGGGAGCGCCCCGAAATCCGGTCTCGAACCCGGCGGTGAAATCGACCTGTTCGAGAAAGCCAAAAAGATTCGCCCCCGGACCGCCGGTCAGCAGCGGTACGTCGACGCCATCCGGCAGAACGATTTGATTTTCTGCGGCGGACCGGCCGGGTGCGGCAAAACGTATCTGGCAGTCGCAATGGCGGTGAACGCTCTCCGTTCCGAACAGGTCCGGCGAATCGTCCTCGTCCGCCCCGCTGTCGAAGCCGGGGAAAAACTGGGATTCCTTCCCGGCGACATGCTCGCCAAAGTGAATCCGTTTCTCCGCCCCCTGCTGGACGCAATGAATGACATGCTCAATTTCGAGCAGGTCCGGCTGTACATGGAGAACGATGTTGTCGAAATCGTCCCCCTGGCTTTCATGCGCGGACGCACACTGAACGACACATTCATCATTCTTGATGAAGCCCAGAATACGACGCTCACACAGATGAAAATGTTCCTGACCCGTATGGGGGAAGGTTCCAAGATCGTCGTGACGGGCGACCCGACGCAGACGGATTTACCGCCAGACGTGCGGTCGGGGTTCAACGACGCCATTTCCCGCTTGACCGGGATTGACGGAGTGACATTGGTGAAATTGGGCGGTGAGGATATTGTTCGGCATCGACTGGTACGCGAAATCGTGAAAGCCTACGACCAGCCGGAAGCCGCCCAAGGTTCCTGAGTCACAAGACAGGAGTTCACTCGTTCCTGAATTCAGGGATGAGCACGCAAGACTATGTTCGGCATCAGTCAGAAACGCTCCCGTGTTCCCCGGTCCGTCGCGCTTCGTCGCCCGCGGACCGTCTGGACACGGCTGCTCGATCTCTTTCAAAACCGCAGCCTGCAGGTGCGGTTAGGGATCGTCCTGTTCGAATTGCTTCTGCTCGTCGTCGCCTTGCAGAGCTGGAAAGCTCCATTCAGCTTCCGACTGGGGGATTATGTCCCTCACGGAATCAGCGCCAAAATCCCCTTCGAGCGAGTCGACCGGGAGGAAACGGCCCGGGCTCGAGACCGTGCGGAAGAAGCAGTCGCTTTAATCTTTCGCAATAACCCGACGTCCCTGCATTCGCTCGCCGCTGAGTTGCGCGCCGGACTTGGAGACATCGCGCAGGCAGACTCTCTCAGTAAATTGAGCCAGGAGACCATCGACGACTTCGGGTTGTCCACTGCCGTCCCTGTCAGCGACAAGGCCAAAGAGGCAGCCGAACGCTATGGAGCGAAGTCTCCTGAAGATCGCTTTGAAAAACTGCGAGCAGCTGTCGTCGGTCCCGACCAGAGCATGGCTCAGCAGCGCATCGAAGAAATGGTGGAGGAATTCACCCAGTTCATCGACCCGTTGTTCAAGACCGGGATCATTGACCCTAAAGACATTCGACAGGCCAGCAAGCCGCAACAGCCGATTTTTGTCGTTGATGAAAATCAGCCAGACAAAGGGGGCTATGATGTCCTGCTGACCGACCTGCGTCTGCAAGACCTCCTGAACGAAGGGGGACAGCTGGGGCGTTCCTGGGGCAAGTTCCCAAGTCTGAAGAAAGAGATCCAGCCGGCGTTCTCGTACTGGCTGATGCGACGAGTTCAGCCCACGCTGCGATACGATCAGGCAGCGACCAAAGCCGCGATCATCAAAGCCCGTGACAGTGTTGAAGTCCGCCTCATTCGCTACATCGAAGGCGACACGCTCGTACGTCCCAAAGAGACTATTGACCCTGACCGTCTGACCCTGCTGCGGGATGAGAACGAAGCCGCGGAACAAACAATCGGCGGGGGTTCGCGCCTGACGCGAATGGGAATCGTCTTCCTGATGGTGCTGGTCCTCGCCGGTCTGAACGGCTACTACATCGTCGGGAATGAACCGAAGCTTGCCAAAGATCTTGGCCGGCTGTTCACCTATTTAACCGCAGTTGTCGTCACCGCGTTCATTGGACGCCTGGTCTCCTTCGACCCGTTGCGCGCAGAGATTGTCCCATTGCTGACAGTCGTGCTGCTGATTGGGGTGGCCTATAACCAGTTCCTCGCGACGCTCACCGCGTTCTCACTGGCACTGGTTCTCACCATGTCGACGACGGGCCGTCTGGAAGAGTTTCTTGTGCTGCTGGCGACTTCGGCCGCGGCCATTATTCCACTTCGCCGTGTCTCCTCCCGGGCGACGCTGATCAAGGTCAGCTTCATCTCGGCGATGACGTATTTCATCATCAGCTGTGCATCGGCGGTTGTGGAAACGCAGTCCCTCAGCGAAGTCTACAGCAACACGCAGTTCCTGGTGATGAGCGCGAAGGGAGCCTGTTTCTGTCTGGTCGCCGGGTATCTCGTCGCAGGCAGCCTTCCCTTCGTGGAAAAAGTCTTCGGCGTGGTCACCGACATGACCCTGCTGGAACTGAGCGATCCTTCTCACCCGTTGCTGCAGGATCTCGTGCGTCTCGCACCGGGAACTTACAACCACTCAATTGCAGTGGCGAGTATTGCAGAAACTGCGGTCGAACGAATTGGCGGCAATGGATTGCTCGTGCGCGTCGGTGCCTATTTCCACGACATCGGCAAGATGCTCAAGCCGCAATACTTCATTGAAAACGTGCAGGAAGGCTCTGTCAGCCGACATGCCCAGTTGAACCCTGCGATGAGCACGCTCATCATCATCGGGCACGTTAAAGACGGTGCCGACCTCGCCGATCAATATGGCCTGCCGCAGCCGATCATCGATCTCATCGAACAGCATCACGGAACCACTCTCGTCGAGTACTTCTTCCGCGAAGCGACTCGCATTGCAGAGTGCACTCCAGACCATCGCAACGATGCGGAAGAGTCTTCGTTCCGCTATCCCGGTCCACGTCCCCAGTCGAAAGAGGCGGGCGTGCTGATGATCGTCGATGCCTGCGAAAGCGCCTGTCGAACGCTGACAGAGCCGACACCAAAGCGCATCGAATCGCTGGTCAGCAACATCGTGATGCGCCGACTTCTTGACGATCAGTTCGACGAATGCGATCTGAAAATGTCCGACATCCGCAACATTCAGGATTCGGTCATCAAGTCGCTGATCGCGGTCTACCACGGCCGGATCCGCTATCCCGGCGATCAGCAGCAGTCTCGATCCGCATAACCGTCAGGCGGCTCCCCGCCCGGTCTTTCCTGCGTCCCCTTGCCTCAAAGGTCAGGACGCTCCCGGCCTTGCTCATTTGGCCCTAAGCACTTCATCAGAAACCCGCTGTCATGTGGAATGTCGAACTCGTCAATGAACAATCTCTGCTGTCGTTTGACGAAGACTGGTTCATCGCAATCTCGAAAGAGACGCTGAAACAAGAACAAGTGAGTGCCGCGGAGCTCGTCGTTGCGATCGTGGACGATCCGACGATTCATGAAGTCAATCGTGAGCATCTGCAGCACGATTACCCGACGGACGTGATCAGCTTCGTCTACTCAGCCGACGAATCCGAACGGAATCTCTCCGACCTCAAGAACGGCCCCCGTGGTCAAAGCCTGGTTCTTGATGGAGAGTTGGTCATCAGCGCGGAAACAGCACTCCGCCTTGCTCGGGAACATGGCTGGGAACCCGCGCATGAGCTCGCCCTCTACCTCGTTCATGGCCTGTTGCATCTCTGCGGGTACGACGACCTGACAGATGATGAGCAACGGCGCATGCGTCAGCGAGAACGAGAGATGTTACGAATCTGGGGACTCGAACCGCACTATGACGCCACGGAGTAAACCTAGAGTGGCCCGCGAGATTAGCTGAAGTTCAACTTCGATTCTTTAGCTGCCCCGCAGCCCAGACGGCCAATGCCTCGCGATTGATTTTGACGTTGTGCCGTGTGTCAACAGGTAACGCGGGGTGCAATAGAATCTCGCTGATCGACTGGGTCTTCGGGTGAGCCTGCCCCAGTGCGAGCAGCTCCCCGATCAGCTTGCGTTCTTCTTCCTGCGTCGCCGGATACTCTCCCTGCTCCGGCTCGACCACAATGACCGGCTTCTGCGATCCGGCAGTTCCAATTCCGACGAGTGCCGAACGATAAATCGTCGGATGCTCGTTGAAGATAGCCTCGCAGCAGACCGAGAACATTCGCACTTCCTGCGTCTGCACGATGTGAGCTTTCCGCCCGCAGAACCACAACCGCCCTTGTTCGTCGAAATAACCAACGTCCCCGACGCGATGCCAGAAACGATCGCCGTCCGGAATTTTGGCAAGACGGGTCGCGTCCGGTCGCAGATAGTATTCCCGCGTCACCGATGGACCACTGACGATGATTTCTCCCACTTCACCCGGTGCGAGTTCAGCAACGTCATCGAGCGAGGCGAGAGGACCTTCCGTGATCGGGATGATCTTCACCGACATCCCCGAAAACAGATTCCCCACGCAGGTGCCGGCTCCATTCTTGGTCAGTGGGGCGGTACTGCTGAGCACTTCCGAGGCACCAATCGAACTGATCGGCAAGCTCTCGGTTGCACCATAGGGCGTATACAGATCCGCTCCTGGTCGGCTGAGAACGCGATTCATCCGCTCTAACACGTGGCCGGGAACAGGTCCGCCTGCCGAGAGTGCCCGTTTCAGTTGAGGCAGTTGAACTTTATTCTCGTCGCAATAGCGTCCCACCCGATTCCAGAATGCAGGTGATCCGAACGCCTGCGTCACTTCATACTTCTGGATCGCCGAAATCATCTTTACCGGATCGACTTGCGCCGGTCGGGTCGGGTCCATATCCGGAATGACAGTCGTCACCCCCATCGCCGCGTTGAAGAGACCGAACAGCGGAAACCCCGGCAGATCGACCTCTCCCGGTGCGATCTGATAACGCTCTCGGATGAGCTCGACCTGAGCATCGAACATCCCATGCTCATAGTGAACACCCTTCGGAGGCCCCGTGCTGCCACTGGTGAAGATGATCGCGGCCGAGTCCGTTGCCTGCGTTTGCGCAGGCCGGAACTCATGTGACGTCGTCCGGTCAAGCTGACGGAAGGTCGCTTTCACACCGGGGAGCCAAGGGCCAACCGAGACATTAAATGCCGCCCGGCGGACAATTGTTCCCGAGAACCAGCGCACCGCATGCACGATTGGAACGGCAATAAACCCGTCAGGACGAACTTCGTTCAGACATTGAAAGATGTTCGTCCGCCCCATCCCAGGGTCGATGAGAATCACCGTTGCCCCGGCCTTATAAATCGCGAACGTCAGCGAGACGAACTCCTGACTGAACGGGACGAACAGAACCAGCTTCATACCCGGAGTCACGCCCATCCGCTGCAAGCCCGCCGCCAGCCGGTTCGACTGCTGGTCGAGCTCCGCGAATGAGAGAACCCGTTCTCGACGACGACCAACTCGGGTCGCCCGTTCCGGCTCAATCAGCGCAGGCCGGTGCGGAGCAAGCTGGGCCATCTCCGTAAGCCGACTGGCGATATTGCAGTTCATCGGTTCGGTCACTCGATGCCGCCCTGTCGCAGGGTTTTCCAAACGAGATCGACAGGCACATCATTCACGAGTGCAACGTGTCCCAGCTTTGTTGGCAGAACGAATCGCAACTTCCCGCCCAGTGTTTTCTTATCCAGCTGCATCCGGTGAATCACGTCCTCACCGCGGAATTGCTTTGGATTCCGGACATTGATCGGCAGGCGAAGTGCTTCCAGCAATGCCGTCTGACGAGCCGTGAATGCCCTGTCTGTCCGTCCGGACAATTCCGACAACCACGAGGCATAGACCATCCCGATGGACACTGCCTCGCCATGAAGCAATTCGCCATATCCGGTCAGTGCCTCGAACGCGTGAGCGTAAGTGTGTCCGTAATTCAGGACGGCTCGCAGCCCTGTCCGTTCGAACTCATCTTCTTCGACAACCTGAGCCTTCAGTTCACAGCTGCGGCTAATGGCATAGGCGACCGCCTGCGGATCTCTGGTGAGCAACTCCGTAACATTCCGCTCCAGATATTCGAAGAATGCCTCATCCAGAATCACGCCGTACTTCACGACTTCGGCGAGACCGGCGAGATATTCACGATCAGGCAGCGTTTCGAGAACGCGCGGATCGATGACGACACCGAGGGGCTGATGAAACGCTCCGATCAGGTTTTTCGCCTGTGGATGATTGATACCGACCTTGCCGCCGACGGAACTGTCGACATCAGCGAGCAATGTTGTCGGGACCTGAACGAATGGAACTCCCCGCCCGAATGTTGCCGCGACAAATCCAGCGGAATCACCGACAACACCCCCGCCGACTGCAACGACAACCGTCTGCCGGTCTGCTTTCATTTCGACCAGTCGATCCCAGGCCTGCGAGATGATCTCGAGTCGCTTCGAAGACTCCCCTGACGGAACAATGAACCGCTCCGTGCGCCAACCTGACTGATGCAGACTCTGCTCAACAACTTCTGCGTGACGCAGAACGTTCTCGTCCGCCATGACGAAGACAGTGCCGGGCTGAGTCCCTGGAAAGCGTTTTCGCATCCAGTCGGTGATCAGGCTTCCTGTTGTCCCGAGACTCCCGGAACCGACCACAATGTCATAGCTCCGCTCCCCCAATTGAACGCGAACAATTCGGCCGGAACCGCTTTCAGAAACAACGGGCACGTCGATATCTCCTCTTTCCTTCAGTGTAGCGGAACGCCGAATTCTCGACGACAGAACAAAACTGCCACGGCACTTTTCAGGTGCCGTGGCAGAGATCATTCATCAATCAGCAGGTCGAACCTTGAGGGCTCTTAAACCTTCTAATTACTCGTCCAGATCATCGTCTTCATCTTCGTCGACAACGTCTTCGGCAGGTGCCTTCTCAGCAAGGAGAGCCTTGCGGGAGAGCTTCACGCGGTTCTGATCGTCAACAGCGATGACCTTCACTTCGATCAGGTCGCCAACCTTCACGACGTCAGAGACCGATTTGACGTAGCCGTCAGACAGTTCGCTGATGTGCAGCAGACCGTCTTTTCCTGGAGCGATTTCCACGAAGGCACCGAAGTCCTTGATGGAGTTTACTTTCCCGGTGTAGACGCGTCCGACCTTGATTTCTTCGGTCAGAGCTTCGATGCGGGACAGAGCGACCGAGCAGGATTCCTTGTTCGGACCGGCAATGACAACGGTTCCGTCGTCGGTGATGTCGATCTGTGAACCGGACTCTTCCTGAATCGCGCGGATCATCTTTCCTGAAGGGCCGATGACCAGACCGATTTTCTCAGGATCGATCTTGATCGAAACGATCCGTGGAGCGGTTTCCGGCAGCTCGGGACGAGGACGGCGAATCGTCGTCAGCATCAGGCGGAGCAACTCACGTCGGGCAGTCCGAGCCTTCTCGAGCGTCTCGCGGATGATCTCTTCGTTGATCCCGTCATTCTTCAGGTCGAGCTGAATCCCGGTGATCCCGCGCTGTGAGCCAGCCACCTTGAAATCCATATCGCCGAAGTGATCTTCGTCGCCCATGATGTCAGTCAGGGTGACAAACTTGTTCCCTTCCTTCACCAGACCGATCGAGATCCCGGCAACTGGCTGGGTGATGGGAACCCCAGCTGACATCAGCGAGAGTGTTGCACTACAGACAGAGGCCATTGAGCTGCTGCCGTTCGACTCGGTGATATCCGAGATAACGCGAACAGTGTATGGGAAGTCTTCTGCCTTCGGCATCACGCGTTCAACAGATCGCTGAGCCAGTGCACCGTGACCGATCTCACGGCGACCCGGTCCACGAATCGGGCGAACTTCACCGACCGAGTAGGACGGGAAGTTGTAGTGCAGATAGAAGTTTTCCGCAGATTCGTCGATCAGATTGTCGACTTTCTGGGCGTCACGGACACTTCCGAGAACGACGGTGGCCAGCGACTGAGTTTCGCCGCGGGTGAACAGAGCCGAACCGTGAACGCGAGGAATCACGTCAACCAGACACTCGATTTGACGCAGGTCGCTGATGCCTCGTCCATCCAGGCGCTGTCCAGCCAGAGTCAGCTCACGGCAGACCTGATTGTCGATGGCGTGGAAGGCTTCCTTCAGCTGATGCTTGGTCCGTCCATCTGGATGTGCCTCGACTCCACCAGGGAAGTACTTGTTGATCAGCTCCTCACGCACGGCAGACGTCGCGGCCGAACGTTCTGACTTCTTCACATTCTGGCGTGCGGCCCGAATCTTCGAAGCGGCTTCTGACCGGACAATCTCCAGGAACGGGTTGACTGGCGGAGCGGTCCACTTGAACGGAGCAATGCCGGCCTTCTTCCGCAGTTCTTCCTGCAGATCGCACAGCTCGACGATCGCCCGATGTCCGAACATCAGGGCGTCAATCATCTGCTCTTCAGGAATCTGATCTCCGAAGCCTTCGATCATCAGGATCGATTCACGGCTTCCAGCGACGATCAGGTCTAGCGAGCTGGCCTTGGTCTGTTCAACGGTCGGCATCAGCACGAATTCGCCGTCGATGAGACCGACGCGAACAGCTCCGATAGGCCCTTGGAAAGGAACCGGAGCGATGCACAGCGACGCGCTGGAAGCATTGATGGAGAGGACGTCTGGATCGTTCTCACCGTCATACGAGAGGACGTTCGCCTGAATCTGCAGTTCGTCGATGTAACCTTCCGGGAACAGCGGACGAATCGGGCGATCTGTCAGACGGGAGGTCAGAATCTCACGGGTCGAGGGACGTGATTCCCGCTTCAAGAACCCGCCGGGGAACTTCCCGGCAGCAGCGAACCGTTCCCGGTAATCGCATGTCAAAGGAAAGAAGTCCTGGCCAGGACGGGCGGGGCCGGTCTGAGCCGCCACAAAAACGGAGGTCTCGCCATACTGCAAGATGACTGCACCGCTGGCCTGCTTGGCAATCTGTCCGGTCGTCAATGAGAGCGTGCGACCGGCAAATTCTCGAGTTACCTGAATTTTCACTGATGATTCCTGCTAATGATAGGCCCCTCTAAACCGCGACGACTGCGTGCCATGCCATTCCGGCAGAGACCGGTCCAGCCATGATTTCGCCCCGAGAGCGAGGAGTGATCGACTACTACTAAGAAAACGAAGGATTGAGGCCACTGACAAAGACAGTTCCGGAAACTCTTTTCCGCGAACACAAATCACAAACTCTTTCCGACGGCCCTGTCTCTCCTGCCGAGTCGCGATCCTAGAGACGACTCGGCGACAGAAAGCATGCGTCTGCCCACGCCGCCAGATCTGCTGCACAGAGCGAGTCCGTTCCTCGGGAGAAACCAGCGACTGCTCCCGCGAGCAGCCATCGACTCACACTGAGCCTGCACCAAACGATTGCCCCAAGCGATCTGCCACAAAAGATTTACAACTCCCCACCACTTGCAATCGCGAGCAATTTACCCTGCGAATCAAAGCAAGAGACAAGAAGCAAAACTAAGGACAGCCCAATGGGGCCAACAAGCTTCCTCCCTGAAGACTCAACGGAAGAAAGCGCCAGAGCCCTGAGACAGACAGAGCCCTAAAACAGACAGGCCCTGCTCATCCTCAAGAGGACGACAGGGCCATCAATTCAGATCTTCCACTCAGACACAGTGCATCACAGCAGCTATGCCTTCAGAGGAAGGCGATGCCTGCCGTACTACTTACGAATTCCCAGACGACCGATCAAATCGACGTACTGGGCCGCATCTTCACTCTTCACATAATCCAGAAGGCGACGACGACGACTTACCATCATAAGCAGCCCACGACGACCGGCATGATCGCGATTATGACCGCGGAGATGCTCCGTCAACGCATTAATGCGTTCGGTCAACACGGCAATCTGCACAGAAGGCGAGCCCGTGTCTTCCGAAGATCGACGAAAGTCGTTAATGAGCTGAGTTTTACGTTCTTTTGTAACCGACATCTCTAAAAGGCTCCCTCGCCTGACTGAGACAACCTCAGCCTCTCTCGCACGAAATTTTCTGAATCGTTTGAAGTTCGTCAATGTAACAATTTTGGGATCGGATTCAACGCCGAGTGACAAATTTGAACCGTCGAATCCCAATTTTCCAGCCCTCTGACCGGAATTCCAGGCAGGAAGCCACGAAGGTTTCGTGAGTTCCTGCGGTCTTTCTTCAGCGCCCCCTCCCAGACTTCCCTGTTCGCCAATTGATCCGTTGATTTCACCGGCTGTTTCACGGAACGAACTGAGAGGGGAGAAACGCGGCCCGGCCGTACCACCTCGTCTCATCCTGTTTCATCGGCCATCGAGAGGAGGAGATCGCGGAAAGCCGGAAAGGAAAATGTTTTCGATTCCATTTGTATGTGTCGATTGGAGACGGATATTATAGTCTCGGAAACAGTGAACATCCGGCGAACAATCCCCGCAGGAGTTCCTGCGGATCGATTTAATCCAGAACCACGGTTACTTCCTATGTCCAGCGCTCAGCAGCCGTCGGAATCCGACAGCTCACGCCTTAAATGGCAAATTGGGCAAATTCAAAGTCTGCGATGAATCGGCGAGAGAGCCCGCCCCGCGCGGTCTGGCTCTCTAAAATCTCCAAAGAGCGTGAGCACGATGACACAGAACGTAGTCAGCGAATCGGCCGTCACAAAGCTGAAGAAAGACCTTCCCGCCTGGGGACTGAGTCTGCTGATGAATCTGTCCATTCTCGCCAGTCTGAATTTCGTGGTCATGGAAACCATGAGTCAGTCGGAAAGCGTGAATACCATCGTCGGTGATCTCACAGACATTACGAGCGAAGATCGGGTGGAGCTCTCCGACGCCGTCTCTACTGACCAGGTCGGGAGTGCCGGAGTGACCGGCGGTCTCCCCCCCACGATGTCTGCCGCGACTTCGATCGGCAGCTCAGACCAGTCGGTGAGCGAGCAAGTCGAAGAGATGCTCACTCCACAGCTCGTCTCTCTCTCCGAAAGCGCGATGCCCCGAATCGAAGAAGGGATTAGCAGCGTCGTCAGCGTTCGCGGAGGAACGGACAGTGCCGTAGGAGGCTCGGGCAATGTGCAGGGAGCCATGGACCGGGTTGCATTTGAGATCCGTCAATCGCTGAAAGAGCGAAAAACGTTGGTCATCTGGATGATGGATGCTTCACTCTCACTGAACCAGCGTCGATCTGCGATCGCCGACCGATTTGAGAACATCTATAAGCAGCTGGGAAATGACGGGAACACGGACGGTCTGCACTCCATGATCGTCAGCTATGGACAGAAGACAGACATCCTGACTCCGGAGCCAATTCAGGACGTCGGTAAGCTCAGCGACATCGTCCGCAACAAGATTGTTCCGGATGAGTCAGGGAAGGAACTGGTCTTCGGAGCGCTGAAGCAGGTCCTCGAAAAGTACCGGAACTGGCAGCGCAGCGCTGGCCAGTGGAACCGAATGGTCATCATTGTCACCGATGAACGAGGCGATGATGCCGAACAATATCTCGAAGAGGTGATCGTACTCGCGCGCCGGACGCAGACCAAAGTTTACACAATCGGTAATGCGGCCATCTTCGGGCAGAAGACCGGCTATGTTCAGTACACATATGACGACGGATCATCGGATCAGCTTCCGGTTGATCAGGGCCCTGAGTCCGCTTTTCCTGACGGGCTTCAATTGCCCTTCGTCGGCAGTGGGAGTGACTGGAAACTGAGACAGATGTCAGCCAGTTATGGTCCTTATGCCCTGACCCGACTGTCCGCAGAAACAGGTGGCCTGTTCCTGATCACCGAAGAGAGCCGGGGATATGCATTCGATCGCGCCGTCATGCGACGCTATGCCCCCGATTATCGACCAATCCGCACTCAGGAACAGGAGATCCTGAAGAATCCCGCCAAGGCGTCACTTGTGACCGTGGCGAAGATGACCTACGACAATGCATTGCCGAATCCACAACTCAATTTCCGAGCTTACAACGACAATGTGCTTCGAACTGAGCTGACCGAAGCCCAGAAGGCTCCCGCTGAAGCGGTGTTTACCATCCGCCGAATGTTCGAAGCCCTTAAAGTCGGCGAGCAGGCTCGAGGCAACCTGAAGGAAGACCGGTGGTGCGCCGCGTTTGACCTTGCTATGGGCCGCTTACTGGCAATGCAGGTGCGTTACTTTGGGTACAACCAGATGTTGGCCAACATGAAGGTTTCCCCCAAGTCGTTCCCCAACGACAAGGACAACATGTGGCGACTGGTTCCCTCCGATAAAATTGAGAGCGGACCGGAAATGCGGAAGGCGGCAGAACAGGCAAAGATTTACCTGACTCGAGTAATGGATGAGCATCCAGATACCCCTTGGGCACTGCTGGCCGAGAAGGAATTAAGCCACCCGCTCGGATGGACATGGGAGAGCTATAGCGAGCCAATCCCCGGTTCAATGGTATTGAGGGCGAATGACCAGGAGGTCGCCCGTCTGCTGCTGGCAGATGAAGAACGTCGCCAGGAAGCCGCGAAGAAGAAGCCTGCCGTCCGCCGCGCTGCTCCAAAGCTTTAAGCGTTTTCGCTACCTAAAGAGTGAACACTTAACGGCCACTATTTAACCTCGACTGTGACTGAACGTGAACAATGGGGCTCACCCCTGTTCCCTCCAGCAATTTTGACGCGATAATTCCAATCGTCAGACCTGATTTTTCCACGATCCTGATCGCAAGTCCGAATCAGGATCGGGTGAAAGACAGGACTCCAAGGGGTTCGTTTCAATATCGTTTCTTTCCGTTGATGCGTATTTTATACTTCTTTAATGCTTCATTTCCGGCTGCCATTATCAGATTCGTCTAAGAGGTGAATGCCATGTGGGAAAAGATTCGCGGCGGAAATACGTCTGCCCTGGTCATTTCAGCCGCGATCCATGGGGCTGCCCTGCTCGCCTTCTCATTTTACAAGATCACCGTCGACATCATCTCGCAGGATAATGTGGTGGTCGAGACTGTTCTGGCAGATGAACGGGCTCAACAGGAATTCGATCAGGACCTGAGCCTCGATACCCGCGTCTCTGAAAATCTCTCGATGGAATCCGGCGGCATGGTCAGCACCGGAATCGCAGGAATGGCCGGCAGCGGCACCGCCTCCATGGCAACTGCGAAAATCGCTGAGTCCGAAGTGATCAAAGGAGCAGCCGATCTGAGAGTCGTCACGATTGGTGACATCTCGATCCCTGGCGTCGGCGAGATGGGTCTGGACCTGGGCGAAGGCCAGGTCAAAGGCGAGGCGGGTGCCCGAGTGGCCGGCTATGGTGCGGCGATGAGTCGCGTCACGCAGGAACTCACCCGAATGATGCGGAAAGAGCCCGTCATCGTCGTCTGGCTGTTTGATGCCTCAGGCAGTCTGAAAGACGATCGTGGCGAGATCCGCAACAATCTGAACAAGATCTACGAAGAGCTGAAGATCGCCGCCAACGAAGCTAAAGCGACAAACAAAAAGCTCTCTCCGCTTGAGACAATGATCTGCAGTTTCGGAGCCGATCTGAAGGAACTCCTCCCCGCTCCGACCGCGGATCTCGAGGCCATCAAGAAGGCGATCGACTCCATTTCTGATGATACCAGCGGTGAGGAGAAGACCTTCCAGGCAATTCAGAAGATGATCGATAAATACGGGCCGGTCGCGTCTCGCAGCCAGCGGAAGCTGGCCGTCATCGTTGTCACAGATGAATCAGGTGACGACGATGCTGCGATCGAAGATGTGCTCGCGCGCTCCGCCCGATATAAGGCCCCCGTCTACTTCATGGGTCGCGAAGCAATCTTCGGTTATCCATATGCTCACGTTAGCTGGGTGAACCCTGAAGACGGTTTAACCCACTGGATTCGTGTAGATCGCGGACCGGAAACCGCCTTCCCTGAGTGCCTGCAGTACGACGGACTCCATGGGCGATGGGATTCGGCCTCCAGTGGATTCGGTCCTTATTCACAGGTTCGCATCGCGAAAGAATCAGGCGGTATTTTCTTCATGCTCCAGTCTGAAGAGAAGAACCTGAGCGGCCGTGATGCAAAAGGGCCGAGACGGTTTGATGATCTGGCGATGAAAGAGTACGAGCCGCAGATGGTCTCGCGCCGGGAATACGAACAGTCCCGGAATGCGAGCGAGTTTCGCACGACGATTTGGCAGGTGATCGTGGCGTTGAATCCGCATCTGGACCAGGAATTGAATCTCAAACGAGAACACTGGTCTCCAGACTTGGCTGAGTTCAACAAGGAGAAGGACCGCAACTTCAGTCGCTGTCTCCGTTCGCTCACCAAACTGAATGAGGGAATCCGCCGACTTGAAAAGGTCGAGAAGCTCCGCGAGAAAGAGTCCGACCCTCGCTGGCGGGCGGCTTACGATCTCGCCATTGCCCAGTTGATGTCTTATCGCGTCCGTCAGTTCCAGTATCTGCTTCTCCTTGACCAGCATGCGAAAGCGAACCCAAAGTTCACCAAGGCCGATTCCAACGAATGGAATATCCACAACACGAAAAAGTTGCTGGAGCCCACTCCGGAACAGATCCGCGCATCCAAAGTGGACATGAAAGAGCTCGAAGAACAGAAGGCAAAGGCGACCGCCCTGTATGACGCGGTGATCAAGAATCACCCGGGAACACCTTGGGCACGCCGAGCCGCTCAGGAGAAAGACTGGGGATTCGGTTACGTCATGGGCGAGCGGTTCTGGAGTCCTAAGTACAAGGAAACGAAGAACGTTCCGAAATTCTAGAGCAGTTTGCTCTACCGTCTGCCCGCGCAGCGCGCGTTTCAATTGATGAAAGACTCAATTCCGCGTGGCGGAGATGGACGGAAGAAAAACAAAATGGTTCAGTACCGCTGGTCACTCCCTGAGTGCTGCGGTGTTCGAACAGGCTCGCGGACTCCAGACAAATTGTGATTTCCGAGACGAATCTCAGTCCATTTCTTGCCGCTCATCCAAAGGGCCGCGTGCGCAACGCGGCCCTTTGATTTTTATTCTCCCGCAACTCACGCTGTTTTTGCTGTATCCTGATCCGCTCGCTGACCACTGATCTCATCAGCGTGCTCCGTTGATCAAGTCTGCCCCAGCTGACCATCCTTATCTTTGAAGTCACGATTCCCTGATGGCCGAAATTCATTCTTCTCTCTCCGTGCCCCCGGCATCCGAGGACGTCTCCTCGTTCAGGCTGGGAAACCTCGAAATCGCCAGCCCCTTCGTTCAGGCCGCACTCAGCGGGTACAGCGACTGGGCAATGAGGGCTCTCGCGAAACAGTTCGGCGCGTCTTATACCCTCGCCGAAGTCATGCTTGATCGTTTCGTCAACGAAGTTCGCGGGACGGGAAAAACGGACCATTATCTGCGAGTGGATGCCGGGGACCATCCGGTCGGAGCTCAATTGATGGGAGCCGTCCCTGAGACCTTTGGCCCCGCGGCGACTCGACTTGTGCAGGCCGGGTTCGATGTCATTGACATCAACTTCGGATGTCCGGTCAAAACTGCGATGGGCGGTTGCCGGGGAGGCTATCATCTCAGCCAGCCGACCGTCGCTCTCGAGATCGTCAAACGCGTGCGTGATGTTGTCCCCGACTCGATTCCTGTCACGCTCAAAATGCGGCGGGGAATCGACCTTTCTCCAGAGAGCGAGAAGAATTTCTTTACAATCTTTGACGGGGCATACGAGGCCGGGGCCAGTGCCATCACAGTGCATGGACGGACAGTCGTTCAGAAGTATCAGGGGCCCAGCGATTGGGGGTTCCTAAAGCGAGTGAAGCAACATGCCGGCAACCGCACAGTTCTTGGAAGTGGCGACCTGTTCTCCCCGCAGGCCTGTGTCGACATGCTTCGAGAAACGGGCGTCGATGGAGTGACAATCGCTCGCGGAGCCATCGGGAATCCGTGGATATTCGAACAGGCTGCTTCGCTTTGGGCCGGACGCCCTGTCGGACTTCCGCCTTCCCTGCGGGAACAGGGACGCGTGCTCCGAGTTCATCGCGAGCTGATTGAGAAGAGTTACGGACCGGGTCGCTGGTTGGGTGTGTTGCGTAAGTTCGGTTTTAAATATGCAAAACTCCACCCTGCTGCAGCGGAGCTCAGACAGGCCTGGGGACGGGTTCGTTCGGAAGAGCACTGGTTTGACTTGCTGCAACACTTTTACGCCGATGATCTTCCCGGCTGCTGGCCGGATGCGGACGATGTCAACGACACATCCGAAAACTGCCAATAAGTTCCGTGTCTGCGAAAGTGCACCATCCCCCTTTCGTCAAGAGTTTGTTCACGAAAAGTCAAACATCCTTGAATTCTTCCCCCTGCACCCACTACCACTTGATGCGGTTCTGGGAAGATAAGACGAGTGAACTGTGCTGATTCACCGCTGTCGTCCCGATGCCACGACGCGGTGTTCACCGAAGTTCTAACATTCATCGTCAATCCTCTGAGGAAATGTCGTCCAGCATGTTCGATTGGTTAGGACAACTTGTTTCCCGTGCCTGGTGGTTGATCCTTCTCGTTTGGGTCGGCGTTCTGATAGGCCTCCGGTTCGTCGCCCCTGATGTTTCCGAAGTCACTCAGGCGGGGGAATTCAATTTTCTGCCGGACGACGCGAAGACGCGTCAGGGTGAGATCTATTTCCAGAAGGCATTTCCGTCGGAAGTCGAAGGGGGCGGAATCGTCATTGTTTTCACCCGCAAAGATAATCAGGACCTGACTGATGCCGATCTGAACTTTATTGAAGAGACACTGAAGCCACGTCTCTTAAGCCTGATGCCGCCTCCGGAATCTGAAGAGGAAGCGGCCAATGAAGACGCCGCTCCGCCGCCGGGAACCGCACACCCTTATGGTCTGTTTCCAGACATTGTCCGGGTCAGAAGTCCCAGCTCCCGTGAAATCGGCAAGCTGTTGTTGAGTGACGACAAGCGTTCGGCATTGGTCAGTATCGAGACCTCCGTCGACTATCTCTCCTACCGGATTCTGAAGCCGGTGGCGGCTGTCGAACGGGTTCTCGAGTCAGTGAAAGACGATGAATTAATGCCGTCTGATCTGCAGTACACATTGACAGGAAGCGCCGTCGCTGGCCGGGACATTGGTGTCGCTCAATCCCGCAGTGCCGATTCGATTGAACGCTGGACTCTCATTCTGATCGTCAGCCTATTGCTGATTGTCTACCGTGCCCCGCTGCCCGTTCTGGTGCCGCTCGCGACGCTTGTGGTGGCCCTCAAGATCTCGATGCGACTTCTCGCCTGGGCGGCAGAGCAGGGCTGGATCGGTCTCTTTGAAGGAGTCGAGATTTATACCGTCGTCGTCGCGTATGGGGCCGGTGTCGACTTCTCAATGTTCCTCACTTCAAGGTTCCATGAAGAGATTCAACGAAACGACAATGTCAACGCTGCACTCACTCGCACACTGAAAGGTGTCGGCCCTGCGGTTGTCGCGGCCGCGAGCACTGTGATCTTCGGAATCGGCATGATGACATTTGCCAGCTTCGGCAAGTTCCATCAGGCTGGCATCACCATTTCCTTCAGTCTGCTGATCATTCTGCTCGCTGCCCTGACCTTTACTCCATCACTCCTGAAACTGATGGGGCGATATACATTCTGGCCCGAGATGCCGGAACATGGCGTTGAGTTTCGTACACAACAGGTTGGGCTTCTCAGCCGGATCATGCGCCGCGTGACGTTTCAGGAAGAGTCACATATTTTCTGGGAGCGTCTTGCGTCATGGATCACTCGTTACCCCGGCCGCGCGTGGCTGGTGACGATGGCCGCAATGGTTCCGTTCGCAATTGTCGGTTGGGTGCGATACGAGAATGTCAGTTATGGGTTGATTGCGTCGCTCCGGAGTTCTGCTCCCAGCGTTGTCGGAACGGCAGATATTTCGAAGCACTTTTCTCCGGGGATGATCGGACCAGTCACATTGCTGCTCGAACAGCCGGATATTGATTTTTCAACAGGAGCTGGGGAAAGAGCTCTGCGCGACCTGTCTAACCGCATGAAAGAGCGCGCCAGCGAGCTCGACATTTCCGACGTTCGCAGCCTTGCTTCCCCATTGGGCTACACGCATCAACTGGGATCAGCAGCGAGTTCCAACACCGCTCGGGGGACATTCAACCGGATCCTGCAGCGGAATGCTCAGCGAACCAGCGTCCGTGAGCACTTTCTCGGGAAGAAGACCGAGTCTGGCACACACGTGACCAGACTGGAGATCCTGTTAAATGCAGACCCGTTTGCACGTGAATCGATTGGAAAGCTCAACCGGCTGGATGCAGCGATTCCCGAGTTACTGCCGGAAGAGTTGAAATCCGCACGCTACTTCCTGCTGGGAGCCACGGCCAGCATTCGTGATCTGGAGATCGTCGCGAGCCAGGACCGGATCAAGATCACCGTGCTGGTCACCCTGGCCGTCTTTGTCGTGTTGCTGTTCCTCATTCGCAGTGTGTTCGACAGCATGTACCTGATGGCGACAGTGATTTTCAGCTTCCTGTGTACGCTGGGGGTCTCCTACCTGCTGTTCTACTCATTGGACCCTCAGAACTTCCCTGGGCTCGACTGGACCGTTCCAACCTTCCTGTTCACGATCCTCGTGGCGGTGGGTCAGGACTACAACATCTTCCTCGTCACCCGAATTCATGAAGAGCGTGAGCATCACGGCCCCTTGGGGAGTGTCCGGCATGCGGTTGTCCAGACAGCAGCGATCATTACAAGCTGCGGATTAATCATGGCTGGTACGTTCTCCGCCATGATCGTCGGAGGCGAACTGGCACGGATGACGCAACTCGGGTTCGCGCTCGCATTCGGGGTCCTGTTAGACACGATGGTCGTTCGTCCGATTCTGGTCCCGGCTTACTTCGCATGGCGGGCACGTCGCGAGCAGAACAGGAAACGAGCCGCCGCGCATCCTCATACTGTGGAATCCGCACCGGTTGAAGGTTCTTGAGGAAACGACTTCAAGACGGACGTCATGACCTGGAGCACAATATTTTTCCGGTTCGGACACCGTACTGCGCTGGGGAATGAGAGAGCAAAACGCGCCCGCGGCGAAGGGTGACTTCCCGCAGTGTTCTGGAAACGGGAGTTCTGGACGACGGGTCCCAGACGGATTATTGGCTGTAAGACTGCTCTGGCAGGCTGAGGAGCGTCGTCAAATCGGTCAGTCCGACCGGCTTGACCAGATGATGATCAAAACCTGCGGCAAACGCTTTGACCCGATCGCTTTCCTGGCCATACCCCGTCAGGGCGACCAGACGAATTCCCTGGAGTTGCGGTTCATTGCGGATCAGCATCGCCAACTGGTACCCGTCGATATCAGGCATTCCGATATCCGAGATCACGACGTCGGGTTGCACCTCACGCGCGACGTCCAAGGCCTCTTGTGCACTTGATGCTTTGTAAACCGTTTGCCCGATCTTCTCGAGGAGCTTGGAGATCATGTAAAGGGCTGCAGGAGTATCGTCGACGACCAGGACTCGGTGCCGCTCCAGACGGCGAGGTCCTTCTCGAACAGGTCGAGGTACAGGCGGAGCCGTCGCAAGTTTCACGATCGGCAGTTCGACGGAGAAAGTGGTCTTTTCTCCGGACCGAACGGAGACCTTTCCGCCATGGAGTTCGACCAGACGTTTTACCAGCGTCAGGCCAATTCCGAGTCCCCCCTGCGAACGGGTGATGGATCGATCTACCTGCATGAACGGTTCGAAGATCAGGTCGATCATCTGAGGTGGGATTCCGATGCCACGGTCTGAAACATGGACCGTCACCGTCTCGTCAGTCTGATCGACCCAGACTTCGATCTCTCGATTGCGCTCAGAGTACTTCGCCGCATTATTCAAGAGATTCGAGAAAACCTGGGCCAGTCGAGTCTGGTCGGCATTCAACCAGACAGGTGTCTTCGGGAAAGAGGCAAACAGCTGATGCCCGGCCGCGTCAATTGCGGGACGAGTCGTCTCGATTGCACTGTGCAGGATTTCACCGAGCGAGACAAGTGACCGGCGAAGTTCGAGCTTTCCACGGGTAATTCGTGAGACGTCCAGCAGGTCATCCACCAGCCGAACCATCTGGATGACCTGCCGGTTGATCGCCTCCTGATACTCTTTCACCGCGTTCGGGTCGTTTCCACCCAGTTGCAGCATCTCGATCGCATTGCGGATCGGAGCTAATGGATTCCGCAACTCGTGAGCCAGCGTCGCGAGGAACTCATCCTTCAATCGATCGGCATCCCGGAGCGCATCGGTCGCCCGCTTCTGCATATCGATATCGATATTCACGCCGATCATCTTTTTCGGCATGCCAAGGCTGTCGTACAAGAAGATCGCCTGTCCCCGCAGCCAGCGGTGGTCACCACTCGGCAAACATGCCCGAAACTCGTAGGAAAGTTCCACTTCCGAAGTAGCAAGACAGGATTCAATCTGCTCCGTGAGTTTGACTGCATCCTCTGGAACGCAATGGCCGAGCCATTCGTCGAAATCTGTCTGCTGAGCAACGGGCCGGAGTCCGAAGAGCCCACACAGTTCGTCAGACCAGAGAAAATGATTCTCTGGAATTAGCCACTCGAAGCTGCCGATCCGTCCTGCGCGTTGAGCCAGACGTAATCGATATTCATTCTGACGCAACTCGCGCGTCATATGGGAGCGCTCAATCGATTCCCAGCACCGGGTTGTGACCTGCTGCACCATCTCCACTTCTTCGCGTTCCCAGACGCGCGGGGTGGACTGATGAACCATCATCAGTGCAGCGAGTTGCCCCTCTTTATGGAGAGGAATACAAATGATTGCCCCAATCTCTAGACGCCGGTAAGTCCCGACAACTGAGGTGCAGCGATCATCCTTAGCGATGTCGTTGCTGAGGAAGATCGTCCCACTAATCAGGCACTGTTCGAACGCGATTCCAAGTTCATCGAGACGGTACTTGCCGACAATACTATGTCCGCCAATTGTAAAATCGCTGCTGATGTAGAACGTGCCAGCATCGAAATCGACATCCGCATATCCACAGCGAGTGGCTCCAAGAAACTGACCAAGCTGCCGGACTGCAGTTCGCGTCATTTCATGCGGATCAATCTCCGAGCGGACACCATCATCCAAAGCAATGAGAAATCGATTACGTGCCTCGGAGAGATACTGAACGTGAACATCATCACAGATCCCGACCCACTCCTGCACTTCCCCCTGGCTGTCGAGAACGGGAGCACTTCGGGCCGACAGATGGCGAAATTGACCATCGTGTCTTCGAAGTCGGAATTCAGCTGAGAAACTGCATTTCCGCTCGAGGCAACTTCTCCATTGCTGGATGACGAGATCCCGGTCATCCGGGTGAACCGCGTTCAGCCAGCCGCGCCCTTCATATTCACTGGCACTCTGCCCAGTGAAGTGCGACCACGATTCCCCTTGTGATTCCGACATCCTTCCAAGTGCATCTGTAACCCAGATGACATCCGGAATCGTCGTGAGGAAGGTGCGGTGTCGCAGTTCACTTTCACGAAGCTCCCGGGCCACGCGCCCTCGCTCGATGTGAGACCATGACCGATCCGCGACCTGCTGAATCAGAGAGATTTCATCGCTGCACCAGACACGAGGCCCTGCATGCTGAACCGCCAGCATTCCCACCAGTTGCCCGGCTTTCACGACAGGGCAAACAATATAGGCGCCGGTCTCAGGCATCAGGAACCCGGCGTCGATGTCCGCTTGGATCCGCTCCCGGGGGGCGTCGTTGACAACCCAAGGACGACCTGACTGCAAAGTGGTAAGTGACACCGAACTGAGTTGTGCGAGCGAAAGCTTCTTGCCACCTGTTTCGGGAACTCCGGACCACTCGTTGTTCACTAGCAAGAGCACGCCGCACGGCAATACTTGCACATATTGACAACGGTCCGCATCCAGAACCGCCGCGAGCTGTTCTGACGTCGTGGTCATGATCTCGCGCGGGTCTTCCAGATCGCGCGTCATCTCATTGAGGCGATCCAGAAAACGGAGCATGGCCTCACTGCGCATCGCCGCCTTGGCAATCCGGCCTGCCTCCATCGCGTCAACCGCCTGTTGCGCATAAAGCGATAACATCCGAAGCTGAACGTCACTGGGCCGATGCGGCTGCCGAAAGTGAGTCGAGAGAATGCCGAGGAGTTCGCCGCTTCGGTTCAGCAGGGGCGTCGATTGAACAGAGCGGTATCCAATCTGTTCTGCTTCCTCGAGATACGGCTCGTAGCTTGGTTCCAGGGTGATATCTTCAATCACCACCCGTTGCAGTTGTGCCAGCGCTCTCCCGCAGGCCGTGTCGCTGGCTTGGGTCACCCGCCGAAAATGATCGAGAAATTCTTCTCCGAAGCCTCGAAATGCGGCAATCCGCAATTCTTGCGTCGCAGGATCGAGGATCTGAATTTTCCCCATCTCCGCATTCAGCATCTCCAGCGCGGCATCCAGTGTCGCCTCGAGTGCCGAATTGATGTCGGAAACGTAACGCACCGCGTTAAACTCGCCAGAAGGTCAGCCGGAGAGAGACACTGGCAGGTCACCCCGACCCATCTAAAATGGCTGATGCCGCGCCGGAATACTCGGCGCCGCCGCCATTAACTGCGGACAGGGGTTTCCAAGTAAATTGGTCTCAGTGGACCTCGTTTGAGGATAATCCGGCATTTCTGACTGGCAAGACGTGAGATTCTGACTTCTTAAAGAATCTCTTAACACATTCTACGCCCTTGGTTGCAGCCGACAAAATGCGTCAGCGACTTCGCTTCGAGGAGGAACCAACTCCGCGCTCTCCACCCCTTCTACTGTCGCACTGGCGAGCTGAATTTCCTCTCAAGCGATATACGACGAGCCCCGTTCGCTCTATCATTCCGATTCAGAAATTCATCGGGGGAATTCTGCTGAACCTCCTGACACTTCGACGGGATTCGGTCCCTTGTCTCTCGATGACTTCTCTTCAATGGAGGCAGGCCTGATTCGACGGAGCCTGCCTGAGTCCACAGCTGTATCCGGAAGACTGTGAAATGGCGATCTCTTATAAAGACGCGGGAGTTGACCTCGAATCCTATGAAGAGGCGATGTCCCGGCTTCCTGCGCTGATGCAGCGGACGCAGACCCCGCGCGTCCTCCCTTTGGTCGGCGGCTTCGCCGGATTGTTCGGTCTCAATGGTGACGGACGAAAGTACACCGATCCTGTGCTGGTCTCCGGCACGGACGGAGTCGGAACCAAGATTAAAGTCGCCCTGATGGCGCGGCGATATGACACAATCGGCATCGATCTGGTCGGGATGTGCGTCAACGATTGCCTCTGCCTGGGGGCCGAGCCGCTCTTCTTTCTCGATTATGTCGCATTGGGGAAAGACAACCCGGATCTGACCACAGCCCTGGTCAAGGGGGTCTCGGATGGGTGCGTCGATGCCGGAGCCGCTTTGATCGGCGGAGAAACGGCCATTATGCCGGATCTGTATGCGGCTGAAGATTTCGACATGGCCGGATTTTGTGTCGGCGTCGTTGAACGCGACAAGATCCTTGATGGCAAAGCGATTCAGCAGGACGACGTTCTGATCGGGATCGCTTCGTCAGGACTTCACTCCAACGGCTACAGCCTCGTTCGCAAAATCGTGTTTGGAGCCGCCGGGCTTTCGGTAGACACTCATGTCCCTGAACTAGGGGGAACCGTTGGAGACATTCTGCTGACCCCCACCCGGATCTATGCAAAGGTGGTTCAAAGCCTGCTGGATGATTTGACGATGGCCGGCGGAGTCGCAGGACTTGCCCACATCACCGGAGGCGGACTGGCTGAAAACACTGGCCGGATCGTTCCAGAAGGCCTTCAGGCTGCAATTGATCGTTCAAGCTGGACGATTCCCCCGGTCTTCCAATGGCTGCAGAAGTTGGGACAAGTGGAACGCGAAGAGATGTTCCGCGTCTTCAACATGGGGATCGGAATGGTTGTCATTGTCCGTCCAAACCTGGTGGACAATGCTCGTCAGCTGATCACACAGGCCGGATTTGAATCCACTGTCCTCGGTAAAATTCAAGCCGGATCTACGACAGCCGCCTACGTCAATTAAGACGGGCAAGTGGCTTTTCCCACCGCGATGGCTTCTCCCCGATTGCTTCGTGCTGGTCAGTCAGGTCAGAGTCCCCCCGAGTGAGCCCCGCCATTCAGCGAGGCTCGTCGGGGTGATGGGCCGATTCCTGTGCGCTCGGTTCGCCGAATGCGTCGTCCGCCGCGCCGTGAGCATCCTCCCCCAGTGCCTCGACTGGGAGTTGATTGCGTGCCTCGCGTCGCGCCACATGGGCCACCCAGAGAAACGCAAGGAAGTCATAGACAGAGTGAGTCGTCATCGCTCGTAAGAGATTGTCTCCACCGGGGCCCCACGCCAGAAGACTCAGGAGCATCCCGAGAAAGCCTGCGACGAAGGCATATTGCACAGAGAGGCTGTGCAGTGACGCAAACAGGATGTTCACGACTATGAGTGCAGCGATCGGCCCAATGAACCGCGCTGCCCATGGTTCGAGAACACCGCGAAACAGCAGTTCTTCTGAGAAGCCAATAAAGCAGGCGAGGATCAGCAACGTCAGCCAACCGCAGTCCTGCAGAAACGGGCCAAGCAGTTTCTGGGCCTGCTCCCGTGGATAGCGAGCAAGAGAGAAGACCGAAACCATCGCGACCGCGGCAAGAGTTCCGACGAGAAGATCGTTTGCTCGAAAGTGAATTCGGACAAACGGATTGACCCCGGAAACCCAGGCCAAGACCAGCGCCAACAGAGTGAGACCTGCCAGAAACACGCTCGATTGAATCAGGAAGACCGTCGACATGTTCGGCAGCTGGTAGTTATACGACCTTTTCACGCGACTCCCTCGCGGCCTGCAGGCTCGCTTCGATCTGCTGGAGATGTTGATTCAGTCGATTCATGTCCAGAGCTTCGGTCGTCATCCCTCCGAAGCGAACCTGATAGAACGCTTCGACGATTTCTTCAGGCCAGCCGTCCCCCTCCATCGCTCCCAGTCGCGGCTGCAGTCGCTTCCATGAGGCGTCGACAAACTCACGGGCAGTCTGGTTCGGTCGCTGCTCCAGACCCTCCGCCCTCAGCAGTGCCATAAACCGTTCATAGAACGGCACCAGCCGTCGTGCTCTCGCCAATGCATCTTCGTTGCCACCTGCCATATTGCCCCAGCGGGACATTGATCGCCAGAGCCAGCGCACCAGCCAGACCAGTCCGGATCCCACCAGCATGACGACTGCCGCGAGCACGCCCCCTTCCCAGCTGAACCATCGATCCCGGTTCAGGATGATCGCTTTAATTCGCTCAAGAATGTGGAAATTGCCTTCCCGCAGAAGCTGAGCCGTCATGGCTAACTGCGTTCCAATTTTGCGCAGTGGAGCATAGATGCGGGTGTCCTGCGTTTCCTGCGAAAGACCTGCAATCTTCACCCAGGCCGTTTCGGCCCCGAGCCAGAGCCCGAACCAGTTGGATGTCAGCCCTTCGATCTCATGGACGGTCTGATCACGGATTGGCGGGGTCGGGTCATAGGTAACCCACCGTCCATCGAAATACGCTTCCACCCAGGCATGGGCATGCAGCTGCTGTATTCTCAAGACGTTGGAATTTGGCGGAATCAGCCCCCCTTTGAACCCGGTGATCACGCGGGACGGGATTCCCTGAGTTCGCAACATCATCGCCAGTCCGGCGGCGAAATATTCGCAGTGCCCCGACTTTCGGTTAGTAATGAAGTCCACAATCGGGTCGATGTTAGGATCCGTCACTTTCAGTCGTGTGGTGTACCCGAACTCTTCGGAATCTTTGAACCATGATTCCAGCTTTCGGGCAACTTCCTCCGGCGTTCGGGCTCCTTTCACCACCTTATCTGCAATGGGTCCCAGGGCCTCGCAGCGCGCCGGAACCGACTTCAGGAGATTCAGGTAGCGTTTCAGCGCTTCTTCAGCGATCGACTCGGAACCATTTGACCCTGATCCACGACTTTCACGTTCAAGACGCCTCGCCTCCCGAGCCGCGTACAGGGTCGTATCAGGGGGACCGTCGTTCGCGTATTCAAGATATCGGAATGGCTGGTTGTTGGGAGCATTTCTCCCGCGACGGACTTCCTGAGAAAAGATGCCGAGGGTCAGATCATTCGGTTCGCTCTCCGACTCGGCCGCGACCATGTCACCAAACGTGAAAACCGTGTCGGTTCCCAAGGGTTTCAGGTCGAACAGGATCCGGTATTGATAGCTCTCTCCACGGTAGCGAAGACGCTGCGCCATCTGGGAGGTCTCATGTGTCCATCGACCATCCTGATACTTCTCGAGGACGCCTCCGCGAAACAACGGCTCGCGACCGAAAAACTTATTCAGATCGCGAGCTCCCAGAGGATTCGTCGACTCCCCGCGAAAAACGCGAACAGACATGACCTCTTTGTCGTCTTCCAGGATCTCTCCGAGATCGCCGAGTCGGACATCATTCGAAAATCCTGTGACCGGGCGATTGGTTCGGCCCAGATTTGAGACGAAGGAAGTGTTCGCCCAGATTCGGGGGATCAACAGGAAGAAGAGTGCGGCAATCAGAAACGTCTGGATGAAAATAAAGAAGATATTCCCGGTGAAATTCCAGGTGAGCAGCTGGGTCTGCGGCCCCAGAGCCACGTTATTCCAGACCTGCCCAATCGGCGACGTCGCGCTCGGCGGATCGCGGATGACGTCCGTTTCTTCTCCTGCGTTCTTCTTGATGGAAGCGGTCGAGCTGTACAGCAGAAAGACCGACAGAGTCCAGATCGCCAGCAGAGCATAGACCAGCAATCCGATTCCGAACCAGATGGAATAGTTCAACATGGCCGCGACTGCCACCTGTAGCAGGCACAGTGCCATCAGCCACCAGTACTGACGCCCCGCTTTGCTCTGGAACAGAAAGGTCCAGATCAGATAGGTCAGCATGTGCCCGCCGACTGCGAGCAGCGACTGATTCGTGAAATAGTTGTATTCAAAGAATGCCAGTCCGAGCGCTCCCATCGCGAGCAGCGTGCCCAGCCATGCAGGCATCAGAATGCGTCCCATGCGGTCCACAAACCACCACGTCGAGACCGCAATCGGAACGGTCAATGCCGCCAAGGGAAACTCTTCTGCTCCGGCGAGAATTAGACTCGTCAGACTGACCATCAGCAAAGTGCTGACTTGGAACACCGAGAGCATCGTGGTTTCTTTACGGAAATCCATGTCTCATTACCTGCAAGGTCGCAATCAGGAACTCAAGTCGATTCAGGGGAGAGCATCGTGCCTGTCAGATGGGCTATGTGGCGAGCTGAGGACTCAGCTCTTTCTTTCCCTGCGGCTGATGCAAAGTATGTAATTCTGAATCAGAGAAGAGATTCGCCAGATCTTTCCGGCTCGTGCCAAAGAACTCGACATCCGGCGGCACCCCTTCCTTCCATTGAGTGACGATCTGCCGCACGTAGGTCGGACGCGTCGAGATGACCACGAGGCGACGCGACCGATTCCGCTCCGCCACGATCAGGTCCCGCATTGTTTCGAGCGAAGTTTCCTGATGCGGTTCCAGAGTCGCCAGCTCATCAAGGAGCGAATCGGGGTTCCGTTCGACGTCGCCTCGCCAGCTGAAATGCTGTCGCCCAAGGAGTTCTACGAACAAAAATGAATGGCGGTTGGCATGGAGAGCATCCATTGCGACCGTGGTTGCGAATCTCAGTCCACGTTCAAATGCATCCGACTGTTCCTCTGTCGGATTCTCAGGCAACCAGGCGTCGACGATCAGGAACAGGTCACGATCCCGGACCTGCTGATACTCGCTGATCATCAGTTCGTTCAGACGGGCGGACGTTCGCCAGTGAATCATGCGGCGGTCGTCACCGACACGATACTCTCGGAGCTGATGGAATTCGTCCTGAAAGGCCCCAGCGGCCCCACGCATCTGACTGATTAACTCGTTCGAACTGATTCGCTGCTGGTGCCATCCCGCATGCAGATGCCCGACTCGGGGATAAACCAGTAACGTCTGCTGAAGCTCTCGCCCGACGCCTCGCTGCACGAGCCCCAAAGGGAATCGGGTCGTCACATCGATCTGATTAAATTCATAGCGACCTCGAAGCATCGGGACAAACTGGTACCGGCCTGTCGTGTGAGATCGCGGGAGAACCTGAACGAAGAGAACATCCGCCTCGAGTTTCTTATTGCCGTGGGTGACTCGATCATGCACCCGCATCAGTCGAGCAGATAGCCAGGGAATCTGATTTTCCAGCTCGATGACGATGCCCACCGGTTCGCCAGCCATGCTCCGTTCTGGAATCACCCGTCGGGGACGCGCCCCCTGCAACATCGTGAATGTGAACCACCCGTTAATCAGAAAGGCTCCGACCATCAGCGAGAACACCATCATCAGCAGATTGGAACGCCCCAGAACCGACCCACCGAAGAAGAAGAAGGTCATCACCAGAAAGGCGAATCCTTCCCGAGGCAGACGGAAATAGAATCCCCGTGCAGAGAAACCGGGCACAAGGTGAGCGACCAGTTCTTTCAATCCCCAGACCGAGCAGGCACACCCCAGTGCCATCGCGACAGCATAGCCAGCTGCCCCCATTCCCCGCTGAAACTGACCGGTCTGCAATTCCCAGATCACGAGCCCCAGTCCCACAAACATCAACACCACACCAAACCAGACAGAGTTGATGTTGCGGCTGCTGGAAGCCATACGGGAACTTTCTCTGCGGCAGTCTGAAAACGGAAGTTGAGTTCGACACACACCGGAGAAGTCGGCTCTCTTAAAAGCCGTCAGTCATCTCCGGGAAACCGGCGAACCCTGAGGAGGTGCGTCACTCCGCCTGAGAGCGTTTCTTCAGAGTGATCCTCTTCATGATAAGCGGCTGGTAGTTCAGCGACCATCAATAAGATCGCGATTTTCGCCGGGCGAATCGATGACAGCGACCATTGCACCGGCTCAACGCTGTCCTCATGGAGACACTGCGTCCAGCTCAGTCGGGGGATTCAGCCCGCGGGCCCGCAATTTATCTGCCAGCTTTTCCCGGGCGAGTCGGAGTCGACTTTTACTGGTTGCAATCGGGACGTCAGTAATTTCCGCGACTTCTGCGAGACTCAGATTGGAATAGTGGTGCAGGAGAAACGTCTGACGCTGATCATCTGGAATCTCGGCCAGAAGCTCGTCGACGAGGGCGATGAATTCCCGCTGCTCCATATCCGTCTCTGGGGGACGAAACTCCGCAGCAAATTGAGCCAGCAAATCATTCTCTTCTTCCGGGCGACGCTGAATGGATTTGACCAGCGCGTCATGAGAACGTTTGCGGGCATTGTCGATCAGATGATTTCGGGCAATCCGAAAGAGCCAGCCCCGAAAACGTCCGGTCGGAAGATAATCCCAGGCCTGATTGTGAACCTTCAGCAGCGTGTCCTGGACCAGGTCTTCGGACAGTTGGAGGTCGCGAGTATTGCGAAGAAAGAAACCCGTTAGAATTCCCTGATAACGATCGACGATCTCAGCGAAGGCATCTCCTTCACCGCATTGAACCCGGATCATCAATTCGTCATCTGTCATGCAGGTTTGGATCAGGTGATGGGGATCATCAAACTGAACAGCTCTCAGAAGGGAGTCAGGACTGGAAATGTCCCGACCACTATATCCGATTTCCAGGAGACCTCGCAAATTCTGCGATGCCCAGTTTTCAGTTCCTGTCGGATGTGAGATCAGAAATTCCGTCTCTTCGCTCTGAACCCGAACAATGCGATCCGATCCACCCGAAATAGGCGCCGCGAACTCGTCGTTATCAGGAGAAGATCAGGCGAATCTCGGAAACTGCTGCTTTCCCTGCCCCTCTGGAAGGGGTATAAGAAAGTGGCGCAATGAGATGACGACGAGCTTCTCCAACAGCCCAGTGGGATTCACGCCATGCCCGCCATGAACAGACCTATTCTTGAGGTTTATCAGACCGGGCCCACCACTGTCGTGGGATTCGGGGGTCGCGACGTTCTGTCGGATATCAACGTCGCCTGCTGTCGCGATGAACTGATTTCCCTGATTCGCGAGAACCAATGCAGTGTCATCGCCTTTGACCTGACAGGTGTCCGCTTCCTGCCGAGCGGCCTTCTCGGACTACTCGCATCGACTCGGTCTGAAAAAGTCGATGTCCATCTCTACAACCCATCAGACGATATTCTGGAAGTCCTCGAAATCACGCACCTGACAAATCTGATGCCGGTGCATTTCGTCGAAGTTCCCCGCTGACAACGACGTCACCTGTTGCCGAATTAGAGATTGATTAATCGCGGGACGAACGATTTTTTCCGAAGAATCGGGACTCCGATTTCTGCGTCCGCCAAAGCAGGGCAGGCATCGCGCTTGCTGCGGATACAGAAGAGACCTTAGAGTCTCCAGACCCTTCCGTTGCAGGAAGTTAAGACTTCTCCCGTACCGGACCGGGTTTCCGCTCGACATTCGCCTGACAAGGTTCTTGACCGTGGTCGCCGACAGCTCACAGCCTGCCACTGATAAAGGTCTCCACCAGCCTCCTGCAGATGACTCCGCAGTGACGCCTCAGACCCCGGGAGTACCTGAATCGCAGATGTCGCCGGAGGACGAACTCCCGGAATACGAAGAGCTCACTCCGGAATATCTGGAGGACGAATGCATTCGGGGAGACGTCATGCTTCGCTGGGCGCTGATCCTGCTCAGTGTGCTGCTTGGCTGGTCCTACATCACCGAAACACCGATTCTCGTCTCCGTCCGGACAGGGGAATACCTGTTCTCGCACGGCGTTCTTCCTCCGCGAACAGATGTCTTCTCGGCGACTGCCGAAGGTCGCCCCTGGGTGAATCTCGGCTGGTTTTCGGACCTGATTCTCGGAGGAATGTATCAAGTCCTCGGGTTCGCCGGTCTGACATTGTTGAGTGCGATCACACTCGGAGTCAGCTTCTGGTGTCTCGCTAAGGTTTCCTGGCCGCAACAGACTACATGGTGGGGAACAATCTGTGGGGTCCTCGCTCTGGTTTCGATCATTCCCGTCATTCAACCCGGTTCCATGACCTTCACGGTCTTGGGACTCGCCGCACTGGGATGGCTGCTTTCAGAGAGACAGACTACTTCCACTGCGTCTCGCAGCTGGCTGCTGGTTCCGCTGATGCTGCTTTGGACGAATCTGGACCCTCGCTGCTGGATCGGGCTCCTCGCTTTGCTGTTATGGATTGTTGGGGAACGAATTTCCAAACGCGCCGATGGAACTCGCTTGTCGTTGACTCCACCGCTGACGGCGCTCTCCATCGGAGTTCTGGTCACTCCCTGGCCGCTTCGCCCTCTTTTCCAGTTCCAGACGATGCTGCTGGACGCCCAACAGGCACGGGCGTATCAGGGATTACGAGAGTTCTATCCCCGGCTTGATTTCAGTGTACTGCAGCCGGAGTTCTGGCGAACGCTCGACCTGTTTTCGATCTCTGCACTGACACTCGCTGTTGTTGCAGGAATCACGATCTTGCTCAACGGGAAGCGGCTGCACTTCGGCTGGCTGCTGGTCTGGCTCGGAGCAAATGCACTCTGCCTGCTGTCTGGCGGAGGACTGGTCTATGCCTCCGTGCTTAACGCGGTCATTGCCACCATCAACGGCCAAGACTGGTGCCGACATCAGTTCTCGATGGATTACTCAGTTACATTGCTGAATGTGCTCTGGTCCCGTGCCGGGCGGGCTATCACCGTCCTCGGACTTTTCCTGATTGCTTACCTCGCAGTAAACGGTGCTCTGACCGGAGCACAAGGCCGCCGTATCGGTCTGGGACTTGATCCCCGGTGGCACGCCCGTATTTCCAGTTTGGAGCAGGAAGTCTTCCCCCGCACCTCCTCAGATCGTGTTCTTCCGACGACGCCGTCTCAAGGCGATCTGCTGATCTGGGGCGGAAAGAAGCCATTCGTTGACAGCCGCTACAGCATCTATGTCAAAGGCGGTGAAGACCTCCTGTCGCTGCATCGCGAATTACGGAATTCGCTCTTCTCCGCACCTGTCCCCCCTGCGGAAGATAAAGACGCTCAAAAACCTGCTCCGGCGGCACCACCGATCTGGAAGGAAATTCTTTCCCGATTCGAGATCAATGACCTGCTCGTCCGCCTCTGGGGACCTCGGCCTGCTTATACCCCATTCTTTCTGGTCGAAACGAATCCTGATTGGGAACTGACAGCACTCGGAAGTGCCGGGGCGAATCTGACCCGAACCGATGTTGAATCTCCGGAAGTGAAAGCGGCTCTGCAGAAATTCAATGCGTCCAACTTCAGCGTTCAGGCATTCCGCCCGACCGATCCTCCAAAACCGGACGATCTGGGATCGACCTGGCCGTTGCCGGTTTCACGCTATGACCGCTGGCTGATCCAGAAGCTCGACATTTCCCCCGCCTCCGCAGATCTTGCGTCGCACTATCTGGCACTCCTTCTCGAATCAGGGAGACAGATGACGCACGAGCAAGCGGCCGCACTGGCGACCATGGCCGTACAGCAGGGTCGCCGGGCTCTGCTCGAAGATCCCAATCATCCTGCCGGTTACCGGGTCATCGGACGCGCCTGTCGCGTTCTGCAGAATCTCGAGATGCAGGCGGCCGGGTTGCAGCGTCAGCGCGGAACGATCGACTATTACGACACCCTGATTCTCGCTTCGGCCTATTCCGCTGCCATTGCAGGACAAGAGAATCCGTCCGATCTGATGGAACTCTTCCAGCTCCTGATGAACCGTCAGTACCTCGATCTCGCGCTGACGACTCTGGAACGCTATGACCGGGCGATTGCTGCCAATCCTCAGTTATCTCTGACGCCAGAGATGAAAACGCAGCTCAATGAAATTCGCGGGAAGATCAAACTTGCAATCGAGTCTGCCGACGCCAAAGTCTCCGTTGCCCGGGCTGAAGGACGACCGCTCGTAGAACTCTCCGCAATCGCACTTCAATCAGGATGCCCCGAGCTCGCATTGCATCTGCTTGAAGAGAATCTGACAAACCTATCTGCGGACATGGAACTGCAGATGATTTATGCATCCGTTCTACTGCAGAACGGCCGCCTCGAAAGTGCGACGGAACAGATTGAAAGTGTCGCTCTGCGACTGAGTTCTCCTCAGGCGGCGCAGGTTCCGCCCATGTTCAAGGCGCAGTACCGCGCCATCGCGAGAAACATCCATCTGGCCTGCAACAATCTTGAGAAGTACATCGAACTGACGCGTGAAGACGAAAAGGGATTCTGGGAGTCCGGAGTCTCTGCCATGCTCCGGATGCCATTCGGTTCCATGCAACTACCAATGCAGATGGCCCTTTGGCCCGCCATGGAGACTGCACTCAGCGTGGAGGCCGCCATCGATCTGCCTGATCGCTGGGCGAGCCTGCAGTTCTCCATCGCCCGAGCAGAGCTGGAACGATCTGACCTGGAAGCTGCCCGAGAAACGTTCCAGAAGATTCAGAACCTGAGCCCTGGCTTCTCGTTCGCACCAGTCGTCCGACTCTATCTGGCAGGCCTGACAGGAAACCCGATTCCCGAACCAACCAGCAAACAAACAACCCCGGACTGGTTCAAACCGTTCGACGAACTCGAACCCGCTCCGACTCCGAAACCCGCAGCAGATTCCGCGGCAAAACCAGACCCCGCCCCGTCAAAACCTGAAGAGAAGAAGCCAGACGAAAAGCGCCCGAATGAGTCCCCCGCTGCGACTCCGGACAAGCCATCAGAGGCGTCCACCTCGCCCATGAAGGAGTCGTCGACCGAGGCTCCCAAGACGGAAGAGACGAAAACGGAGTAGTGACTCTCTCGAGGAAAGCTCACCTAAAAATCAGAGAAGGAATCGGCTGTGATAATTACCAGCATGATCAGTCCGAAGGCGAGTTTCCCGGCGGTCCCGAACAAGCGTCCGACCATTGCTGCCTTCCCGATGGCGACACGATCATCATGGGACCGATGGCGTTCTCCGAAGTAGGCTCCGCCAAATGCGCCCAACGCTCCACCAACGATCGCTCCGATCATTGGGCCGGCGACAGGAACAAATGGGGCTCCCGCTAACGCACCTGCGAGACTCCCGACCAGAGATCCGCCGATCGAGTAAATCGCTCCACGGCGGCTCCCCCCTCTGCGGGCAGCTCCGGCGGCACTGGCAGCGAACTCCCACGCTTCGCCCAGCAGTGCCATCAGAAATGCCAGCAGAATCAGGCTCCAGCTCAAAGAGGGATGCATTCCAACCGGGAGCACGATTTTGTAAACGACCGCGAAGAAGAGAAGCAGCCAATTGCCAGGGAGACTGAAGAAATTCGATCCCCAAGCGATCACATTGGACAACAGGAGCAGTGTCGCCCAGAGATAAACCATTACATCCGCCCTTCGGGATTTCGCTGCAAAGAGATTCGTGAGGCCTGAGTTCCCCTCTTCTATCACGCAGGCCGGGGTTGATCGTCCGCTCAAACAGCAGGTGGCTCACAAGTGAGATTCGGAAATCTCCCGTGCAGGATTACTTGCTCTCACGGACTCCAGACGCCCAGCTGACGCGACCGTGGTCTGTCAGACTCAACGTAATATACGACGCGAGGCGCTGATCTGCATCCGGGAACGTCTTTGCGAGTCGTTCCGCAAATCGGGGGGGCTTCGAGGTCGACTTCAGCTCGGCGCAATAGTCCACAAGAATTGCTCGACCGTCCGGGGCGTCGTTCAGCAAATAGTGAATCCAGGCCCAAGATTCCTGATAGTCGGCCCGTCCCATCTGACTGACTTCTTCGATCTTCTCGAGTCGGGCCAGATCCGGCCGCCATCCATTCTTTAATGCAATGGCCAGACGTTGAGTGTGCTCACGATGGAGACGGCCGGGCATATCCGTTTGCGTCTCGTAGTACTCTGCCAGTCCCTCATCGAGCCACAGCGGCACCGAGCGTAGTGAAGCATGGAGCACTCCGTGCGTATATTCATGACGTAAATCTTCGCCGACATTGGGACTCCAATGGGCATAGACCCCCAGTTCCGTCGGCGATCCGATGAAGAATGCCCGCCGGGCCGGAAGATTCGGATGCCGAGCCTGCATGTAGGTCGAATAGCGTTCTTCGTCGCTGAACAGATAAATCACAACCGGCCGACGCGGAGCCGGCAGGCGCAAGGTCTCCGTCAACTCCCGACGGATGTTCCGCAGATCCTCCAGCATGGGATCATTCTGCTTAATCTTCAGATCCGAGCGGATAAGCAGTTCGCTTGTCGCGAGTTCATATTTCGACGGCAGGTCTGCGAGATTGGGCGAAACCGACCGGCACCCGACGACACTCACGCAAAGGATCGCGACACACAGAAGTCGCGTCCAAAGCCCGCTCAGGCCTCCCCACCGCCGACCCATGCCGGAATTGTCAGAATCTCGCGCATCTCTTTTCAGAGGTCGCGGTCGAGACGTACGGGAGTGATTTTCAAAAGCCATAATCAGACGAAAGGCAGACGGGACAATTCGAAAGCTGACTTTCAGTACTGCTGATCTCAGCGATGCATCTGGGACTCCGCCCGGAGTGCCGGTAACCAGATCGGTTCGTGCCCCTGCTGCTGGAACAATTGTGCAAAGTGCAGATGGCAGGTCAGCAGAAGAATCTGTTGTCCTTGTGCCGCCACGTCGAGCAGTGTCTTCGCCGCTGCTTCCGTTCGGGTCTGGTCAAAGTTGACCGTGACGTCATCAAGAACCATTGGCAATTCAATTCCCTGCCGACTGAAGTCGCGAACCATTGCGAGCCGCACCGACAGGAAGACCTGTTCCCGGGTTCCGCTACTCAATTGTTCGACCCGGAAGGACTGATTCTTGTCATCATCAACAAGGAGAGCCTTTTCCCCGAGTCTGGTCCAGATCCGGCCGTACTTCCCGCAGGTGAACTGCTTGAGGTAAGCAGATGCGTCCTGAAGTGTTCGCGGCTGACGATCGGTTTCAATTCGCTGCCGGACCTCGTTCAGAACTTTGTCAGCGAGCTTGGAGGCAAACCATTTTTCGGTCACTTCCTGCAGGGCATAGACAGCCTGCTCGCGATCGAACCGCAGGGAGCTGAGAGTGCGGTCGTTCTCAATCTCCCGCAGCTGACTCTTCACTTTCTCAAGTGCATCTCTCAACGAAACTGCATCGCTATCAATCTGAGCAATCTCAGCATTCAGCCGCGAAATTGCGGCATCGTTTTCTTCCTGCGAGTAAGCATGCAGGTCATCTTCGGCCAGGGCGACATCGGCTTCGGCCTCGACGAGTTTCTGAATCTGATCGTTCAGCGTCTTCAGCTGTTGCTGGAGCGTGGTGCGTTCATCAATCGCGGCCAGCTTGGCGATGATTTCATCACGGCCGCCGACGCCGAGTCGCTTAAGCAGGGTATTGCGGTCGCGTCTCATCTTGTCGATCTGCTCGACCAGTTGAGCCGCTTCCATTCTCTTTTCTTTGGCGAGTTGTCGCAGCCGAGCTCGTTCGCGACGACGCTCTCCCTGCAGCTTCAGTTCTCGCTCCCAGTCCGCCAGGTTCTGGTACGGGTCAGTCACGCGGAAGTCCGCAGACTCCAGCTTCACGCCCAGATCACGAATCTTCCGGATGTAGTCATCCAGTTCCTGACGCTGGTAGTTCTCCTTCTCATAGCGGGACTCTTCGTCCTGCAGAATCTTGTGGGCTTCCGAAATGATCTGGTACTGGTCGAATGCCTGGCGGACTTTCAAAGTCTCTGACAAGCCATGCCGCCGGAGCGTTTCCGTCCAGTCGCGGCGAGCCCGACCATGCTGGCGTTGGTGTTCTTGAAGTGATTGCCTGACATGGCTCAGTCGCAATCGCAGATCATCGATCTGTCGGCCGATTGGCTCATGCAGATCCATTTCCTGAAGTTGCTGACGAATGCGATTGATGATCTCTTCGTCGCTCAACGGAGCCGGCGGGGGGACAGGTTCCGTCGGAACAGCAGGTTTTTGTGGCCCCGGGGCGAGAACAGCCGGCGGGGGCAACTGCTGCGCGGCATCGCGACGAATGATGCGGTCAATCGCCTGCTCCACCCGATTCAGTTCGAGGTCAATGGACTCACGTTCGGCCTCGATGTCCGGGGACGAGAACTCAACAACCTGGAAGTATTCCTTCATCGTCCAGACGGTGCAGATCGACGCAATGCCCAGCAGGATGAAAATCGCTCCAACCACCCAGGAGGTCGAACCGCCAGCCACTGCCAGGCCGTTCATGCCTGCATAGATCCCTGCGGCCATCAGCACCGCACCGGCGACCATAAAGAAGCTGTGAACGTACCAGAAGAATGGCGGCAGATCACGAATCACGACCTTCGGGCCGATCTCCCGGTTCATCAGTTCCCGAGCTTTGCGAAGATGCTCCCGGCGGATCTTTAACCCGCGGAGGTCTTCCATTTCCTTCAACCGCCGCATCAGAACCTTGCGGGCTTCCGGAATCGTGAGTTTTCCCAGATCCTTCGTATAGGTTTTCCACTCAGTCTTGAGTTCGCGGAGCTTCGCTGCCAGACGGCGATGGCGTTTAATGAGCCGACTGCGAGAGCGAATTGCCGAACGATAAACTGTCGCCTGTGCCCAGAGTTTCTGGTAAGCAGCTGGGCCGATCTCGGTCTGTTCCAGCCGACGCCGATCCCAGTGACCGTCCAGCCGATCCAGCAACCCCTGCAGGTTCCGCTGAATGTGATCGCGCTCGGTTTGCACCCCGGCCAGAGTTCGATCCAGTGCCTGCATCTGACGCGAATTTTCGAACAGGTTCTGGATCGCGCAGGCGTGCTCCTCCAGTTCCGGCCGCGAAGGAATGGCGTCAGCTTCGGCCTGAAGTGCCTTCGCATCCGCGATCAGCTTCTGGCGACGTTCATTGAGTTCAGAGTGTTCAAGCTCCAGCTGGTCATACCGGCTCAGCAGTTCTCGATCGAGATCGCCATCCGGCAATTTACTCAATTGCTTCCGGACATCTTCCGACTGCCGCCATGGCCTGTGGACGCGGCTGACGAACTGACGGCTCCGCAGGTTATAGACCGCCTCTTCACGACGATTCTGATTGTCGAGAATCTGGTCGTTTAACGACTGATACTGGTCCTGCAGACGCTCATGCTTGTCCGTGGCAGGGGCATGGCGTCCCAATTCGCGATCCAGCTGACTGAGTCGTTGGAGATGTTTGAAGACATCCCCTTCCCGTTCGGTTGGATCGAGGAGTTTCTTTTCTTCCGCGCGAAACCCGTTGTGTGCGCGATAGATCTGCTCGCCTTCAGGCCCCAGCGAGAGTCCGTAGATGTGCTGAGAGAACTCATCGCCGCTGAGAGTCGCAAGCTGCTGTAGCTCTGGCAGGCCAATGGCAAAGAGATTCTGGAACATCGATTCGCGGGTATCGGCCACCAGCGATTTCAACAACGGATCATCATCACGCGTGATGCGTCCATTGATCTCCAGCCGACCGCGTGTCCCAGGCTGGGACGTCCGGCGGAGTCGATACTCCTTGCCATGGTGCTGAACGCGCAGTGTCCCACTGCATTCGACGGGATGGGCATCCGGACCATAGGTCCGTTCGTCCTGTGGCAGATAGCCATACAGGACTCCCCGGATGAATCGCAGGAGTGTGGACTTGCCTGCTTCGTTCGGGCCATACAGAACCGTCACTCCCCGTTCATTGAACGGAAGAGTCACGTCCTGCCAGACGCCGAAGCGATCGATTTCGATTTCGCGAACCTGCATCGAACACAGTCCTCAATCAGTCGTGAATCCAGAGTCGCGGACGTCGGGTGACGTCGGCTATTTATTCAAGCCAGCCCGCAGCGAGTGCCTGTGCGCGGCGAGACACGTTCTGCCGGGAGATCTGCCCGAGCATTTCCCGCAGCCCCCGCGCGTCATGATGTTTCAACCAGTCCTGTTCCAGCAGCTCTCGACGGAGTTGCTCAATCAGCTGATCTCCTGACTCCTGAAGGACCTGTTGGAAATCCAGCAGCAACCGGGTCTCACCGGTCTTCAGTGGTCGCCCGGTCTGCTCGAGTGCCTCGACTCGACGCTCGAGGCGGTGCAGGCGTCGCACGGCTCTCTCGCCGGTCAGTTCCGCTTCCAACTTCTTCCAAAGTTCATCCCGTGTCGCGGTGCTGGACAGGCTGTCAAACAGTGGCCCCTTCCCGGACAGCTTCCAGGTGATGATCCACAAGCTTTCAGAGTCGTCCGGAGTCAGCTCCATCAGAGCGAGGGCCATCCGCTCGCAGAGATCATTTTGCCCATGGTGCGATTCGACCGAGACAGAAATGTCTTCCCAGCGAACTGGAGCCACAGCCACTGGATCGATTGTGATCTCGCCGATGTTGTCGACGTTAATGACGCTGCACCCCCGAGAACCTGTGATCGCTCTGGTGAGCGACTGCGCGCAACCGGGGTCGTGAACCATGCCTCCTGAGAAGTATTCCGTTCGGGGAATTCCATCTCCGAGTGCGATGTAGTTGGTGCGATGATCCATCGCCGCCTGCACGAGCGTTGCACCGGCAGAACTGTTGCCCGGTGTTGCATCCGCCTGCGGACGACCGTTATTCCATGACAATGCCGTCCCGGCCGCGACCAGTCCGATCCGGAACGGTGTCTGATGTCGTCCCAAAGCAGCAGGACCTGATTCACTCCAACGGGTTTCATCAGAGTTCGGAGTCGCGACCACAAAGATCGAGGCCATCACCCGCTGATCACGCATCACGGCAATCGGCTCGTGATCGTCAGCTGTGAGTAACGTCACATTCGGCGGAAGCTGAAAGAACCGCTTCCAGCCAGTGACAGGATCCAGCGTCCCCGGGACGATGAAGACGGAGATCTGGTGCGCAGCCAGCTTCTCAAAACCACGCTCTAATGCGACGCGTGCACGCAGGCTGTTGGTCTTAGCGTTGAAGGAGTTTCCAGTCAGCAGGAGAAACTCAACCTGCGCATCAATGCACGTCTGAACGACACCGTCCCATGAACGAAAAGTGGCGTCTTCAGCAAGCTGACGGTCTTCCGCTGTCAGCGCGCCGGTTCCCGTCAGATGCTCATCCAGACATAAGCTGGTCGCATGGACAAATCGAAAGCCCTGGCGAGACATAGATTCGGAATCCTTTCCGGTCGACACTCCCTGATCACTTGCGCGTGCCCTTCCAGTGACAGCGTCGCAGCGTGCAGAATTCGCAAGAGTTTACTGCGGATGGGAAAATGGGAAAAGGGCATTTTGTAAATGCTGCAAACCTAGGCAGGTTTTGACGGCTTTTCTCAAGTTTTCCCACATCCCCCAGACTTCGGAGTCAGCCGTCTCACAGGCGTCCGGAGCAGGATTTTGTATGGCGGCAGCAAGGCCGAGAGAATTTGCTCTGCCTGCAGCCGCCATCGGACGTCGTCACTTCGCGTGTCTGTGCGAAGGGACTTCCGAAGACGGTCGCAGTGAGCAATGAGAGCCGTCAGGCGGCTCTCATTCGCAAAACCTAGAGCAGTTCGAGGGTCGGCATCGACGGCTTTTCCAGCAGATCCTTGGCGATCCCCATCGCGATGCGGCTGGCGATGTCCAGCAGCGGCTGGCGCACTGGGCTGTCATCTGCGAACAGCCATGACATCTTCCCTTCGTCACCGTGGATGCGGATCGTTGCGTCGGAAGGAAGTTCACCGAGGAACGGCACTCCCATGGCCTCGGCTTTTTCTCTTGCCCCACCCCGCCCGAAGATCTCGCCGGTCATGTTCTCAACCATCCCCAGCACAGGGATCTTCACAGTGTTGAACATCGAAATCGCTTTACCGGCGTCCAGCAAAGCGACCTGCTGCGGAGTACAGACGACCACGGCTCCTGCCAACGAGACCATCTGCGAGAGGGTCAGCGCCACATCGCCGGTGCCTGGCGGCATGTCGATAATCAGATAATCGAGTTCCCCCCAATCGGTCTGCTGAAGGAACTGCTGAAGCGCCTTCACGAGCATGGGCCCGCGCCAGATGATGGCCTGATCGGGATCGACCATGAACCCCATCGAGATCACTTTCAGACCGTCAGCAACAATCGGCTCAATTCGCTCGAAGGTTCGTCCATCAGTGGTCTGATACTGCTTGATCTCCGGCTGTCCGGTCGCACCCACCAGATGGGGAACGCTGGGACCATAGACGTCGGCATCCATGAGTCCGACCTTGGCTCCCCAGTGCTGGAGTGCATAGGCCACGCTGGTTGCGACGGTGGATTTGCCGACGCCCCCTTTTCCGCTGCCGACCGCGATGATGTTCTTGATCTTCAGCCCAAGATTCCCACCGGACTGCTTGCCTTTCACAACAGCAGACATCGGAACAGTGACTGCCGTCACTTCCGGAAACGCCTTTCGGATTGCCGCTTCAATCGCAGCGGCGAGCTGCTCTCGGGCGGGATAGGCCGGGGTGGGCAGTTCCAACTGCACGGTGACCGAAGAATCCGTTGAACTCGCTCCCCGAACCATCTTCAGCTGCGACAACGGCAGGTTCAACACAGGATCAACGACAGCACCAGCAACCGACAGGATGTCCGCTTCAGCGGGCATGTTCAGCCTCTCAAATCGTCTCTGCAGGAAGGGAATCGAATTGGCGGGACAATCCCTCGCCTCGTATTCCCAATGGATTTACTTCTTCTCTTTAGAATTCTTCTTGGCGGGAGTCGGCTCTGGAATCGGAGTCAGAGGCTCCTTCTTCAGAACGATCGGCTTCACACCAGTTCCGGCATAGCCTGCCATCGGCTGTCCGTCGTCTGTCAGTTTCCCGGCACTCCACAACGTCCCGCGAGCGACCAGATCCAGCCATTCCGGCGTATTCATTGTCTCATTGTGATGTCCTAGGGAGGTCCCGAAAACGCGGGCATTTCCGAACTTGTTCACCCAGATCACCGGATGTTCGGCCTCGGACTCAACACCGACGGCCACGGCCAGCGGAGTGCAGTTCGGCCAGACCTTTTCGATCTTGTACAGCTCTCCGTTCGGAGTCTTCCACGTCTGCGGGAATCCAACCATGACAGGGTGTTCGACATCGAGCCGAACCACATTCTCAGGTCGGGCCTTCTCGTGGCTCCGGGAAGTCACGCCGATCAGTTCTCGCCAGGCATCTGCCGCCCCGGAAGTCCGGTAGCTGTGCAGTGAACAGTGAATGATCACCGCCGGCGTCCCTTCAAAGTGGGCGGCCGTAATTCCGCGGACAAAGTCAGGATCGGTCACAGCTCCAAAGCACTCATTATGCACAATGACATCATAACCTCGGGCCCAGTTGGGATCACGATATTTGCTCACTTCATGTGTCCGGGAGTCACCCCCTTCGTGCAAGATCGTCCATTCCACATTGGCCCGCTGGCTGATCCCTTCGGAAATGATCTGCTTCTGATGCTCATAGTCATGGCAGCACCCGCCGGTGATCATCAAAGCTTTGATCGGCTCGGCGGCCGAAGCGCTGGAACACGCAATCAATCCGAGGACAATGAGCAGCCCATAGCGCATGGAAGTTCCTTGTATCTTGAATCCGCAGGAAAACCTCATCTTCAGTTCGGACGGGGCCGAACCGCCTATCATGGTGAACGGTCCCCAGTTCGGCAACGGCACGGGCCCCTTCCAACGCGTTCCCGGCGACTCGAAATTCGATCTGGCTGAATCAGACCGCCTCGTTCTATCATGCCTCGTCGATTCCCGGTAGACACCGGTGGCATGAATTGCTGCCCCACAACAGGCGCCGGCAAATCAGTCCACGAATTGGAGTAAAGGGCAACGGATGCCATTCACCCGGCGATTTCTTTTTACATTTTTCTGCGTCTGGATCTCTTCAGTCAGCGGCCTCGCCATGGCCCAGAGTGAAGCAATTCGTCTTGCTGAGAGTTTCAGTGACGCACGCACCTTCTCAACTCAGTCGACAATCACGACCACAGGCAAGGTGCAGGCGGCCAAATCGGACGGCACCAAAGACGACCTTGATCTGACCGCAACCGTCACGTTTGACTATCTCTCACGGCGACTCCCGCCCGGCGGACGCGATGCGCTCGCACTTCGGGAAGCCCGATACTTTTCGCACGCCAATCTGGTCACCAAAGTCGTTGGCTACGAAACAAAGGCTTCATTGCCGGAGAACCGCCGGTTCGTCATTGTGACAGGAGCCCGCGAAGGACTGGTCAGTTACAGCCCGCAAGGTGCATTGACCCGTGAGGGAGTCGATCTGCTCGAAATCCCCGGCGATACGCTCGCGCTGCTCGCTGCTCTCCCCCTGACGGATGTGCGAGTCGGAGAGGAATGGACACCGGCCGACTGGGTTCTGCAGATGCTGACCGGAATCGAAGCCGTCGAAACTTCTGAGCTGAAATGCAAACTCGACCAGGCGACCCCCGCCGCAGCGAAGATCACCTTCACCGGAACGATCAAAGGCCAGAAACTCGGGACAAACACCACCGTCAGTGTCGTTGGCGTGATGCTTTTCAATCTCGATGAGAATTTCCTGTCTCAGGCAAAGACGGTCTATACCGTGCACTCCGACGTGGGGACGGTGAACCCAGGGCTGGATATGAAAGTCACCACAGTCATGGGCCGCAAACTTGCGGAAGACATTCCACAACTGAACGACGCTGAACTGGCCAAAATCCCGCTCGACATTCCGACCGAGCAACTGGCCCTGAGCTACACCGCTCCCCCGTGGGGACTCAGCCTGACTCATGATCGCAACTGGCATCTGTTCCAGGCGGTCTATGAAGGCGGGGCTCCCGTTGCCATCCTGCGACTGGTGGAACTGGGCAGTCTGATTGCCCAGTGCAACTTCTCTCCGGCTCCGCATGTCCCCAATGGCCAGATGACACCGATCGAGAAATTTGAAGCCGACATCGAGCAGTCGCTGGGCGAACGCTTCGTGGAAGTCGCCTCCCGAGAAGCGATCCCACTCCAGGATGGCCGGCGCATGTATCGTCTCGCTGTGAATGGATCGGTCAAAATCAAAAGCGACACCGGCAGGGCCGACATCCCGATGACCTGGATCTACTACCTCATTGCCTCGCCACAGGGGCGGCAGGCATCATTTGTGTTCTCAGTCGAACCCGCGCTGCTGGAACAACTCAAAGGCCGCGATCGAAAACTGGTCGAAAGCCTGCAATTCGTCGTCCCATCGACAAACCGCCCGTAATCTCGCCAGACAACTTCGATGCATAAAAAAGAGGGAACGACCAGCGTCGTTCCCTCTTTTGCATTTCCGAGAGGTCTCAGTGACGACTCAACGTTTCAGCTTCATCACAATGTCGTTCTCACCCGGCTTCAACTCGAAAAACTGATCCGTTGCGGTGTCACTGAAATACTTCGATGGAATTCCCGCAGCTCCACCCCCAGACTCCGGCGCTGACAAATAGAGCGTGTAATGCCCGGCTGGGATTTTCTCGTTGAGAGCAAAGCTTCCTGACTTGTCGACTTCTGCCTTCGCCATGTTTCCATGCCGTGGCGAATAAAAGGAGATCGCAACCGGACCAACCGGCTTCCCGTTGAGTTCCACGACGCCCTTCACGGTCGTTTCCATCTCAACAGGCTGAGTACCGGTGCCGCAACCGACGACGGCGAGTGCCACCAACAATGGTAACAACCGCAAGCTGAACTTCGCCATATAATCACCCAACGCCATCCATAGACAACGACAGCTAAAAGCACGAAAAAGCGATCTCTAAGACCAAGCCGCAACTACGGAGGTGAAACGCCGTTATTATCTGCGCGGTCACTCAGGTTCTGATAGAGCTTCAGATCCATATTACTGCTCAGAAAACGGACAGCGCCGTCCGCAAACAGGAAGTGCGCCCCGCCCGTGTGGTCACTGCCGAAGTTCGCGTCGGTGTCTCCAAATGTCACCGTGGTGTCAACATTCATGTGTGAGCGTGTTGCTCGAGTCGCATGAAATCCCCAGCGGTACTGAGGACCATCTGCATTGAGATGAACAATTCGCTTTTCACCTACCATAAATGTGTTAGACGTCCCGTCAGTAATGTGTGCGAAGCTAAAGTTCGTATTCTGATTAAACAACCCCGGGACTTGGCTTCTGTCAAGAGTGTTAGTATTTCCACTGCCGGTACTCAGCGCATAATCCCCTTTTGCCTCGTGACTCGTTGAAACAAACTCGGTCCGGGGACGGGAAGGACAGAAGTAGCTCGTCACCATAAACGAATTCGCTTTGCCTGCGCCTTTATTCGCGGTGTGCCCTTGCTCCTGTGAGAAGTCCCACTTGTTATAGAGTGCTGTCTGATCAAGGTACGGCATAATAAACACAAATGCGTTAATACGATTGTGTTCAAGGACCGCACCTCCAGATGGAGCGATATTCGCATTTATACTCCCTGGCGGAAGCAATCCACTGACATCAAGATAGTTATGCATCGCAAGCCCAATCTGCTTGAGATGGTTCCGACACTGAGTCCGGCGAGCCGCTTCGCGTGCTTGCTGGACGGCGGGCAGCAGCAACGCAATTAAAACCGCAATGATCGCGATCACCACCAGCAACTCGATCAGAGTGAACGCCGACCGGCGAGTGGCAGAGCCTTGTCGTACCTGGATGGGAGAATGCGGTTCCATAACAATCCTTCACACAGAGAACTCTGACGCCAATGCATGGACTTTAATTACGTGAAAGTGCGCCGGTGTCTCCAAAAGAAAGAACGGAGAACCGTGCTGAGAATTGCCCGTTTCCAAAACCTCGGGAGAAGCAGAACGCTCGCCCCCGAGGACCTTTCATCCACGAATCTTGATATGCACATGCCTTCGTGTCATTGCACAATGACGTAAAAGAAGTTCAAATTTGCGTCACCGCAACCCCTTTAGCGTCACGACTCCGGTCTGCAATGCGTCATGTCGCCCTGCTCATTGAAACCTCCCGAACCTACGGCCGCGATCTGCTGACGGGGATCCGGAAGTACGTCGAGGAACATGGCAGCTGGTCCATGTACCTCGAATCACGGGGGCTCGACTCAAAGCCACCTGCCTGGCTGCATCGCTGGCAAGGCGACGGCATTCTGACGCGAACCGGCTCCGTCGAGATCGCCCAGGCACTCGAACGCACGAATGTTCCAATCGTCGAGCTAAGAACCTCCCGCCTACACCGCAAGTTCCCCTTTGTCGGAGTCGACAATCGTGCTCTCGGCCGAATTGTCGCTGAGCACCTGCTCGAGCTGGGGTTTCAGAACTTCGGGATCTACCAACTGGATACCGAGGACTACTTTGTCGAACGGAGCGAGAACTTCGTTCGTTTTCTGCAGTCGCAAGGAATCGAGCCCTCCGTTTTCAGAGCGGAAGACCACCAGGATCGTCCCTTGGAATGGGAACGCCATCAGGACCAGCTCGTGAACTGGCTCACCTGCCTTCCGAAACCCGTCGGGATCATGGCCTGCACCGATCAGCTTGGGTACTGGCTGCTGGACGCCTGCCTGCGGGCGCAAATTATGGTTCCTGAGGAAGTTGCCGTCGTAGGCTGCGAGAACGACGAAACCCTGTGCAACATGTCGTCGCCCCCGTTGTCCAGCGTCGTCTATGATGGCTGTCGTATTGGGTACACGGCGGCGAAACTTCTCGATGGAATGATGCAGGGAGTCCCTGCACCCGTGGAACCGACTCTGCTGCCGCCCTCACGAATCTGCGCCCGACGCTCATCCGATGTCGTCGCCATTGCGGATCCATTGATGTCTCAGGCGATTCGGATGATCCGGGAACATGCCACCCAAGGGATCACGATTAAGCAGGTGCTGCGGGAAGTCCCACTCTCTCGAAGCACTCTGGAGCGTCGGATGCGGGAACTGCTGGGCCGTTCTCCTCGCGAAGAAATCCTGAGATTACGGATTGAGAATGCCCGTCATCTGTTAGCGGCAACAGATCTCACCATCGAGCAAATCTCGCAGCGCTGCGGCTTCCGCACAGCCCAGTATTTCTGCACCGCGTTTCACAAAGCGATGGAATTGACTCCCGGCGCATACCGAAAACAGAGCCGCTCCTGACATTCGTCGACCGCCTCCCCTTGGGAGATCCTGCGGCAGTTCCTATGATTGACTCCGTTTTCGCAGGTCCCCGCCGCGCGCGATGCGTCGACCTTGAACAGTCGGGGCGCGGCTTGCGAAATGGGAGCAGAACAAAATGCAGTTCGCTCCAGAGCCTGGTCTCATGAGGAATGATGCTTCGATGCTGCCAACAGAAAGTGCTCCCCCGATTGGAGACCAGAGCCGGGTCGCGTCCGATAAACCTACCCCTCCGGCAAAACCGAAGGAAGGGACCCGGGACACGATTGAATCGATCCTGTTCGCCTTCCTCCTGGCGTTTCTGTTTCGCACCTTCGAGGCAGAAGCCTTTGTGATCCCCACCGGGTCGATGGCCCCGACTCTTTATGGGCGCCACAAAGAGGCCGACTGCCCGGCCTGCAATCACCGAATCGTGGTTGGGGCCAGTCACGAGGTCATTGCCGAGACCGGGCATCTCATGCCGAACGTTCGGCTGCGGGGTGCCGTCTGTTCAAACTGCGGTTTCGTCAACGACGAAATGTCAAAGGCGCTGGCCTTCAACGGCGACCGGATTCTCGTCAACAAATTTCCATATGAGTTCGGCAACCCTGATCGCTGGGATGTCTTCGTCTTCAAGTACCCCGCCGAGCCTCAGACGAATTACATCAAGCGCCTGGTCGGTCTGCCGGGTGAGACTCTGCGGATCCGCAATGGCGATCTGTTTCAAGTTGAAAACAAGAAGGAACTGACGCTTCGCAAATCTCCTGAGAAGCAGCGATCGCTCCAGATTCCTGTCTATGACGACACGCAGCCTGCCAGAGAACTGCTCAAAGCAGGATGGCCAGAACGTTGGGCCAGCATGAATGCCGACCCAGCTGGAAAAATGGGGAAGTGGTCAGACAGCCTGACCGGCTGGCAGCGGGATGAAAACAAGCGGACCTACTCGGTGAAGAAAGAGGAAACTGCCCCCTCTTGGCTTCGATACCGCCATTACTTCCCCATGCCGCATGACTGGCAAGCAGCCAGCCACGGAATGCCACTGGCTCCCGCCCCGCGTCTGATCGCCGACTTCTGCGGCTACAACGCCACCATCGGAGATCCTCCATTCGATGCGCAATCCCCAGCCGGAGTCGACTTCGGGGCCTATTGGGTCCCGGACCTGACGATCAATTTCAACTTGAAGATTCAGGAAATCGGCGACCAGCCAGAGTTGATCCTCGAACTCTGCGAAGGGACGACCTGGTACCGCTGCCGGATCGACGTCAGCACCGGTGCGGCGACACTGGAAGAAGTGAACTCTCAGCTGAACGAACGGGTGCGGGAGCTGGCAACTGCGAAAACCCGCCTCAAGGGAACCGGGAACTACCGAATCTCGTATGCGAATGTTGATGATCGCATTTGCCTGTGGATCAATGATTCACTCGTCGATTTCGGAGAAGGGGCATTGGTCGAGTCGCCGGGTGCTACTGGCAACCCGTATCCGACTCAGCAGGATCTGTCTCCTGTGGGGATCGCCACTCAGGGAATCTCTGCAACGGTCAGCGAGCTCTTGCTTGAGCGTGACGTCTACTACCGGGTCGGTCAGCCCGGCCGGAACTTCGCCGGACTCTCCAGCCAGCTTGCACGACACCTCGGAAATCCCGAAGCCTGGGCAGAGTTCTTCGCGGAACATTCCCGGGATCTCGGAGAGCGGACTCTGGAAGTCCCGCTCGATCACTTCCTCGCCTTTGGCGACAACAGTCCCCAGAGCAACGACAGCCGGATGTGGGACTCCGGGCATGAGGCCGTTCCCCGTAAATTCCTTGTTGGCAAAGCTTTCTGGATCTACTGGCCACACGGCGTCCCCTTCCTCGACGGAGGCCGTGGGTTCCCGCTGACATACCACTATCAGCAGGGACCGAACAACACCCTGGTGAAGGTCAAGGACTACCCGCGGTACATGTTCCCGTTCTATCCGCAGTTCTGGCGGATGAACCGGATCCGTTAAGACACCCTCGCCTCTTATAGCGAATTCTCTGCCGATGGGACTGGGCCGGAAATCCTCTTGCCCCCGTCCTGAGCGGATCAGTAAGATTCCAACCCTACGAATGAGAGCAGGTTAGATCAGGTCGGACTTTCTGTAACTCGAACAATGTCCCGATTGTCCATCAGGAATCGGTGTCGCGAGTTTTCGAAGCCCGCTCCTGCCTCCCAGACACACGACGCGAAGACATGTTGCAATCACTTGCGGATGTTCAAAGTTCAGACCGGGAAGCAGAGTTTTCCGGTGACGAACTCTGCGCTCATCAGCGGGACAGAGAAGACCGCTGAAATCGAAAGTCAGACTCCTGCGCCCTGTCAATTCCCCTGATCACACGGGGCGCAGTCGTCCGCACGAATGGATTCGACCACTTGACAGGAAGGAACCTGAAATGACTTCAGGTCATTTGCGGAATGCTCCGACGGGAGTTGCTCCGCGACACGTATTCCCCCTCACCAGAGACGCCTCTCCCGCCGAAGCGGCGATGGAACAGGCACGTGACTGGCTGCTGCATCAGCAGAACGATGAGGGATTCTGGATCGGTGAACTCGAAGGGGACACCATTCTGGAATCAGAGTACGTCCTGCTGCTGGTCTGGATGGGAAAGACCAACGATCCCCGCGTCCAGGAATGTGCGAATTACATTCGTGAACAGCAACTCCCCACCGGTGGCTGGGCTCAGTACCCCGGCGGTCCGCTTGAGATCAGTGGGTCGGTCAAAGCCTACTGGACATTGAAGATTGCCGGAGACGATCCTCAGGCAGAACACATGCAGCGTGCCTGTGCCGCTATTCGCGCCGCGGGCGGAGCAGAAGCCGTCAACAGCTTCACCCGCTACTACATGGCGCTGCTGGGAGTCATCGCATATCGTAAGTGCCCGGCTGTACCGCCGGAACTGATGCTGCTTCCAGACTGGTTCCCGATCAACATCTACAAGATGTCGTCGTGGTCGCGAACGATCGTAGTTCCGTTGAGTCTGGTCTGGGCGTTTCAACCGAAGACACAGCTCCCAGCTTCCCAGCAGATTGACGAACTGTTTCTCACTTCCCCCGCCGAAATGCCGGTGGTGATGCCGAAGTGCCAGCAGCTCGACAAGATGAAACAGCAAGGCTGGTTCCCTTGGGACGGTTTCTTCCGCGGGGTCGACCTGGGCTGGAAGTTCTTCGAAATGCTCCGCATGAAGCCGTTCCGCGGCCGAGCAGTGCGTCTCGCCAAGAACTGGATGATGAAGCGGTTCGAGAAGAGTGATGGCCTGGGCGCCATCTTCCCGCCAATCATTTGGAGCATCATCGCTCTGCGGTGCCTGGGACACGAAGAGTCCTCTCCGGCCGTGCAGACCGCGCTGAAAGAACTCGAAAAGCTGACCATACGCGAACGAGGACACGCGCGACTGGAACCTTGCCGCTCTCCCGTCTGGGACACCGCGATCTCGGTGAATGCCCTGCGCGATGCCGGAGTGTCGGCCAACCATCCCCAACTGGTGAAAGCTGTCAACTGGCTGTTGTCGAAGGAAGTGAAGTCACCCGGCGACTGGACCGTCAATCATCCGAACGTAGAACCCGGCGGCTGGTACTTCGAATTCAACAACGAATTTTATCCTGACGTCGACGACACCATCATGGTCACGATGGCACTGGCTCGCTGCCTGCCCGGCAATCGTCACGCCAACTGGTCCGCTTCACTGCTCAGCAAGCAGGGCGTTCAGCAGCGATCCGACTTTGATCTGGCATTTGTCATCGCCGGACAGTCCGATTCACCAGAACGGGTCGTCGTCGACATGGAGCGCATGCAGCCCATGATCGGAGCGCTCCGCCGCGCCGTGAAATGGACTGCGGCCATGCAGTGCCGCAACGGGGGCTGGGCCGCCTTCGACGCCGATAACGATCACGAGATTCTAACTCGGGTGCCGTTCGCCGATCACAATGCGATGATCGATCCTCCGACGGCCGACATCACCGCCCGCGTGCTGGAAATGTTCGGACGCTTGGGCATGACTGATGCCGATCCGACCTTCGAACGGGCTCTCAAGTTCGTCTGGGACGAGCAGGAAGTCGACAACTGCTGGTACGGCCGTTGGGGCGTCAACTATCTGTACGGCACCTGGCAGGTGCTGGTCGGACTGACAACCTTCGGTGTCCCTGCCGATGACGCCCGGCTACAGGCAGCTGCTCGCTGGCTCAAAGAGAAGCAGCAGGCCGACGGCGGCTGGGGCGAAACCGCCCGCACCTATGATGACCCATCACTGCGTGGAACGGGCCCAACGACCCCATCTCAAACTGCCTGGGCACTGATGGGATTGATTGCCGCTGGAGAAGGTCATTCTCAGGCGGTTCGTCGTGGGATCGACTATCTGATTCAGAACCAGAACGAAGACGGAACCTGGGACGAAACTGAATTCACCGGGACAGGGTTCCCTCGAGTCTTCTATCTGCGATATCACCTTTACCGGCATTACTTCCCGCTAATGGCACTGGGACGATATGTTGAATTGATGCGGAACTCAGCCTGAGGTCGCTCCCTCACTGGCGGTTCCGTTCCGCGACTGGATCTGGCACTCCGCTCAATGCCTGACGGAATTGAGCGAGCTTGAGACTCTGCCGAGACGGAACAACGGTGAAAGCTTCTTCACGACAAAGTGACACTCGCGCTTTTCTGGTGCTGCCAGAGAATCAGCTCGCTGTCACCGCGGTGAACAAGCTGGCTCCCCGAGTGAAACGTCGTCAGGTGCGACTGGTGACTCTGGTCGGGCCGGCGGGAACCGGGAAGTCACATCTCGCCCGGGAATTGATCAAAAGCTGGGAAACTGAGCGGTCGGACAAGAAAGTTCTGGTCACCACCGCCTCTCAGTTTGCCGCTCAACTTGCGGAAGCCTCGACCCATTCCGCAATCTCGCAATTTCAGACTCGCTATCGCAATGACGTCGCCCTCCTCGTCTGTGAGGACATCCAGATTCTCGGTGCGAGGAAAGAAACCCAGCAGCAGCTGCAGGCGACAATTGACGACATCATCTCCGAGGGAGGCGTTGTCCTTCTCACCAGCAACCGGATGCCGGGTTCGATTCGAGGACTGAGTCGCCGACTGGTCAATCGCATTCACGGTGGTCTGTGTATCCCGATTGAGATGCCGCAAATGGCGAGTCGGAGGAAGCTGATCGAGCATCTGCAGGCGAGCGAGTCATCACGGCTGACGCCGCAGGAAATTGATCAGATCGCCCGGGACTATGCGGTTTCTCCACGTGAGCTGATCGGGCTGGTATCGCAGTTGCGAACTGAAGCCAAGATGCTCAGCAAGACGGCCAAACACCGCAGCAGTACCGTGAAATCATTGATTGAAGAACGGACTCCGGTGACAGAAGTCTCACTGGGTGGTCTGTGCCGTCTGACAGCCAGCCGGTTCGGAGTGCGTGCCGCTGATCTGAAAGGCCCCCGAAGATCCCAGACGCTTGCGGTCGCCAGGCAAACGGCCATGTACCTGGCTCGCGAACTTCTGAATCTGAACTACGTCATCATTGGGCAATACTTTAACCGCGGCAATCACAGCACGGTCATTCACGCTTGCCGTAAGATCGCGGAACAACGGCTCACCGACACTGATCTCGATCTGGCCATCCAGTCGATTCAGGAAGACTTGAAAGCAACCACTCCCACCGCGTGACGACACGACGCCAACGGTGTCTTTAAATTGAAACAGGCGTCCCTGCAGTGATTGCAGTGCCGCCTGTTTCGTTCCTGATTTCTTACTGATTCCCCGACATGCTTCAGCGGGTGAGAATCGACTCGACAATCTGCTCACGACTCAGCGATGGAGATGTAAGCTTTAACCCTGCCTGGTCTCCATAAACCTTGCGAAGCGGTGCGAGTTCAGCGTCTTCAAGATCACCTGCTCCGCTGATGGTGAGCGGTGCGGGATAAGCAATCGCACTCATTCCACCAATTCCGCCATACTTCAGAGCCCCCGGGATCAGATTCGGATCGAGCACGGAATCAATCTGGCTGAACCGGAACCCATTCAGGTCAACGATTGTGGAGCTCACCCGATCTGGCGACCAGCGTGCCCGGGCCAGCAGTGCCCAGACTCCGGCATCACCTGTCCCGACCAGATGGATCTCCTTGAAGCCCTGTGAATGCAGGTACGTCACGACCCGATCAAGATCATTCATCCGCTCTGCCAGCAGTGACAGATTGTATCCATAGAGGAACCCGGCATAGTCCTCACCGGGTTTCGCGACAACATGCGATGGAGACGGTGACTTCAGCTTCGCCACGTATGGATTGTGAGCGTCCGCCATTGAACCTGTGAGCAGCAAGTCAGCGGACGCAACAGCGAACCCCGCATCCAGAAGCTTCTGAACAGCCGGTTCCCACTTTCCATCGGCTTGCTTCAGATGGGACAGACCCGCTCCGTCGACCCAGAGGACCACCTTCGAAGTCGCAGTCGGTTTCCGGACCACTTGCACCGGTACATGTGTCTGCCCCGACTGCAGGTCAACCTCCGTAGAGATGAGCTGATCCTGCTCGTCAGTCGAAACACCCGTCTGAGCCCGCAGTTCTCCGGTCGCAACAGGTGCCATGATGTCGACAGCTCTGCGAATCACCGTCAGATACTCGTCAGGTGACTTCGAGAGGAGTTTCTCTAACGCTTCTCCATCTCGCTTCCTCAACACATCGCGGAAAGGACCTTCTTCCAGTGCGTCCGCCGGACGGGGATGCTTCTCATTGAACACCGTTTGCTGCTCACGGGGGATCGGCCAGAAGTCGGTCTGACGAACTGGACTTTCGAGCCCCAGTCTGAAGTGCTCATTCACCCAGTTGTAGAAGACCTCGCGAGAGACCTGATTGTAGTTGTGCGGGAACTGCGGGAAGCATTTGGCATCGACTTTGTCAGCCGCTCCGTACAGTCCATAGACGTGCTTCAATTCAGGTAGGCCGCGTGTTTCAATCTTCAGCGTCCAGTCGTCAGCAGCAGCCATGCTCATCGGCCGTGGAGCGAACGCAGCAGCGATGGCAATATTGTTGATGCCCACTCGCAGCAGGTCTGCGTTCTCACAGATACAGCCTCCCTGCATTCCAGTCGACACCATCACCGCCGGAAAGGCCAGACTCACCCGAGGGTCAATCGCCGCGAGCATCATGGTCTGGGTACCGCCGCCGCTGGCACCAGTGATGCCCAGCCGGGTCGTGTCGACTTCCGGCAATGAGCTCACGAAGTCGAGAGCCCGAATTGAATTCCAGGTCTGTAGACCAAGATGATTGTGTAGCCACAGCGACGCATCCGCATCACTGAACCCACCTCGGTGTGAGAGCGGTTTCTGGTCTGCATTTCCAATCATGTCATAGAAGAATGAAATGACTCCCATTCGGGCGAGCTGCATCGCCAAAGCCTGTCCCGGTGCACTGGCAGTTGAGCGAAAGCCTTCCGCTCCGGTTGCAAGTTCCCGATTGATGACCTCTTCGCTGGAATGATGAAAACGGCCATCCGGATAATGCCCGTGAGCACAGAGAACGGCAGGCACCTTCCCGTTAATCTTGTTCGGCTTGTAGAGCTCGCCTGAAACATACAGCCCCGGTGCACTCTGAAAGAACACCTTCGCGACCGTGTAGTCACCGTAGTTGACCGGACTGTGAATGACCGGATTCAGCTCGCCCTTCTCCGGCATCGGCCAGAGACCGCAGGCGACCTGCACCTGACGCTTGATCCGCTCAGAGGCAACGTTCCATTCCTCAAGCGTTGCCGGCGGCGTCCACGGGTGATAGGCATCATAGAGCCCTCGCTTATGCCCCAGTCGGGCATCACCTGAGATCAGAGGGCGAACGAGACTATTCCAAAGCTGATACCCGGCTGGGCTGAGATGAAGACCGTCCTTAGCGAACAGCTCAGGACGAGGTTGTCCATCACTGCCGATCATCGGAGCATCGATATCCACGAACGTGACGTTCTTGGCCGATTCGCACTGAGCCTTGATCAGGGCGTTTGCCTCACGCACCTGCTCGATCAGATTCCAGCGTTTGATGCTCGGCTTGATTCCAATGAAGACGAGGGGAGTTCCAGGAAGATCCTTATCGCGTTTCTTCAGGAGTGCCGCGAACTGCTCGGAAACAAATTGGGGAGTTCGCCCTTTTGCCAGATCGTTATCCCCGGCGTAGACGACAATGACTCGTGGCTTGTAAGGGCGGACAATCCGTTCGAAGAACGTCACCGTATCCGAAAGTTCAGACCCGCCGAACCCCCGGTTCAGTGCATCCAGACCAGGGAACGATTCCTCGAGATCCCACAGGCGAATGCTGGAACTCCCGACGAACACGATCCTGCCCGGTGGGACTGGTGATTTCTCATCCGCTTCTTCAAATTTGCGGATTTCAGGTTCCCAACGGGCGGGATTCAGCGGAGGCGGGTCTGCGGCCATTAATGCAGCCGGACCTGCCAGACAGCAGATCACAAGTCCCCACAACATCAGGCCGCGCCGCACATCACTCATCTTCAGGCTCCGTTGTGTTTCACTCCAACGCGACCAATTTGTCGTCGCTGATAGAAAACTTTACCTGTGACGGAGCCTGAATCCAATCTTCCGGCTGAATCACTCCTCTCTTCACGGACCCTGCTTTGCAATCTTGCGAAGGATTTCTGCACCCCGCTGCAAGGTTTCATCAGGAGCCGCATACGAGATTCGGAAATGCGTATCCGCACTGCTGAAGACATTGCCCGGAATGACGAGCAGCTGATTCTCAATGGCGCGATGCACAAACTCCGTGCCTGTTCCCCATGGTGCCCGAGGGAACGCATAGAACGCGCCGCCGGCACCGGACAGTTCGAAGTCGTCAGCCAAGGCGTCGCGAATGAAGTCCCGCTTCCGTTTATAGTCCGCCACGCGATCGGAGATATCGACATTCCATGCGGCACAGGCGGCCCATTGCGCTGGATGTGGAGAACAGACAAACGTGTATTGCTGCAGCTTGATGAACTGCTGCATCAGTTCCTCTGGCCCGTGAATCCACCCCACACGCCAGCCGGTCATCGAATGCGACTTGCTGAACCCGTCGATAACAATCGTCTTCTCAAAATACTTGGCCGGACTGACGAACTCGCCGTCGTAGCAGAACGAACGATAGATCTCGTCGCTAAGCAGTGCGATGTCATGTTCTTTGGCAATTGCTGCGAGCCCGCGAACTTCTTCATCGCTCGCCACATGTCCGGTCGGATTGCTTGGGCTGTTCAGAATAATGAGCTTGGTTCGTTCGTTGATTGCCGCCCGGACCTGATCAAGCGGGAGCTTGAAGTCAGGATAAGTGGGAATGGCACGAATCACTCCCCCGGCAAGCGTCGTCAGATGCTTGTACATCACGAAGTAAGGATCGAAGACGATCACCTCGTCACCAGGATTCAGCAGAGCCGACAGCGTCAGCATGAGTCCGCCGCTCGTCCCGCTGGTGATGAAGACCTTGCGGTCGGCGTGCCCGTACTGCTGGTCAACATCCTGCTGAATCAGATCAATTAAAGGTTTAATCCCCTGCGACTGGCTGTAAGCATTCTTGCCGCTGTCGACGGCCTCCTTCATCGCCTGCTTCACAGACTCAGGCGTGTCGAAGTGTGGTTGCCCGATGCTGAGGTTGACCGGGTTCACCATGCTGGCCGCGAGATCAAACACCTTACGAATGCCGGAGGCATCAATGTGATGCATGCGGTCAGCAAGCCAGCGGTGACTCATGGAAAGGTCTCAATCAACAAAAGGAAAAGAGGTAAATGGAGGCCTCAAAAATCAGGAGACTCCGAGCAGTTTGGCGGGTCTTAGTCCATTGGTCCAGTTATCCGCGGACGGCCGCATCAAACTCGAGACACTCAGCTGAACAAAACGTTCAGGAACCAAAACATCCAATCCATGGCAACTGAATATCGCCATCAAGACGGGCGGATTGGAGGTCGCGTCTCAACCAGCAATTCGCTGTACTCGCGAGACGCCTCAGCTTCTATAATCGCAACAACCCGCAAAACCAGACCAACCGGAACAGAAACTGCGAGAGACAATCTTCGGGTGACGCCTAAGAGTCGCGGGATCGAGATGAGCCACGCACCTTCGCCGCTCATTCACTGAAACATTCTGTTCATCGAGAATGGACACTCTGCTGAGAGTCCCTAACGCCAGACTTTGTTGCTGTGGTGCTGTGACAACGGCATCCACAACATCGGTGACTTTTATCTCCGTCTGCAACTGTATTCTTGCTATGACGTTGCGCGCTATTGCCTGACCTGACGTGGCAATTCTTCAACGTGCCTGTGGCTTTTCTGGCACACCTGCTGCTTTTTGCCTCTCTCGTTACCGACTCTCGCGAATCGTGAACATCCCCGAACGAACCGGATCGGTGCGACCAGTTCGGCAACGGGAAGTGAATCTCTCAGGCTGATTCCTGCGAGGTTCGCCGCAAGTCATGGATCAGCATGACCTGCTCTGCTTCAGATTGGGAGGATCAGTCCTGACCTGTTGCCAGCACCAAAATGCAGAAAAATACCATCACAAAAAATTTCGGGAACTCTCCAAATGATCCGTCAACTCCTCAATGATGAAGCAGGCTTCATCGTTTCCGCTGAACTGGTTCTCGTTGCTACGATCCTCGTCCTCGGCCTGATTGTTGGTCTGAGCCAGGTTCAGCACGCTGTTGTCGAAGAACTGAACGACGTTGCTCACGCTATCGGTTCTCTGAACCAGTCGTTCTACTACTCTGGCTTCCGTGCTACCAAGCAGCAGGGTGCTGTGAAGTCTGTCACCTTCGGTTCTTCTTTCGAAGATCACGTTGACAGCTGCGATCGTGCTTGCAACCAGATCGCTTGCCACGGTGCAGCTGCTGAGTGCACCAACCTCCCATAATGAATATGGGTTGAGCTGAATTGAATTGAATTTCGAGACCCCGCGGAACCTGTTCCGCGGGGTCTCTTTGTTTTCAACGAGTACGTATCTGGCAGAGCCCATGACATTCACAGACTGCCCTGCCTACGATCGCTTCAAGCAGAAATCGCAGCGATTAGGGACTTCGCTGGCGCATAAAAAACAGGTCGGCGCCTCTCACGAAAGCCTATCAACTGCAACTCCCGCAGCAAGAAGTGCTGCGAGTCCTCTCTGGTCAGATGACTGCGATTAGCACCTGCACCCACAGCGTGTGCTCTCGATTATTGGCCGCATCGCGCGACCTCAGATGCGAAGAGCCGTTGACGACCACGTGGCGAGAGTGAAGACATTCTTCAGCACGAAGGTCCTGCCGCTCCGGCAAAGCGGAACACGCACGCTCTTAACGAGACGCAATGGCTGCCGGGTCAAACACAGCCAAAGCGACTGCAGTGAAATCGAGGACATTCAGCTTCCCAATCTGTCCGCCTCTGTTCTACGGAACGGAGTCTCTCATCAGTCGAGGCGCACGGGGACTCGGCAAAGCAAATTGTTTAGAAGAGACAAGAGCTCAACCTGGAGAGGGAACTTAGGAGGGCGAAGAAGTCAGCCCAATGCAATCCTGTTCTTTGACCTGCCCGGCTACACCACGCGGAACTGAACCTTTCGCCAATCGAAACGCTCGCCGCGGGGGCACTTGGCAGAACAGACTGCCCAAGAAAAAAACAGGCTGCGGCATCGAGGGAGGCGAACCTTCCTTCGAATTGCACGCAGCCACCATCTTAAAACTCAAGAGGCCTCAGCCGACGAAACCAGCGCTTCCATTCAACGGTGAGAGTCAAACCAACAATGCTAGCGCCTACTGTCGCGGATCATTGATAGATTGAAAGCAAGAACCGCACGAGACAGGCTGCTTGGCATTTCAGTTTTCTGAGTGCATCCGATCTCTTCCCCAACACGACCCCGGGGTCTCATTGACGATAACCCGACTGCGTACCAAACCCGCAGAGAAGAGATCAAAAATTCAGTTAGTCAATTCTGACTACCAGTCGCGACCTGGTCGGCCGCCATCGCGTCCACCACGACCGCCGCCGTCGCGTCCACCACGACCGCCGCCGCCGCCTCCCCCGCCGCCGCCGAAGCTGCCGCGAGGACGTTCTTCACGCGGACGGGCGATATTGACCGTCAGCGTGCGCTGCTGGAACTGCTGTCCATGGAACTGGTCAATCGCCTTCTGAGCGCCGTCCCCAGTGTCCATTTCAACGAATGCGAAACCCTTTGAACGCCCGGTTTCACGATCTTTAATCAGTGCCACACTTTTGACACTACCTGCCTGGCTGAAGAGGTCGCGAAGATCATCTTCAGTGGTTGTGTAGGACAGGTTGCCCACGTACAATTTCGATTCCATTGCTCTCTAACCTGACTTGCTGGAAGCTACGTCTTCGTCTGCCATGAGGGCTCTCCTCGGGATATTGCGCAGATAAGACGATTCGCGACAGTCTAACAGGCTTGTTGGCGTTTCGTAAAGGCGATATTGCAGAATCTGCCGATATCTTACCGACTTATCTCCCTCAAGTCGGTTCTTCACACGCGATGGTTTAAAGCCTGTCCTCATCGCAACTGACTACAACGCAAACTCAGTTTCGCCTGAAAAAATACTGGGAAAATTCTCTGAATCGCGAGTTCCATTCGCAGCAGAAGCTCGCTTAATCAAATCGCTCGCGACTGATATTTCGTTCATGTGCGCCACAGAGGCCTTCTGCCCGCTTTCTGTTCCCCTCATGGATTCTCCGCGCTCTGTTGCGAGAGCTTCGCCCGTCTCAAAACACCTGATCAAACATGCCGGCAACAGGGTCAATTGCGTGCTTGCAAAAAAGGTTCTCGAGAACTATTCTCAAAGATTCCCCTTTTCATCCCTCTCACAGGGGGACAGGGGTCGCCGCGATGTAAGGCGAACACAGAAAAGTGCTTCGGGCACGCTAATTTTCTGGCGTGTCATCACACAACGAATCAGATTGAAAGTGGAAAGTACGGAACCATGGGAGTTAAGAAAACCGGGAAAGGGCGTCGCAAACTGGGCCGCAAGAAACGCCGGATGCGAGCCAAGATTCGTCACCGTAAGGGCTAAGACAGCCTGATTGCTTGACCGGAGCCACATGACGGGGAGACGTGCGGCGAGTTTTTTCGAAACTCACTGCTCACTTTGTGCTGAAGTCCCCCGTCGATGCTGAGCCCCATAGGGAGCATGGCACTGCTGAAGGCTGCGCTCCCCAAAACTGGCATCGATCTCGAATGACTCTGGTGGGAACACGACTATCCTGCCGCTCGAGAGGGTTGACCACGCGCATTGATAATTTGCTGCCGGTCGGGTCCGTTTTCTTTGGAAGCACGCCCTCCCCGGACCAGTCGCCTGCAAATGCCCGGCAACCTCTGAACTGATTGCTGAAGCGGAATTGCGTCCGTAGACGTCAGACTCTGACCCCAACAGGGTGGCACAACGATGTTGCAGAAATATCGTGTCTTCTGTCCCCACTGTGCGGCAAGTCTGCTTGTAACGGAAGATCTGCTGGGAACTCCGGGCAACTGCCCTGGGTGCCGAAAGGATTTTCAGCTTCCGTCTCTCGAAGAATTCTCGGAAGAGATCACTGCTCCACCGGCGCCCGAGCAGTCCGCTCCAACCCCTCTTCCTCCTCCGCTCCCGCAGAAACCACCGGCAGAATTTGCTGATTCGCAATCTGCTGTTGAAGACGTGGAAGTTCCTGCTGAGCCCCTCATTCCCTCGCCCCCCGTCGGTAGGAAGTGGCTGAGGCTGCGGTTCCTGGCTTCAATCATGAAACTCGCTTCGCTGCTTCAGATTATGGCGGCCTGTGGCTTGTTGCTGGTAACCATTGGGATGGCGGTGACCAATCACCCTGGGCCGATGCCCGTCCTGATGTCGGTCGGCCTGGCGTTATTACTTGGACTGACGTCAGTTCCGTCGTTCGCCCTCTCTGAACTTCTGCTAGCTTTTGCCGTCAGAGAAGAACTTCTCCGCCAGGTTGTCGATGAATTGCAGCAGCGCAATTCAGATCGCTAGGCGTCTTCAGTGCGGATGCGTCCCCCTTCCGAAAACATGGGGATCGCCGCGAACGTGAGGAATGCTCACCAGTTTCGCTCGTCAGAGGCGACCCGATTTCTCTTGCGGCCTGAGTGAAATTCGTGCTATCTCTTCAATTCTTCACATCCTTCCCTGGAAACACTCAACTTTCCCCTGAATTCTGGCGCGAAATCGGCAACGTCCTGTTGCCCGGCGATTCAGATATGGGGACTCCATCGTTGGGCCATCTCCAGAACCTACCCATTTCCTTCCTGTCCCATCAATCAACGACGTCCATCAGGACGATGTCAGTCGTTGCGTGGAAGTTCCTGTCATGACGGCAAGATGCCTTGGACTATTGAGCCTGCTCTGCGCCCTGATCTGCAGTGGCTGTCATGAATTCAACCTGTTCCCATTTCAAGACAAAGAACAGGCGCTCGAGAAAACCCGACAAGCGAATGTCCGTGCGGCTCTCAATGGAGAAAACGGGCATTCCCGCTATATCGGCGACTATGTCAAGATCGGCGACAACGGCTATATCAAAGTTCAGGGAGTCGGACTGGTCGACCGCCTCGATGGTACCGGTGAAGATCCCCCGGCAAGCCCATTGCGGACTATGCTGCTGGATGATCTGCGTCGCCATGAAATTAAGAACCCCGAACAGTTCATCAGTTCTTCGAGCACCGCACTCGTCGTTGTGACTGCTTATATTCCGCCGATCTGCCGCAAGAACGACAAGATCGACGTTGAAATCACGCTTCCGGACGGCAGTGAAACAACGAGTCTTCGGGGCGGATGGCTGATGCCCTGCTATCTGCGGGAACTGGCACTGATGCAGGGACAGCTGCGTGAAGGTCGCGAGATCGTCAATGCCAGCGGCCCTGTTCTGATCGATGCCCTCGGAGATCCCGCGACGGCGACTCCTTCGTCGCTGCGACGTGGACGAATTCCTGGCGGTGGAAAATACACCGGGCAGGACCGCGTGCTGACGATGTCGATCAAGAACGAATACCGTACGGTTCGTATGTCGAAGTTGCTCGCTGATCGCGTCGGCCGCCGTTTCTATGACTATGACGAACACGGGATTCGCCGCCCGCTGGCCGAAGCAAAAACCAATGCCCGACTGGAGCTGGTTGTTCACGAACGTTACCGCGACAACTACGCCCGTTACCTGCAGTGCATTCGAGCGATGGCCCTTCAGGAAACTCCTGTCGAGCGCCACATGCGCATGCAGGAACTGACCGAACAGATCAAGTTTGGTCCAACGGCAGAAGAAGCCGCTTTGAAGCTCGAGGCCATCGGACCGGAAGCGATCCCGGTACTCAAGAGTGCTCTGCAATCAAAGGATCTCGAGGCCCGTTTCCATGCCGGTGTCGCACTCGCATACCTTGGAAATGCCGATGGCGTTCCTGCTCTGAAAGAAGCTGCAGCAAAGGAAATGGCCTTCCGGATCTATGCACTGGCCGCCATGTCAACGCTTCAGGACGGAACCGCCGGTGACGCCCTGCGTGAGTTGATGAATGAAGCGAGTGTGGAAACCCGTTACGGAGCATTCCGTGCTTATTCCACCATGGCTCCAAATGATCCTCACGTGAAGGGAATTCAGCTGGACGGCCACTTCTCGCTGCACCCGGTTGCCTCGACCAACACACCGATGATTCACCTGACCCGTTACAAGAAGGCGGAAATCGTCGTCTTTGGGGAAGAACAGTCCTTCCAGACACCACTTGTCCTCCGCGCCGGGAATCGTGTCCTCCTGCAGGGAACCGCGCATGATAATTCCGTCACATTGAAACGTATCGCACCAGGCGAACAGGTCCGATCACTGGTCGTGCCCGCCAAGGTTGTTGATGTCATTAAGGCTGCGAGTGAACTTGGCGCCACATACCCTGAGGTGGTGGAAATGCTGGTACAGGCCGAACGTCAACACAATCTCCCCGGTCAGCTGGCCATTGATACCCTGCCTGCCCCGGGACGTGTTTATGAACGACCGCAGAGTGCTCAGGCACCTCCAGCTGGCCTGAAGGCTGGCTCGAAGGGTGTGACTGTGGGAAGCGAAGGGGTTGCTCCAAACCTGTTTAATGAGAAGCCACCAACTGACCCGAGCCTGCTCGCCCCACCAGTCGAAATCCAGCCAGCCAAGAAGTCGTCAGACCGTGATGAATAGAGCAGGTTGCTTTTTCACATTGCCCCTACAACGCCCGTCACAAGTCAGGAAAGGATGAATTCGACGGGGAAACATCGATCAGATCGCAAACCAATTCAGCGAGTTCACTCAGCATTTTCTTTCAGGCCTGACCAGGCATACGTCTTCCCGGCCTCCGTTAACGTTGTCGCATGTTAAAGTCCCTCGAACTGTTCGGCTTCAAAAGCTTCGCTGATCGAACAGTGTTCGAGTTCGCGCCGGGGATTACGTGCGTTGTTGGCCCCAACGGCAGCGGCAAAAGTAACGTTGTCGACGCCCTCAAGTGGATTCTCGGTGACCAGAGTGCGAAGAGCCTCCGCGGGCAGGAGATGTCGGACGTCATCTTCAACGGATCCGCTGGACGCCGGGGAAGTGGATTCGCGGAAGCCACGCTGACATTCGACAACTCGACCGGACTGCTGCCTGTTGATAACGCCGAAGTCACAATCGGGCGTCGCCTCTATCAGAGCGGCGATTCGGAATATCTGCTCAACGGCAATGCGGTTCGCCTGAAAGATGTCCGCGATGTCTTCATGGGGACAGGGGCCGGGACCGCCGCATACAGCATCATTGAACAGGGGCGGGTCGATCAGATTCTGCAGCCGAACCCCGCCGCCCGACGTCTCGTCTTCGAAGAAGCGGCCGGGATCAGCAAATTCAAATCGCGTCGGATCGACGCCGAACGTCGACTCGAACGAGTTGCACAGAATCTGCTGCGTCTGACCGATCTCGTCGACCAGGCAGAATCCCAATTAAACGCCACTCGGTCACAGGCCAGCAAAGCGGCCCGATATCAGGAACTCTCTCAGGAACTGAGAGCGGTCTGGACCGGCCTCGCCGCCGATGACTGCCGCATTCTGTCCGTCGCACTCGATGAGCAGCTGACGGAACTGGAAACAATCGACGGTCAGATTGCCGGACTCCAGTCCAACTTTGATCGGGTCGAGCAGGAGAAGAAATCGGTTGAGCATCGCCTCGGCGAACTTGACCAGCAGCTGCAGTCCGATGAAAGGACTCTCTCAACGCTGCGGGAATCAATCGCCCGCCATGAAGCGACCATGCGGCATCAGTCGACACGTCAGGAGGAACTGACCAGCGATCAGCAGCGGCTGGCCCGACAGCGAATCAATCTGCAGCAGCAGGCCGATCTCGCACGACGTGAACTCGAAGCGACAAGCGAACAGCTGGCGATCTTTGAAGCACAGGTCGTTCGCTCGCAGGAACATGTTTCCGAACGAGAAAAGCAGTTCGCGGAACTGGAGGCCATTGTCGCTGTTCGACGTTCGGAGATCGATGCCAAACGGCGCGATCTGTCCGAGAAGCAGCGCCAGCAATCCCAACTGACCGAACGCCTTTCGGTGCTGACCTCCCAGGCCGAATCCACTGGTCAGCAGCTGCAGCAGGCAGAAGAACAACGACTGCGGTTGCAGGCAGAACTGGACGCTGCGCGCGAACAGCAGGGCGCCAGAGAAACGCGACTGCAGGAAGCGGAATCCGCACTACAGGCTCGTCAGGATCTGCTGACCGATGCAGAACAGTCTCACTGGAAAGTCGTCCGACAGCGGGAAGAGACTGATCTGCAAATTCAGACGCTGCGCGAACGCCGAAGCGCCGCGCAAGCCCGACTGAATGTCCTCGAAGAACTTGAGCATCGTCAGGAAGGGATCGCCATTGGGGTCCGTGAAATCCTGAGACGCGCCGAAACGGTCCACTATCCCCCGTGGAATCGCATCCTCGGAATCGTCCGTGACCTTCTCGACGTGCCAATGGATCTTGCTCCGATCATTGATGCCGCACTTGCCGAGCGATCTCAGCTGATTGCTGTTACCGATCTGGAACCGATGCTGGATTATCTGAATCGCGGCCTCGCTCCCATCGATGGACGAGTGGGCTTCGTGTCGATCGCTCCATTGGATCCGACTGCGACGAAGGCAGGGACCTCAGACAAGGCCGCTCCATTTGAGATCTCATTGCCGGAGGTCGATTTCTCCGGAATGCCGGGGGTCTATGGTCGGGCCGATCGACTTGTCCAGACGCGGGATCGCGCAGCTGGTCTCGCAGAACGTGTTCTAGGTGACACCTGGATCGTCGAGACACTGGACGTCGCCCGTGAATTATTGAAGAGCGGACCCTCGACTCTTCGAGTGGTGACGTTGCAGGGAGAACTCCTTACGTCGGGCCAGCAGCTGTTCGTTGGGATGATGCCGCATGAGTCATCGATCATCTCCCGCAAGAGCGAACTGCGACAGCTCAAAAATGAGATCCAGCAGATCCAGACCAATCTGGAAGCCAGCACACAGCGCATCGAGATTTTGACAGAAGCACTCGATACGCGGTCCGAAGTTCGGCAGAAGCTCAGCGATGAACTGAAACGGCTCTCCAACGCCGTGACCGAGTGTGCGACGCAGCTTGCAGGGCAGATTAAAGAGGTTCAGCGGCTCGAACGGGAACTCGCAGCTCACGTCGAGATTCAGGATCGTTTGCAGGCGCGAGATCGGGATCTGCGTGAGGACTTCCTGCAGTCACAGACGCTGCTGCAGCAGAGCGAAGGCTCTATCACCGAACTTCGCAATGTGCTGAAAACAGAAGAAGACAGCATCGCCGAGATTCAGGTGCTGCTGCATGAAACCCAGCACGCCATTCGACTGGAGCAGCTTGATTTCGCCAAGCAGGAAGAACGAATCCGGGGCCTGCGTGAAACTCACCTCCGACTGGAACGGGATCAGCAACAGCGGCTGCAACAACTGCAGGAGTCGACTCAGCGAATCATCGAACTGCGCGATGCCCGAGAGCGCGCGGATCTGGAGTTTCTCCGTTCACAGAATCAGGTGGCCGAACTTACCCTGCAGAGAGAGACTGTTCAGCGTGCCTCGCGCGGGCAGTATCAGGAACGTCAGGAGTTGCGAAAGAGTCGCGCCGCTCTGCTCAAGGAAGAAGAGTCACTGCATCAGCATCGCCGACAGTTTGTCGACCGTAAACATGCATTGGAGTTCAACGTTCAGAAGCAGCGTCTTCAGCTGCAGGCTTTGGCTGACCGAATCAAGGAGGAATTCCAGCTTTCTCTCGATCAGCTCGTCGACTCCAATGTTTCGGCTTATCGCGATTATCTTGAAGAACATCATCCGCATGGGTCCGAGAACGGTGAAACCGACACGTCCGCTCCATCATTCGAAGAACTGCGGCCGGAACTCGAAGCACAGGTCGAACGGCTGCGCCGGAAGATCAAAATGCTTGGGAGTGTGAACACCGACGCACTGGCCAACCTGCAGGAACTTGAACGCCGCTATACTACAATCGCCAGTCAGCTACAGGATCTTCAGGAAGCCAAGACTTCGCTGGAAGAGATCATTCGTAAGATCAACCATGAAAGTCAGCGAATCTTTCTGGAGACCTTTGAAACGATTCGGGGTCACTTCCGTGAACTGTTCCGCAAGCTCTTCGGCGGAGGCGATGCCGACATCATTCTCGAAAACCCGGACGATGTTCTGGAATGCGGAATCGATATCGTCGCCCGTCCACCAGGCAAGGAACTCCGTTCGATCTCGCTGTTGAGCGGCGGGGAAAAGACGATGACGGCCGTCGGACTGCTGTTCGCCATGTTCAAGAGCAAACCAAGTCCTTATTGCGTTCTTGACGAAGTGGACGCCGCCCTCGATGAGGCCAACGTCGATCGCTACGTCGCGGTGCTGAAGGAGTTCGTCAGCATGACGCAGTTCGTCGTGATCACTCACCGCAAGCGGACGATGACTGCGGCGAACGTCCTGTACGGCGTCACGATGGAGCAGGCAGGAGTCTCGAAACGGATCGCCGTTCGATTCGAAGATGTTCGCGACAACGGAGAGATCAAAGTCGCTGCGTAACCTGTACGTCACAGCGTCACGCCATTGCTTTATGTCCGTCGGCGAAGCGTCAGGCCTGCTGTTTGCCGCAAGTCCAATGCACACCGAAGAGATCACTGATTTCGCCTAAAAAACGGGTACCTCCGTTCTCACCACCGGCTCGCAGGCACATAAAATGCAGTGACCGAACTAAGCAATCTGCTTCTGTGTCCGGCGGGGATTCCGATTCCTGCTGAGGAGACCGTGTCATGCTGTCTGGCCCCTTGATTTCTGATTTACTGCGGAGCGACCCTCGAGTTGTCGAGGCACGTCGGCTCTTACAGGATGCATTGGCGGAACACCGAGAACGAATCACAGCTCCAAAGCCCCCTGCTGTCGAACGCCAGGAAGATTATGCTCAGCTGATCCAGGTCTTCTCCCGCAATCGAGGGGGCGACCTGTTCTTTCCTTATCTCGGCAGCGGAATCGGGAACGGCGCACTCGTCGAACTGGCCGACGGCAGTATCAAATATGACATGATCACCGGGATTGGAGTGCATGTCTTCGGGCATAGCGATCCCCGGCTGCTTGATGCAGGAATTGATGCCGCTCTGCAGGACACGGTCATGCAGGGAAATCTGCAACAGGGAATCGACTCCACTCAGTTGTGTGAGGAATTCCTGAAGATCGTGCGGGGAGCCTTGTGTCCATTGGCTCACTGTTTCCTGAGCACCAGTGGAGCGACGGCGAATGAGAATGCCCTCAAGATTCTGTTTCAGCATCAGTATCCGGCCGACCGGATGCTGTCCTTCGCGAACGGCTTCTCCGGTCGAACGCTCGCGACGGCACAGCTGACGGATCGCGCCAAGAATCGGGTTGGACTCCCCACGGTCATGGCCGTTGACTACGTCCCCTTCTTCGATCGGAATGCTCCGGACAGTCTGCAAAGGAGCTTGAATCGGTTGGAAGAACATCTCGAACGTTACCCCGGACAATACGCCGGCATGATCATGGAACTGATTCAGGGAGAAGGCGGTTATTACACAGCCCCCCGGGAGTTCTTCATGGCAATCTGCGAAACACTCCGACGCCATGACGTGCCCATCTGGTTCGACGAGATCCAGACCTTCGGTCGCACGACAAAGCCGTTCGCCTTTCAACACCTGCGACTCGACCAGTACGCCGATGTCGTCACCGTCGGCAAGATGACGCAGGTCTGCGCGACTCTGTTTCGGGACGAACTGACTCCCAAACCGGGACTCATCAGCCAGACATTCACGGGGGCGACCTCATCGATTCTGGCGTCACTCGCAATTCTCAAGGAATTGCAGTCCGGAGACTATTTCGGGAGTCGCGGCCGACTGATGCAGGTTCACGAGCGATTCGCCAGCCATTTTGAAGAGATTCATACCGCCGTTCCTGAATGGATCTCAGGCCCCTGGGGATATGGCGGCATGGTTGCGTTTCAAGTCTTTGATGGGAGTGCGTCGATCACGAAAATCGTGCTTGACCGACTGTATCATGCTGGGGTTCTTGCCTTCTCAGCCGGTGCGAATCCGACCCGGGTGCGAATGCTGCCACCATTTACTGTCATCACCGATGACCAGATTGATCATGTCTGCGGGATTCTGCAGGATGTGCTGCAATCAGTCGGCGATACGGCGAATCGATCGGCAACTTCCCGGGACTGATAGAGAGCAAAGTCTTCTTCGCATGAAGTTCATGACGCTGATCCAAGGAGTCGTGTGATGTTTGTTGTACGACCGGTTGAGCTGGCGGATCTCGATCGCCTGATGGAACTCGCAGATCTGACTTCCTTCGGATTAACGACCCTTCCCCAGGATCGGGCTCTGCTTGAAAAGCGTATCAAAGGTTCCCAGCGTTCATTTCAGCATCTCGACGATGACGAACCCGGTGGCGAGTCCTATCTGTTTGTGATTGAAGATTGTGAAACGCACATCGCGCAGGGAACAAGCGGGTTGGTCTCCAAAGTCGGTGGATTCGAACCTTTCTATCTCTATCGCATTGAGACGAGCATTCATGACTCGCGGATGCTGAACGTCCGCAAAGAGATTCCGGTGCTCCACCTTGAAGAAGATCACAACGGCCCGTGCGAGATCGGAAGTCTGTTTCTCCATCCTGATGCGAGACATGGGGGAAACGGTCGCCTTCTCTCTCTTTCCCGATTTCTGTTCATGGCTGAGTACCCTCAGTTATTCGACCCTGATGTCCTTGCCGAAATGCGGGGAGTCATCGACGAACATGGACACAGTCCGTTCTGGGATGCACTCGGCAAACACTTCTTTGACCTCGAATTCCCTAAGGCCGACTATCTCAGCATTGTGAACAAGAGTTTTATCGGGGATCTGATGCCCCGATACCCGATCTATATCCCGCTGCTCCCGAAAGAGGCACAGGAGGTCATCGGTCAGGTGCATGAACTGACCCGCCCCGCTCGACGACTGCTGGAAAGTGAAGGATTCCAGTTCGAGAACTGCGTCGACATCTTTGAAGGGGGCCCGATGCTCCACTGTCGCCGTGACAACATCCGTTGCGTCCGGGAGAGCCGAGTGAGCAAAGTTACTGCGATTCATGATCGCATCGAGAGTGAACAGGAATATCTCGTCTCGTCCCGCAGTGACGGATTCCGCTGCTGCCGAGGCCGACTGGAGGTCAACGATCAAGGCATTGAACTCGCGACAGATGCAGCCCTCGCCCTGAAAGTCAGCATCGGTTCTCCGATCCGATATGTTCCGATGAAACCAGCAACGTCATCAACCACTTCCTGAATTCTCTTCCCTGTGCGCTCTTCAAAACGAGATTGAGATTGCCGCCCCGTTTCAGAGCCAAGTGAAGTGAAGTCTCCCCCCGGACCGGGTTATAAAGATTGACAAGAGGGTATCTGCCGCGAGTCGGACAACTCTCGATAACGTCCGTCAGGGTCGAAGTGGAGTCTTCCATGAAGAAGTGGGCTGTGATGTTACTGGCCTTGCTGGCCTCAGGGGGAATGAACGCGTCTCGACAGGCTCTCGCAGAGGATGACATCGGTCCCCTGCTTGTTCGACGACTCCCACAGGATCAACTCCTCATCTTTCTTGATTCCCAACAGGAACAGCAGCCTGTCAAATCCCTGGCAGACTGGGCGAAGCGGCGTCAGGAAATCATTCGTGGCATGCAGGGTGTCATGGGAGTCCTGCCCGACAAGGAACGTGACTGCGATCTCGACATACAGGTTCTCAGTGAAACTGACATGGGGAGCTATGTGCGGCGCAAGATCACTTATCAGTCCGAACCGGGGAGCCGTGTGCCGGGCTATCTGTTGATCCCGAAAACTGCGCTCGAGCCCGATGCAAAACCGGTGCCTGCTGTTCTTGCCTTACAGCAGACGCATGCCCAAGGGCCTGATGAAATCGTCGGGCTCGGAACCAACGTCAATCGACGCTATGCCAAAGAACTCGCCGAACGGGGCTATATCGTCCTTGCTCCGAATTACCCGCACCTTGGCGAATACACACCGGATCTGACGGGACTTGGCTATAAAAGCGGAAGCCTGAAAGCGGTCTATGACAACAAACGGGGGCTCGATCTTCTCGACTCGCTGCCTTATGTCGACAAGCAGCAATATGCCGTCATCGGGCACTCTCTCGGGGGACATAATGCGGTCTATACCGCCGTCCTTGATGACCGACTGAAAGTCGTGATCTCCAGCTGCGGGCTCGATTCGTTCCTGGACTATCGGCGCGACCTTCCCGGCGTTTGGCGCAAGGGACAGGGATGGACGCAGGATCGCTATATGCCGGCACTCGCCGACTACGCGGGGCGTCTGCAGGAGATCCCGTTCGATTTCCACGAGCTGATCGGAGCCCTCGCTCCACGACAGGTCCTGATTATTGCCCCGGTGTCCGACCATAACTTTGCAGCTGACAGCGTCGACCGGATCGTTGCTGCGGCGAAACCGGTTTTCGCACTGCACGGTGTTCCAGACCACTTGCAGGTGGAGCATCCTGTCGCGGCACATGACTTCCCGCCGGAGATGCGGGAACGGGCCTATCGACTGATTGATTCAGTTCTCCGACCCACCATGAATTCAACCAGGTGACGCTCAGGCGCGGGAGACTCTCCCCCGGATGTAGACGTCACCATCAAGTTCACGGATCTCGGGAGCATGCAGTCTCGGCAACTCATTCATCTGTGAGAAGCCGAGACCTCCCATGGGACCGGGAGCCTCTTCTCCACCGATTAACGTCGGAGCGATAAAGCAGTGCACTTCGTCGATCACGCGCGAATCGAGGAACGCTCCGAGGACCTGACCTCCCCCTTCGACGAAGAGATTCGTCACTTTTCTGAGTGCGAGCTCTTTAAGCAGCCCAGCCAGTGAGATGCGTCGCGGATCGCCATCAACCGGCGACTGCCAGACTTCTGCTCCTGCTGCGAGCAATGTATTCACCTGATCCGACGGAGCACTCTGCGCAACCGCGATCAGCACCGGTCCTTCTTCCAGTGAGGAGAGCAACCGACTCTGTAAGGGCAATCGGGCCTGTGAATCCAAAACCACACGCAAGGGGCGACGCGGCCCAGCGGGTCGAGCGGTCAGCAGAGGATCGTCTGCCAGTGCCGTCCCGCTCCCGATGAGAATGGCGTCCATCTGACCGCGAAGCTGATGGACGGTCTCGCGGGATCGTGCATTGGTAATCCAACGGGACGCTCCCGTCCGGGTGGCGATTTTTCCATCGAGCGTCATCGCCCATTTCGCGTGAACAAAGGGGCGGTCCTCCGTCATCAGCATCACAAAAGGAGCCAGCAGAGCGCTTCCCTCTTCTGAACAAAGCCCGACTTCCACTTCGATCCCGGCAGCGCGCAGCTTTTCGACTCCCGCACCCGAGTTATGTTTCGCCGGATCACCGACGGAGATGACAACGCGACGGATCCCGGCCGCGATCACGGCATCCGCGCACGGAGGCGTCTTTCCAAAGTGAGAACAGGGTTCGAGCGTCACAAAAAGGGTCGCACCGCGGGCACTCTCACCCGCCTGACGTAAGGCCATGACCTCGGCGTGCGGCCCGCCGAAACGTTCGTGATACCCCTCTCCTAGAAGCCTGCGAGTCTCATCAACAATCACTGCACCGACACAGGGATTCGGTTCAACAAAGCCTTCTCCCAGGCGAGCCAGGTGGAGAGCCCGTTGCATCACAGACAGTTCATCAGGGAATTGAGTCATGAGATGAGCTGACATGGGACTGGCTTCCGAAAGATTGCGTCAAGCTGGAAGAGGAGCCTCGACGGACCACGCAGAATCATACGACGGAATCAGAAATAGTTGCCATGCTGGAGCAGATCCGTCAGGCAATGTGAAAGCAGAGCATCCGCATCTTCGCACGCCTGTTATTGAACTGTTACTGAATCGTGAACGGCAGGGACTCGGTCGCGATCTTTCCGCTCAATTCATCCTGAATGATCAGTTTCAACAGGTGCGGCCCGCGGGCGAGATGGGCGGGCAGGCCAATGCGGTAACTGTGATAATAATCCGTCCGCAACGAACGACAGCGGTCTTCGGTCGCTTCGAACGTACTGCGGTCGACCAGCTGCTGAGCGTCGCCGCCCGTGTAGATTTCAATTGTCGAGCGAATGCGGGTCCGGTAGTCCGATTCTCCGGTGGGCTGACTGACGAAGTTTCGAATTTCCGCATAGACGAGGACCGTCTGGCCGGGTGAGAACTGATCGGTCGGATATCCCTCATAATTTCCGAAGCCATTAATCGTCTGACAGAACGCCAGATTGGGAAGTCTCAGGCGGGCTTGATCTTGCAGTCGGAATGCGGCGGACTTCAACAGAGCCATCGTCTGGGTCGCCCGTTCTCCCGGGTCGACTGTTCCACTGCGATCAAGATGCTCAGAAAGCCCCATGAAAAGTTCGGTCCAGAACTCCTGTTCATTCGGCGGAATTCCCGGAATTGTTAACTGGGCCTTCTGAGGCTGATCCTCAATGAGATACAGCATTCGCAGGGCAACCTGCTTTCGGATCTGATCACGGTCTCCGTTCCCACCGGATTGAACGGAAACTTCCGCTTCCAGCAGAGAGATCAGTTTCTGTAGCTCATCTTCCCACAACTGCGACCCTGGCGTCAGACGCGGGGTCTTGACCGACATGGTCGGAGGAGCTGGATTTAAAGGAAGCACAGGGGGTGTTTCCCGAGCGTGAAACTCTGCGACAGCTGCGTCGGCCTTGGCCTGTGTTCCGATGACCAGCGGCAACCCGAAAGTCGAACGCTCCTGCTTGTCGGAAGGTCCCTTTTCCGGATTGGGATGATCCATGCCGCCGTCACCGGGGTGTGACCAGATTCGAGTCGGATCCGCGAGCGAACGAATTCTCTGGGGCCAGCCCGATGAACTCGATTCCGTCGCGACGGACTTCGGACTGGCAGCGCTCTCCTGTTCTGTTATCGGAGTCGCGGTGATGCCAGAAGGCATTTCAGTTTGTGAAGGGGACTCGTCGCTCGTGCTGTGACTGGCCCGGGCAATTTCATGCTTCGATTGCAGAGTCTCACTCGTTGAAGCAGCGGCGGCAACGATCTCACTGGGCTTGTCACCGTTCTTGAATCGGCGTTTCTGCAGAACGTAAGGGACCTGTGAAGAATCAACGGCCGCCAGCAATGCGAGCCATTCCTGACGATCCTCGGGAGAGGCGTCCCGCAGTTCGGCTTCGATCAGCATTCGAGTCGCAGGATCATGCTGTACTTTGGTTTCAGCAGATTCCGTCTGAGCGATCAGCGGTTCGCGTTCTTCTTCCTCAGCGTTTTGCTCGGCAGATTTGCGGAGTTGCTCCGATTCCTTCTCACCGGTTCGGGAGCTCTTGAGCCACGACGGGGTCAAATTCATGCGCGCCGGGGCCGTCGCGCATCCCAGACTGAGAGCGAGGAGAAGCACGCCAGCTTGTCGTGCCCAGCGAATCATGACGACATCATCAACCGGCCATCCTGGCAGGTTCTGAAGGAAATGTGCTCGAACGGATCGAAGACGGGAACGGAAACGAAGGGAATTTGAATCAGGGAGCCAGAGAGTGCAGCAGCACGAACTCTGATGATTGGATCTCAGGCGAGGGAAATGAGGGTCATTTCCGGGAACATGGCAAACTATTCCAATGCTCCCCAGACGAACAACCCCAATTCCCGCCCGGGCGGTCTTGAGCCGGTTTGATTTCCTCATTTTGCCGATTCGCTTCGGAGTCGTTAACCTGAACAGCGGCAACGCTGGCAGTGTGCATGCGTCCAGATCCCGGTCATTCATTGAGTCGTTGGCAATTCAGAAGAAACATCAGCCCGCCCTGTTCGATCTCGAACCGGAGCCTGAAAAGTGGGAACTGGCTGCCGAGGCTGACCGCCTCGTCGCTCAGGTTGTGTTCAATCGTCCCTTGGATTCCGTCTTCTCGTACCTCGTTCCGGATGATTTGAGGGAGTTAATCGCGCCGGGACAGCGTGTCCGCGCTCCATTCGGGCGGGGAGATCAGCTGACGCTGGGGTATTGTGTTGGATTATCAAGCGACGTTCCGGTCACGCGGCGCCTGAAATCGATTCGAGAAATCCTCGATCGAGAGCCTCTGCTCAACGCCGCGATGCTCGAACTGACCCGGTGGATCAGCGAGTACTACCTCTGCAGCTGGGGACAGGTACTCGACAGCATCATTCCGGCCGGTGTCAAACGGCAGGCCGGAACGCGCGAAATCCTGACATTCGAACTCGCTCCGGATCTTGATCGAACGAAATACCGGCTCACCCCCAAGCAGGTCGCCGTTCTTGACGCCCTGCAGGCGGCGAATGGAAGCCTGACAGTGGAACAACTCTCCGAGCGGGCAAGTTGCGGCAGCTCGCCGATCGACACGCTGCGCAAGAAAGGGCTGATCGTCGCCCGACGTATTCGAAGTGAAGTGACTGCCGCAACCACTTTCGATGTCGCACCGCAGACCGATCTGAAGTTAAACGATGAACAGCAGACGGCGCTCAACGCCATCCTGAAAGTTCTTCGCGAGCAACAGCATCAGACGCTGCTGCTGCAGGGAGTCACCGGCAGCGGGAAAACCGAAGTCTATATTCAGGCGATTCGGGAAGTCGTCCGCTACGGGCGACAGGCCATCGTGCTCGTGCCGGAAATCAGCCTGACTCCTCAGACAATTCGCCGCTTCAGCGCCCGATTTGAATCGGTCGCAGTCCTGCACAGCCATCTCTCAGATGCTGACCGTCACTGGCACTGGCAGGAAATTGCAGAAGGCCGTGTTCAGGTTGTCGTGGGAGCACGCAGTGCGATCTTCGCTCCGGTGCCTCATCTCGGTCTGATCATCATTGATGAAGAGCACGAAGCAACATTCAAACAGAACTCAACACCGCGGTATCACGCCCGTGAAGTCGCCCGGGAACGGGCGAGGCGAGAGGGAGTCCCACTCGTTCTCGGTTCCGCCACGCCGGCTCTGGAATCTCTGCTGCGAGCGCAAAAGGGCGAGGATCAGCTCCTGCAGATGACTCAACGGGTCGAACAGCGTCCACTCCCCCAGGTCACTCTGGTCGACACCCGGAATGACCCTTGGATCAGTAAGGGACATTCCATCGGCCGCGCACTGGGACAAGCCGTCACACAGGCCATTCGAGATCGTGGACAAGTAATCCTATTTCTGAATTTGCGTGGCTATTCACCAGTACAGTGGTGTCCCCGCTGCGGTCGAATTCGCTGCCCTGACTGTGACGTCTCGTTGACCTGGCATAAAGATAAAGGAGTTCTGCTCTGTCATAGCTGCGAGTATTCGACGGTCCCGACCGAACGGTGTCCTGAGTGCCATCTGCCCGGCGTTCGCTTTCTCGGAACGGGAACCCAGCGGCTGGAAGCAGAGGTCAAAAACAAGTTTCCCGACGCTCGCATTCTGAGAATGGATAGTGACTCAATGCAGGGCGCAGGCAGCCACGACATTGCCCTCGAGAAGTTCCGGGAAGGGAAAGTCGACATCCTGCTCGGGACACAGATGATCGCCAAGGGACTCGATTTCCCGAATGTGACGCTGGTCGGGGTGATTGATGCCGACACAATGCTGTATCAACCGGAACTTCGGGCTGCCGAACGAACTTTTCAGCTGATTTCTCAGGTCGCAGGTCGAACGGGACGCGGACACCGGGAGGGACGGGTGCTCGTCCAGACGATGTCACCGGACGAACCCGTTATCCAGTACGCAGCTCAGCATGATTACGATTCATTCGCACGCGAAGAATTAGCTCATCGGCTGGAAGCTCAGGCTCCCCCCTATCAAGTGATGGCCCGGGTGATTTTCCGATCCCTTTCAGAAGAATTGGTTCAGGCAGAAGCCCGGCGTATTACAGGGATTCTGCGTCAAGTGACATCGGAGCAGCAACTTCCTGTCCGAATTCTCGGCCCGGCACCCGCATTACTGGCAAGGCTCAGAAAATTTTTCCGATACCATCTTCAATTGACATCGCTCGATCGCAATGCCATTGCAGAATTATGGCAGCAGGCGGCCAGGAGCTTTCAACTCCACACTGATGTCGAATTAGTGATGGATCTGGATCCGCTGGATCTGCGTTGATCCCGTTCCCGGTCACCCGTTTAGGGTCGACAGGGAGCCTCCTTGACCCTCCTTTGGTCACCGCCGTACACTGTTGGATCATTGTTTTCCGGACATCCCTCTTCTTCCGTTGACCCAGCACAAAAGAAGTCACCGTTGAGAGCTATCATCAGCGACATTCATGGCAACCTTGAAGCGCTGGAAGCGGTTTTGGCCGATATCCGGAAGTTGGGAGTCGCACAGATCTACTGCCTGGGAGATATCATCGGTTACGGGCCGAACCCCCGGGAGTGCATCGATCTTGTTCAACATCACTGTCAGGTGACGATCCTCGGGAATCACGATCAGGCCGCACTTTTCGATCCCGAAGGATTTAACTCCGGTGCAGAACGGGCCATCTTCTGGACCCGTCAGATGCTCGAGTCAGGTGACTCCAGCAGTAACGAACGGCGCTGGGAATTCCTCGGTGATCTCCCCCGGATGCGTCGCGAAGACCGGTTTCTCTTCGTACACGGTTCCGCACGTAACCCGTTGAATGAGTATGTCTTTCCGGAAGATGTCTATAATCAGCGGAAGATGGAGCGGATCTTCGGGCTGGTCGACAAGTACTGCTTTCAGGGACACACCCACATCCCAGGCGTCTTCTCGGAAGATTACAATTTCCAGTCCCCGGAAGAGCTGGGATTCAAGCTGGAGCTTGGCACACAGAAGGTGCTGATTAATGTTGGTTCTGTGGGACAGCCTCGCGACGGCGATAACCGCTCGTCTTATGTGCTGATCGAAAACGACACGGTACATTTCCGCCGTGTGGAATACGATTTCGAGAAGACGATCGCCAAAATCTATCCGATCCCCGATCTCGACAATTTCCTCGGAGACCGCCTCCGGGATGGTCGCTGAGCCGGCATTCCGAGTTGGATTCCCTCCCGATTCGCCAGAGACCGCCGGAATCTCCACATTCAGGAGATTCATCGCCCCCTTTTCTTACAACGAAGCTGCGCGCAGTGGGCGGTTTGCCGATCTTCCGCTGCGTTTCTGTAGAACTGATGACTCTCTGAGGCCGCGTTTCTTGTTCCGGTCGCAGGAAAACGTACAATTCGCGATTGATTCAGGGGATCCGAACGTCTGCTGACAATCCACCCTCGGTGTACTCCTGCAGTTTCGCTGGAATTCACGGACTGTGTGACGGCGACACAATCCCGCTGAGTCACTTCTGCTTTACGCCTGAATTCAGGCCGTTTCAGCAGAAAGCCAATTGGTCTCTCATTTTCTGGCAGGCGCGGTCTTCGGAAGAAGCCTGCCTGAAAGCCTTGCGAAACAGACCCTGACGAACTGTCGGGCGTGCTCCACCGCCAAGGTCACCTGAAAGTCCGACCTGGGCCGCAGTCCTCTCAAGATGAGAGAGGACAACGATTTGCCACTGACACACTGCACTTCCTCTCCCGGAATGCAACAACGCCTTGAACAGGCGATGGAAATACGAAAGGGATGACTGGCCGCAAGTCCAGATCGTCATACAGCCGGATGGATCAACGTCGACAGCTTCTGCCCGCGATCGTGGCAGTTTCTCTTTTCTTCATCTGGCTTCAGATTGCCCCGCTGCTGTTCCCACAGTTCTTTAAGGCACCGGTTCCTCCCGGAGCCCAACAGGCGGCTTTGAACGCCCAGGCTCAAGCACAGGCCGACGAACAGGCAGCGAATGCCCCTCCAGTCGACAATGCAAACGACGACAGCAAGCCAGCAGAGTTCCCGCCACGCACGATCGTGCTTGGTGAACCTGGCTTCGAAAACGGCTACCTGCTGAAAGTCGACATCGTCACAAAGGGAGCGGCGATCGACGCCGTCTGGCTGACCGATCCCCGCTATACGACGCTCGACCGCAAGGAACAGCTCCGCATCGTTGGAAACGACATCGCCAAGAATGTCGGCATCGGAAACGACCCTGAGACGTTTGATCTGCAAGTGGCAGCAATCGATTCGATTCTGGCCCGGCACAAACTCTCACTCGACACCGTGAACTGGGAAGTCGTCGCTCACAACGAGAACTCCGCAACACTGCGCTATCCATCGCCCGCCGGTGACTTCGAAGTCATCAAGACCTTCAACATCGAGAAAGTCGATCTGGCAACGCGTGACACTTCCACAAAGGGCTACATGGTCGATCTGAAGATCGAACTTCGTAACCTCTCTGATGCCCCAGTAAAGACCACCTATGCGCTCACCGGGCCGGTCGGCGTCCCACTGGAAAATGTCGAGAATTCACGCCTCTTCCGCGAAGTGAAGGTCGGAACTCTCGAGAATCCACGCCGTCCGCAGAGCATTACGCCGGTCACGCTGCTCGCAACAGAGCTCGTCAAGCAGCACAACGCCTCGCTCGTGCAGGGAGGCCGTCCTGTTGAAAGTTGGCATCTTCCGATTGCCTATGCCGGTGTCGATGATCAGTTCTTCGCAGCACTGGTTCTACCGCAGGGCAACCAGTTCGAGGACAAGAACGGTGACAACCAGCCAGACGCGACCATTGCGGTCACCCGTCCATTACTTCTGCACCTGAATGCCGCGAGACCCGAACGCAGCGACATGACCGTCGTGATGGAATCTCCGACGCTGACGGTAGAACCCCACAAGGAAGTCACCGCGTCGTTTTCAGCGTTCTTCGGGCCGAAACGCCCTGACCTGATTCGCGAACTGAACGCCGAATCGATCATTCAGCTCGGCTGGTTCTCATTTGTCTCCAAGTTCATGCTCTGGATTCTGGGACTGTTCCATAGTCTCGGTGTCTCTTACGCGTTTTCAATCATTCTGCTGACGGTCACTGTCCGGTTGGCGATGTTTCCGCTTTCGCGGAAGCAGGCGATTGAAGCAGAGAAGATGAAAATCCTCGCTCCAAAAATGAAGGAGATGCAGGACAGGTACAAAGGCCAGCCGGAAGAGTTTGCCAAGGCGTACCGTGAGTTCCAACGGCGGTACAACTACCACCCGATGGTCGGCTGCCTCCCGGCACTCGTGCAGTTGCCGATCTTCCTCGGACTCTACAACGCCCTGTTCCACGCCGCCGACCTGCGGCTCTCCCGCTTCCTGTGGATCGATAACCTCGCTGCTCCAGACAACCTGTTCCCGCTCGGATTCACCGTTCCGTGGTTCGGCTGGACGCAGTTCAACCTGCTCCCCATCCTGACGGTTGCCCTGTTCGTGGTTCAGCAGAAGCTGTTCACACCGCCGCCGACATCGGACGAGCAGGCCATGCAGTATCGCATCATGAACGTGATGATGATTGCAATCGGTTTCGCCTTCTACACTGTCCCTGCCGGGCTCTGCGTTTACTTTATCTCGTCCAGCCTGTGGGGAATCATCGAGCGTCTTCTGCTGAAGAAAAGCCTGGCAACGCACCAGCAGGCAGTGGCCGAAGCTGGAGCTGACGTCACCCCGGACGGGACCGTGATCACGGTCCCCAAACAGGTGAACAACAAGTCGGACTCCAAGGCAGAGCCCAAGAAGCCGACGTGGTGGCAGCAGGCGCTCGCAGCCGCCGACGAGGCCAAGAAGAACAGCGATCCCTCCAATACCCCTCGCAAATTCAGCAAAGATAAAGCGAAGGGGAAGGATAAAGGGAAAGGCAAGAAGTAAGCCGCCGCACGCGGCCGGCAGCCAAGGAGCCCGCGCACATGGGCGCGCGGGGTCCCTAATACTTTTCACGCCTGATTCAAGCATTCCAGGCAGGATCGCCGGCTCGGCCCTGCAAAAATCCAGACATTCCTCGTTACGACGATTTTGGCATCTCATTCTGCCCCGGAATTCGGCGGCTGAGCCTTGCCATCAGCCGTCCCATTCCCCAAATTGGATGTGTTCCATTTCGGACACGCCCGTCGTGTCATCCCTGAAAGAGCGAATCTCGTCTCCCGGGGATCTGAGCGGAACGACCGAGGACTTCGCCCGTCGCTGATCGACTTCTTGTTCGATCACTGCAGCGCCGACGAATCGCCAGACGCAACTGCAGTTTGCGTCGCCGAAGTCCTGTGTGAACTGACCGAAATTGAAGCGCACGTCAATCGAGGAAGCGGATGTCGAACCAGACCGTCGAATCACCAACGCGATCAGCCGGGGACGCAAAAGATTCTCACTGGGAAGCTCCCTATATTGGCTCCCGGCAGATGCCCCGCTGGAACACGGGTGAACTGGCTCCTGCCCCCCACTTCGGATGGCGGCAGATTCCCACGTTAATTGGTCCTGGACTGGTCATGGGGGCCGCGGCCGTCGGCGGAGGGGAATGGCTCACAGGTCCTCTCGTCACAGCGAAATACGGCGGAGCCCTTTTGTGGCTGGCCACGTTGAGCATTCTCGGCCAGGTCATCTACAACATCGAGATCAGCCGGTACACGCTCTATACAGGGGAACCGATCTTCACCGGGAAATTTCGGATCTGGCCGGGTCCCATGTTCTGGCCGTTCCTGTACCTGCTGATGGACTTCGGCTCGTTTCTCCCCTATCTCTGCTCCAATGCCTCGATGCCCCTGCTGGCAATGTTCTGGGGGGAGCTTCCGAATCCCAAGCTTCCGGCCCACGACTTCTACCTGAAGATGACAGCCTGCGGCATCCTGCTGATGACACTTGTGCCGTTGATCTTTGGAGGCAAGGTTTATCGGTCCCTGAAATGGATCATGTCGGCCAAGCTCGTCTTCGTCCTCGGGTTTCTTGGATTTCTCGCCCTGTTCTATTCGACCTGGGACACATGGCGGGAAATTCTGTCCGGGTTCGTTCGATTTGGAACATTGCCCTATGAGCCAGCGGAACCCGGTGGACAGCCACAGCTTCTGAATGCCGTGACAGGATGGTGGAATGGGCTTTCGATGCCTCGTCTCGATCTGTCGATGATCGGCATGGTGACTGCAATGGCTGCGATCGCCGGTAACGGAGGCCTGACGAACACCCCGATCAGTAACTTCACACGCGATCAGGGTTGGGGAATGGGAAAAGAAGTTGGAGCAATCCCGAGCATCATCGGGGGGCGTTCAATCACTCTGTCGCACGTCGGAAAAGTCTTCCAGGTCACTTCTGAATCACTGCGACGCTGGAAAGGTTGGGTCCGGCACGTGATGCGGGAACAGTATTACGTCTGGATGCCGGCCTGTTTTCTCGGAATGGCCCTGCCCAGCATGCTGTCCGTTCAATTCCTCGACCGCGGCGTCGCTCCGACAGATAAGTGGCAAGCCGCAGGCATGACAGCAGAAGGGGTCTCCAAGGCGGTTGGGCCGGCAATGGGACCGTTGTTCTGGTATCTGACACTGTTTTGCGGGTTCCTGATCCTGGTCACCTCTGCGATTATGACCATGGACGGCGCTCTCCGTCGCTGGGTGGATGTGTCATGGACGGCGAGCAAAACACTCCGAACCTGGGACACTCACTGGATCGGCAAACTGTACTTCGGAGCACTCTGTGCCTATGCCGTCTTCGGCCTGATCATGTTGAACATTGCCCCTGGAAATCAACTGTTAGTCTGGACGACGACTTTTTATAACTTCGCCCTTGGATTCAGTTGCTGGCACGTCGTCGTGGTCAACACCGTACTTCTTCCACCAGAGCTTCGCCCTACGATCTTCCGACGCGTATTGCTGGTAGTGGCAGGAATGTTTTATACCTTCATCGGTATTCTCGCGACGATGGCCGAATTTAAAATGTTCGGTACATAGCCCCAGCCCGAAGTGACATCCACTACAGCAGCGGCGATGTCACCCGGAACGTTATTATTTGAACTGCGAGAGCCGTGAACTCTCGTCGATAACAGAAGGTCTGCAGAGATGATGGTCTTTGTTGTTTGCCTGTCAGGCATCGTCCTGCTGATCGCTTATCGCGTTTACGGCTCCATTCTCGCCCGGCTTCTCAAAATCGACGGGAAGGCAATCACTCCGGCATACACCCTGCGGGACGAAGTGGATTACGCTCCCCTTGCCCCGGGTCCGTTGCTGAATCAGCACTTCTCGGCAATCGCAGCGGCCGGTCCGATTGTCGGACCAATTCTGGCGGGGGCCGCATTCGGCTGGCTGCCGGCGATGCTCTGGATTCTCATCGGCTCCATCTTCATCGGTGGGGTTCACGATTTCACCGCGCTGGTCGCTTCCGTCAGACATCAAGGGAAGTCCATCGCCGAGGTTGTGCGTGAGAATATGAGCCAGCGGGCGTTCCTGCTGTTTCTCACCTTCATCTGGCTGGCACTCGTCTACATCATTGTCGCCTTTACCGACATCACTGCGGCTTCGTTCATCGGCAACCAGACACTCGAAAGTGGCGAAGTCGTCAGCGGAGCCGGAATCGCATCTTCTTCACTCATGTATCTGGTCCTTCCCATCGTCATGGGATTGCTGTTGCGATACACCAAACTGACGAATGGATGGGCCACACTAATCTTCCTGCCGCTGATCGGTGTTGCGATCTATGCCGGGCAGAAACTTCCATTCGACGTGGTCGCGATCGTCCAGTCTTATTCGCCGGAGCTGTCGGCAGTCGAAGCCCAGGCACGGGCTCACATGATCTGGGATATCGCACTTCTGCTGTATTGTGCGGTTGCTTCAGTCGCTCCGCTGTGGTTATTGCTGCAGCCTCGCGGAGACCTGGGGGGGTACTTCCTGTTTATCGCCCTCGGTGCCGGAGCCGTCGGACTGATCGCTGGGGGGAAACCTGTCGAACTGCCGGCTTTCAGCGGCTGGACCAGCGTGAAAGGCGATGCCCTTGCTCCGATGTTGTTTATCACGATCGCCTGTGGTGCCTGTTCCGGCTTCCACTCCCTGATCGCCTCAGGCACAACGTCGAAACAACTCCGATCCGAACTTGACGCCAAGCGGATCGGTTATGGCAGCATGCTTCTCGAAGCAATGGTCGCCATGATTTCGCTGTGCTGTGTGATGGCTCTGGCTTCCGATCACGCACTGGTTCAAAATCCGCAGCCAAACTTCATCTATGCATTGGGCATCGGGAGTTTTCTGGAAGCCGTGAATATCCCGGCCGCGATTGGTGTCTCATTCGCGCTGATGGCATTCTCGACATTCGTCTATGACACACTCGACGTCTGCACCCGCCTGGGCCGGTTTATCATTCAGGAACTGACCGGACTGAAAGGCTCGGCAGGACGCTGGCTGGGCACGGCCATCACGACAGGAGCCCCGATGTTCTTCGTCTTTCAAGGATCCACAAACGCCGCCGGGAAGCGTGAACCACTCTGGAGGACCTTCTGGGAACTCTTCGGAGCGAGCAATCAGTTGCTCGCAGCAATCACTCTGCTGGGAGTCACGGTCTGGCTCTGGCGGACTCGCCGGGCGATGTGGGTCTGGTTTGTCACCGGGATTCCAATGGTGCTGATGTCAATCATGAGCATCTGGGCACTGGTGAACATGATTCAGAAGCACTTCAAAGGGGGCGTGAACATGAATCCTGTTCCCTGGATTGCCGTGCTTCTTGTCGCCCTCGCAGCCCTGATGATCTGGGAAGCATTTGTGATTGTCTTCCTGCGACGCCCGACGGAGCCACAACCTCCCCTCGGGGAGCTGGCCACGGAGTAACTTCCGTTCGGAGACTCCCACATTCCATTCGGCATCAAACATGGTGCTCCGGGATCGTGAATCAATCCCGGAGCATCTGCTGAGCGGTTCTGACCTCACTCCTTAAAGGATGACCATGCAGACGTTCACTCGCCGAGAAATGCTCAAGGCCGGAACCGGTCTGTTCGTGCTGCCCGGCCTGATGACGCAGTCGCGTGCGTTCGCCCAAAAGACAATCACACCGCCGAAACGGTTGCCTTACGAGGACGCTATCCTCGTCGATGGGCCCCCGCCACTTCCACAGCCCGGCTCGTTCACGATTGCCGTCCTTCCGGACACTCAAAACTACAGCCAGAAGTTCCCGGAAACCTTTCTCGCACAGACCCGTTGGATCGCTGAGCAGAAAGCAGCCAGAAACATCTCCTGCGTGCTGCATCTCGGGGACGTGACGAACACCAGTGCTCCGGCCGAATGGGAAGTCGCCCAGAGGTCGATGCGGCAGTTGGACAGCATCGTTCCCTACTTCATGGTGCCGGGGAATCACGATTACGGAGAAGGCGGGAAGACGCAGAACCGCGAAACTTTGTTTTCCGAATACTTCCCGGTTTCACACTATCGCGGTCAGCCAACCTTCGGCGGCACCTATGATCGTGAGTCCGATCGATTGGAGAACGCGTACTACCGCTTCACAGCGAACGGCCGCAAGTTTCTGGTCCTCGCTCTTGAGTTCGGCCCGCGAAAAGACGTCGTCCGCTGGGCAAATGGGGTCGTTGAAAAGCACCGGAATCACGAAGTCATTCTGATCACCCATGCTTACATGTACTACGACGATACACGCTACGATGTGAAGACGTACGGCACGAATCAGAAATGGAACCCGCATCACTACCCGGTCGCAAAAGTGACCAATGATGATGTAACCGATGGCACCGAGTTATGGAATGATCTCGTCAGCCGTCACGAGAACTTCGTCTTGACGCTGAATGGTCACGTCCTCGGAGACGGTCTTGGTCGCCTGACCAGCCAGACACCAGCGGGACGCGATGTCCATCAGCATCTGGTGAACTTTCAGATGCGTCCCAAAGGCGGAGACGGCTGGCTCCGGCTGATCGAATTCAAAGCCGACGGCACCAGTGCACAGACCTATGACTATTCCCCATCGCTGAACAAGCGGAATGAGTCGCCGCAGAACCAGTTCGCGTTCCAGCTCTCTCCGATTCAGGCCTGAGATCGCTCTTTCTTGATCTGCCGCCTCGACGAAGCTTCAATCCTCTGGCGAAACACAGGATTGAAGCTTGCGCCAGGGTTCGCCACACTGTCCGCAAAGCGCAGTGTGCCGCAGGAAGTTTGTCAGATCATTTCAGGTTCTCCATTCTATGTCCGCTGATCGTCGTGTTCTTGTCATGTTGTGCACATACAACGAGCACGACAATATCGGCGTGCTGATTCCCGAGATTCTGAAGCTCGTGCCGCAGGCTGATGTCCTCGTCATTGACGACAACTCCCCGGACGGCACAGGAACTCTCGTTGATCAAATGGGTGCAGCTGATCCCCGGATCCGCGCGATTCATCGCCCCGGCAAACTCGGTCTCGGCACTGCCACGACTGCGGGGTTCCAGTATGCCATCGACCACAACTACGACGTGCTCGTGAATCTGGATGCCGATTTCTCGCATCCTCCTCGATTCATCCCGGCCCTGCTCGCAAAATGTGATGAGGCCGACGTCGTCATCGGATCGCGGTACGTCGCCGGCGGCCGAACCGATGGCGCTGGTCTGACCCGACAGCTGATGAGCCGTTCAATCAATCTGTACGCCAGAACGATTCTCGGGTTATCAACGCTGGATAACAGCGGCAGCTTTCGGGCGTATCACGTCAGTCGCCTTCGTCAGGTCGACTGGTCGCGGGCCCGGGCCAAAGGTTATGCCATCGAAGAAGAGATTCTTTACCACCTGCGCAGGGCCGGTGCGACGTTCACTGAAGTCCCCATCACCTATGAAGAACGCCGCTTTGGGGAAACGAAACTCGAATGGAAAGAGGCGTTCAAGGCAGGCTGGGTCATGCTGAAACTGCGACTGCAGAAATAGAGCCGTTTGCTCTATCGCGCACGCACACAGCGCGTGTTCCGGTTGGTAAACCCCAACAGGGACACCTCCTTACGCTCCAAATTCACCTGCGCAGGAACTGCTTTACTCTCCGGAGACTATTTTGGAGAGGAGCTGACTGATGACCCAGACCATGTGTGCGCCAGGGCCGTGATCGAGGCGCCAAGGAAGACGACGAATGCAGCCCAGCCTGCAGGACCGGGGACCAGCAGAAAACCTGCTGCTCCGAGCAGCGCGAGGACACGCAGTCCCAGTTGAATCTGAGGAATCGGCGTCGCGTTCAGCAGCGACGTTCGCAACAGCCAGAACCCCGCGACAACCCATAGCCCTGCCCAGCACAGTCGCGGGATGAGTGTCCAGCGGTCTGCACTGCTGATGATCAGAGAGAGTTTGGGGGCACCACCGACTCGCGAGAACGAAAGCTCGTTCCCGGAGACCGGCAAATCGACGGCGAGCGAAAGTCCGCCAGATGATCCCCATTGCGGGCTGGGTTGGGAGACGACACCCGCTTCCGCAGGCGGGGCCACCGGAGAGACTCCCAGAAGGTTGTTCGGATCGGGACCTCCAAACGTCGGTGCTACGAGATCGAACGATCCTTGCCGGAAAGGATCATACGCATTGAAATTACTATATCCCAGCTGCGTCTCCTGTGACTTCGCATCCAGCGTTTTTCGCCTGGTATCACTCATTGGCCGTGATCGACGTTCCTGCTCCACCAACTGGGGTTGCTCCCCTTCTCCCGTCTGCTGGTTATTCGCAAGCGGTGCCTGACTCTGCAGCTTTGACTTCAAGCCCGCGCGAGACTGAATCTCTTCGCCCTTGGAGCTGCTGCGATTTCTGAACTGGTCTGATATCGGGACGTAGAATGAGTATTCACCATCATTCGGACTCGTCATCTGCTGCTGAACAGTTCCGAAGCTGTTCGACATCTGTACCGATTCGTTGAGGTTCCGAATCAAAGCACGATTCTGCGTTCCGGGTGCCGATTCCTGCGGACGAGATGATGAATATGGCTGATCGCTCGACGTGGCTTTGGCGACCTCTTCCATGAGCGCATTATTTTCCCGTAACAGGCGGTCTGTATCCGCATCTCCTGCCTGACGGCCCGGGATGAAGCTCTGCTGCGATTCCAGTCGAGACTGAAGCTCCTTCAAGTTGGAAATCGCTGTTCCCCGCTGAGCAATGCTGTAGCTGTCTCCCGTCACAATCCGGGAGAGTTCCTGGAGATCCATTCGGGCTCTCTTGAGGGACATCGATTCCGCTTCAACCCAACCGGATCCGCGATGCCAGACGACGTTCGTAGCTCCGGTGTTCTCAGCAGGAACCGCTTTCAAACCGTCTGGAACATAAACATTCCAGATCGTCTGCGCGGTCGAGACGCCGTACTCTGGCGAGTTCTTGGGAGACAACACATCAGGGGCCGGCAGTTCCACCGTGAGGGACCGCAGGGAACGAGGACTTGGCAACGCGTGCGGAAGTTGACCTGCGAGCACAAGCACGACATCGAACGACAGATCCGCAGCGCTCGTCTGAGGGAGTGGAACCAGGTGCAATGGCTTGCCATCGATTTGCGTCAGGACTGTCCGGGACGGAGCCCCTTTCACGACGACAGACAGAATCGAAGCATCGTCAGGCATCGCAACCGCAAGGAACTGCTGCCCTCGGTTTCGGACTCCATAAACAGCTCGTGTCCGCCAGCTACCATCGCCTTGCAGCAATGTTGTCAGGTTGGCCGAGAGCACAATTGCCCGGGCTGACTCGACTCGCTGTACGAGTTCAACGCGCCAAGCGGGGAGTTGTCCTTCACGAATCCGAACGATCTCCATCGCCTGACGAATCAGGTCTTCAGGCAGGTTTAACGGAAGTTCCTCAACAGACAGTTTCTCAATGGCCCCGGCACTGGCTGGCATAATCTGATTCGGCGAGCGATTCACCAGCACGGCGAACTGCTGCTGAGTCATCAGTTCCGCAAACGGGTTCGGGCCGGTCATCGTCAGGAACCGGATCGCCGGAGTCTGAATGATCTGGTCCGCCGGCAATGCAATTGTCGCGGCCGCAGAGATCAGCATCTGATCACGCGCCGGTTCCAAGGTCGTGATAATCCAGCGGGTCTGTCCTGCGTCGCCGGGTTCAGACCTGATCTGACGAATCCCTTCTCCCTGGAAGTCCAACGGTCCCAGCCAGGACGGGACGCTGACCGCAAATTTCTCTGCCTTGGAGTTTGTGATTCTCCACCGGAACGTCATTCCATAATCGACGGTCGCATCTCCCGCGACGATCAGCACAGCAGCGTCGGCCTGTAAATCCGGAGTCTGACGAACAAGATTGAACGTCAGCGTTCCTGGTGCCTCCTTGCCGGCGGAATCAGAGGAGCGAAACGCAAACTGCACGACCTCAGAACCGAGATTGCGGATCGCGGGCGGCAGTTCCTGAGGCGAGATTCCCGTCCAGCCTGTTGATGACGAGAGCGTCGCCTGCTCGGCAGCATCAATCGAGACCCCAAGAGTATGCGTCTGACGATCGACAGCTGGAACAGGCACAGTCAGCGAAACCGGCTGCGGAGCCTGTGTTCGCAGCATTCGTCCATCGAGACCAATCTCCACGCGTCCCAAAGTGGGACGATCCAACTCGATCGTCAACCTTCGCTCGTTTTCGCCATTCGTGACGAACCAGTCTGTGCAGTTCGCGCAGACGACTTCAAGTGGGAGATATCCTTCTGGCAGGCGAAACTCGAACTGACGTCGAGGACGATCCTGAACATCCAGAATCACTCGACTCGCGAATGATACCTTCTTCAATCCAATTCGAATGCCGTGTTGAGCAGTGGCACGCACTTCCCCGACCGCCCGTTCGAGTGAGAATGTCAGCCCAATGGGGCGGCTCGAATAACGATAGCAGAGTACCGTGTGAGTCTCACTGGGAAGCGGAGGTCGTACTGCAGGAAATGCTTTGACGTCGACCTGCTGCAGACCAATGAGCTCCGTCGTATTTAATCTGAATTCCTTTGGGCAAATCAGAGCAAGTGAACCCGTCTCCCGATTCATTCCGAGCGGTTCGAGCAAGTCCACTGTGATCGACTGCTGCGCCGCATTCAGATCGAGCGGCTGGAACAACTCCAGTTCGAACTCAGTCCGATCCTGAACCTGACGGCGGAAGAGCACCTTCACCTCCCGCCCTTCATCGGCGGAGGCCGAGACTTCCCAACCTGCGACATCAGGGCCTGTGATCTTCTGAATGGCCAGTTTGGCCGGGAGTTTGAAACGGCATTCCCCACTCATTCCCTGACGGACGATTAAAGTCCCTTTCACGGACTGCGTCAGGCCGACGTCCGAGACGGTGACCTGCGTCACTGCCTCGAATTGAGTGACGCTATTCTGATCCATCGGCTGTCGCTCTGGTTGCCACGAGACAAGAACCGTACCTCCACGGTCAATCGGGATCTGAATCTCTTCTCGGTCGCCAGTAACGTTCGAACGGAACAGACTGCCACTGCCATTCACCCGAATTCGTCGAGGTTCGGCCGCTTTGTTCAGAAGAACCGTCCAGACTCCAGAACCAACAGGAGTCGTCTCGAAGCGGAACTGACCTGCATCAGCCGACATCTCCAACGGCAATGTGAATTGGGCATCAACGATCTGGACGCCGCGCTGCTTCAGAATCAGTGTCGGCACACCCTGAGCATTGACCTCAACCGGTGCGGGCGCATCCCCGACCATGAGGCGACTCAGCTGCACACCGCGAATCGGAAGCTCCAGAGCGAGTGGCGAAGCTGTCGGATTCACTGCGACCCAGCGAGCGGAAACAGCGAGGCCCTGCTGCTTCGCCTGCTCTGATGGTTCGGCGCGATAGATTGCCTCACTGATAAAAGCGGTTGCTCCCTCTTCAGCGGATAATGCTGAGTTCGGGTTCGCCATTGACCAGATTTGCTTGTACAGATCGGCCGGCACGAGAACCCGATCTGAGGTCGGAATGCTCTCCAGTGATGTGTAGGGAACAACAACAGTCGCGGCGCGGGCGGGAGGAACCGGTTCACTGGCCTCCAGTTGCTCAGTTCCATGACAGAGGATGCTCAGCAGCATCAGTGCCTTCACGGAATGGTTTTCACAGCATTCCCAGACCTTCGCCCGAATTGAAATCAGCCACTCAATGATCTGTCGTGCCACCATCAGAATGAGACTGAAGAGTCCTCCCAGAAGCACTCCCCCGGTGACCAGATCGAGCCATGGCGACTGGAACGGCAGCAGAGCAAGTGGAACAATCAAGGTCAGGAACAGCCAGGTGGCTGCAACTTGTCGATTCGCATTCCGCAACCACCATCCCAGGAGTGCGACTCCGAAGGCGATCGCCAGCAACATCAGGGACCAGTTCGATTTGGATGTCAGCCGAACCTGAAGCGGAAGCCCGGCACCGGGCGGGTGGTTTCCGCGATAGGACACATTCAGATGCTGCATGTCAGCGGGGACTCGTAAAGCGGCTGAAAGCGACAGCATTCCGTTCTGTTTTGACGGATCATTGAAGTCAGATCCGAATGACCTCTCGGGATCGGGAAGGACGTCCACACCTCCACCCATTCCGCCTCCCTGACTCATTTGCTTCTCGGCGGCGTTCCCCTGCTGCGGTCCCGTCGATTTCGGTTCCACGTGGGGGGTTGAATCTTTCCAAGTTGGCGCCGCCGAAGTCGGAGCAGCGGGTGCCGGTGCCTTCGGCAGAGCAGGAGCTTGGTTCAAAACGCTCCCTTCAATTGCCAGGCTCGTAGGAGAGGGCGATTGAACAATCAGTGCATCAGGCATCCTTGCACTTTCGTCACGCAAAATGATCGCCTTGTCAGAAGACGTCGAACTAACAAGCGTTGATTCGATTTGACCGACGGTCAGGTACATGCCACCCGCAACGAGAATCCCCGTCAGCAGTACGACTCCGAGAATCATGGTCGCCCTCAAAGGGCGGAGTGCTAACAAACTGATCATGGCCAGCATACTTCCCACAAAGACGAGGAGACAGGCTGCCAGAACGGTGTGTGACAGTTTCAAATGAGACAACTGATCCCACAGGCGAGCGGTCCAGGTTGGCGCCGTCAGTGGTTTTGCTGGTTGATATTCAGATTGAACGTCGAGGACCAGCAGATCCTCGGGATAGTGCAGATCCCATGATTGCGACAGGACCGTCAACGGCTCATTGTCGCCACGTCCTGTCGTCACGAAAAACTCAGGCGCTGCAGCTCGAAACTCGTCTTCCGTCGACGCCGGTGCAGTGCTGTAAAGCAGCTTCAGTTCGTGCGACGCATTCGAAGCCAGCGGGCTCAGTGAGACCAGTAGGCTCTGCCCTGAGTGACGAATTTCGACCGGACTCTGGTCGACAAGGGCGGACCAGAGTCGAGCGTGTTCCGGCAAATTCACAACCAGACTCTGCATTCCAACCGCTTGAAACTTCAACCGGGCCAGATGCTGAACTTCACTCCCTGATTCCCATAGGCTCGTCAGGTTCAGTTCCTGCCCGATAGCTGACGGCACAGGAGCCCGCGTAAAGGGAACAACGGACACCTGAACGTTCCAGCCGGGCTGCGCGTAACGATAGCCCGCGACCAGCCGATTCGTCGGCCATGTTGAAGGAGCAGGAAAATCAATCGGGTCGATCACCTGCAAAGCCAGACCTCCTGCTCCTTGTGCGACGATCCGAATTTCCTCATCTTCCTGAGCCGAGATTGCAAGAGCTCCACTCTGCGATGTCGCCTGCGGGAACGAGACCTTCACGGGAGAGAACTCGGTCGCAGTCCCACGGGGAAGCGAAACCAGTGTCCGCAGAAAGTAGTCTCCCTGCAGCAGGCGATCGAACGTCAGTAACCAGGGACGTCTCCCTTCCATTGGGTTGCCAGGCACCTGTTCGATCAGCATGGCAGGGACTGCCTGATCGTTCGCAGGATGAAGAGTGAACCGGACCTGATCTCCCGCCTCTTCAGAAACTTCAACTGTGAGCGTCCGCAGGCCACCGCCGGCAACAGACAGTCGACTTACCAGATGTGTCGATACCGTTTCACGATCGACCTCAAAGAGGGAAACCGTATCAACGTTCACTGTCCCGGGGCGACGGGTAATCTGCAGCTGCCCCTGATAGGTCAGCTCCTGCCCCGAAAACCCAAGACGAAGCTCAGCGCCTACCTGCTGGACACGCTGACTCAACAGAGCCAGATCCACGCCGCTCGCAGCTTCCAGTCCCACGACTTCCAGCGGAGCCACTTCCAGCATTTGCGGCGCACAAACGCCGTACAGCACTTCGACCATATCAGTGTTCATCAATCGGGCAGCCAGAAACGGAATCGTGACTGGCGTTTGCTTGATCGGCCACTGTTCGGGAGTCTGTCGGGCTTCCATGGAAAGGGTGAGCGATTCCCCCGGTTTCAGCGGAACGGGAAGAGTGATCTTCAGATCCTGTAATCCTGCATCCGCAGGAATGCCCTCCCACGTCAACGGCGATCCTGCGGCAGAGACGGATTCAATTCGTAGGCCTGCCGGAACCCGCAGTCGCACGTCAAAGACGGGAGCGCGCCGGGGTTCAAGAGTCACCGTCGACAGGAGTCGTAATCCGGTCTCTTCGATCAGCAGGATTTGCGAAATCGCGGCCTGCAGAGGACTGTCTTTTAATGAGGTCAGGAATTGCAGAGTGAAGTCATCTCGCCAGACTTCATAAGCCAGCGTAGGTTGATCCGCCATCAGTTGTCCCGCTCGCTTAGGAACAGGAACCGCACGTGCCTCTGCCTGTTGAATGGTCTGCAGTCTGATCTGTTCCGGCTGCCAGATCAGCAGCAGGCCCGTGTGTGTGGTCACATCCTGAAGTACCAGTTGCGGAACGTCCCAAGGCTGTCCAAGGGCAGGAGAAAGAATTCCCTGAATGGCAATCTGCCGATTTCCATCGAACGGAGTCCGATACTTTAACTTCAATCGGGTCACCGTCGGTCGGCTCTCATCGTCTTCCAGCAGCCACGACTCCAGTCCTTCAGACTGAACACCTGTAATCTCCAGCTGACGGGGGATCGAGCAGATCAACTGATCAATCTGCCGCCCGTAAACGTCCAGCTGAGTTGATGTACTCCAGCTGACCTCCCCTGGCAGAATGCGAATGCCATAGACCGTGTTGGCAAACGTGAGTGAGTCCGTCCGCGCCGATTGGGTTCGATCGGTTACCCGAATCTCGAGTTGAGTGAGCCCCCCGACCGGGACCACGTAGTCCGCCGGTTGATCCAGTGGAGCAGGCCGAGTCACCTGCAGACCGTTCACCAGCAATGATTTACCTTCAGGCAGGCGAAGCTGAATTTCTCCACTTGAGCCATTCAGCAAGGCGAGCCGGGCAAGTTGATCACTCCCTGAAACCTGTAACGCGGTCGACAGCTTTAACTTCAGCAGGTGAGTTCCCGGTTCCGGCAGGAAGAGTCTCACCTGATCACTTTTGTTTTGCATTCTCCCGAGCGTCGCCGGTTCATCACCCAGCTTCGCGGATTCGATGTTCCAGTTCCCGATTGCGAAGTCGAGGGTGCTTGCCGGTGACTGCGTCGTCACAGCCAGTTCCGCATCCACTTCGAGTCGCCCACTGTTAATACGGGCGTCATAGCGACTGGCACCAAGCACAGGGATTCGCTGATCGGCTCCTCCAACGGGAACAGCAGAGCGAGCTGTCGCCAGCAGCTTTTCGAACTCAGACCGGGAGAGGAGGACTGAGCCGTTTCCATCGCGGTCGATCACAGACTCAAGCAGGTCGGCCGGGATATAAATCTGGTCGACACGATCCAGCGAGAACGGACCGGCTTCAACAGCCGGTTTTATGGCTCCGTCCTCGGCCTGCGATGTTCCTGTTAAACAGACGACGATTGCGGCAGCCAGCAGGCACGCACTTACAACACGCCGTGGCTGCGGCAACGTCGAGATTTCAGATGACAGGGATCGACGCATGGCAGAACTCGTTGCGACTGGAGGTCTCAACCTGAATGAGCAATCGCCGGATGCAGTCCGGAACAAAAGCAAAGATCTTTAGTGACCGGGGGAAACCGCATCTTCACCTGATGACGGAGGGGCATCATTCTTCCCACCGGCGTCTTCAACGACGGGAGCAGGACGGGCGGCCGAAGCCTTCGTTCTGCGGAGGTCGGGGCGACGAAGCAGACTGTGTAACAGCCAGATCGCAAGAATCAGCGCCAGCCCGTACTTTGCAGCCGAAACCACTTCGTACAAACCGGACTGATCTGCCATTCCATACAGGGCGGCAATGAACACGAAGCAGAGCAGCACGCCGAGACGGTTTTCCCAGCTCGTTCCCAACAATGTCCAGCCAATGAGCGCCGCGGCGACACTGAAGATGACGGTCATACCAAGTCGGTGCCACCAGCGGACTTCTATCTGCGAGGCCTGCCCGAGGGTTGTATAGATATAGGGTTCTCGCCCTTCCGTCGGGAACTGCATTGTTCCTGGAGTCGCCGATTTCCCGTCCGCAATCCATGATTCAACGGCCGCGACATTGCGATCCGGCTTTCGTCCACGAATGCTTTGCAGAGGGGTGGGAACCGTCTGCAGCTGGAACGGAGTCGCATTTCCGACGAGGCGGTACTTCTCTGGAACCCAGATCACGACTTTCAACTCCTGCACAACGCCGTGTCCCTGCACGTCGACCACCGGCAATGGGAGCTGCAGTTTACCGCTGCCGAACTGGCTCTCGCCGAGGGCAGGATTCACATTCCACAGGAACTGGAAGCTCAACATAAACGGAACATCAGAGTTCTCAGGCCGATGAATATTCAGCCAGTAAGGACTAAAGAGTTTTAAATCCTGCGGCAGTGTGACTCCGGCCTTCTCGAGTTTGACATCGCGATCGTTCAGCAAAATGCTCAGCACTTCCAGATTCTCAGGGAGGGCCACGAGGAGACGCTGGCGTTCCGACGTCTGCACCCGATAGCGGCAACGATAGGTCGCCTGCGAGTCCTGACTCGTCACGATCTCGACGAGGCCCTGCGAAATAATGGTGGAGACGACGTTCTGGACCTCAAATCGCTGGGTCGCGACCGCAACCGTCGCAGGATGTTCCGCATCGTCCCGGTAATAGCGATATGCCAGCGACGCTGGTTGAGTGATGAGCTTCAGTTCGCGCGGATCGACCTGTTCCAGCGTTGTTCCCTGCGCAGATGTCAGAGAGAGTCCCCGATCTTTTTGCACCGCGACTTCACCATAATGAGTCGCAATCGGAGTCGTGACCGTTCCTTCGGAATTCACCAGTCCCAGCGGTCGCGGAAGCGGGAACACAGTTCCTCCGGCGGCGGCATCCGCTCCAGTGATCAACGTTGTCGGCAGGTCGTAAACCAGATTGAACTTCTGGTGTCCTTGAACAGGACTCTGCATCGTCATTGTCCAGATCACTTTGCCGTCGACCGGCTCGGAAGCGACCTTCTGACGAAGAGCGACTCCTCCTTCTGTCACAGCGTCGATCTGCAGCTTTGCGGAAATCGACCCCGGGACTTCGATCCGGAAGGTGTTCACCGGGGACTGTTCCACGAGGAAGTCGACAGTGGATTTCACCCGAGTGATTTCAGGCTGAACGTCCACTAGTGTCTCAACAGTCGCCGACAGTCGGGTCGGCTTCTGCTGAATACGAACCGGAATCACAACAGGATGTCGGCTATAGCTCCAGGCTGAAACTGGGGTCTGTCCCTCACGTTGCTGGGCAGCATGAATCGCCATCGGTTGAGCCGACTGCACCGACTCCAGTGGAGTCTGCACTTCGAGAGCATCGCGGGAATACACCACCACAACACCATCGCTGCGTTCAACGCCTTCCGGTGTTGATACTGGCAGCGGGAATTCCTGACCACCCGCCTCAGGCAGCGGACGACGGCCGGTCAGGAGCACAGGAATTGTTCCCAGCACCTGCTCATTCAGTTCGATGGTCAGAATCCCCTCATGGATCCGAAACCCTTTCACATTTTTCCCGGTCACATTGTCGATTGTGACGTCAGCGGGGAGACGGAGTTTCAGTTCAAAGACACCAATGCGTTCCACCTGAAACTGGAACTGCTCTTCAAAACGCAGATCGTCTTTCCGCAGAAAAACTGCTGTCTGCTGGTTCACCCCGATTCGAGGCAGAACCGGCTGAACTCTTAGATTCAATGCGTAATCGTTCGTATAAAACCGAAACAGAAGCGCATTCGTTCCCTTCAGAACCGGCGCCGCATCATTCGCATCGAGACGGATCAGACCAGTCATCGAATTCACGTTGACCGACAGGTCAGGCGAGTGCCGGACAGCCAATTGACCGCTCACCCGCACGGCGTCCAATGGCTGCACTCCCAGCGAGCCTCCTTCAGCATGAGTGCCGCCGAAGATGACAGGGTCATTCCCGAGCTTGGCCTCTGCATCGAGTTCCAGGCGGAACTGTTTCGTGACCGGCTGCAGCAGGTCCACGACGACGATCTGGTTTCCGTTTTGCTTCTCAACCTTCCAGTTACGAATCCGCGTCTCAGAGCTGACATCGAGCAGTCGCGACGCCGCCGGAATCGCGATGCGAACTTGATTGAGCTCTCCTCGCAGAATGTCATAGGTCAGCCAGCTGTGAGTATGCACTTGCCCATCGGCAATCGTCACCAGAGTCTGAGTGTTCACATTCGTCAGCAGGTTCATCTCAGGAGCATTACTGGTCGAGGTGTGCCAGCGCACCTGAATCTTCGACGTTGCTCCGAGCTGTGCTTTCGCCCGACTTCCTTTGTCGCCTTCAGCTGCATCGGCTTTCAACTGAACTGCGTCCGGCGTGACCTCGATGAACTGGTCTGTCTGTGGGACTGTGACATCCAGTTCGGTCACCGCCGACAGAGGGCAATTGATCGTTATCTCTCTCCCAGCAGGGGATTGAGAGATTCTCACACTCAGTTTCAGATCAACGACCTGCGTCCCGGCCTTCGGGAAGATCAGAGTGTATTTGCCTGCGCCGTCGCCCCTGAGCAGGGATCCGTCAGGCAGGACTGCAGAGCCAATCGCCGCGTCGGCAAAGTTCACCGGCAGAGTCGCCCCCGGCCTCAGCACTTCAAATTTCAACGTCGCGGCGACGATGGCGAAGCTTTCCTCTGCCGTCACCTGATACCTGGCACTCGACAGAATCGCACCTGGGCTGACCTTCTCCAGCTGATGACTGCGAATCTGGTCCTGCAGTTCCTGATAGGTCCGATAGGGAAGGACGATCTTCGCAGACGGCGATCCCAACGCCGCATTCAAGTCCTTGAAGGGGATGTAGATCGTTCGCTCGGACACCGGAGCTGCAGACTCAACTGCAGCGGCGTTCGGCGATCCGTTCCCAACTTCAGGCTGGGCCAGAGCACTCTGACTCAGCAGGAGCATGAGTCCGATCCCCGCAATAACGAGAGGTCGAAACAATCGCCCCATCACACTCTCCTTGAAATCCCTGCAAACCGCCCAGGCTGTACATCTTCAGGGTGAAATATAGCCGTTGGTGATCAATTGCAGAATTGTCAGCCACAAAATCAGAGCAATCCATTCAAGAGTGGGACTCAGCAAAAGCCACCACATCAGAAGAGACTCATTTGTCCACCCTGCTCTATGACGCGGATTCTCTCAAGAAAATTCCCCCGAGTTGGTCAGTAGGGCTCCGGAATGAGAATCACTGAAACAATGTTCAGTTCAAAAAGGGAAGACCTTAACGACGAATTCACGGAAATGGTTCTTGCATTCCGCCCCTTTTCAGCCACAACATGGGAAGACTCAATTAATGACAACGTTTGGGGTTTCTGCGCTCGCACTTCGTTGCCGCTCGTGTGCGTGGAAAACTGGGCCCTTGCGGTCACGCCTAGGGAAGCTTCCCAAGATTGCAACTGTCCAGGCAAAAAGGGAGTGGCGTGAATGTGTTTTGATTCGTTTGATGATGACTTCCGTCCGTCGCATTTCAGGCTGAGCGATTTTCCGGCACTTCTGTTTCTACACAGACCTATTCGTTGCCGTTTATGCCATGAACGGAGCTTCCGACTGTTTACTGCGAAGCGACTGGGAATTCCCTACTTGTGGATGCACTATGCCCTGCTCATCGCGATCCTGTTCGGGGTCGGACTGACGGCTTGGCCGAGAGTTCAGGGCACAAAAGTCTCCCGGCAAGCTGTGCCTGTGAAAACAGAGACCACACAGTCCGAAACGGTTACTTCCCGGTCTCTGTAAATTTCAGAATCTCGTGTCGTTACTGCAGATCCGTGAGATCCCCATGACTCGTGATCAGGATGGGAAGCAGCTTCTCAATGAGATCCGGGAATGCATCGAGATCTACGTTCCGAAGAATCTTCGCGTCACTTCGGCCCTTTATGAATTTCTCGTCGGCCGCCTCGAATCCGATCCCGCTTTTTCCGAGTCGCTGGGAGAGCCGACAATCACCGGCTTCTCGCTTTATGAGGCCGACGGAGCATTTCGCGGGCAGAACCGCATCTATGAAGAACGAACCATCATTGTCCGGCTGCTGATCATTCGTGCGCAGAAGCTGTCTGACGGCAACTTTGAAAGTCAGATCAAGACACTCGCCAGGAACATCGCAAAGGACGTCCTCAATTCTGAAGAGGAAGTCCTGGTGAGCCATTATTCTCAACAGGTCAAATTGCTCCGGATGTAGCCGCGAGGCGACGAGTCTCCCCCGGAAGTTTGACCTTTGCTCTGGACTTCTGCGCGGCAGACATCGCCCGCCGTCGCTGTTCTCATCAACAGAAATTGATTACACCTTCTCTTCCTGACGTCGTGACTGTGACGCCGGGATCTCTGAAATCCGCCAGACCGCTACGAAGGATTTTCTCTGATGAAGCACTTTGCCTTCGCTCCCGTTTCCATGCTGCTCCTCACCGGCACAATTGCTTTTGCTCAGCCATCCGATGCGAAGAAAGGGCAGGAAAAACCTTTCGAAGCAGGCAAACCATTGGGAGCAGTCAATGAAGCTGGCGTGTTCACGCCGATTTCCGGGAACGTCAAAGTCTATGGCAGCTTCCGATTCGCAGAGAGTTGCACCTACGATGAAAAGCGAAATCTGATCGTCGTCATGAATGCAGGGAATCCGCAAGACATTCAGGAGAATGACGGCTATGTCTCGCTGCTGAATCCTGACGGTTCCGTCCACACTACCAAATGGATTGGTGCGACACGGGACGGGCTGACTCTGAACCATCCCCTCGGCAGCGCCATCCATGACGGCAAGCTGTACACCGCCGACATTGACGTTGTCCGCACATTTGATCTGGAAACAGGCAAGCCCGGCCGCGTTTATCCCGTTCCCGGTTCCACCTTTCTTAATGGAATCGCTGTTGCAAAAGACGGAACGATCTATGTGACAAACACTCGGCCAGAGAGCCGCGTTTTTAAAGTGACTCCCGACGGCGTCGCCTCGACCTTCTTGGACGGGAAGCCACTGATCAACCCCAATGGCATCGCTGTCGATCCCCAAGGGAACGTGGTCGTTGTGAATATCGGAGACAAGTCCGTGCTGACCTTCGATCCTGCCGGAAAGTTGATCCACACTGAAGAAGTCCCAGAGAGCGGTAACGACGGGCTGGTGATTCTCAAAGACGGAACCAAATACGTCAGCAGCGTCCGCTTCGGAAGCGTCTGCGAAATCCGCCCTGGCCAGAAAGCAAAAGTGATCGCGACCGGCATCCCCAGCGCGGCTTCAATGGGATATGACTCCAGGCAGCATCAGCTGGTCATCCCCATGAACAACCATAACGCCATCGCATTCATCAAGCTCGACAAATAACAATGTCGGTCTTGATGCCGGCTGTCTGCGCTCAGCCCGACAATGCAGAGACTTGAAGATCCACTGGCCGCCTCATCTGACAGATGTCACGAGGCGGCCAGTTGTCTTTCGGGCGACTGTGTGGTGACGACACGACTGAGGGAATGCTCTTGAGTCCCAATCAGGTCAACACCTGCTTATACTTTGCAAACTGAAACACTCCGTACCTTGCATCACGTTTCCGGAAGGGGAGATTGATGAATCCTCCATCGAAAGCAACACGCCGCGATTTTCTGCAGGGGACAGCCGCATTCATGGCAGCTTCCTCGCTGGTTAGCATTGTTCCTTCCCGCGTGCTGGGACGAGAGGGGAATACCGCCCCCAGTGAGAAGATCACTCTCGGCGTGATCGGAATTGGTCCCCGCTGTACTTACGATCTGAAAGCCATGCTGGAATTCCCCGACGTCCAGTGCGTTGCCATTGCGGACGTTCAGGAATCACGTCGTCAGGCCGGGAAGAAACTCGTCGACGACAAGTACGGCAACGCTGATTGCAAACTCTATCGTGACTTCCGCGAGCTTCTCGACCGGAAAGACATTGATGCAGTCATTGTCGCAACCGGGGACCGCTGGCATGCCCGTGCATCGATCATGGCTGCGCAGGCAGGGAAAGATGTCTACAGCGAGAAGCCATGCGGGATCACCATCGGTGCCTGTCAGGAACTGGCAGACACAATGCATCGCGAAAAACGAGTCTTTCAGGCAGGCACCCAGCGTCGAAGTGTGCCGAACTTCCAGAAGGCCGTCGAACTGGTCCACTCCGGCCGGACCGGAAAACTGCAGACGATGCATGCATCGGTCTACATCCCCGAGCTGGGCAATACCTGGCTCCCGGCGGAGAAGACACCTTCACAGAATGAAGTCGACTGGAATCTGTGGCTCGGCCCTGCGGCCTGGCGTCCGTTTAATCAGAAGTATGTGAGCGGCGGCTGGCGGGGACAATGGGATTTCGATTCCGGAGCCCGACTGCTCGACTGGGGTGCCCATACTGTCGATCTCTGCCAGTGGGCAAACCAGTCCGATGACACGATGCCGGTCGAGTACACGCCAATGGAAGACAAGATCGTCTGCAAGTATGCGAACGGCGTGACTCTGAACATCGACTTCCTGAAAGAGCCGTTTAAAGATCGGTCACCGCAGTTCATCACGCGACTGGGGACCTGTCCCGTCCGCTTTGTCGGCGATCAGGGATGGATTGAAACAGGCGACACCGGTGAGATTGTTGTGCAACCGGAATCCCTGCAGTCGGAACTCCCCGGGCCGGAAAAACGGGTGCGCGGTCTCGATGTCTCTGCTCACGCACGAAACTTCTTCGACTGCATCCGCTCCCGAGAGGCAACGATTGCTAATCCGGACGTGATGCGTCGTTCACATCTCGCCTGTCATGCGGCCGCGGCAGCATGGATTCTTCAGCGTCCCCTGAAGTTCGATCCGGCGAAGGAGGTATTCATCGGCGACGAGGAAGCGAACCGACTGAGCCATCGTCCGGAACGGCAATGGGCTTGAGAGACCAGGTTATCCCCTCATAGATGAACGCTCAAACAAACTGGGAGCGACCTCGCAATCGCCGAGGTCGCTCCCACGATTTGTTATTCAAGCCATCCGCGACGATCACGGATGGTCATAGGCTCAGGATTTCGCAAAAGTCGTTGTCACGTGACGCTGGCTTCGGTCAGAACTGTCGCATTCGCAGCGAACGGTGCATCTCCCTGCTTTCGAACGGCCCCGCCCGATGAGACCTGATACGTCACGCCCCGCCAGGAAATACTGCGGATTAACGCTGACGAGAGCCAGCAGGCGGTATACATGAACATCGTCGCTGGCAGGACCATGAACGGTAATCGATGACGAGCTGGCATGGACTCACCTTGGAGAGCCACACGTCTTCGAATGGCATTATCGCCCCAGCAGCTGAACTGGTGATAGATCGCGGCGTACAGAACCGCCAGGCAAACTCCGCCGGCAAACAATTCGAGATCGGGAACCATCAAGGCCATCACAAACCCGGTCAGATTCGACATCGTGGCCACCGACCCCAGAATCGCATAAGCCGAAACCTTCGGCCAGGAGGGATGGGAGTGTCGGACCATAAACGACTGACGACGAATGAACTGGAAGCAGCCGTTCAAATCGGTCGACTCTTCATTGACCAGCACTGCAGGGACATGCTTCACGGTCATGTTCGCCTGCTTGATCGCCTTTGAGAGAATCAGATCATCGACCAGACTCGTCGCCCACAGATCTCGTAACGACGTCGTTTCGAGTAGCTCTCTGCGGAAGGCCATGGAGCCTCCCCAGATCATCCCAAACTCACGCATCTGAATCATTGCGCTGCAGCCCCAGTAGAACCGCATGACATTCGACAGATGATGTTCTTTCGGAGCGTACCAGCGCAACCCACTCACAGCTCCGACTTTCGGGTCAGCGAAGGGCCGCAGCAGATCTTTCAGCCAGTCCCGATAAGGAACGGCATCCGCGTCCACCTGCACCAGAATTTCGTAGTCGTTATCGAGCACTTCCGTGGCCTGCAGCAGTGCGCTGTTTTTCAGACTGCAACTCGGAAGACGTTTTGTCAGCAGGCGAACCTGGATGCGGGGATCCTTGACCTCGCGAAGGAACGGATTGACGACCGACCAAACCGGGTCGGTTTCACTGTCAATCATCAGGCGCAAATGGAAATCCGTATGCGACTGCTTCAGCAATGCCCGTAATGTGCGATCGAGAAATGGATCGGCGCCGCGAAGGCAGAGACAGATCAACGCTTTCGGCAGAGGCGCAGCCGGATCGTCTTGAGGCACCTTTTTGACCATTCGGACAAATTTGCTACCCCAATACAACTGTACCAGTGCAAGTCCTGCGAAAAGGACTCCGCTGACCGATATCAGTAACGCAGAAATCTCAACCACCGTACGGCCGCCTGATATATGGAAATGGCACTGGTCATAAATAAATCGGCTAAACTCGTCAGATTATCGAGAATTCCGAACCAGCATTGTTCGCCTTGAACCACGCGATGAGCGCGACCTCGCCAAACTGTGTATTCCATGCAGAATGAGTCAACAATTCCCCGCCTGAATTCTCACTCCCAATAGAACCGCCGTCTTTTGGCACAGGTTAGAGCGGTTGTCTGGCACCCTTTCGGAGAGACGGGAATCGACTACGTTATTTTTCCGTAATCTTGAGTCAGAACACTGTCTCGGCGAAACTCGGGAGTCTGGGAGATGAATTCGGTCTGGGATCAGCAGTTGAGACTGCAATTTTTCTGCCAGAGTGATCTAATTCCCCCAGAGCGGCACGGCGACTTCCATGTTCTGCCGCGAAGCGAAATCAAGGCTCATAATGAATTATGTTGTCAGCCCAACCCCTTTGGATCTGGAGTTTTCCTTGCTGGGGGTTCCCGTCCGGATCTCGGCCTGGTTCTGGGCGGCTGGAACCTTCCTCGGATTCGGGGCTCTGAAGGCCGGCGTGCCCTTCCTGATGATGTGGTTGCTGGTCCTGTTCGTCTCCATTCTGGTTCATGAGATGGGCCATGCACTGGCCGCCCGGTATTTCGGTCAACGGGTCAACATTCTCCTGTATCACTTTGGAGGACTGGCTTTTCACTCCCCCGCCGGTCGCCATCTCACGCTGACTCAATCAATTCTGGTCAGTCTGGCGGGCCCCATGGCCGGGTTTGCCTTCTTTGCCTTGATCATGGCATTCGAAGTTTTCGGAGTCCCCATGATCCCCCGAGACATGGGGGATGCGTTCTGGCAGTTGCTTTCATTCGCCCTGATCCAGCTGATCTACATTAACCTCGCATGGGGACTGGTGAACCTCTTACCGGTTCTACCACTCGACGGAGGACAGATTTGCCGTGACGTCTGCCGGATGATCAGCCCATTTAATGGGGTCTTGTATGCAATCCGAATCGGTGTCGTCGCAGCAGGCGGTGTCGCGCTCCTTGCAGCGTTCAGCGGGAATACGTTCGTAGCAATCCTGTTTGCCATCCTGTGCGCCAACAACATTCAGATGCTGCAGGCGGGAGGTCGCTGGTAATCCGCCACCAGAGGCCTGTCGAAAGGCCCGGAAGGGAGTCGGTGAATCCCTCACATCATGTGGATGCGACCACCGATTTTCGACTTCCCGGACAGGTGACGAGTGGACAATCCGATCCGCGCGCCCCTACACTATCTGATCTCAAAAAAGACGATCGAAAGTGATCTGACGCCGGGCTGCGGCTCGGCCTGATTCTATGTATCTGCTTCTGTGTTCCGTCCTATTCGCAGTTAACCTGCATGGGCGAGAGGACCAGTAACAGACAGAAATTGATGCACTTCAATCACTTACGATCTTCTTTTTCACTGTCGTCAATGAACGGAAATCCAATTCAGCCCCGATGCTCCCAGTGCAGCATCGCCTGAGTCAGGATCTCCAGTGCCGAGCCCGGATTACTTCGGGAAAACGGCGTCGCATTGCAGGAATGGAACGATGAGCGATCGGCGAAATTTGTTCAATAAAGTCTGGGACCTGCACACGGTCGGAACCCTCCCGTCAGGGCAGACTCAGCTTTTCATCGGCCTGCATCTCATTCACGAGGTGACCAGCCCGCAGGCATTCGAAATGCTGCGAGACCGGGGCCTGACCGTGAAGTGTCCCGAACGGACCATGGCCACCGTCGACCACATCGTGCCAACCGATCTTCAGGCCCGTCCATTCAAGGACGAGCTCGCCGAAGAAATGATGTCGGCGATCGAAAAGAACTGCCGCGAATTCGGCGTCAAGCTGCTCGACATCACCGGCGGTCTGCAGGGGATCGTCCACGCTGTCGGACCTGAACAAGGTCTGACCCAGCCTGGGCTCACTATTGCTTGCGGTGACAGCCACACATCCACCCACGGCGCGTTCGGAACCATTGCGTTCGGAATCGGAACCTCGCAGGTGGCCTACGTTCTCGCCACTCAGACACTGGCGATGAACAAGCCCAAGGTCAAACGGGTCGTGGTCAACGGCAAGCTCGCCCCAGGCGTCTACGCCAAAGACGTCGCCCTGTACATCATTCGCAAGCTCGGAGTGAATGGCGGCGTCGGCTACGCATATGAGTATTCCGGGGACGTCTTCGACGCGATGTCGATGGAAGAGCGAATGACCGTCTGCAATATGAGCATCGAAGGGGGTGCTCGCTGCGGTTACTGCAACCCGGATGAAAAGACTGTCGAATACCTGCGTGATCGACCTTACTCTCCACAGGGAGAAGAGTTCGAGAAGGCCGCCAAATGGTGGCTCTCGCTGGCATCCGCTGCTGATGCTGAGTTCGACGACGAAGTCATCTTCGACGCCGCAGACATTGAGCCGACCGTCACCTGGGGCATCAACCCCGGACAGTCCGTCGGAATTACCGAAGCCATCCCTGCTGTTGCTGACTTCCCGCAGGAAGAACAGGCTGGCGTCAAAGAAGCCTTGCAGTTCATGGAACTGGAAGCCGGACAGTCGATGCAGGGCGTCAAGATTGATGTCGCCTTCATCGGGTCCTGCACGAACGGTCGCATCTCCGACCTGCGTGAAGCTGCTGAGTTCGTCCGGGGTCGAAAAGTGGCACCGGGCGTGAAAGCTCTCGTGGTCCCCGGTTCCCAGCAGATCGCCCGACAGGCTGTTTCCGAAGGTCTCGACAAGATCTTCACGGAAGCCGGTTTCGAATGGCGTTATGCCGGATGTTCAATGTGCCTGGCCATGAACCCGGACAAACTCAAAGGTCGGGAAGTGTGCGCTTCCTCATCGAACCGGAACTTCAAAGGCCGCCAGGGAAGCCCGACAGGCCGCACATTACTGATGAGCCCGGTCATGGTCGCCGCTGCTGCCATCGAAGGCCATGTCACTGACTCACGCGCAATGCAGACAGTGACCGCCTGACGTTCCCGCGTCAAATTGCGTCAAACTCAACAGCCCTCCTCGTGACTTCTCACGGGCGAGGGCTGTTCTCTTTAACAGCCTGAACGGCGATTGAGCCAATTTGACCAATCAGGGAATTCACACGTCCTTTTCCGTCCGGGTGCAGTCGATTGCTCAGGAAGATGACATACAGATCGAGTTCGGGATCAATCCAGAGTCCTGTCCCGGTGAATCCGCCATGCCCAATGGCGAGCGAGCTCATCCCCTGCCCGCGGTTTGAGGAATAGCCAGTTTTGTGATCCCATCCCCAGGTTCGCGTCTGACCTTCGGCAACCTGATGCCCAACTGAAGTCAGCTCGACGGTTGCAGGTTGAAGGATTCGAACTCCGTCGAGTTCCCCTTTCTTCAAGATCATGCGGGCGAAGCGGCTGAGATCCATTCCTGTCGAGAACAGGCCCGCATGTCCGGCAATTCCTCCCATTGCGCGAGCTCGGGGATCATGCACAACTCCCTGAATCCATTTGCCTTCTTCCTGATTCATCGGAGCACATCTTGCCTGAAGCTCCGCCGAGGGGAGATAGCCCGTCTCGGACATGCCGAGTGGACGATAAATTCGTTCTGCCGCGAAGTCCTTCAGTGACTGTCCCGACACACGCTCGACAAGTTTCCCGAGAACAATGAAGCCGACATCTGAGTAAATGAATTTCTGCCCCGGCGCGGCCACAAGCTTCAGAGCGCAGATCTTCTTCCAGGCTTGGTCTGGCCCCTGCAGATAATCTTTTAAGGCGTTATCGGCGATCAGCCCTGAGGTATGTGTCAGCAGTTGATGAACTGTGATCTGCTCCTTGCCTTCCCCGGTAAATTCAGGCAACCAGCGGCTCACTGGCGCTTCGACATCCACTTTCTGTTCTTGAACGAGAATCATGACGCTCGTCCCCGTGGCGACGGGCTTGGTCAGTGACGCGACGTCAAAGACTGTCGACAGCAGCATTGGCTCAAGGGAGGGCTCGACCTGCCGGTTCCCATAAGCCTCCGCATGCAATAGCTCATCAGAGCGACCGATGACGACCACGGCACCGGGGCACTCCCCTGCGGCAATCGCCGCATCCACCAGCTCCCGAACCCCGCTCAGTCCAGCAGGCGAGTCCGCCGCTCGAACGACGCCATTTAATCCCAGCAGGATCAACAGGAAAGCCAGTACGCGCATGTTCGAATCCGTCATTGAATTGTTGTCTCGCCGCGCGTGATGACCGAGAAGCGTTCACTTCGGGGCGGCAGGGAACGGGAACAAGTTCCGAAGAGATAGCAAAAAGGGCATGTCCAGTGAATCACTAGACATGCCCTGAAAAATTCTCAAGTGAGCACCTCGTCAGCCAGTGCGTTTCCACTCCCGCCCGCCGAGGTCACCTGCTGAATTGCTGAACTGGGTTAGTAGCTGAACTGTCGCTCCAGACTTTCCGCACAGCTGACGCAATGCCGGGCATGCGGGATGTGCTTCAGGCGGGTTTTCGGAATCCAGCACTTTGAAGGTGGACGTCCCATTTCAACGCATCCTTCACACAGCCCGTATTCGCTGTTGTCAATGCGTTTGAGAGCCGCACGAATTTCCTTCAAGACTTCCTGATCACTCTCCATGATTCGCAGGGAGAAGTCCTGCTCATAGGTTTCCGTTCCAAGCTCAGCCATATGGGTTGGGCTCTTGGAATCGTTTGCGGAACCGAGTGCACTCGTGGTCAGTGTCTGCACATCCCCTTGCAGGCGCACTTGCAGCGATAAAAGCAACTCCCGGAATTGCTCAAGATCTTTCGATTTCAGCATGCGATAGTTCCGACTTGAGGAAAAGTGAAGCAAAACTCAGGGAATTTCAGTATCCCCCCGCCTCTGAGAAATTTCAAGGAGCTTCGATCTGTCTGTCAGTGGGACCGGAGTGTTTTTCACACTGACTTCATCTGCAAACTCCCCGTCTCTCCACTTTTCTCGCCCAGCGGATCCCGTGCCATAGTACAACGCAATCTTACAAATGAACGAATTGAACGGATTCGCGCTTGAACCCACTCAAAATTATCGATAAAACGAATTGGCGAACAAAATGAACGAATTTAAGGTGCAACATGATCGCCCTTTCAAAAGTTCCTGCTTCGATATCTGCTGAGAAAATCAGCACCAGATTTCGGGTGCAGCGATTCGCTCAACCCATCTGGTCGAATGACTTTCTGAATCTCACACTGCGCCAGCTTGATCTGGAAATGCCGCCGCAGATGTTTCGGGATCAGGCGGATGACTCTGTAGGTGACCCGGAAGCCGCATTGCAGGCAGACTCATTGCTGACTCCCGAGGGCGAGCGGCACCTCTTCCGCCAATACAATTTCTGCAAATATCAATTGGAGAAATTACGCCAGTCTTCCCCCTCCGCCTCCCTGAATGGGCGCGCGGGCGAAATCGAGGAACTGGAACACCGAGCCACCCGGAGCCGGGAGATTCTCATTCAATGCAATCTCAGGCTGGTCGTGGGAATCGCTCATAAGTTGCGAGTCGGCGAAGTTGAGGCGGATGAGCTCATCGCCGAAGGCAATCTGATTCTGATGAATGCCATCGATAAATTTGATACAGGACGCGGCTTCCGATTTAGCACATACGCCACACATGCCATTCAGCGTCACTTCTTCCGCTGGCTGAAACGCAGGCAACGCCGTTCGCAAAAGGAATTCCTCTCTGCGCCTGAAGATTTAAGTCGCGTCGCGCACCCTCTGCAGGTGGAATCAGAACTCGATGTTGGCTTAGCGAAGCAATTAATCGGCCGGATGGAAGAACGACTCACTCCCAGGGAATATGAGATTCTCATCAAGCGGTTCGGTCTGAATGGGCATCCTGCAGAAACTCTGAAGTCGATCGCGGATTCCCTCAGCCTCAGCAAGGAACGGGTCCGTCAGTTACAGCTCAGCGCGTTGAAGAAGCTGGAGATGATGGCGACCAGCCTGCAGAAACAGCGGGAGATCGGTGAATTTGTCAATCAGGGGACATTGACGATCTGATTCTTCCTGACTCTTTGCAATTAAGACCAATTCACAAGTCAGACCACTGCTGGAAATCCGGCTCCTGGAGTTCGCGCTGACATCTCGCTCGCACACCCGCACTGAGGGTTTCAAAGCGAAACTCAGGGACAATAATTCTGTCCTCGCTGAGTGCCGGCATCCCAATCAAAGATTGGAGATCCGCATCCCCCTCCAGATTCATGGGCGGGATATCGTCCAATGGAATATCTGTCATCGACACGGGACTTCCTCCTCTTTGAAAGCCCAATAGAAAAACGCAACAGCCCGACCGATTCAGATCCCCTTCCAGTATAAATCAGGTGACGACTCTCACCAGAGAAATCTTTCCCGTGTCTCACGGTTTCAGCTCCTCTCCTCCCGGCGGAAACTCGGAGTGAGGGAACTGGACGACCTTCCCGCGACAGATAACTTGAACGGTGGACCGATCAAAATGAAATGGGTCCACCGTTCAGGATGTCACCTATGGAATCGTCAGATGACTCGAGGCCCTCAACCCGTGACTCGATCAAAGAGATTGTTCAGAAGAATGTCCGCGAACTGCTGAGAGCGCAGAAAGAGAAGGAGCGAGCGAGGAGCTGGAGCGAACAGGCTGCTGAGTGGATCGTCGCTGCTGCTGGCACGATGAAGTCCGCATATCTGCATGGGATCTGGTTCGGGACCTGGGTCATCTGGAATCAGGCTGCCACGACCTCGGCATTCGATCCATATCCCTATGAGTTATTAACGACGATCGTCTCACTCGAAGCCATTTTCCTGACTCTATTCGTGCTGGTGAGTCAGAATCTCCAATCCCAGCAGGATAGTCGGCGGGCTCACCTGAATCTCCATGTCGATCTCTTGGCAGAACATGAAATTACTCGCATCCTGAGCCAGATCGATCGCATCTCAAGGCATATCGGCCTTCCCATGGATGATTCCGAGTTGGAAGCACTCGAGCGCGACATCACCCCCGCCGAACTTCTCCAGGAGATCGATAATGAAGACGCTGATTCCCGGAGTTAACGAATGTTCTCGCACAGAGAATGACTGAGGAAATCGGATCTTCCCTTTACTTCAACATCTCATACTTCTTCATCTTATTGTAAAGGGTCACCCGACTAATCCCCAGGTCGACAGCGGTACGAGTTCGACTGAAGTTATTCTTGAACAACGCCTGTTCGATGATTTCCTTCTCCGTCAGCGCCACCTGGCGTTCAAGAGACTGAGTCAATGAAGCCGGCGTGACGCCCAACTGAACGGAGGCATCATTCGTCGGACCGACATGTCCTGACAACAGGTGCGGCGGCAGGTGTTCTCGTGAAAGAACTCCGTTTCGGCAATAAATGACCGCCCGTTGAATGACATGCTCCAGTTCGCGAACGTTCCCTGGCCAAGGGTAACTCAGGATGGCATCCAGCAATGAGTCATCAATCCGATGAATAACGATCTGATGCTTCTGCTGGAACCGGGCGATAAATTTCTTCGCGAGGGGGATAATGTCGGCCTTCCGCTTTCTCAGTGGCGGAATTTCAAACTTCAGCATGTTCAGGCGGTAGTAAAGGTCCGGCCGAAATTTGCCTTGTTCCACAAGCGGCTGCAGGTCAAGGTTACTCGCCACAACCAGTCGGGCTTGGGAACGAAACGTCTGATTTGATCCCACAGGTTCAAACTCGCCGGTCTCAATCACCCGTAACAGCTTCACCTGCTGCTCAGGGCCCAGCACGTCAATTTCGTCCAGCAGAATGGTTCCACGTCGTGCGGCGAGAAACTTACCTTCTTTATCAGCATGGGCGCTCGTGAATGACCCTTTCACGTGCCCGAAGAGTTCGCTTTCAAGCAAGTCACGAGGGAGTGCGCCGCAAGCGATATGAAGAAAGGGTTGATTGTTTCGAGGAGACGACTCATGGACCAGATTCGAAAGGAAGGTCTTGCCGGAACCGGTCTCGCCGATCAACAGAATGGTCACGTCATGGCTGGCAGCGATCATCAGATCGTCCAGCATGTTTTTCACTTCCGGAGACCGCGTTTCAAACTGCCGAGTGAGTCCTTCAAACACCGCTTCCTGAGAATTCGTCGGCGGGACACTGACAGAAGTCTCGTTGACTCCGGCGGCCTTATTCTGTTCAAGGGACTGCAGCGATGCGAGAGTTCGGCTCATTAACGCCCGAAGCTCGATGGCCGAAGTCGGTCCCAGATGACGAGTCACGAGTGGATGATCTCGGAACTGCGAGAGTGCATTCAGATTCCCCACCGGGATCAGAGCAATCACCGCTGTCGAATGCCCGGCGAGATGCAGTTCATTAATGATCTCTTCAGCAACGCGAATCTCGTCGGATCCTCCCCGAAGGTCCATCATCACCAACGACGGAATCTCGGCCGACATCAGAAACCGAAGCTGAGCGAGTTGCGTAGTGACGCTCAGGCGGTACCCCTGTGCGAGGCTGCCGGCAAGGTCGCGTCCGAGTCGTTCGTCAGCCGTGGCGATATAGATGGTCGTCGTCTGCATGAATGCCCTGCTGCGTCCAGTAACCTGATTCCCTGCCATGGCCAGATGGCACTCAGAGCCATTTGCCTGCTGCAGAGGGAGGTGAAAATTCGAAGGGAGAAATCAGGGTCAACCGAGACAACTCGAAAGCAAATGAAGGCCGCTGCTAACACTCTCGCTAACAGGATCGTCAAAAGGGTTACTTTGCTGCTTTAGTGTTGCATTCCCGTGACCGGAATTCACCTATTTCAAATCAGGTGCCATTCTCGAAACACTCACACCGCTACTTGAGCGCAATCCGTTACCATCAAGAACCTTACGCATTCCGCAATACTGTTCAGAATCCTGAATCCCTCCTCGAGAATGATGCAAACAGGCATCACCCTCCAATTGCACGTTGCCATCAGGCATCACGCAGCATTTCGGAGACACCACATCTCACAGAAGGTCGATTGGATCTGTCAGATGACCTCGCAGCACGGTCTTCGACAACAGTAACTTCATACACCCAACGGCTGAACCGAGGAAGGAATTAGAGCGGGCTCATGGCTTGCGGTGACGCCTGTCAGGCAATTCACACTTACAGAACACGTGTGAGTCCCCGCTCATACAAGTGACTGACACAGAAAGTCCACCAAGTCAGCTGCTTAAACGAAACAAGGCCGACCTGATCAGGATCAGGTCGGCCTTCGAATCGACGATGTCGTCGTCAGTGAGTCTGTCTCTCACCAATCAGATTTGGTTAGAGAACTGCCCGAATCTTCTGAAGGAACTCGCGGTTCGAGTCGAACTTTGCGAGCGTTCGGATCAGCTGATCCATAGCTTCTGTCGGATTCATCGATACGAGACTCCGACGCAGCATGGTGACGCCATCCAGAATCTCCGGATCGAGAATCTTCTCTTCACGGCGGGTCCCGGATCGAGTGATATCGATTGCCGGCCAGATCCGACGTTCAGCGAGGTCACGGCTCAGAACGAGTTCCATGTTTCCGGTTCCCTTGAATTCCTGGAAGATGGCGTCATCCATCTTGCTGCCAGTATCAATCAGAGCCGTTGCACAGACTGTCAGAGAACCGCCCTCATCAAATCGTCGCGCTGTTCCGAACATCTTACGAGGGATGTCCATCGCACGCACATCCAGACCGCCGGTCTGAATCTTCGTGTCGCGACCGCTACGCATCCATTTGTTGAATGCCCGGGCCGTTCGCGTGATGCTGTCCATCAGAATGAAGCAGTCTTTGCCAGATTCGGCGAGACGCTTTCCGCGTTCGATGATCAGTTGGCTGATCCGCACGTGACTTTCAACGTCCTGATCCATGGAGGAAGCAATCACTTCACCTCGGATCGTCCGACGCATTTCAGTCACTTCTTCGGGACGCTCGTCAATCAGCAACACAATCAGGTGGATTTCCGGATGGTTCTTGCTGACGGAATTCGCGATGTCCTGGAGGAGCATCGTTTTCCCGGTTCGCGGAGGAGCGACGATCAGAGCTCGCTGGCCCTTGCCGATCGGCGTGAGCAAGTCCATCACTCGCATGGTGATCGGCTTGGAGCCTGTTTCCAGCTTGATCTGCTCAAACGGGTTGATCGCGGTCAGGGTATCGAAGTGCTTGAGCTTCTCGTAATCCTCAACCGGACCGCCGTCGATTGAATCAATCGTCAACAGGCGCGGTCCCTGACCACGGGTCCCTGGACCGATCTCGCCTTTGATCTTGATCCCTTCGCGAAGGTGGTGCTTCTCGACGAAAGAGCTGGAGACAAACGCGTCTGTCTCACGAGCGCCGTAATCGTTCTCGGCAGCTCGCAGGAACCCGTATCCCTTGGGATGCAGTTCCAAGACGCCTTCGATTGATCCGCTGGTTGCAGCTGGCTCAGCCGGGGCGGCGTTCTGCTCGAACTTGGAGACACGGCGTCCGCGATTATTCTGATTATTGGGGCGACCGCGGGACTGCGGCTGATCACGGCGACCGCCACGATTGTTTCCGCTTCCGCCGCCTCCACCGCTGTTCTGGCGGTGGTAGCCCCCACTTTGGTGCCCCTGATTGGAGTGGCTTCCGCCGCCACTTCCCTGGCTCCCTTGTGAATTGCTGTAGCCGCCTCCTTCGTTGCGGCGGCCGCGACGACGGCGACGACGACGGGGTCGACGATCTCCATCATCGGATTCCGTGCTTCCCCCCTCTGAAGAGGTGGCCGGAGCATCATCACCATGATCGGCGTCATCGAGATCGAAATCATCGAAGTCACGATCATTAACGTGTTCTGGCTGAGGTTGCGGAGCCGGTTTAGATTCAGCCTGCGGTGCAGGGGCCGGAGCCTTAGCAGCACGCTCACGACGGGCAGGACGTTCTGCCGGGGCGGCACGCTCTGATCGGGCAGAGCGGCTCTCTGTCGACCGGGCCGGTGCTGGCTCATCTTCCACAATCCCGGCGCCGAAATCCTGATCGAGATCTGGAGTCGCGGCGTTCTGCGGGACATCGACATCCTGCTCGACAGCTGCGGACTCTTTCTTACGAGGCTTGCGAGGACTCGAGCGTCGCGGACTGGAGCTGGAAGAACTTTTTGGCGGCATACGAAAAACCCAATTTTCAATCTTAAGCGAAGAGAGCGGGCCGCAGCGCAGTCACAGCAGTGAAAGAATGCGGCGAACTCTGGAAATCATTTCCTAGTTTGATGCAGTAAATGATCGTTCAATGAACGATCCCAAGAGATTCAGATTTGATTTTTGAGACGTCACCGGACGCTCCCACCATTGAGAGGAGTGCCCTGCACTGACGAGCGATTTCCGGAATTTCAGCATCCGATGGAAGCTGCCTGGCCTGCATTGGAGCTTTCATGGCAGCCAAATCTGACCGAATCACTCCAGCAGAATCCGTTCCAAAATTCTGATTTCAAAATCAGATCTGATTCTCGTGACCCGCCGTCACTGCTCAACATCCTTTCAGCGGGATTTTGAAAACAGAGTTGGGCGACATTCATCACGTGTCGAAGTGAGTTGTGATCTCTGAACGATAAGACGGAATCGTCAAACCGACACGAGACGCTTACCTTCACTCCGTCAGTGCAATCGAACGCATGACACGTCAAATTGCGTGAACCCGGTCTCTGAAGATCAACTCACTGACAAGCAGCGTGCTGCCCACAGAATGCCCAACGTCCGGCTTATTCTGACCACCTGGATAGACCAGACATTCCGATCTGTCGACGGCAGCCACTCTCATTGTGCTGGTCGCGCGTCCCAAGACACGGGACGCTTCTAAAGTCTCTCTTCTTCAGAGAGATCAACCTCATCGCAACGACACTGAACATTGAGAAGCTGTGCGACCGGGTTCTGATCGCCCAGCCTTCAATAACGCTCCCCAACTGCTCTTGCCGACCTGACCGCGAAACACCACTTCAAAGTTTCCGGGGATATCTGCCCCGGCAATCAAGACAATTCGCCTCGCGCTTTCGCAAGACTCAGTACGTGGCTCAGCCCATTGGCCGATATTATTTTGGTCGTTTCAGCAGTATGTCACCGCAGCTCGCAGACATAACGTCTGACAAAGCCGACACACAAGATGAGATTCAGCAATCTCTCAGACATCGCAAATCAAGTGAGTGCGAGCTAGCCAACAGATGCCTCAGATCCCGTGATGACACCACAGAAACAGGATCACCACCAGACGCTTTGCGACTCGCAACAACAAGTGTCGCACTCGGCAAAACCGGCGGCCATCCAACGCAATCAAGCCCCAGCGTTTTCCCTCAATGACTGCACTCTCAAGAGTCGCCCCCAGTGATTAAAACCCCCAGGATCAACCCTGCAACCGAATTCACTGAGACTTCCGCTCTGCTCTTCAACAGTCTATGTCTCAACAGACAAATCGGAAATCAGGTAATGCAACGGTTGACGCAGCAATTCGTCACGACCCCGCCAAGTCCACTCCAGAACGAACAGACCTTACAACAAGAAAGAAAGGGCTGCTTGACCGTCCAAAAGGTAACATCGCGGGTTTCGCCACGCGAGGGACGTCCTCGTGTTCCAAAAAGTCAATTTACGGAACAAACAGAAGCAGACGTCACTGAAGCAATAGTCTTTTGAAATCTTAGCTGGCGACCGACGCATGTCAATCGTTGCTGAGGGGTACTATCGGCGATTCTTGATCAGAAAGTCAATACAGTTTTGTCATCTGCGCCCTGTCACAGTGTTTTGGAGCGGTTATTCCTGTTGCCGTACCTCTCCGCCTGCCTGCTGGACGGGAGAAAGTGACCGCTCGCCATCGGGCATTCTGCCTGGGATTGGACGTGCAAACCAGCCAGGAGAATCGGCTGGAAGCTGCCCCGGCTCGCTCGCGACCTCTTTTTTGGGAGCCTCCTCTTTCTCGCTTTTCTCTTTTCCAGCCAGAGTTTTGGCCACTCTCTCGGGATCTCGAAATACGTTTTCCTGGTCATAAGCCATGATGGTCCCGTTCATCCCTTCCCGATTTCCGGGAATCGGGGCGACCGGTGAGTCTCCGGCGAACTGAACTTTTCCATCATAGATGGATCCCCGTTGAAACGGTCCCACGCCGAACACCCAGAGATCTTTGGCAGTCGCCCGGGCGACCGAGCTTCCGGATTGCCAGACCACTTCCCGGCTGCCTCGAGAGTACGCGAAGAGCCCGATCTTGGCAGCCGCCGCCTGCTCATTGCGTCGAGCCAGTGACAATTCCGGAATCGTCGCAGGCGCCGGTGTGCCAGTTGAAGCCGAGGCCGCAATCGAAGCGGCACTTCCAATGGCGCTGTTCGAGGGAATCCCGTAAACGATCTCGTGGGCATCTGCTCCGAGAACCCCCACTCTCCCTTCAACAACGAAATCAGATTCATCGAGTTCGCTGACCAAGAGCAGTCCTGCAGCCGCCATCTGCTGTCGCAATGAACTGATGACGTAGTCGGCGTTCACAAAGCCAATGCCGTTGCAGTGCTGAATGTACTTGGTTTCAAAGAAAACTCTTTGTCCGGAGAGCGGGGTGAAGTCCAGTCGCGCGACCGCTGCATCCACGGCTTCCGACGCGAGCATCTGCTCCGTCGCCATGTGTTGTTTCGTTGAACCACAGCCCCAGCAACTCATCAGCAGTGCAGCGAGAATGACGTAGCGACTCGCAACCACCGAAGCCCAAGCGCGCACCGCCCTACCGTCGCGGTGCCAGTCGGCTCCGGGTCGGTAAACGCAGTTCAGATTTGCATTGTGTTCCCGAATGATGAACACGGCACACACTTGTTTAAATGCAACAGTTGGAGAGGCAGCCCTGTTGCAATCGAAAAGGAATCCGGAGGAATGGGAGTTTCAGGAAGGGATGTGCCAAGGCTGGTCGGTACTGACCGAAAACTGACCGGAAAAAAGGGGGCGAGACCTCGAATGTCAGAACCCGAAACGGATTCGCGGGCGAGTTTAATTGGTCATGGAAAACTGACCAAGATGAATTCGAAACGAGGGCGGAAGGCTCGATTTGTTCGAGACTTGAGCCACTGCAAAATCGCCTGAATGCGACTCTCTCACTGCATTTGGGACGGCTGACGATTTCACAAAGTCACAAAAGTTCCTTTTGACAACCGTCAGCGGGACACCTTACGGTCGAACATCGGAATTCCCGAGTCCCTTCCTCGGGCGATGCGTTTGTTGAGGAGTTTTCATGCCGACCCCAAGCCTGATGGCCCTTATCACCCATTCTCCCAGAAGGAAGGGAGTACCCACCTCTCGGAGAATCGACCGGAGAATCGAAGTGGGACAGCTCCATTTGGTTCGCGCAGCAGCAATCGCTCTGATTCTTTTCTTCGCTGCCGAGACTCAGGCCGATCCGCTGATCCCTCCTCTGCCATCCCCTCCCCCGGCAAAGACCGAGAGCGAAGCGGGAACAAGTTCTCCATCTGAAGCGATCCCGGTCTATTCGGAGGCCACGACCACAACTTTGGCCACTGCCACAACGTTTGATGAATGGACAATCCTGATCACCCCGGCACCCCGAAATGGCGCAACGTCGGACAACTACCAGCGCATCTACGAATCAATCCCCTACCGTCGGGCCGAGTATCTCGCCAACCCCAGCTATCGACATGACGCCGCGATGGAACTCCTCTTCGGACAGCAGCGCCCTACAGTCATCATGCGAACCAATCACGCCGAGCAAATCGTCAATCCTCGTCCTGTCTTCACTCAGCCTTACCTGATGTCTCAGTCCGAACTCTATCGATATCGTTCTCTGATGTATTACGGGGAGGCGATCCCCCTTCTGCAGCCGGTCCCATAAAGCACTCCGCTTGCCCCCCGCCAGAGCATATGCAACTGCATACTGACAACAAAAAAGGCTCTGAACGAAATTCGTTCAGAGCCTTTTTCGGAGATGGCGAGTCACCCCCCGGCGATGCCATCCCCGGCAATTCGTGTTGTTCCGTGAGAGGCGTCCTGCCTCTGTTCTCTGGGCGAGATTTCAGACCGATTACTGAATGTCGTACTGTCCGTCGCAGAAGTCCGGGCAGTCATGGAAGCTGCTGCCGGCCATGCTGGCCTTGTGGCCGTTCGTGCAATGAATCCGGAAGTCCTGCTTCACGCTGGCGAACGCTGAACCGACATCTTCAAGCTCGTTGTTCACATTCAGGGAGACTTCGCTCAGGCCGACGATCATTCCCAACACAGCAATTGTCGAGATCAGTACCAGTTCAGCAGAGACAATGAAACCAGCTTCGTCGTTCAGCAGGGCGTTGAGAGCAGTCATGGCAGGAATTCCAAATCAATCAGAGTGAATAAAAATCTTCAGGAAGAATGCACAGGGAGTTCATCAAGGCGGTGGCGAGGACGGTAATTCAGCAGTGATTACTGAACGTCATACTGTCCGTCGCAGAAGTCCGGGCAGTCATGGAAGCTGCTGCCGGCCATGCTGGCCTTGTGGCCGTTTGTGCAGTGAATCCGGAAGTCCTGCTTCACGCTGGCGAACGCTGAACCGACATCTTCGAGTTCGTTGTTCACATTCAGGGAGACTTCGCTCAGGCCAACGATCATCCCCAGCACAGCGATCGTGGAGATCAGAACCAGTTCAGCAGAGACAATGAAACCAGCTTCGTCGTTCAGCAGGGCGTTGAGAGCAGACATTTTTATTTCCTTGGTGGGGGTGACTTTGATGTTCAAGGACATAAGCAGGGGATGTGCCGGAAGTTGACAACCCTCCCCGTCAAATGAACAAATCCCCACCAAGCGACAGAACGCAAAGCCCCACCACAGCGACACTTAAGCGATCGTCAAATTCCCTGAACAGAAGAGGATTCCACCTGTAAAGAGGCCGCAGCTCCTGTTGACTTTCAGCATCACGTGATCGACCTCTGGCGACTTGCCACCCCCGTCGTCGGGCGTAAGTGCCTTGCGGCACAGGCAATGAGACAGCGGTCGCAACAGGGCATCACACGTCGCGAAATCGCCTCACTACGGAGTCGAACTCAGGAGCCTCAATTCGAGACGACGAAGTAATTCAGGCCGGTTCCCAGCAGCGTGATGCCCACACAGATTCCGACCATAATCAGCAGCGCACGGCCGGTGCTTTCATCCCCTGCGTCCAATGACTCTTTTACGGAGGGACGAAGCAGGTAAAGGAGGATGAGAAACGAGATGAGCGCCCTCACTGAGAATTTCACATACTGATTCTGCGAAGATGCTTCCTGGACCAGCTCTCCCAGTGGCAGGAACGCCAATGTCACCAGTGCCGAAAGTGAACGGGCAATGGAATAGACGTAATAGAAGGTGCCGAGATACCACCCCCAGCGCGTCCCCAATATCATTCCAACACCGGCTGTTATCGAGAGCAGCGCGATAAACATCCCAGCGAAGGCCACGAGCATCATGTTGACGCCGATGACTTCGATGGAATCAACAACGTCCTGCGGCGTGAACATCACCATGATCATCACGGGAGCAAGAAAGACTCCTCCGATGATCATCAGAATGCTTAAAATGAAGACACCGATTGGACGCTCTGACATCGAATGGCCCTGACTTTATTGAGGTGAGCGGATCTGACGCGAAGAGACAGCCATCCGGCCCGGACGCTGAATCAGATTCAAGCCGACTCGTGAGAACGCACTCATTGCATGGACGTTCTTTCGAAGTTCGAAATGAACTTCAGGATTTCACCGGTTTCCCGCCGTTGCATCAACACCTGTTCCAATGAAATGAGCAGATAGCAACACATTGCATGCGATGAATCTGTCTTCCATGTTGATGAAACGACTTCAGAATGGTCCGCCCCTGCTGCTCGATGGTGCGACAGGAACCGAGTTGCATCGACGAGGAATTAACCTGAGCCACCCTTCATGGACGGCCGGAGTCATTCTGGATGATCCGACAGTCCTGCGCGAGATTCATCGGGATTACGTTCAGACCGGGGCTGACATTCTGACTGCGAATACATTTCGCACGCATCACAGAAACGTGGCCACGCTCGGACGCAAAGTCTCGGCACGCGACCTGACCTGCCGTGCAGTGGAGATTGCCAGAGAAGCTGCCGGCCAGACACATGTGATGATCGCCGGAAGTGTTGCCCCGTTGGCTGACTGTTATTCCCCTCACCTCACCCCGGGCGTTTCTGAGCTGGTGAATGAGCATGGAATGATGGTCGAGAACCTGGTTACTGCCGGAGTCGACCTGATTTTGATTGAGACACAGGTGACGATTCAGGAAGCCGTCATCGCGGCGCGGGCAGCGGGTCGTTCAGGACTTCCGTTCTTCATCAGTTTCGCCTGCCTGCGGAACGGCTCACTGTTGTCAGGAGAAAGCCTGCTTGATGCCTGGTCAGCGGTGGCTCCGCTTGCCCCTGAGGCAGTCCTCGTGAACTGCCTGCCAGCGGAAGAGGTTCTACCTACGCTACGTCCGCTTCTCGAGCAAGAAGTCCCCTACCCCCTCGGGGCGTACGCAAACACCGGAAGGCTAATGCCTGATAGAGTTTGGGAGTCAACTTCCGGCGTATTACCGGCAGTTTACGCCGGATTTGCAGAACGCTGGAAAGAATCTGGACTCCGGGTGATTGGCGGGTGCTGCGGAACAACTCCGGATCACATATCCGCAATACACACCATGCTTTACGCCTCTTAAAAGATTCGTATCAGGGGTGAATTCGAGCCGTCAGATTCCTCGATTTGCGACGGAATCGGATTTGAGTCTGTCTTCTCGCAAAAACACCCTTTGAGTAGGGTCCGCCAAATTCCCCTATCAGATCACGATCTTCCCTTCTTCGTCGAACACATTTCGCCCTCCCAAGGCGGTCGTGTCTCGCTGAATGTCTGGCCATCCCCCCGGTCCGTATTCCCCATCCGCAGTTTCGATCATGAACTTGAAGCACTCGAAATCGCAGTTCGCGCCCATGCCGGTCACTCAGGCCGGGCCTCATGATGAAGTCTCAGCGAATGCGGTGACGGACACTGGGAAACCATTTCACACGAGTCCTAATTCAGTCTGCGCAGGTGGTACCCCCATGTTGTTGGAACCCGCTGCAGTGAACAATATTCACTCGATCCAGAAAATCTGGTCCAACCGCCCTCGTTTCCTCCGTAATGCCATCTCGGCGTGTCTGGCGGCATTCACGGTGATTGGCGGATCTTCTGCAATTGTCCAGGCCCAAGAGCCTTCTGCTAACTCACAATACACATTGCCTTATCAGGATGACGTGTCCGGGTCGGCCATGGTGGGGTATGGCAATCCGAACAACGTCTTCAATCAGTATCAGATTGAAAATGACGAACCGAATGTCGTCGGAGGAGCCGGGTTCAAAGGCCGTGCGGGTCATGAAGCAGGGCGAACTGTCGGTCGTACTCAGGCAATTACCTACTTCGACCTTTCACCGTTCGTCTATGTCGATGACCTGGTCCTGTTCGGTGAAGGCCGCCTGAACGTCGGAAACAACGGTCGAGTGGCAGGTAACCTCGGGGCAGGTGCCCGATATTACTTTGATCGCACGAATTCCATCATCGGTGCGTCCGGCTGGTGGGATATCGATGAATCACGCGGCCCGAAGTTTCAACAATGGGGTGTAAGCGGCGAATTTCTCAGTGAATATCTGGATATTCGCGGAAACTGGTACAACCCCACGGGCGAAACCTTTCAGATTGTGGACCAGCGGTTTGAAGCTGGGTCGCAGCACTTTATTGACCGCCCCCTCGCTGACGTGAATCCCGGTGAAGCACAGGGAACCTATCTCGCTTTCCAGCGGCGCGTCTTCACAGCGACAGTGCTGAAAGGGTTTGACACCTTGTTCAGCATGCCGATCCCTGGGGAGCTGGCACAGCGGTTCAATCTGGAGGCCGGAGCCGGCTTCTACAACTACAAATCGACTGACGATTCCATTGACGAAGTCTGGGGATGGCGTGTTCGAATGGATGGAGACATCCTCGAGCGTACGTCGCACATGTTCCTGGAAGTCATGCACGACAAGACATTCAAAACGAACGTCTTGTTCGGTATTGATATCAACTACTGGCAGCATCTCGGACATCGCCAGCGAATTGGACATTCGCAGCATCACCGCCTGGCCGAGTGGGTCCGCCGGAACCGCACAATGGTTGCCTTCGAAGGCAGCTTCCTGGCGGAACCTGAGACCGCGATCAATCCTCGCACTGGCAATCCATACGTCATCTATCAGGTCAACACCACCGCACCTGCGGGTGGAAACGGTACGCTGGGGAATCCCTTTAATAACCTGAACAATGCCATGGCCGTGCCTGGCGCCGACATCGTCTTTGTGCAAGGCAACAGTGTCATTACCGAAGCGGTCTCGATTGACCGCGATTACCTGCAGATCATCGGGGAGCAGACCGTCCCAACGATTCAGCTTGCCGTCCAGAATCTGAGCGGCAACATCCTGATGCCGACCATTTCGGCTCCCGGCTTCTCGAAGCCTGTCATCGAAGGGGTCACCGGGGATTATGCCGTCCGGTACAACGCCAACAATACGCGGTTTGCCGGCATCGACATCAACAACTTCACGGGGACCGGGGCTGAAAGCTCAGGAGCCATCGTCGCGATGGGCCGGGGCTTCGGCGGCGGAGAAATCGTGAATACACTGGACTCCGTGACCGTCCGCAATGTGCAGGATGCAAACGGGATCTATCTGGAAAACAACACCGGGACGTTTGAAGCGACGAATGTCGGCCTGATTAACATCGCGGGACTGGATGCAATTCAGGTCCGTGGAGATAACGGCAGCCCGAGCAACCTCTTCAATCTGGTGTTCACTGGTGACAACAACCAGATCAATAACACTGATGCCGCTCTGGGAGCTCACCGCTACTCAGTTCAACTGGTGGACGTGCGTGGATCAGTCAACCTCAGCACACTGCTGATTGAAGATCAGGGAGGTGCGGGGATTAGAGTGGTCGGAACTGATCCAAACAACGTTCCGGCAACCGCTCTCGTCAGCTTCGGTGACATCGTCCTGAATGGAACCCAGATCCTGGATCCGAATGAAGGAGCTGTCTATATCGGCGATTTCAATGGCGGTGTGAACTTCTCAAATCTCGTGATCAATCAGCTCGGCGGAAATGATGGCGATGCATTCGTCGTCCGGAATCTCCGACCTCGGCCCGGTGTCGCCAACTCCGGCGTCGTGACCGTCTCGGGGCAGACAAACATTCAGAACCGACGCGGACACGGGATCCTGATTGAGGACCTGTTAACCCAGGGAAGTCAGACAGGTGTCGTTCGCTTCGTCAACAGCGTCAACGTCAACGGTTTGGGAACCGGGTTTACCGGAACGGATGCAGCAGTGAAGTTCGACTCAGCCAGTGGAACGCTGAACTTCATGAACACGCTGACCATAAACGGCAGCCTTGGAAACGGAGTTGAGATTGTTGACATTGCCGACGACGGGCTGGACACGTTCGGTCGATTCGTCTCGGATGGCCTGATCACCATCAATAATGCCAATTATGCTTCGTTCGGACTGGGATATATCAGCAAAGAGAACTTCGACGTCCGCACGAATGGCATCGTCATCAACAACCGCGGGCTCGCCGGGAACACGACAAATGCTCGTGGATATGGTGTCGCAATCGCTGCCTACAATGGGTCGGCGACATTTGGGGGCTTGACCTCCGTCTTTAACCAGAACGGAGCGGTTTACTCCGCAATCGACGTTCGCTCCAACACCGATTTCACCGACGAGGCAAATCCAGTACTGCTTGGATATACAAACGGGGCCATTAACTTTAACTCAGTGAATGTTGAAGGGCAGGCAGGAGCAACCTCTTATGGTGTGCTTGTACAGGACAACATCAAGGAAGGTGGTGTCAACTTCGGCAGCGTGAACGTCACAGGGACGAACTCTCGCGGAGTGTTGCTCCAGGACAACGCTATTGTGAACATCAACGGAGGAGTTCTTGCCATCACCGGCGGCCGGGCAATCGAAGTCCTGACCGTGAATGGAGTCCCTCCTGATGGCAACGGCAACGTATTCCAGCAGCGGCAACAGCATTCGGTGGTATTGCAGTCAGTCAGTGCGACCAATGCCGACTACGGGATTCTGGTCGACCAGAGCGAAGGTGCATTCACCGTGACGGGGCTCAACTCGGCTCCTGGATCGGGCGGAACGATCTCCGGAATGACAGGTCCCGCCGGATCTGCCCCCACTAACCCTGCAGGCACCGGTGCCTTCTTTAATGACACTCAGGCCGTCAGCCTGCAGAACATGAACTTCAATGGAAACGTGCGAGGGGTCGTTGCGAATAACCTGCTGACAAACCGGAACGGTGCGATTGCAGGGCTGGCTCTGAACGGACTGAGCATCAACGCTTCAGGTGGCGAAGGGATCTACGCTCAGGATGTCAGCTCCTTCCGCCTTGAGAATTCCAGCCTGACCAGCAACGGCGTCACTCGAGCGCAGGAAGCCATAGAACTCGTTGCAACCCAAAATCAGGCCGACGTCGATGGCGACGGAATTCTGGATGACATTTCTTATGACTTCCGAATCCTTAACAACAACATTCAGGACAGCCTGACCACAGTGGTCGCGGGCGACATGATCCTGGTCCGTACGGCCAACAACATCCCTGGCCCTGTGACCTTGAACCTGTTCGTGCAGAACAACGGTAACCCGGCTGACCTGACCTCAACCAACTCTCTCTCAGCGAATCGAACAGGCGGGGCAGCCCTCGCCGTCGAATGGCAGGGAACCGCCAATGGTACAATCAGCGGGAACCAGATTTCGGCTGGGAACGGAGCAAATCAGCGAGGGATTGAATTGATCGTGACCGGGAACGGTGACTTTGACATCGCCGGAAACTCAATTCAAACTGGCGGTGCAAATGCCATCGGGATCTCAGGTCTGTTCACAGGCTCGTCGATCGTCTTCATCCGGGATCACCAGCAGCTTGATGAGGATGGATTCCTGATCCCGAACTCGGGTATCGTAATGAACGGTGCCAACTCGACAGGAATCGACCTTTCATTCCTGTCATCGAATAATGAAATTGACATCTCAAATAACCTCATTCAGCTGACCAGCCCGGTCGGAACCGGCGTTCGATTCTCACGAATCTTCGGGAACAACGGAGATACAACTGTTACTCTCAACGGAAACACTATCGATCTCTACCCGAACAACAACAGTACTGTCTTCACCACCGAACGCGGCTTCCACTTCGTCGATGTCCGAGGCGTGATCACCTTGATCGGAACCGTGAACAACACTGTGTTCCCATCGAACAATCCTCCACGTTACGTCGAGTTCGCAACTCTGTTCCCATCGCAAACCGGCGGAACCACCGTCATCGTCAACGGCAATGCAGTGCCTAACTAAGGTCGATTGCTGCGGGAACGGCTGACGTCCAAATGGACAACAGGCCCTGTGAGTCCACTGGATTCACAGGGCCTGTTTTATTTTTGACTGGGAAACTCAATGGACGCGGGAACAAAGTGAGGTATTCACCCGACGCTCGCAGTGATTGAAAACCGCCCCTTTTCGTGTCGAGCGGTCATTGAGAGATGACGCCGTCGATTTATCGTGCGCGCGATGTCCACGAAGCGGACTGCGTACTGGCCTCTTTCAAGGTCTGCACTGTCAGATCGCGGGAATCTTCATCAGCTCGACGTCGACGACGCGGGCGGACAAACTTCCCGGAGCGCTTATGGAGCGTCGTATCGAGCACCACATAAGTGCGGATAAGTAAGTCGTGTAAACTCCGCCGGTCTGGCCGGAAGACTGCACAGAGCGCATCTGCGAGAGAGATCGCTCCCAGAACCGCTCCCGCGATCCAGCCTGCCATCGGCATCCCGATTGCGACAAACCCTCTTAATGCGACTGACGCCCAGACGGGCATCAGCTGGAAGAATGCTCGCTGAAAGAGATTGAGGCCACCCACACGCAGCCCGTGCTCATCAACTTGCCGGATCTGCATCAGCTGTTTGCCGGGCGAACTGCCAGTCATCGACTGCAATTTTGCAATCAGAAGGAGTGCCACCACACTGAATCCGACAGTCGCCAGATCAGCCGTTGCAGAGTTTTCCAGTAACAGGCTTTCCTTCGCGAAGTCACGGAAAAACTGAATCAGAAGAAAGACGACAGCAAGATCGATGGCCCACGCAAATCCACGGACCAGTCGTCCTGCAATAGGAAGCTCCATCGGCCGGAGGCGTTCGAGAGCCTCGCCCAGCGTGTTGTAGTCGGGATAACGGTCCGCTGGATTCTTTGCCAACAGGGTATCGAGAACCTCTTTCCACTCAATGGGGATTTCTGACGGCCACGTCTGCGGGTAATCAACCGGAGATTCCATATGTGCCCTTAAACGGGCCATCAACGGTTCGCCTGCTGTCGAATAAGGGAGCCGACCGAAGGTACACTGAAAGAGCAGGATGCCCAGGCTGTACATATCGGAGCGGTGGTCCGTCGTCGCCCCCCGACAGGCTTCCGGGGACAGATAGTTCGGCGTCCCGGCAATTCCAGTCGGCTCCTGAGCCATCTGATCGACTGAGCGAGCCAGCCCGAAGTCCGAAAGCTTCAGGGTGCCTTCCGTCGACATCAACAGATTGGCCGGTTTGATGTCGCCATGCACAATGTGATACTGGGCCGCGGCCTTGAGCGCCTTGGTCGCCTGAATGGCAACGTCGATGATCTCAAGGAACTCCATCGTGCCTGCCTGGAGGCGATCCTCAAGAGTGATCCCGGGGACGAGTTCCATCGCCAGAAAAGGGATTTCGGCTTCCGCATCGACGAAGTAAACCTGAACGACGTTCGGATGGGTCACCCGGGCCTGGGCTCGTGCCTCCTGAAGCAGACGCTGCATCATCTGCTTTTCGGATTGATTGTTCTTCGAAGTCCGAATGACTTTCAGAGCAACGTCGCGTTCGAGAGACTCGTCGACGGCGCGATAAACCGCTCCCATTCCGCCTTGGCCGAGCCGCCCAAGAACGCGGAAGTGGCGGAAACGTTGTCGAAGGATCGGGTCGAACTCTTCCGGTTTCATTTCCGGTGGTTCGGAACCGCCGATGATCGTCGCATCTCCACGATCGAATGCTGACGTTGGAACAGCCCGACCGCAGACGAGACAGCTCCGCGCATCATTGTTCAGCAGTGCGATTGCATTTCCGCAAACGCAGCGATAGGGAACAACGGCTAGAAAGGCGGAGAGATCCATCTCGCAAAGCTAGCTCACGCTCAGGTGGTATGACGGAAAATCTCTAAAACTGCTGCGACTTAAATCGCTTCCGATACAATACATGAGCTATCTGGCATCAGTTCATAAACATCAGATTACCGCCATGTTGCTGCACCAGATCGACATTCATTTCACGCTGACTCCAACCCGGCGTCAGTTCCAATGAGAATCCGGTTTACAGCGGTGGTAGAGGCAGCGCCCGGAAGTGAAATGCGTCTTTTTGCAACATCGCGACAGAAGCCATTTCTTATCTGTCGGCCCCAGCGGGTGGGCCGGGGGGACATCGCCCTCTCCTGATCTCAGCCCGTCCGCCATTTGGATCTGGGCGTATTCGTGCGAGCAATCGGAATTCGCAGGACGAGCCGCACTCCCGTGTGACGGGGTCGCCTGCTACGATAAGCGGCACCCGTGGGGAATCCGGGGCATTTTTCAACGGAACCTGGATTCTCCTGAATCGTCCTCCCTGTTTGATGTTCTGCTGAATTCACATGACTCAGTCTCTGCAGTTTGATGAAATTGCCTATTCCGTCTGGGAGGCCCTGCACAAACAGAGTCCGGTTGCGGTCTCGCAGTTGGCTGGGGAACTCAAACTGGACCAGTCACGCATCATGGCCGCCGTCCACGATTTTGCGGGGCAAGGGCTAGTGCAGATCGACGAACGGGAAGTGGACGAACTCGTTCCCGGCGAAACGGCTGCAGATCTGGTTCGCGCCGGGTTACCCGAACGCCTCGCACTGCGGCTCCTCGTCGATGCCGGTGGCGAGATCCCAACTGGCGACTTCGCCAAGGTCGCCGCCGCGGCCAAGATTCCCGTGAATGAAGTTTTCCGCTGGGGCGCCGCCCGGGGCTGGATTGAAAAAGACAAACAGGGAGTCCGCATCACAGAAGCAGGACGCGCCGCCGACAACGGTAAGGCCTATGACGCAGACGAAGAAGCATTAATCGTCGCGAACGGAGAGCCCCGCGAACTCGAGAGTTTTCGGGATCCCAATCGAGTCAAGACGCTGCTCGGTAAACGGGGGGAACTGGCGAAGATCAAACCGCGAACCCGGCGTTCCCTGTCTTTGACGGACAGCGGTCGTCAACTCTGGACCGATGGTCGCATTTCACTCAAAAAGGAACGCAACCTTCTGACTGCAGAAGACTTGCGGTCCGGTGCCTGGGCCGGAATCACGTTGCGTCCTTATGACGTGACGTTAGCGGCTGAGACAGTTCATCCCGCCAAGGTGCATCCCCTCCGCAAGATTATTGAGCAGACGCGCCGGGCGTATCTGGAGATGGGATTCACGGAAGTCGTTTCCCCAATGGTGGAATCGTCATTCTGGAACTTCGATGCCCTGTTCCAGCCGCAGGACCACCCCGCGCGGGATATGCAGGACACCTTTTATATGGATGAGCCGGCAGTCACCCGACTGCCGCGAGACGAGGCCCTTGTTGATCGTGTGCGACGGGCTCACGAAGACGGCGGCGACACCGGATCCGAAGGCTGGGGCTACAAATGGTCACCGGAACGAGCCCGACAGGTGGTCTTGAGAACTCATACGACGGCCTCGACGATCCGCGCTCTGGCGAGAAATCCGAATCCTCCGCTGAAATCATTCTGCGTGGGCTGGGTCTGTCGTAATGAAACAATGAGCTACAAACACCTTCCGGTCTTCCATCAGGTCGACGGAATTGTGATCGACGAACACGCTTCCCTCGCCTCGCTCCTTGGTACGCTCGAGACCTTTTACAAGAAAATGGGATTCAAACGGGTCAAATTCAAACCGGCGTTTTATCCCTATACTGAGCCGAGTGTGGATGTTGTGGTTTATCTCGAGAGCCGTCAAAAGTGGATCGAGATGGGGGGATCCGGGATCTTCCGTCCGGAAGTGACAGAGCCTCTCGGGTGCAAGCATCCGGTTCTCGCCTGGGGCTTGGGGATGGAACGGCTCGCCATGATCCGCTATGGATTGAGCGATATCCGCGAACTCTATCAAGGACGAATTGAATCCCTGCAGTCGATGCCGCTGGCCCAGTAATTCGGGAGTGCAGGTGAGCTGGCAATGGGTGGCGACGTCCTTTACCAAACCTGCGTTTCTTTCTGGGTGATCCCCTGAAAGAGTCCCTTCAAATGGGTTGGAGCGGTTAGAAGAGTTTTTTGGACCTCGACTCCTGATCCGAGAGTGAGTAGAATCACTACTTATATGATCGTCTCTAGAGGGAGCGATCAGGAGTCAGGCGTCCGAGCTGGAAAAACCGGCAGCGACTTGCCTGCTCCATCGGTGTCTCTTGTGCCGTGCATGTTGCCGCGATTCAACCGAATCCCGGCCTCAATCATCGTTCAGTCGAGGGAGAGGGATAGCATGAAGAAGTTGCTTGCAATGGCAGTCGCTTTGACCGCATTTTCAGCCATGGCGTTTGCCGATGGTCTGGATGTCGGCTCACGTGTTGAAGCGTTCTACGTGAAAGACGTGACCGGTCCCGCCGCTGGAACCAAGCTCTGCTATCGCTGCCGCTATGGTGATCGTCCGGTTGTGAGCATCTTCACCCGTAGCGTGGACGGCAACGTTCCTGCTTTGATCAACCAGATCGACGGAGTGGTCGGCCAGAACCAGAACAAGGACATGAAAGCATTCGTCGTTCTGCTGACTGACGAAGAAGCTGCTGCCGAAAAGTCATTGAAGGAAACCGCCGCCAAAGTCAGCGTGGCCAACACTCCACTGACCACCTTCGACGGCGCTGCAGGACCAGCCAAGTACAAGATTTCCAAAGACGCTGACGTCACCGTCATGATGTGGGTCGATGGAAAACTGAAAGTCAACGAAGCTCTGAAAGCATCCGATCTGACCAACGAAAAGATCGCCGCTCTCGTGAAGCAGACGAGCAACATCCTGAACTAATTTGATTCACCCGGGCCCGTGGAATTCCACCGGTCGGACGGCGAAATCAGAGAACCCGTCGCGACGAATCGCGATGGGTTTTTTCATGCGCATTGGACGTCATTTCCTGATTTATGATTCCCGAACTCAGTTGCGAAAAGATATCCTGAACTGACATTCCTCAGCCTTCTCAGATGCACCATCTGCCTGGCTGCTCGCCTGCAAATGGTCAGGCCCCTGTCGTGACGGATCGGCTCCCCACCCGGGACTTGGCCCTCTATTGAGAACGAGATCAATTCATGATGCCTCGAGGGAACATTGAGTTGAAACAGATCGCAATCACCTTCGCATTTCTGGCTGCGATCCTCGTCGTGCTGGGAGCTTCCGGTTTCGCACAGTTCGGTCCTCCGTTAATAGCACCCCCGCGAGAGTTGGGTTCGGATCTCAGTCCGACACGAAGACTCCCCCGGGAGCACCTCACCCAGACTGCATTTCTGAAAGCCGAGTCAGCACTGAAGTCGGGAAAGATCACCGAGGGATTGCAGACTCTGCAGGAAATTCTTGATCACGATGGTGATTTCTTTGTCGCGGAAGACCGAGCGGCACCGGTCTCTCTATTCTCGCTCATTGAAGGGCAGTTCAGGAAACACCATGAGGAGTATGAACGCCTCTATGGTGCTGCCGCCCAGCAGGTGTTGAACGATGCTAGGACTCAGCAGAATCTCCTGCAGCTGGAAGAACTCATCCGGAGATTCGAGCTGACTCAGGCGGGGGCGGCCGGACTGCAGTTGCTCTCCCAGATCGAAGAGGACAACGGAAACATCATTCAGGCGGTCCGCTCCCTTGAGCGGCTCGCCTTGCACCCCGGGACAGAGAATCCGCGAGCCAATCTGGAAGCTGCGGTCCGGCTGCTGACCTCCTGCGGAGAACGCTCGCGAGCAAAAGACCTCCTTGCCCGACATGCAAATATCTTCAAAGATCCGGCAGATCAGAAGCTCCTGGATGTCGCCTCGACACGATCAGAGCGATCGTCTGACAACACGCCCAATCTCGACTGGAGAATGCCCTATAGTGGGGTGAGTCATCTCAGCAAATCACTCCCCGCCCCTGCGTTCACCGAGGTCGCATGGCGATCACCACTGATCGATGATACTTACGACTTCTGGCTGCTGGATGCGCCTGAGATGGCTAAACGTCTTGGAGATGACACCCGGGGACTCATGCAGTCGATGCAACGACGATTGCAGAACGAATCCAATCGCCCCGCGATGCCAGCTGCCCAGCCCATCGCGATTCATGGACTGGTCATCGCCCCTGGTCCCGGAAGCGTGAAAGCGTTTGATGCGGAGTCAGGAAAGCTCGTCTGGAACGGACTAGTCATCGATGAGACCTTTGACTATCTGGCGAAGTGGTCGTACTCAGCCGGCGAATCTCAGGATACCGCCCGGGAAGAGATGCGAAATCTTTTCTCTGCAATGCGGGGATGGCGGGATCTGACATCCAACTCAATCAGCACTGATGGTCAACGAGTCTATTCGATCACCGGGTGTCAGCTGGTTGGCACAACAAGCCCGATGCGGATGCTTCAAAACACGCAGCGCCACCCGCTGCTTCCGCAGCGATCCAATCGACTGATTGCTTACGATCTGAAAACAGAAGGCAAAATCGCCTGGCCGCTGGGGACACATCTCACCTCAGCGAACACGGACCTGGATGATCCTCGCGAGATTTTCTTTCTCGGAGCTCCACTTCCCGTCCAAGGACATCTGTATGTGCTTGGCGAGGAACGGGGTCAGGTGCAGCTGTATGAACTGGATCCGGAGACAGGTTCGATTCTGTGGTCGATCGGCCTGTTGAATCCCGATCGTGATCTGGTTCTCGATGACGCCCGACGTCTCTCTGGCCTCATGCCCGCATATAGCGATGGTCTGTTGATCTGCCCGACAGGGGAAGGCACGCTGACCGCCGTGGACCCCTTGCGGCGTCGCGTCGAGTGGACGCATTTCTATGCCTCACTCCCTTCACCACAACAGACTCAGACGATGATGATGCGGGTGATTCGACCACAGAATCTCGCTGCTTCTCATGCCCGTGAGGAACTTCTGTCCGACAAACGCTGGTTCGACTCGCGGGTCATGGTCTCCGGCAATTATGTCATTTTCACTCCGCCTGATGATGATGCACTGATCTGCCTGAAACTGCATGACGGAACTCCGGTCTTTAATGAGCGAATCCAGCGCGGACAGGCCCTCTATGCAGCGACGGTTTACGAGGACGAGCTGATCCTTGTCGGTCGCAGCGAAATCACTTCGATTCATCTGACTGGCGGCACGTCTCGATGGAAACGATCCATCCCGATTCCGCTTCCATCCGGGCGCGGCGTCCGAATGGACTCCCAGTTCCTGCAGCCACTGCAGACCGGGGAGATTGCTGTGATCGATCTCCCAACCGGACGACTGTTAACGCGATTGCCAGTCACCCCGGGGGAGCCTGTCGGAAATCTGGCTGCAGCGGAAGGACAGCTGTTCGTGCAGACTTCCACCAGCGTCGGCGGATTCCGCTCACGGCAATGGCTGGATCAGGCCATCGCCACCGCGATGAAAGACGATGCCACTCGTGGAGTGGCCCAAGGCCTGCGCGGAGCATGGAAACTGCAACAAGGGCAACTGGAATCAGGTCTCAAAGACCTGAAGCAGGCTTCTATCGATTCGAAGCAGACCGGGGCACAATCCATCCTGATCTGGTCGCTACTCGACGGTCTGAGAACGGACTTCGCGACGTATCGCTCTGAAGCCGAACGTCTGGAACCGACATTACAGGGTGCCGATCAGCGATTACAGTTCCTCAAAACATTTGGCCGTGGACTCCAGCTGGCCGGTGAACCAATCCCTGCCTTCCGCGACTACCTCAAAATCCTGTCGCTGCTTCCTGCCAATGACTCCGTGCAGGATGTGGACAGTCAATGGGGCGCAACGAGCACCCGCTGGTCGCTTGCCAGAATGGAAGAGATCCTGCAGCAGGCAGACGAGCCAACGCGGGCTTCCCTGCTTCAACAATTACAAAGCTGGGCCGAGAAAGCCCCTGTGGAGTCCCTGCTCCGATTGCTGCCCGCCTTTCCAGATGACTGGCTGCCTGCAAGAACAAAGATTGCCCTTCTCACCGGGAAAACGTTTCCCTCGGAGTCGCGGCACAATCTGGATGCCATTCTGCATCCTCTTCTCAAGCATGAGGACCCTATGGTTCGAGTGAACGCAGCCGCGTTGCTGCTGCCGATGGCTCGATCCCTTGGGGACGTCACGTTCCTGCAAGAACTTCTCACGATTCTGGAAAGTGAGTCGCTGACGCTCGCCGGCCAGTCCGGAACGTCCAGTGAGCTCGCACTGGCAACCCGAACGGACCCTCAGTTTGTCGAGCTGATGGCCCAGAAGATCGAATGGAAGTTGCCGATTCATGTCGGAGAAAGCCAGATCGGGACCAGCCGCTCATCCTTGATGCAGATTCCTCGCCTGGGCCCAACTTCGGCGGCACTGGAGGGATGGAGCTTCTTTCTTGACCAGGCAGGTGGAAACGTCGAGATCTTTGACGCACAGGGACGGCACCGTGAACGAATTCCAACAGGGCTGCCAAGTGTTCGCTATTTCGTGGAATCGGAACTCGCGCGGTATGTGACGTTCCATGACCATTTCGCCATGGTCGTTCTGCTCGATCGAATCCTGCTAATCGACTTCCTGACCGATTCAAACCAGCCACAGCTTGTTCTGAACCGCTCCACGACAGGCGAAGTGGAATCGGTCGGCGGCCGAGCTCCTCCGCTTTCCGGTCACCCCCGAACGGGACTGAGGACATCGATCATAGAACTCGGAGGTGGTCGGGTGGCCGGGAATGCCAGTCAGATCACCCGCACTCTCGTCTGTCTGACGAATGGGACCGACCTGATCGCACTGAGCCCTCGAAACGGTCGGGAACTCTGGCATCGACGGGATATCACACCGGGTTCGGAAGTGTTCGGAGACGATCGCTACATCGTCGTGAAACCGCCAGACGAACAGATCTTGAAGGTCTATCGAGCCCTCGACGGTGAATATCTGTTCCAGCGAGCACTGCCGGATTCTGCACTCACCAGTCTTGAACGACTGAATGGTGACTGGGGTCGCTTCGTCCCTGTGCGGATTATGAAACAGTCCGCTCCGACCTGGCAGTTATATGACCCTGTTCAGGACCAGATTGTGTGGTCCCATTCGGCTCCAGCCGGGTCACGCTGGACGATTGTGGAAGGACGTGACGTTGCATTTGCCACACCGGACCGCGAGCTCACCGTCTTCGACGGATTGATAGGGAAAAAACGCTATCAGTTCCGAATTCCTCAACAGCAGGAGATTGAAGATCTGGCTGTGTTCGAGTTTCCGGAACAGGTCGTGTTGTGCACGTCGAATTCCCGGACCGATGCCATCCGACGCCAGACCTTCGGGGTTCGTTCCCAAGACCTGATCATGTCCGAGGTCAATGGCCTTGTCTGCTCTTTCGACCGGAAAGATGGTCGGGTGCAGTGGTCGAAAGAAATCCAGAATCAAAGTGTACTGGCCCAGTTCCCGCGTGAATGGCCAATCCTTCTGTTTGCCAGAGGGCGCGGGCGTCTGGAAAGTTTGATTCTCAATCGACAGACCGGAGAGGAACTGCGACGGAATTCTGCTGCGGACGACGAGTCTGGCATCAGCTGGTTGACTGAAACGCATCCTCTGCGGCTCCATCTGAAGTTCGGACAGGATCGCACCACTCTGTATTTCGGAGAGAAGCCTCCTTCCTTCCGCACTCCGCATGCCCCGACTCAGACGGAATCATTACGGTAACCTTTTGCCGTTCCTCGTGAATCGACAGAACCTTGTCGAGGGTACTTGCGTCGGTGTGACGATGCTTGCCACCACCAGTGACAGGCCGATCGGAATCTCTTCGGACTGAAGGAGCCGTGCTCCTCCCTCGAGTCCAGAACGTGTGTTGAACTCGCAGGATCATTCATGTCAGCGGAAGAATCTTCATCCCCCCTCTTGAATGGCAACGCCGGCCTCCGAGCGAGCGATCATGGCAGCGATCATGCCAGTGACTGGGCATTTCAGCCCGGCGTGACGTATCTGAATCATGGTTCATTCGGGGCCTCGCCTCTCGTCGTGCAGGCGGCTCGAACGAAATGGATTCGTGAGCATGAAGCCAACCCAATGGACTTCTTCGTCCGGCGTCTGCCAGGATTGCTGGAAGCATCACTGCTTGAGCTCGCAAAGTTCATCAATGCTCCCGTCGAGAATCTGATCTTTACGAGCAATGCCACGTCAGGGATGAATATCGTCGCCGAAAACACACACCTGTCGGCCGGCGACGAAGTGCTGCTGACAGACCATGAATACGGGGCAGTCATCCGCATCTGGGGACAGTATTGCCAGAAGGTCGGAGCCAAAACCGTGATGGCCCGACTGCCGTTTCCGCTGACAACGGCGGACGAACTTATTGAGGCCCTGTTCGCATCTGTGACTCCTCGCACCAAACTGATTGTGGTGAGTCATGTCACCTCGGCGACGGGTCTCAATTTCCCCATCAAAGAGATCTGTGCCCGGGCGAAATCGATCGGCGTTCCGGTCTGTGTGGATGGGCCTCACGCGCCTGCTCATGTGCCGGTCGACCTGCAGCAGATCGACTGCGACTACTACGCAGCGAGTTGCCACAAGTGGCTCTGTGCTCCTTTCGGGACGGGGTTCCTTTATGTCCGGTCCCGTCATAAGCAGGGACTCCGGCCGAACGTCATTAGCTGGGGCCGCAGCCTGAATGCCAACGCTCCAATCTGGAAGGACGAGTTCCACTGGCCGGGGACATTTGACCCGACCGGCTGTCTGTGCCTGCCGGATGCGATTCAGTTCATGAAACAACGGGGAATCGATCACTTCCGCAACCACTCTCATACACTTGTCCGCAGTTTCCGGATACAGCTGATCGATCGCATTGGCGCGACACCGTTATCACCTGACGACCTGCAGTGGTACGGATCGATGAGTTCAATGCAGTTGCCATTGCCGAATGACACCACTCCGCCCGGAGCGGTCCATTCCCTGCAACGATTCTTGTGGGAGACACACCAGATCGAAATTCCGGTTTCCCGCTGGCATGAACGGAAGCTGATTCGAGCTTCAGCCCACCTGTATACACAGCAGCACCAGATCGATCACGTGGTCGATGCGATCGAAGAATGGCTGAAGACTCAGCGAAAATAGTCCCAACGCCGGGGAACTGGGGTATTTTTCCTTCCCAGATTACCAGCATCCGCGCCGGAGCGTGATGAAAAGAGGGATTTGCACTGCAGGGAAATTCCTGCTCCGGTTATGATCCCTGGGAGTCGATCTCTGTCAGAATCGATCTCATGAATGCCAGCGATCCCCGACTGCCATGCCCATTAAAACTGAAGCCCTGGAGGAACCGACCCTCATCCTGACGCCGATGGTGGATATCGTCATGTTGATCATGATCTTTTTCATGGTCAGCACCGAGTTTCGCCGTCTGGAAAATCAGTATGAGATCCAGCTTCCTCAGGTCTCTCAGGCTCGTCCCCTGACTCCGTTGCCGGATGAACTGATCGTCAACATTACTCAGGAAGGAAATGTCTACCTGGGTCCTGAGAAACGGTCACTGACAGAACTGGAGCAGGAAATTCGGGCGGCGCGGGAACGCTACCCCGAGCAAATTGTTGTGATCCGCGGTGATGCCGAAGGACGCTATCAGAACGTGATGACAGTTCTCGATCTGTGCAAACGGGCCGGGATCCGCAATATCCAGCTTGCGAACCGGCTTGCCGGTGAAGGAGGCTGATTGTGCTGGCCGAAATTCAGCTGAACGCGGAAGTCTGGCGGATGGCTCGTCTCGCCATCGCTCTGTTTCAGCCATTGCTGGTCCTGCTTCTGCTGATCGGTCTGGTCCTTGCGATCGGACACCTGCTGACGATGATCGGCACCCGATGGGGTGACCATCGTGCTTCCTCAAAAGCGATGTTCTTCTCTGTCGCGATGCACCTCCTGCTCGTCGGAGGGCTGATCGCACTCATTCCGGAATATCGGGCGATCGAGTTTCTCACGCTCAGCACGCCGGAGCTGGAACCAATCCAGATCAACGTTCCCCAGGGGAACACAAGAAATCCTGTCGATGAGACTGATGAGGACCCCGGTTTCGATCTGAGTGCGACGACATACAGCCAGGTGCCACTCGCCGTCCCCGGCGATCGCAGCATGATCGGAGCCACAGAGACTGCGACACCTGAACTGCCGGAACCGTTACCAAAACCGATGGAGGCGACTCCGGAGATGCCGGAGCGATCACGGGATCTCGCGGCGGATCTGAATGTTCCGCAACCATCGCCTGAGCAGGCTCGACCTGCACAGATGGAACCCCAACGCGAGGAAATCCCTACCGGAGCCGAACCTCAGCTTCAGTCATTGCCTCAACAATCGCGCCCCGGAGAAGGGATGTTGGCGAAGACCGAGCGCAGTGCCCTGCCCGCTGCTCCAACCGAAAGTCCCCAGACTCCCTTCCGACCTGATGTAGGAACGTCCGATCGCCCGGCTGAACGGCTCGCGCCGGATCGACAGTCAAGTGAAGCGATGACCGTCCCGTCGGAACAGGCAACGTTACGGACTCCTGATCCACTTCCGACAACACGTGACGACATCCCTGCTCCGGCCGGATTGACTCCTCGTATGCTAGGACAGTCAACCCCTGTCGCCGTGCCGACGACTCCAACTCCAGAACGGAGCAGGCTGGAAATGCGGACTCCTCCAGCTGAACTGTCAGGGGCAGGAATCGGACGGTTGCGCCCCGGTGGGATGGAACTTTCCACAATCACTGAAGCGCCGTTACGTCCGACAGCCGTTCCGGATCGAAGACTTCCGGCTGAAATGCCTGTCGAAACTCCCCAACTCACTCGGGTAGAAAATCCATTCCAGCCGCAAGTGGGAATGAATCGAGTCCCGTCTGTCTATCGCCTGCGGTCAGACGACGAACGCGGCAAGGCCGTGCTGAAGTTCGGGGGATCGCAGGAGACGGAAGATGCCGTCGATCGGAGTCTCGCCTGGATGGCCTCTGTTCAGGACCCGGCCGGATATTGGCATGCCGGTGATTACGATGACTCGGTTGCACCAAACCCTGAAAGCACTGGGATCGACAATCGGCCTGACGTCGGGATTACCTCTCTGGCGGTCCTCTCGTTTCTCGGGAAACAGAACACCGTCGAGCAGGGGATCTATTCACCTGTTGTGAATCGAGCCCTCAGATGGATCATTTCTCAGCAGACATCGCGCCACTGGGGCGAGGGCTGGGGAAGCACCGATGGCTATCTCGGAGGTTCCGCTTCTGAGTATGAGGCGATGTATTGCCACGCTATGGCGACATTTGCTCTCGCCGAAGCCTATGCGATGTCCCGGAACTCTCCAGACGCTCAATGGCTGCGGGTCCCACTCGAAAAGGCCGTCAGCTTCATTCTGGATACGCAGAACGTCGACGGCGGCTGGCGTTATGTGAAAGGCCAGCGAGAAGGTGACATGAGTATTTTCGGCTGGCAGCTGATGGCTCTCAAAAGTGCTCAGGCGGCCGGGATTCCGATTGAAGAACGCCGTCTGGCAATGATGCGTCGTTTTCTGAATGAACGCCGCATTGGTTCATCGGGAGGACTAGCCGGATTCCGCCCGCGGGACGCCGCCAGCGCGAGTGCAGCAGCGGAGACATTGTACTGCCGACAGATGCTCGGCATGACCGAGGATCCGCAGGCGACGCAGGAGGCCGTGAAAGTCATTGTTTCGAACCTGCCGCGCCGCAATACATTGAACTATTACTATTGGTATTACGGCACACTCGCGCTGTATCAGCACGGCGGACCTGAGTGGGAGCAATGGAATACGGCCGTGCGGAATATGCTCGTTGCCGAACAGCGTCGCGTCGGCACAATGGCCGGCAGCTGGGACCCACTGGATGTCTGGGGGAGCTATGGAGGACGAATGTATTCCACGGCGATCGCGACGCTCAGCCTTGAGGTCTACTATCGCTATCTGCCGCTCTACCGGATGAATGAACCTGCGAACCTGCAATAGAGCAGTTCGCTCTTCCGTGTGCCCGCGCAGTGCGTCTTTTGACAGTAAAAACGCTGTCCCCCCGTTGCGGGGACGGGCAGATCAAAAGCAAAATAGTCCAGGTCGCAGTGGGTTTCGCGGTCGCGATGACGACGGAGATGAAGACAGATCAGCTGGAATCACAATTCCGCCGCTGGACGCTCCGCTTCCCTCTTCCGCTTTTCGAGCGTCGTTGTCGCAAGAGGATTCTGTGTCAGCATGGCACGACTGGAGGCTTCCCCGTGGCCGCACATTTCTGCGACACAGACTCCAGCGATCACTTTACGCAGCGTGGGAGACTGTCGTCGGCATTTCTGCAGCGATGACTTCGGTCACCAGATTCTGGTAGTCGAGAGCGCCGGTCGACGAGGGAGCGTAATCAAAGATCGACTGTCCATGGCTCGGGGCTTCCGCCAGCTTGATGTTCCGGCGAATCTTAGATGGAAAGACGCGGGCACTGGCCCAGGGGGCGTGCGGGTCACTCTGATTCAGGAACATCATCAGGTCGTCCGTGACGTCGCCGGCCAGTCGGGTGCCGGTCTCGTACAGACAGAGCATGATTCCAGTTACTTTCAGAGATCGATTGAGTCGTCGAGCGACAAGCGCAGTGGTTTCAAAGAGCTTGGAAAGCCCCTGCAAAGCGAAGAAGTGTGGCTGCAAGGGGATGAAGACTTCGCTCGCAGCCGTGAGTGAATTGATCGTCAGCACGCCCAGCGAGGGGGGACAATCCATGATGATGTAGTCGTATTTCTCATAAGCTCCGGATGCCTCCAGAGCCCGTCGCAAAACAAACTCTCGCCCCTGTGCGTCAACGAGTTCAAGTTCAGTTGCGGCCAGATCGAGATCGGCCGGTGCCAGCCAGAGGTTCTGCGAGACCATCTGTGAGATGTCGTGAAATCCACGGGCTCCGGTGAAGACCTGGTACACCGAATGAGCACCGCTGGCGACTTCGACACCCAAGTGCAGAGAAGCATGCGCCTGCGGATCGAGGTCAATCAGACAGACCCGTTTTCCCTGCCGAGCCAGTCCTGCCGCCAAGTTAACGCTGGAGGTGGTTTTTCCGACACCTCCCTTCTGATTCATGACGGCAATCGTACGCATCTCATAACCTCTTGTCTGATGAGCGCTTGCAAATCTTATCGAACGGCGAACCGGATGATCGACCTCCACAGCATCCTGCCGTGGAAAGGGAGCTTTTCCTCCCGGTCTGCCAGTCGCCAGCCAGGCGGGGGGGCTGATACACTGCGGACAGGGATCTCTGCCTGAAAGTGCAGCACTATAGCCAGACAGGCAGTTTCGTCAAAGACGAGTTCCCTCCGATGAGATCGTTCTCTGTTTCTCTATTTTTGCAACTGCAAGGTCACTTCGCATGTCGTCGCCACCAGAAAAGAAATACCGCCTGTCCGAAGACCAGATTCAACCTCTCGCCGAGGGAATCGGGTTCTGCTTCGCCACCGACCGCATCACGGTTGAGGGCGCCAAGGTCGGGTTCATGTACCGGGAGGAGCCGGATAACGAGATCGATAGTGGTTGGCGGTTCCTGAGCGGCGAAGAAACTCAGGAGTACCTGGATGAGGATGAGAACACCAGCGTTCTCGACGTCAACGTGATCGCCAACTACGACGCCGACATCATCCCGCTGCTCGACGCCCCCTATGGGTCCGCGTTTGAGCGAGATGAGGAAACCGGCGAATTTTTGGAAATCGAGCTCGTTGACGATGAAGACGACTTCGAGGACGACGATGAAGAAGATGAGGACGATTCCAAGGAAGACAAGTAATCACGAGTCTCAAACTTTCCTGATCCGGAGCAGGCACGTGCAACAGCCCTGCCGCTGTTGCACGTCGGACAGGCCTGTTCAGGGAATGCTTGAATCCTGGCTGAATGAACCCGGCGAGTGACGGCGATGAATCTGTCTGAAGACGAAGCGAAGATCAAAATCGAGGAGCTGCGGAAGGAACTCCGGCGACACAACCGGCTGTATTACGTCGACGCTGCTCCTGAGATTTCTGATCTCGAATTCGACCGGATGATGCGTCAACTTCAGGAGCTTGAAAAGGCATTTCCTGAACTGGACTCCCCCGACAGTCCTACACGACAGGTCGGTGGAGAGCCCATCTCCGCTTTTCAGACTGTCGAGCATCGAGTTCCGATGCTCTCGATCGAGAATGCCTATTCCGAAGAAGGACTGCGGGACTTTGACCAGCGGGTTCGCAAGCTGCTGCAAGTCGAGGAGGTGGAGTATGCCATCGAGTACAAAATCGATGGCGTCGCACTTTCGTTGACTTATGAAAAGGGACGGTTGACGCAGGGAGTCACTCGGGGAAATGGAGTTCGCGGCGACGACATCACGCAGAATGCGAAAACTGTTCGTGGAATTCCGTTGCGGCTCGACATCGACCCGGCGCCTGACCGGATTGAGATTCGAGGCGAAGCGTATATCTCGAATGCCGATTTTGCCCACCTCCGGGCCGAACAGGAGCGACGGAACGAAGAGCCGTTTGCTAATCCCCGCAATACGACGGCCGGGGCGCTCAAGCTGCTGGACTCGAAGCTCTGTGCGGCCAGAAAGGTTCGCTTTTTCGCTCATGGAATCGGTGATGCAGTCGAGTTCGAAGCAGCAACGCATGCCGATTTTCTGAAATGGGTTCGTCACGCTGGACTGCCAGTGACTCCTCGCGTCGAAGTTCGACGGGGCATGGATGCGACACTGGCACATTGCCAGACCATGATGGAGTCACTGCATGAGCTGCCATTTGAAGTCGATGGACTGGTGATCAAGGTCAACAGCTTCGAGCAACGGCGACTTCTCGGAAACACGTCCAAAAGTCCTCGCTGGCTGATCGCGTACAAATGGGAGAAGTATGAGGCCGTCACGCAGGTCGAAGCCATCAGCACACAAGTCGGCAAAACCGGGACGATCACTCCAGTGGCTCACCTCAAGCCGGTTCTGATCGCGGGGTCGACGATCTCTCGCACCAGCCTGCACAACAATGACGAGATCAAACGACTCGGCATCAAAGTCGGCGACTGGGTTGTTGTCGAAAAAGCTGGCAAGGTGATCCCTCATATCCTGCGGGTCGAAGAGCATCGTCGCACTGGCGAGGAGCAGGAATTTCATTTCCCAACCGTCTGTCCTGAGTGCAGCCAACCGGTGATTCAGGATGAAGGGGGCGTGTATATCCGTTGCCAGAACCCTGCCTGCCCTGCGCAGTTGCGAGAGAGCCTGAGATTCTTCGTCTCACGTCAGGGAATGGAAATTGACGGGCTCGGCATCAAGATCATTGAGCAGCTGATCAACGCCGGACTCCTCACGAGTTTTGCCGATCTGTATCGGCTGAAAGATCACAGAGAACAGCTGATCAATCTGGAACGACTCGGCGAAAAATCAACAGATCACATTCTCGCGGGGATCGAGGCTTCACGGCAGCAACCCCTGTGGCGACTGCTCACGGCGCTGAACATCCGTCACGTCGGAGCCAGCAATGCCCGAATCCTCGCAGACACCTTCGGAACACTCGATGAGATCCGCAAGCAGACGGCTGAGACACTCTCCGAGGTAAACGAGATCGGCCCTGTCATTGCCCATTCTGTGGCGAGTTATTTTCAGTCTGAGGCAGGTCAGAAGATCGTAGAGGAACTGCGATCATTCGGATTGAACTTCGGTTCACCCGTTGCGCCTCGTCCGACTGAACCCACCAAGGAACAGCCTTTCGTCGGAATGTCGATTGTGGTGACCGGGACGCTCAGCCAATTCACCCGAGAGCAGGCGGAAGAAGCCATCATTTCCCGGGGCGGAAAAGCGGCCAGTAGCGTTTCGAAGAAAACCGCTTTTGTTGTCGCGGGTGAGAAGGCAGGAAGCAAAGAGGAAAAGGCTCGATCACTCGGTGTTCCCGTGATCACTGAAGCTGAATTCCTTCAGAAGCTGGGAGAAATCTGATGACACTGCAACGAGTCACTGCCCTGCCCCCTCCCCCTGTGCGGCCTCAGGATTCACACAAAGGGACCTTTGGCCGGGTGCTGATCGTTGCAGGAAGCCCAGGCATGGCGGGAGCTGCTGCGCTGTCAGGGTTGGGTGCCCTGCGCGGAGGCGCTGGACTGGTCTACATTGCGGTCCCGGCCAGCATCGCCAACACCGTGAGCTCGGTCGAGCCTTCTTATCTGACGCTTCCACTGCCTATCGATTCAGAGGGCCGAACGACAACTTCCGTCATCGACGTCGTCATGGACGCCCTCGATGGCATGAACGTCTGTGCCGTGGGGCCGGGACTGGGCACGAGCGATGTGGCACAGCAACTGGTGCAGAAACTTTATCATGACGCATCGTTGCCGGTGGTGATTGATGCCGACGGTCTGAACTGTCTGGTGCAGGCGAAGGTCAATTTCACTTCGGCGAACGGGCCTCGAGTGTTGACGCCGCATCCCGGTGAGTTCGCAAGACTGATTTCTTCTGATACGAAAACAGTTCAGTCCAATCGCGAAGCACTTGCCGTCCGCTTCGCCGATGAATCGAAGTCGATTCTCGTTCTGAAGGGTCACCAGACGATCGTGACCGACGGACATCGCGTCTACACAAACACGACGGGCAACAGTGGAATGGCAACTGGCGGGACCGGCGATGTGCTCACGGGTCTGCTCAGTGCGTTACTCGCGCAGCACATGGATCCCTTTGAGGCGGCCCAGCTGGCTGTCTTTCTCCACGGACGTGCCGGTGACCTCGCGGCCGAGGCCCTGTCGGAGCCGGGGCTGATCGCATCAGACCTGCCACGATTCCTGGGACCTGCATGGAAGTCACTGCAGTCTGGATCGTAACACCACTTCCAGCAACAGCGATTCCCGGCGGGATCATGACACGAGAAATTCAAAATATGACCGAAAGTTTCAAAGTCAAAACGTTCAGATTGACCGGCCAATCAAGGCGCCGATCAAGGCACTGAACTTTTGAATTCGTTTCGAATTTTGTGCTTTGGATTTTCGGTTTCATCCTTTAGCACTGCCCGAGTTCGTTGTTGATGAAGTCGATCATCTGACGGAGCCTGCCGAAATCACGTCGATTGAACGTGAAGATCAGTCGAGGCAGATCCTTGATATGCTCATCCCCGGTCTCCAGTTCGCTCGACTTGCCGAGTTCGATTCGGCCACCTGCGACAATGTCGGCAAACTGCTGATTGATCCGCTCCATGAAGACCTCATCCGGCTGAACATGCATACGGATGTAAAGCTTGTCACGCACATACCGGAGACTGTTGTAGACGCAGTAGAACTTGAGAATTTCGTCCACTGCCTCACCGACGTTGTCGGTGATCTTGAAGAGGGATAAATCCGCCGGGGAGATCAGGGCTTCATTCAGCAAATCCTCTTTGATGAACTCGAGCCAGTTCTTCCAATAGGTCCCGCCGGGAGCATCGACAAGGACGACCGGCATCGGATCCCGCTTTCCGGTCTGGATCAGGGTCAGGGTTTCGAACAGTTCATCCTGACTTCCAAATCCCCCTGGGAAAAGGACGACTGCATGCACTTCCTTCACGAACATCAGCTTGCGCGTAAAGAAGTACCGCAGATTGACAAGTTTCTCGTCCTTCGAAATGACATAGTTCGCAGACTGCTCGAAGGGGAGCATGATGTTCAGCCCCATCGACATCTTGCGCCCGGCACCGACATGTGCGGCTTCCATGATTCCGCCACCGGCACCGGTGACGACGTACCAACCCGCTTCGGCACAGCGTCGGCCGAATTCGAGAGCCGACTGGTAGGCCGGATTTTCTGGTCCCGTTCGAGCCGATCCGAAGACTGTCACTTTGCGATGACGACGATACGGAGTGAAGACCTTCAGCGCATATCGCAGTTCGCGTAATGCTCGACTGACGAGCTTGAGATCTCCCCGAGTCGCGTGATCCCGGGCGAACTTGTCAGCAGTTTCTTTGATTTCATCGATGAGCCGTGCAGAGCCAATGACATCCGGCTCATGCTCTGTTGGCAATGGGCTCTCTTCGGAAACGTCCGTTGGGGCGGTCCGGTGATGCATTCCGTTCGACATTGCTTGATTTCCTCTCTCTGGAACGCAAGTCCCCATCGGGGCAGCGGCAGGTCTTGAGAAGCTGAATGGAGACGTTCAGGGGAGAACGTCCCATTCCAACCTGACCCGCATCTGTATGGAAAGGATATGCAGGTAATGGACGCGAGACGAGAGCATTTCTCCGAGTCGCAAGTCCCGAACTCACAGCTGATGCGGAAGAAATGGGAGTTGCGTCCACACGGGGCGGCGCACTCAGCGAGTCCTGGGTTGCCTCACCCGCAATTGATCAAGGCAAATTCGCGGAATCGGAAGAAAACCGCACCTGAGCAGAGATGCAGCGCATCGGCTCGTCCCCTAACACAGAATCCGGCCCCAGCAGAGAAGTCGGGACCTAGGTCCCGAGGGCTTCCAGAGCCTGTTCGCGGGTATCGTAGATCGCCCAGAGTGTGTCCAGCGCTGTCGTATGCAGCAGATCCCGCGCGAGCGGGTGAACGCCGCACAGGACCATTACGCCTCCCTGAATGCGGACGAGCTTGTGGCAGCGGACCAGCAGTGCCATGAACACAGAGCCGAAGTAGGTCACCTGCGTCAAATCGAAAATCACCATCGGAGCCTTCTGCTCACGAATGGGATCCAGCACGATGCCAGCAGCCTGTTCCACAATCTCCCAGCGCAGGCTTTCGACGCCACCGGTCGCGACCACGATCAGCGCATCGCCATGCCATTCCAGGCTGACGACATTGGTATCCATGACGACACTTTCCAGCACGTTGGAAACAAGACGCGGCCAGAGATCACAGGCTCAGGACAGACTGAAGAAATATCATCTGGAAGCGAGATGAGGAAGTCGACCAAACAACAAATGTTCAGAAGCAGGGAGATTCTCTGAGAGACCCCAACGGGGAACCTGATGAAGTTCGGAGCCCCTCAGCAGTCTCCGGACGAGGGGTTAACCTTTGGCGGGACCACTCAGCGTGGCTGTTGACTTCGGAGCGTAGTCTTTTCCGTTGGGAACAATCTTCCGATTCGAAGCATCCATGTTCTTCAACCAGTCAGCTAACTGCTTGAGATCTTTCGCATTCGGAGCAATCGGCGTCGCTTCCACAAACGGCTTCAGAATTGGGAAAGCGATATCCCAGGCACCTTTGACGTAAGAGGCATGAGAGTTGAGCCCGGGACGTTCCACCTGATAGAGCAGTCCCCATTTCTTGTCCTTCGCCTGCCGGGCAGTGGCAGGTCGAAATGCGAGGTAGATTCGGACAAACGAATCATTCCAGGCGGGAGCTGTGGGAGTCTGGGCATACAGGCTGCACATTTCGCTGAGCAACTTCATGATCTCATCAGTGATGAGCGTCACATTCGTCGAAGATGTGTATGGAAGCTGAGTGATCGCCTGAGCTGCCAGAGCGCGATTCTGGATGACTTCCTTCGGATTCGTAATCACATCCAGCAGGGCTTCGATCACGATCGGCTGACTGGACGTGTTGTCGATCCGGTCGACACTGCCGATGGCGTCAATCAGGCGCCCGCGAAACCACCACGTTGCCACATCTTCGGCCGGTGGGGTCGCATGCAGTGTGTCAACAAGCGCTGTGGCAATATCAGACCGTTCCGGCGAACTGGGAGCGCCGTCTCCATCGCGGCAGATTCTGGAAATGCCGCGAGCGGCAAGAATCCGGCAAGACATAAACTGATTCTTGTCTTTAATGACGGGAATCAGAACCTTCCACGCAGGAGTAAACGGCGCGGCAGGGACCTCTGTAGAACCAATGTTCGAGGCCGGTTTGACATTCAACTGGAGAATGATCCCCAGCAGATTGTAACGCACGATCTCGCGAGGATGTGTCAGCAACTCAGGCGCTCGAGCGAGCACTTCCTCCATGATCAGCTGGCGAACAGCCGGCGAAGTGAGGGTCGGCGCCAGCTCATTCAGAAACCGGTCACCGACGTTCTTCGGGATGTCGACAATGTCGTCATGCGTCAGCTGTGAGAGATAATAGGCGACGACTTGCCGGATCTGCTTGGTCTGCTCGGCGGTCAGAGTCGCAGAGCGGAAGTGCGTTTTCGCCTTATAGTATTCCGACCGGTAATAGGTCTTTGCCTTGGCAGGGTCCAGGACCCAGTCAGGAGTTTTCCAGTCCTCTTGCGCACTGGCAGTCTGAAAAGAGACTGCGCTGAAAGCCAAAACGGCAACACAGAGGAGCCGGAAGACCAATTGACAGCCTTTCAGTGGAGACAATGTGATCCCCTTCCGGACGTCGACGGCTGATGACAAACCTGGCTCATTCATGCGCGGTCGATCTCAGAATTGTCATGCAGGACGGAAATCGTATCCCGGGATTGGGTACTGTCGAAGTGTCGGCCTCAGGGAGATCTTCAATGAAGTGCAGCAACGGGCGTTGCCGAGCCTCATCTGAAAAGTGACATGAAAGGCACTGCGATCAAGGGACTACTGCAGGTCTAGTCTTGGAGGCGTACAGACGGGGCGATTTCCCGTTGAAAATTCTCCCTAAGACCCAAACCCTACCATCGTCAGAAAAGAACTGTCAAGTTGCGACATGCTTGAACCGCCTCCGGGACTCCGACCAGCACCCAGATTGGCGGCACTGAAGGATTATGCCTGCTAAGCTTGTTCTGCCAGTCTCGCCAGTCGTAATACCTAGTCGTAACGCCCTGCCGCACTGTGATGCCGAGACGCCACCCAGGATGGGAGAATAATTTCATGCTCCTCTATTCTGACCCCCGATTTCTCAGTCACATCACCGGATCTCACCCGGAAAACGCCGGGCGAATCGTGGCGATTGAGAAAATGCTGACTGAGACAGCACTCCCCGGGAAATGCACTCGCGGTGAGGTCAACCCCGTCTCACAGGAATCGCTGCTCGCAGTGCACGGGCCAGGAATGCTCGCAAAAACGGAGTCTCTGGCGGAGAAAGGGGGTGGCAGACTCGACCCGGATACCGTCGTCAGCCCGAAATCCTTTGAAATCGCCAAACTCGCCGCAGGCGCAGCCTGTGAGGCCGTCGAACGGGTTGCAGCAGGCGACGACACGCGAGCCGTTTGCCTGATTCGGCCACCAGGTCACCATGCTCTCGCGGATCGAGCCATGGGATTCTGCCTGATGAACAACGTCGCCATTGCTGCCCGTCATGCTCAACGGGTCTGCGGACTGGGTCGTCTCCTGATCATCGACTGGGATGTTCATCATGGAAACGGCACTCAAGACATCTTCTACGACGACGATTCCATCGGCTTCTTTTCAATTCACCGTTTTCCGTTTTACCCGGGAAGCGGAGACCGTGACGAAACGGGAACCGGGCGCGGACTGGGGACCACATGGAATCTTCCGATTTCCATGGGAACTCCCCGGGAGAGCTTTCTCAAATCGTTCGAAAGTTCGCTGAATGCCGCTATCCAAAAAATGAAGCCGGAGCTGATCCTGCTCAGCGCCGGCTTCGATGCCCATCGTCTCGATCCGATCGGATCTCTAGGACTGGAAACAGAGGACTTCGGCACACTGACCCAAATGGTGAAATCTGCCGCCCTGGCCGAGTGCGACGGCCGAATCGTGAGCCTGCTCGAAGGAGGCTATGATCCGAAGGCGCTGGCAGACTCGGTCCAGATCCATCTCAATGAACTGATGAAGTGATGGCCGCCATGAAAGAAATCCAAAGCACGAAATCGGAAATTCGAAACAGGATTGTCATCGTCATCTCACAGCTGTTTCGAATTGAATGCTTTGAATTTCAATTTCATTTGGGGACGACTGCACTTCTGCGCCCCCTGCCCCCTAGTTCTTCGACACCCACTCCGGTGCTGGCTCAATTTCGGGAGCAACAGGACTTCCGGCATCCTTCCGTCCACTGCCTTCAAACCGGCTGATCACCTTGACTGTCATGTCGTGATCACACTGGATCTGACAACTTAGCCGGACTCCGCTCACGCCCTTGGCGTTCAGCACGGCCTGTTCCGCGGCCGTCATCTTTTCTGGCTCCCCTTCGCCAAACTCAACGCGACAGGTGGTGCAGCGTGCTTTTCCGCCGCAGGCATGCAGCTGATCGACGTGAGCATCATCTGTCAGCGCCAGCACAAGGCGTTTCCCGGCTTCCACGTCGAATGATCCCACTCCTTCAACAGTCAATTTCGGCATCTCTCGTCCACTCCCTTTGTAACCTGATGGGTCGCATGAATGCCTCGTCTGCTGACGAAACTGACCATGCCTGCCGCGAGTGATCCCGCGATGAAGAAGTGATGATAACAGTTTTGTGATCCCAGGTCAGAGCCATTGATTGGCTTTCAATAATCCTGTCCAACCAAGCTCTCTCATTGAGACATCAGGATGTTGAAGCTGTCGGGAAATGCCATCGCATCATGGAGACTCACGGCGTAGAATTCCGATGACTCATTGAGTTGAGACATCAATGACGAGAACCAGTTGAAGTGGCCTATCGCTCGTCACTCATTGCATCTCTGTTTGCAATCGTGGTCAGGGGGATTGACGCCACCTGACCGTTCGACACGTAAACCTAGCCTCGCTCACAAGCAGCAGTTGGAGACGGCAATGCCGCTCGACATGCAGCCTGCAGGAAATACTGGCCCATGAATGCGAAAGAATCTGCACAGCGCTATTTCCACCTCGCGGCTGACATCATGGACCTGTCCCAGAACATGCGGACACTGTTGTGGACGCCTGTACGGGAAGTGAAAGTGCAGATTGCACTGGAGCTCGATGACGGGCAGATTGCCACGTATATCGGATTCCGTGTACAGCACAACAAGGCGCGCGGCCCCATGAAAGGGGGGTTGCGTTATCACCCCGAAGTCGATGGCGATGAAGTTCTCGCACTCGCCTCACTGATGACCTGGAAAACCGCGGTCGTCAACATCCCTTATGGTGGCGCAAAAGGGGGGATCGCGATCGATCCATCCAAGTTCAGCATGCGGGAGAACGAACGGATCACTCGTAAGTTCATTGACGAGATTCACGACGTCATCGGGCCAGATAAAGACATTCCAGCCCCCGACATGGGAACGAATTCCCAGACCATGGCCTGGATTATGAATCAGTATGAAAAATACCATGGGTTCAATCCTGCCTGCGTCACAGGCAAGCCCGTCGAACTGCATGGGGCGGACGGTCGCGAAGAGGCAACCGGCCGCGGAGTCGCCATCATCGCTCAGGCAGCGCTGCGGCGCATGAACAGACCGGTCGACGGATCAACGATTGCGATTCAGGGATTCGGGAATGTCGGCAGTCATGCCGCCCACATTCTTTATGAACTCGGGGCAAAGATTGTCGCAATCTCTGACCAGCACGGCGGAACGTACAACGAAGCCGGCCTGGACGTCCCGGCTCTGCTGAAGCACGCCGCGGAAACAGGGAGTGTGAAGAACTTTCCCGAAGCCCAAAACATCTCCAATGCTGAACTGCTGGCAGCGCAGGTGGACGTGCTCATTCCTGCCGCTCTTGGGGGAGTTCTGACTGCGGAGAACGCAAAGGATGTTCGCGCTGCAATCATTGTTGAAGCCGCGAATAATCCTACTCACCCTGAGGCCGATGCTGTCTTTGAAAGCAAGGACATTCTTGTTGTCCCGGACATCCTCGCGAACGCCGGAGGTGTCACCGTCAGCTACTTTGAATGGGTCCAGAATCGACAGCGATTCAAATGGGAACTGGAAGAAGTTCGCAAACGCCTCGACCGGATCATGACGGAAAGCTTTGATCGCGTCTGGAAAATTGCGACAGAAAAGAAGATCCCGCTGAGGACCGCAGCATATGTGCTCGGGATCGGACGGGTCGGACGAGCCACCGCTCTTGCGGGAATCTGATCACTTCAATCACGATCTCGATACCTTCAAGTGCAGTGGACTGACCCGTATTCATTTCAATGATCTCCAGAGTCCTCTTTCGTCAGACCAGGTTGGAACCATGATGCAGACCCCCGATCCTGTTGGAACCATTGAAAAGTTCAGCCGCGTCTTCGAGAACTGCGGGCTCCTCCAAGGATTAACACACGACGAACTGCTCGCTTGCGTGCGTCACATGCGAACCGAAGGATTCTCTGCTGGAGAAGAAATCCTAACGGAAGGGAAGCAGTATCACGGTCTCTGGATCCTGCTGAATGGGACGTGCGAAGTAATCAAGCGCGGGCCGCAGCGTGACAGTCGGCTCGCGACACTCGAACCGGGAAGCGTCTTCGGGGAAATGTCCTTCCTGCATCCAGTCCCGCATTCCGCTTCTGTTCGCGCAGTTGATCGAGTCGAGACCATTCGACTTCTCAAGGAGCCTTACGAACAATTGATGAAAGACTTCCCTGCCGCTGCACAGAAGCTGAATGTGAACATCATTCGTATTCTGTCCGACCGACTTCGGAAGATGGATGAGTGGACAGCCGAACTCGTTGAACGCAACAACAACGGCACCGACCACAAAGAATGGCAGGACTTCCGCTCGAAACTGTATGCCAACCTGTTCGACGATTAGAGCCAGTTACTCTCACCCGTCCCCGCACAGCGTGCGAGTCGATTTTCGATTGATGATCGACTCAATTGCGTGTGGCGAGGAGGAGCAGCTGAAAGCCACTGGCGAGAGACGAGTCCGAGCGAAGAGGTCGCTGAAAACCGTGATTGATTCGATCAGGCGTCGGTGTCGATGGGGTAAAGCAGGCGGCCGCAGACGCTGCAGAAGATGAGCTTCCCGCTGTTCACCCGGACGCGGTTCTGCGGAGTCAGAGCCACGTGACATTGTCCGCAGATCCCGGAACTTGCTGGCGCCATCGCTTCGGCTCCATAAGCATCAACGAGTCGCTGATACTGGGCCTGCATCTCGCGTGGAATGATGATTTCCGCTTCGGAGATTTTCTTCCGGAGCCCTGCTTCCGCGGCAGAGAGCTCACTGGCTTTTGCTTCAAACTCGGTCGCAAAGCGTTGGGTGTCGACTCGCTGGTCTTCGATCAGTTTCTTCAGATCCGCCAGGTCGCCCTGCAGGCCATCGACGCGATCCAGCCACTCGAGAATTTCGTCTTCGAGAACCGCCTTGGCGGCAATGTCCGCATCAATCTGCCCGCGAATGATGTCATATTCTCGATTCGAATTCGCTGTGTTCAGTTTGCCCTGAAGATCGAGCAGATGGGCTTCCTTCGTCCGCAGATCGAGATTGCGGCGGTCAACAGTTGTTCGAGCGTCCTTCAATTCCTGCTCTTTGGCGGTGAGCTGCTGTTCAGTCTCTGCGATGCGGTTTTGCCGGATTTTGATCTGACGTGGCCCCTTGGCCAGCTGGTCCTGCACATCTTTCAGCTGGACGTGCAGTGAATGAAGGTGACTGAACTGAGCCCCGGCAGATGCCATCAAGGCACTCCCTTATCGAATTGGAAACCATCAAAGAACAGAACTGCAGTCTGGCAGATTTGAGACCCGTAATCCAATCAAAAAATGAAGAAGTTGCCGCCCGACCTTCCTGAACCGCATCAAAACCATGGCCGGTGAACGCCGACTCAGGAGCAGGATTTCTCGGTGATTCTGCGGTCAGCTGGCCGAACTGGCAGGATGAACGCGTGTTCGGCTATCCTGATGCGTTCCCCGTTTATTCACCTTCGCTGAATTTTGAATTTTCCAATCTGATGCTACTGCGTTTAACCAATCTGCGATTGCCGGTCGAAGCAGATGAGCTGGAGCTGGTCCGACAGATCAGCCAGCGTTTAGGAATCAAGTCGACCGATTTGGGTCCCTGGCGCATCCTGAGAAAGAGCCTCGACGCCCGATCGAAGCACGACCTCCGGTTCGTTTATACGATCTCCGTTCAGGTCCCGGACGACTCGCAGCGGATGAAACAGTTCCTCCGCAAGAAAGAAGTGGAAGCGTTTCAGCCGGAAATATTCGATGATCCAACTCCCGGCCCTGCTCCGCTGGGAGATCGCCCCGTTGTCGTCGGTGCCGGACCTGCAGGATTGCTCGCCGGATACTACCTGGCCCTGCGTGGCTATCGACCACTGATCATCGAACGCGGCTATCCGGTCAAAGAACGGGTGCCGACCATCCGGAAGTTCGACCGAGAACACGCCCCCCACGATGAGGAAAACAATTACCTGTTCGGCGAAGGGGGAGCCGGATGTTTCTCGGACGGAAAACTGACCTGCCGGATGAGCGGAGCAGATGTCGACTGGACGCTGCAGGCCTTCATCGACTGCGGCGGGCCTGAGAATATTCGCTTTGACCACCGCCCTCACCTGGGAAGCAACAAACTCCCCATGATCTGCCGGAACTTCCGAAGGCGGATCGAAGAACACGGCGGGGAATACCGATTCGCCTGCCGGCTGGAGAGTCTGGAAGTTCAGAACGGACAGATCGTCGGAATCGGCACGTCCAGTGGGCGGATCGCGACTCGTCACGTCATTCTCGCCACCGGCCACAGTGCGCGCGACACCTATGAAATGCTGCACGGCACCGGCCTGCCGATGCAACCAAAAGCCTTCCAGCTGGGCCTGCGTATCGAGCAGCCTCAGGCGAACGTCGACGCCTGGAAGTATGGTCGCAGCGAATACCGTCAGCTGCTGGGAGCCGCGGATTACACCCTGATCGCCAAGGGGGACCGCGACCTGTATTCATTCTGCATGTGCGCCGGGGGTTACGTCATTCCGAGCGTGTCGGAATCGAAGCAATTCTGCACCAACGGGATGAGCAATTCCCGACATGATACCCCGTTCGCCAATTCCGGACTGATGGTCACTCTTGAACCCGAACAATTCGGCAGTTCCCATCCCCTCGCCGGGATGTGGCTGCAGCGCAAGTTCGAGGCCATCGCCTTTGACATCGGGGAAGGCGAATATCTCTGCCCAATCCAACGGGTCTCCGACTTCCTCAACGATCGTATGGTCATCGGGGAACGGAATTACCCCAGTTCCTATGAACGGGGAACCGTCAGTGCCTCCCTGCAATCGGTGTTGCCCCTGCCTGTCGTCCGGGCTCTGAAAGAGGGACTGCCGATCATGGACGAGAAATGGCGAGGAAAATACCTGAAAGACGCGATGCTGGTCGGCCCGGAAATGCGAGGAAGTGCTCCCCTGCGGATGGATCGGGACCGAGTCAGCCGGGAAGCTCCTGGAATCGCCGGCCTTTATCCTGTCGGTGAAGGAGCCGGATATGCCGGTGGAATCGTCAGTGCGGCCGTTGACGGCCTGCGGAGTGCCCGGGAGATCGTCCGCCGATTTGCGAAAATCGGGTAAACAGTTTTGACGTGTTGGGTTGGCTGACAGCGGAAAAGTGACTAAACTCCGCCCCCGCTGTCAGGGAAAGCCCATTTTCCCGACAGAAACCGTGACGAGTCGTTCCAGATTCCAGTCTTGCCACCAATTTGATCTGGTGCAAGAATTGGGTCTCCCAGGGAATTCCCTGAAACGGAACACTCTGACAACACTGCCCGATAGTGTAACGGTAGCACGAATGATTCTGATTCATTTAGCCTAGGTTCAAATCCTAGTCGGGCAACTTCTTAACCTGTTCTCAGAAACTGACTTCGGTCGCTTTCTGAGAGCAGGTTTTTCTTTTTGCAGACCGCGTTCTGGTCGCGGCCCAGGAAGCTCTCCCCTGTCCTGCTCATCACCAGCCTTCTGGCTGTGTTCCCGACTCAGGAGTCGCTCACCGCAGAACAGGGCGAAACTCCCGACTGCCTACAAGGGAAGTTTCGCCGTCACCCCGTCGAAGGACGGTGCTTATCAGAGGGCACGAGCGGACAGCTAGGGGTTGGCCACTGCGATCTTCGCCGAGAGCGATCCTTCACTGACGAATGGTGGCGAAAGCAGCGGTCTTACGTAATGCTAAATACGGCCGTTCCGCTTAGCGATCGCATTTAACGCTGCAGGGCGAACGATCGGCCGATCTCTCAGTCCATAGGGCCGGGCCAATGAATGAATCTGCTGTTGAGATTGCATCAATCGAACTATTGTCCGCAGATCTCCCCAAGGCTGAGTCCGAATATATCAACATCGTGTGGAGCACCCTCTCCGATCGAGTTCTCACAGCCCAAGAGCGGGATCAAGTTTGCTCTGTTGAAAGGTGTCTGTTTGATTGTGTTTGCCCTAACGCCGCAGGGCGTAGGCCAGCACCCGGAGTGCCGCTTCAACGAAGAGGCTCCGCTCACTCCGGGCCGAGAGGGCGTTTCCTGTCGT
>JAEZFD010000052.1 GCA_023417655.1 Planctomycetota bacterium | reverse complement strand
TCAGGAACCTGGACTGAGCAATTCATCTTCGGATGGAAAGTTCTTTCCTTATTGAGTCAGCCGTTAAAAGCAGTAATGCAGAAATCGCATTCGCATTTCACGCAGACCTCACTAACCTTTTTTATATGTCTTCAGCCGCTGATTGGGAAACCGATCAGTGGCTGAATTCGTTTCTACACGTCTCTTTTCCTCCTCGGCGATTGCCGTTCATCGTAGACGATGGACTTCGCTGTTCCCCTGAGAGAATGGCTTCTCCGATTGGCAGCGAGAGCCGATTTCCACATCAGCAACTTTTTCCACTGGGCGGCAGCGACAGGGAGTAAGTGTGCATCCTGGGGCGCGCTCTGACTTTAATGACTGACGAGATCTCGTCGGTCGGGAGCGGGGCCGGATGCTGCGTATGGGACAATCGGTCGTCCTGAACTTCTCTGTTTCGACTCCTTAATGACTGGCACGAGTTTATGACTGGCGCGAGTTTGAGAAGAGCTCGTTGGCCCGTTGCAATCAGAGCACGTTCAATCGGGAACTTGGTCTCTCTTACTGCTGTGGCACACTCTCGGAGAAGATGCGACTCAGTCGCGATCAAAACGTTGGGATCGATGCGTCGACAGATGATTGTCGAAGCGACCGAGAGGAAGAAGTCGGACTCTCGCGTTCGAAACTTGTGCGCGGGGCCCAATGGAGGTCCGGCGATTTTCAGCGACCAGCCATTGGCTGACGTCCGGTGCAGATTTCTCCGCGGAGGGTATCGACCATTTTTTTCAGGGCATCAGAAGGGAAAAGTGCGGTCGCAAATTCCCGGCTTTTGAGGACCTGATTCGCGGTCAACTCAGCCTTCGCCCGGTGAAGTGCCTGTTCCGTGCTGGAGATGTCCGCTTGGGCGAGGTCTTTGAGACGATCTTCGATCTCACGGATTTCGCGATGCCGCTGTCGGGCTCGGGGCTGCCGTGCTCGTCGATCGGATTGGGACAGTCCCAGCGTTCGCTGGTTTCGACTTTCTTCAATCAAGCTGGCGCGTCGCTCGCGAAGTTCTCTGACTTCTTCACTTTCAATAGCCGGGCCTTGGAACTGGCGTTGGCGCAGCTCTTGCTTCAATCGCGAGAGATTGTCCTGCGTCACCGGATAAGGATCCAGCGGCAGGCGAACGGTCGCCGTGACGGTCATGAACGAAGGGGGAGTGAGTCCCAAAAAGTTCTGAATCAGGCGATCGGTGATTTCATCGTATCGAGCCCCGCCGATTCCATGCAGGAACAGGTCAGCCAGACAAAGCCGGGAGAAAAGAGTCGTCGTGAGTGCCCGCGTGCGCAGGCGACCTCGCTCCTGCAGTTCCGCGAGTGCCGAAACGTCGAACCCTTCGGAAGGGAGCACGGCAATCTGTTCCTCACCGGCGAAGAGGAGCATGAGTTGGCCAGTCCGTTCAACAAAGACGCGGCGCCGATCGGTCTCCCCGGGAGCCCAGTACCAGAACGGCAGTTCGAGCCGGGAACCAATTTGTTCGAGATCTGGAACTGGGTGCCGGTCATTGCGGACATGGTATTTCCGGCGATACCAGTGAACGGCAGAGTTATAGGCGGTGAAGAAGCACTCCACATGCTGGACCAGATGTTGAGTGAATGCGAGGAATGGTTCCGTTCGACAGAGTTCACTGACCGGAAGTTCGAGGTTCGCAACTCCCCAATTCCGTTCGTCTGCGACTCGACAGGCGGTCAGCAGGGCTGGAATCTGAGTTGTCCGCGCCCGTGCTTCGATTGCGGCCGGCCAAGTGTCCAGAATCGCCGGACGGATGTTCCAGGGCTTCAATGCCGACGCGACACGATCAGCAAACGAGTCAAACAGTTCAGGATCAGCCAGATGGCGCTCTTCCCACGGCCGGTGAGAACTGACGGCATCATAAAAGAGATTTTCAAAGTGTGGTTCTTCCCGCGATCCGGCAGGAACCCGAATGGAGGGAGGGCCGGCCAGATCGTTATCAACGATCAGATGGATTCCGGTCGTGCCTGAACAACGGGCCAGATGTGAAACGGCGATATTCTTCGCCCAGACGCCAGGATGATTCAGCGAGGGCTGATGCCCGGTGACGAAGAAGATGCCTTCCGGCAGCCTGGGAGACGTTCCCAAGATCCGGCTCATCCAGTTCAGGCCGGCTGTCAGACAGGCGGCACGGGTCCAGGTCCGCATCTCGCCAATTGAGCGACCGGCGATTGTCAGGACCGAACTGTCGAGCAACTGGGCATTCTCGAGAGCGAGCTGACGGCCAAGGTGCAGAGTCGGTTGACTGAGGATGCCACCATCTTCGACGGGGGCGCGGAGCCGTCCGGTGCCAGAATTTCCCTGAACAGATTGAGGAAGTGTCAGTGTCAGGTTCATGGGCGGGACGTCATTGGGAGTCGGAGTGTGGTCTGGAGGGAACTTCCAGCACCCAGGCTGACTCCTCGGCGGTATCAGGAGTCCTGATGGAAGTCGTTGTCATGAAAAACCGGGAACCTGCCTGCTGACACCCGTGAATCATGTTGTGAGGTCACCATCCTCTGTACGGCCCCCGGCTCGGTGAAACCCTCGCAAATCGAGTGCCCTGCACCCGACGAACACTGAAGCGGCAGCCGGTCTGAACATTCGATGAATCATGACTTCCGGGTGGAAAAATCGCGTGTCGCGAGGGAGGGATGGGCTGCCATTTCCCGAGTCAGCACCTCCTGATAGTACCGCATTCGTTGACGGGCATCATCTAAAGCTCCGCCGAATGAGCGTTTTTCATCGAGATACACAAGAGGAACGGGATATTCCCGAATTCGCCATTTCAGGTCGACGACCTGCACCCAGAACTGCAGTGGCATGGCATACCCGAGTTCGGTGACCTCCAGTCCGCTGAGTGCAGCGACGCGATATGCCTTGAAGCCGCAGAATGCATCGGTGAGGTTCAGGCCAAGTGATTCGTTGAGTTGCCGGGTGATTTCAACGTTGATGCCCCGTCGATCGGCTGGCGGGGTCGAGTTTTCATCGAAGATCTCGAGATAACGGCTGCCGGAAACCAGATCCCAGGGCTGGGGCGAGTCGATTTCGACGGCCTTGGCGAGCTCGGGAATCAGTCGGGGCTGGTGCTGACCGTCGCAGTCGATTGTGACCAGGACATCGTAGTTATTTTCGAGAGCGTATCGGAATGCGCTGCGGAGTCCGGCCCCATATCCTTGGTTGACCGGATGCCGAATGACGGAGATTCCTTGCATCTCTGCGAGGAGATGAGGAGTTCGGTCGCGGGAACCATCGTCCACGACGAGTACGTCTTCGCTGAACCGGCGGACCTCAGGAAGGACCTCCAGCAAATGGGCCTCTTCGTTATAGACCGGAAGGGCCGTCAGCACTCGACTTGCCATCGATCGCTCCTGCAAGAATTGTCCTTAGAAGTCTTCAGACGCTCCATTCTGAGCTGCCGGAAGTCCGTTCGACAACTTTCCGATAGGGCTTCCGCTGGAAAAAACGAATGTTCGTGTCATTAACCCCTGAATCAGGAATAGGTTAACCATACGGTACAAAATTCAGGGGCGACAACTCGACACTTGGGAAGTGCGCATTTCTGAAGGCTGAATCTGGAAAATTGATGAGGTCTGGAGAGTGGAATCCTCCGGCCGAGAAAAAACTTGCCAACTTGTCATCAGAAATCCGTCGCGAACGTAACAGTTAATGATATGTTAATGGCGTGTTCTGCCGATTATTGCTTGAAATGGATCGAATTTTGACATTAAGGGTCACGTTCTCATGGATTCCACATTTCTTCAGGGACAACCATTTCGCTCTTCGAAGAGGCGAGGTTTCACTCTCATTGAGCTTCTTGTTGTCATCGCGATCATTGCAGTGTTGATTGCATTGCTGCTGCCTGCGGTTCAGCAGGCACGGGAAGCGGCTCGTAGGAGCCAGTGCAAAAACAATCTGAAACAGATGGGGCTCGCGCTGCACAATTATGCGGACACGTACCGCTGCTTTCCCATGGGAGGTTCTTTTGGGGATCTCGGCACGGACGGTCCGTCGAACAGCAATCGCATGAACTGGGCCGTATTTCTTCTGCCTTATATGGATCAGGCTCCGCTCTATCAGAAGATCGACTTCAACCGAAAATGTAATCCCATCTCGACCTGGGATCCTAACAATGCTCGTGGAACAGAACTCCCGGCGTTTCGATGTCCGAGCGATCCGGGGTCCCGTGGCACCACAGGGCAGTCGGCCTTTGCTCCTACGAGCTACGTCGCATGTATCGGCCGAACCGATCGAATCCACGGGAACGCCACCGATACCACATCCGCAGGAGCGGCGGCCGTCGCAGGGATCCATGGGTCGTACATCGCGGGGAACGGAACGTGGGCTCGCGCGGTTCTCAATAATGGAACCGAGAACGCGATCTTCTCGACGAACAGCAGCTGTAAATTCCAGAGCATTACGGATGGAACTTCAAACACGATGGCACTTTCGGAGTGCGTGGTCGGCGATCAGATGATTGTCCCCAGCTCAAGCACGGTGAATCCGTGTGGACCAATTGAATCCACAGATAATCGCCGCGGCTATACATGGATGCTGTTTGACACTCCTTCTTCCTCTTACTGCACACTTCTCAATCCCAATTCACCTGCGATCGACTGCCACAAATACACGGCCTATATTAACACAATTGCCAAGAGCAAACACACTGGCGGAGTCCATGTCACGATGGCTGACGGAGCGGTCCGCTTTATCAGCGAAAACATCCATCTTGGAACGTGGCAGAATCTTGGAAACAAGTGTGACAATAACGTGCTGGGTGAGTACTAAAAATAATTGTTCTCCCCTGGTGCCTGATCCGCATGTTTCGATAGATAAGAGACTCAATTCAGCGCGGCAGGCACGGAAAGACTACAAGTAAAATTATGGTCTAACCGAGGTGAGAGACCGATTGCTCATCCGAAGTTGGGCTGTGAGTACAGTGATTAATACAGAGAAGCGGGCGAGACTGATTGGTCTCGCTCGCTTCTCTTTTAAAGTCAGACATGTCGGGATGGCTTGTTGTTCACTCGGAACAGCGAGCTGTCTTACGGCAACTCTTCGATGACGATGTCCTTAAAGGAGATAACCGCTTTGCAGTTCCCATGAATCTGCAGGCCGATCAGACCTTTCTGCGGGATCGATTTGTCCTCTTCGGTGTAATCGACGGTCTTCGTCCCATTGAGCCAGATCTGAATGTGGCCGTTCTCTGCTCGCACCCGATATTCATTCCAGTCGCCCGGTTTCAGGATCTTGGCGAGCAATTCGGCTGAGGGTTGCTGCAGTATCTTGTTGCGACGGCTTTCATCATACAGGGCGCCGTCATAACCGTGACCGATGTCGGCCTGATACCCGATCATTTCATGGTGGTTGGGGATTCTCTCAGAATGGAACTGAACGCCTCCGTTCACGAATCCTTCAGTCCCTTCCAGTCGGACTTTGAATTTCAGATCGAAGTTTCCATACCGCTGGGAGGTCGTCAAAAACTCATTGCGGGGAACTTTCGTCGTCAATGAGCCCCCTCGGATTTCACCGTTCTCGATCCGCCAGGTTGTCGCAGTGTCTCCTTCCCATCCTGTCCAGGTCTTGCCATCGAACAGGCTTTTCTCAGCGGCGGACGACTGAGCGCACGCCATCAGAACTCCGCAGACGATCATCAGTGGGAAACGCAACATGATGGATACAACTCCGGGCACGGGGGATTTCAGCGGCGCAGGAATGTCACCTGCAGGATCAATTGTCTCTGGATTGATGGGATTCTCGCAAGCTTGTCGTAACCAGAGGATGGCCGGCGGAGGAATAGATTCACTTTCAGATTCCATCCGGATGCGGAGTTGCGCCGTTAATTCGGCGGAAGTGTACGACTGTGATGGATAAGGAGGCACAGGCGAGTTGGGAAGGTGTGGCGTTCCCGTAATTGTCTCGAAATTCCAGTCGGAGCAGGAGCGGTGACAGTTGACCGCAGAATTCGAACGGCTAAGATTCCGTCTCGCTGCGGTCGTGGCGGAATTGGCAGACGCGCAAGATTCAGGTTCTTGTGTCCGTTTAGGACGTGGAGGTTCGACTCCTCTCGACCGCACTTGGTGACCCGCCAGAGTTTTCTCTATTAGGTCACTCAGGAAAATGAAAAGCCCCGTTCTTCGGAACGGGGCTTTTTTCGTTTCAGGGAGCCGGTTGGCATCCGCAGCCAATCAGCAGTTCTCGGAAAGCAATCGGACCAGTTTCCCCGGGCGGGAGTGTTCCGCGCGAAGAAACTGGTCCGAGGCAGTTTTGAATTGAATTAGAGCCTACTCGGCCCGTTTGCGCCCGACGAAGACGACTCGGTCGGTTTGCGACCGATAAAAACGTAGTGCGGAGCCCGAATCAGCGGGAGATAGGGAATCTTGCCGCGACGCTCGCTGAGCTCAACGGTTTCAAACTTGTTCTGCAGATACGGAATGTGATCCGGGCTGAGGAACACGTTGTCACTGCCGAACCATGTCGGCCAGAAGGTTCGCGTTGACCATGCATGCTTTGTCGCACCGTCGCCGGGATATTTTCTTGCGACGAAGAAGTCGACGACCCCGATCGTCCCGCCCGGCTTCAGGAGGCGCCAGGCATGATCCACTGCCCGGAACCAGTCCGGAATCATGGTCAGTGAATACGAGAAGGTGACAACGTCCGCCTGACCTTCTTCTGGAAGAAAGGTCGTCGCGTCGTGGCAGACGGGGACCACATTGGTCCAGCCACGGGCGTTGACTCGGGCCTGAGCCTGTTCCAGCAGCGAGGTGGACAGGTCGATCAGGTACATCTTCTTCAGCTGGGAAATTTGCGGTCCGATGCGGGCGGCGTTCTCGCCGGTGCCAGCTCCCAGATCGATCCAGACGCCCTGGTCCGGCACGCTGATCTTGCGAATCATGTCGTCCCGGCTGTGCAGCATTCGACGACGAAAATCGTCATAGCCGTTGGCCTGCCCGGAATAGAAGCTTTCGAGGCGTTCCTGGTGGGTTGATCCCGTGGCTCGACGGGCGACCAGATGCCAAAGCGTTTTCGCGTCGTTGACAAGACTCACAGGCAATCAGGGGGTAAGGAGTGAGAAAGTCGGAAACGCACAGTTTGAGCGCGTCGTTTTGAGCGTGTCGTTCTGCTGGCCGTCAATCTGTTGGACTGGGGAACCTTCAGGTCTGCAATCAGAAAGCTCGCGTAAGTGTTTACACGGTCAATCGGATGCAGCTCGGCGGCCAGCTCACGATTGTAATGCAGGAGCTCGCCCATTTTTTTCTTCTGTCCGTTGACGGTGACTTCGATGGGATCCACGAAGTCGACTGACAGGCTTGCACTGCGCCAGATGATCTTTGTTTCTGGTGCAGCCCGATCAACGATCCCCTGCCATTCTGCATGCAGAACTTCACGGAGGTGGCTGTAGAGCCAGTCCATGTGATCGAGCAGGACGTACCGGGAAATCTTGCTGGGGTGCTTCTCGAGGAAGCCCAGAACCGAGTCGGTGTGGGTCGTCACGTTGTCGGCGACGCCGTTCTTCAGGCGTTCGAAGTTTTCGGCTTTCAGGTATTCCGGGCAGCACTCCGGGGTGTATTGCCCGGTGAGGTAAACACGCCAGAAGTAGTTGTCATGCAGGGGGAGCTTGGCGAAAACCGTCTCGATCCGGTCCATCACGAACTGAGAGACCCCGCCGGGGTATTCACGATCCATCTGCTTGCGCTGGCTGCGAGGAACTCCCAGCAGCGCCATCGTGGTATCGCGACGCAGTGCCCAGCGAAGCAGCGGGCGGAACAGACGTTCCTTCAGTTTGGTGCGAACGAAGATTTCCTGCTGTTCTTCAACCGTCTTGGCGTTCAGCAGATCGTTGACTGCTTCACGGACGCGGGCGACGCGATTGATGTAGCCGTTGGCCATCCAGGCAAACAGGCCGGACGTTCCACGGAAGTAATAGCTACTGCGGCGAGTGTTTCCGGAGAAGAAATCGCCGTTCTGATCCCAGAACCGCTGAGCGAACTCAGGGAGGGCCGGGCGGATTTTCTGAGGATAAAGCGTCTTCCAGTCAGGCAGATGACCTTTGCCGAACAGGTCGAAGAACTGTGGCTGCTCCAGCGTCTTCAGACCGGCCTTCTTCAGTTCCAGCACGGCGTTCTGCCGGAAGTTCATGTCGACGGCATAGACATGCCCGGCACCGGCGAGTGCGTAATCCAGCGCGTTACAACCGGCGGATGTGATGACAAGCACCTGATCCTGCGGAGTCAGTTCCAGAGCGACCCGATCCAGGCGAGGGTCTTCCCAGCACTGGTTATAGACGAGGTTTTTACCGTGGATCAGATTGAAGCACGTGCGGCTGAGACGTTCAAACGGCATCGAGGCAACACCACTCGGAACAGACAGAATCGGGTTGATGATATTAACGTTCAGGCGGGGAGCCTGACGAGCGCCTCACCTGTTGGCGAGCCGTGATTTCTCTGCACTTCCCCCAGAAAACGTGGCCTCAAAGGCCGGGCTTACACGGTTTTCTGACCTGCAAGGTGCGCTCAAGGGGGAGCTTGCGTCGAGGGAGGGATCCCCGGCGCCGGAGAAATTAATGTAGCGGAATCAACAGGTCGGCGATAGCGAGCCCACGGTCTGCTCCCTGTTGCTGGAGATGGGTGGTTCTGCGAGAAGGACTGACGGGACGGACAGAGCGAAAGAGTGTCGAATTGCAGCATCCCGGTCAAACGACTGAAGTAGACGGCGGATCGCTGATTGGTCATGCTGCCGCAGATGAATTCCGGGTCAGAAAATTCTGCGACGACTCATCGAAGCGGCGGATATGCCATCGTCTTCGTCGGAATCATTCTACAACAGGTTCTGTTGTTTTTTTTGAATGTGACGATTGTCGGGTATTTCGGAACCTCCTCGGAGATGGATGCGTTCCGGACAGCACTGACTCCGGCGATGTCAGTTGCTGCGATCCTCGCAGGAGTCGGCGGGACTGTCCTTGTCACCATTCTGGCGAGACGCGATTCCCCGGAAGCTCCTGGTACGGCGACGCTGCTTTGCCTGCAGCTGCTTGCGGTGGCACTCGGCGTGGCATGCTTGGGCAGTCTCTTCAGTCGAGAAGTTTCGGCGACGCTTCACCCGTTTTTTGACGCCGAACGGGCGTCTATCGATGCGCGGCTGATTCACATTCTCAGTTGGATGATTGTACTCAACACGGCAATCGGTCTGGCCCAGGCGGTTCTGAATGCCGAACTCAATTTCTGGGTGCCGGCGGTCTCCGGGATCATCGGTCCCATCGTCACGGTGGGAATGGTCCTGATTCTGAAGAAAAGCTGGGGAATCGACGGAGTCGCCTGGGCGACTGTGGCAGGGGCAATGGCGTCGGTTGGCTTTCAGTTCCCCTGGCTCGTCCGGGTTTTGGAGTGGCCGGCACTTCATCATTGGCGCGAGGTTCTCCAGCAGTCGAGCATTGTCGGGCCGCTGCTGCTGGGAATGGGCGTGCTGAAGCTCGATCCGCTGGTCGATCAGTATCTCGGATCAGGGTTGGCCGCCGGAGAGATCTCGCGTCTGGATCTCGCCTCACGCGTGCTGATGCCGTTCCTGTTTTTGGCATCCGGGACGCTGTCGACGGTTACCTTTCCACGGATTGCCAGAACGGTCAACCTGGGGAAGGAAGCCCTTCGGGCTGAAGTCCGCAGTGCCTTTCAGATGCTTTTCACACTTTCCATCCCGGCGGTTTTCGTGATCGTTCAGTTTGCCGAGCCGCTCGTGCGTGACATTTATCAGCGACAAGCGTTCACGCCAGCAGATACTCAGGCGGTCGGAAGCCTCTTGCAGATGCTTGCGGGATTACTCCTCGGGGCGGCCTTCTCGGAAGTCAGCACTAAGATTCTGATCGCGATGCGCGATTCGCTGACCCCGAACCTGATCCTAGCTGGAACACTACTCGTCGGGTTCGTGATGAAGTGGATGTTAATCGGCTCGATGGGCGTGGCCGCACTCGCGATGGTGACAAGCGGTGTGTTTCTCTTCACCGGTCTCATTCAAACAGTTGTTGTCTGCAGGCGAATCAGATTCCGGCCTGATCTCGAGCTGTTCATTCACTTCGGACAATGCGCTATTGCATCGGCACTGGCATCCTCCATCGGCAACTTGGCCCTGCACAAACTGCCTGTGCCATTTCCCGCGTTGTGCGGTCTCGTCGTCGGGGGAATGACCTATCTCGCCGCACTTGCGGTGATGTTTCCACCTGTGCAGGGATTCCCGCGATTGTTTCGACGCACTTGAAGCAGCGGTCGATACTCACCCGGCGACTGGGGCCGGGGCGGTTTTCGCGGGCTGGGCAACCACTGGCGGAGACTGCGGAGATGTCGGAGCAGTGCGACTGGCGGAGTTCGCGACCAGCTGGTGGATATAACACAGCTTTTTCACGACATCAGGACTGAACACTTCAGGCACCAGATCTTTCAGGCCCATCTCGCGGTTCAGCTCGTTCGCCAGTGTTCCGAGAACCTGATACTCCTTCAGTAATTTCTCGCAGGACTGCTTTCTGAACTCATCGCCCGTCCTGTTCTTTCCTGACTCGAGAATGCTGATCATGTCGAGATAGGTCCCGAAGGTTTCTGCGAAATCTTCCCACGGGTGCATTGACGCATAAGCCGAAACGAAGCTGGTCTGCCAGTTCAGGAGAGGACCGTTCTGATAATAATTGTTCAGAGCGACGTCATAGGTCGGATCGCGTTCATCGCCGAAGAATTCCCGGCATTCTTCTTCTCGTTGTCCTTTGATCAGCAGATCCCAGTAATAATGGCCCAACTCGTGACGGAAGTGGCCGACGAGGGTCCGCTGTGGTTCCTGAAAAGCGACGCGGGCACGCTCCCGTTCCACATCATCAGCTTCCCGAATATTGATCGTGATCCGACCATTGTCGTGGCCGGTGAAGACAGGCGTGTCCAGATCGGCCGCGAAGTCGAAGACAAGTTTCGGGAGGTCTTCGTTCTCCGGCGTGCCGATTGGAAGTTTCAGCATTCGAAGAGTTCGCAGGACTCGTCGTTTGGCATCTTCGAGACGGGCCCAGAGTTCACGGTTCCCGGGAACTTCCAGATTGGGAATGACCGTAGTTAAACGACAATCGGGACAAAGTGCGTCTGGTTGATCCGGGTTAAATTCCACGCAGCAGTTACAGACCTGCTCGACGGCATAGTTACGACATTTCTGGAGTGCTTGTTGACATTCAGGGTTCCCGCAATGCAGAACGCCAGATTCATCTGCCGCAATTGAGGTGAGTTGATCGCAGACCGGGCAATAGCCGACCTCACTTTTGCATTTCAGGCAGAGAGTGTTCCCAAAGAAGAGTTTGTTTCCACAGCGACACTGAAAAACTCGCATGTTGATGACTCGTTGAATAGACGGAATCGGGGGACGCTGCGCGTCGATGATCTGACCCAACTTCGGTTGCCCCAAAGCGGGCGTTAACGACCGGGAATGACCACGGAGATTGGGCCGTCAAATCAGTGAGACCTCCTGTGCCTCAGCAGCGCGTGTACCAAACAGACAAAACCGGAAGTCGGCCGAGTCGGGGACTCTCCTGTCATGCTCGCTGATGTGGGAAGTGAAGACCCTTCGTGTGTCTCAATGAATTCGAGGCACCATGACATCAACCGCATATTCCCCCAACAACTCGATCGGATGCAGTCCCCTCTCGGGTCTTTGAGGAAGTCTTCGACTTTGGGACCAAGATGGATCAATGATTGCTTGTGGGTGGTGACGCAGCTACGCTGGTCTCAGATTCCCTCTCCTCGCGTTCTCCAAGTACGCCACCCGATTTGTCGGATGATGTCCTCGTAAGATTCTGTTGAGATCATAACATGTTATTGAAAAGGCTTTTATGTTGCGTGCTTAGCAGAATCGAATGGAGAGATCGAGGTTCTCTCTACTCCGCAGCTAAGATCTTTCCCGCGGTCGTCGGTCTGATTTTGCTCTGTCAGATGCCTGCATTCGCTCAGGCCATCACACCGCCGGACGCAGCCATTCTCAACATGGCGATGGAGACGCCACTGCTGGTGACCTCCCCCGGTCCGGGATACTCGAATGAGCAGCTGGACTATGCCATGACCATTGGCATCGAGCGAACACCGAAGGGACGAATCTGGGCGTGCTGGGTTGCCGGGGGAGACAGCGACAAAGGGTTGTTCGTTCTCTCCACGAGCGACGACAACGGGGACAGTTGGAGCGCACCCCGACTGGTGATCGATCCGACTGATGCACCGACAGGCTTGCGTCGACGGACCCTTGTCGGAGCCCTCTGGACCGATCCCCTCGGGCGATTATGGCTTTTCTTTGATTACTCGATGGGGTACTTCGATGGCCGTGCCGGGGACTGGGCGACGGTTTGCGAAAATCCCGACGATGCACAACCGGTCTGGAGCGAACCGCGTCGGATCTGGCATGGGGCGACGCTCAATAAACCGACGGTCCTCAGGAGTGGCGAATGGATGCTTCCGATTTCACTCTGGCAGCGAAAAGTCATTAATCCCAAGGAGCTCAGAAATCTCTATCCCGAACTCGATGCAGATCGGAAAGCTCACGTCTTCGTCTCGACCGATCAGGGAGCCAGCTGGCACCACCGTGGCGGTATCGTCTTTCCGGACTTCAGTTTTGACGAACACAGCATCATTGAACGCCGCGACGGAAGCTTGTGGATGCTCGCCCGAACTGGGAAGGGGATGTATGAATCGGTCTCTCGCGATTCAGGAAAGACGTGGTCAGAACCGACGTTCGCGTACCCGCATACTGTTTCCCGGTTTTTTATCCGCCGGCTCGCCAGTGGGGCCTTGTTATTGGTCCGACATGGAGCGATCGACGTGAAACTTCCCAAGCGAACACACCTGACCGCAATGGTTTCTGATGATGACGGGAAGACCTGGACCGGCGGACTGTTGCTAGATGGTCGGGATGGCGTCTCATACCCCGATGGTTTTCAGGCTCCTGACGGAAGCATCTTCATCTCATACGACCGGGAACGAGCTCGCGAACGCGAGGTGTTGATGGCCCGCTTCACAGAAGAGGAAGTTCGGGCAGGAAAGATTACCTCGCCAGATTCGAAGCTACAGATTCTGGTTCACAAGGCTTTAGGAAATCTGAAGCCTGTGCCCACGAAGTAAGTGCGCGAGTGTCGGGCGGTGCAAGACCATGTCAGAGACAGGAAGCCAATGTCAGACTGCGGGAATCAGGCGACTTCGAAGATGAACTCGATTTCGACCGAGGCGTTCAAAGGGAGTGCATTCACGCCGATTGCGGCTCGGGCGTGTTTCCCGGAATCACCGAACAGCAACTGGACGAACTCGCTCGCTCCGTTGGCAACTTGCGGCTGCTGGGTGAATCCATTGTCGGACTGCACGAAGACGCCGAGTCGGACGACTCGCTGGATCCGTTCGAGGCTCCCCAGTTCGGCTTTCGCAATAGCGAGTGCATTCAGCACGCACTGCTTACCTGCTTCCTGAGCCTGTTCAATCGTGGTTTCCGAAGGAACAGGGCCGGTCGCGAGGAGTTGTTTCGCAGCAAATGGCAGCTGCCCACTGACGAACAACAGGGACCCCGTCCGAACACAGGGAATGTATGCGGCGACAGGTCGCGGCGCTTCAGGGAGTTGCAGACCCAGATGAGAGAGTTGGGATTCCACTGACATGGCCACGCTCCGGGGTGAGTTCAACGCAGCCCTGAGAGGCTGCTGATCAGGGATAGCGAAATGGCTGAACTGTTCACGGGACTGCATCTCACGGGACTGAACCTGTTGTTCGCAGGTCTGCCCAACGACGTTCTGCCCAACGACCTCAGTTTGTATCAGTCGCAAACGCAGTGAGGCTGACACGATTGCGTCAGCCTCCGTTCCAGCGATTTCCGCGACCAGCTTTTCTCCGACTTTCCCTTTAGACCGTGATCGAGAATCTCAAAGCATTGATGTCCTGAGGCGGAGAACCGCGCAGCAGGAAATGATTCGCATCACAGCGTTCATAAATGGAAAGTGTCGGAGTCCTCCTTTTGGAAGGAGAGCTGCACTTCGACTGAGCAAGTTGCTCCATGACTTCCTCGTCCCGGCCACACGGTGAACAGCGTTGAGCTGTGCAAAACCTTATGGCGCAGGCACATCGAGGAGCCAGCGACTTTAGGAGAGCTTCAGCTGCTGCTTGAGCTGATTAGCCTGACGGCGATATTTTTCAGCCTGATGAGCCAGGGCAGCCCGCTTTGGGCGGCTGCTCGACAGCTTGGCGCGATGTTCGTACTTGGCAGCCAATGCCAGTTTCACGTCGACGATGTTCTTTGAGCGATCCATTACCACACCTGCGATCTGCTGATCCATGTTCAACAAAGACGTTCCCTAAGGGAGCGAAAAGTGTAAAGAACAGGCCGCAGGAATGCCATCCTGCCCAAGATTCCGCAGTTTCATGGGGCGCAGAGAGACTTCGTGTCTGCAACGTCTTTGTTGATCTGGATTTGCAGCTCTTCTCGGCTTGCGAAGGTTTTTAATCCGCGGAGCCGACTCACGAATTCCAGTGACAGTTTCTGACCATAAAGGTCAGCGGAGGCCCCGATCAGGTGTGCTTCTACCTTAAGTTGCAGGTCTGCGAATGTCGGGTTGGGGCCGATGTTCACGGCTGTCGGGTAATCCCCGTCAGGGAGTCTGCACCATGCGGCATAGACTCCTTGCTGGGGCAGCAGCGTTTCGATCTGCTCGAGGTTCGCGGTCGGGAATCCGAGAGTCCGTCCACGTCCTGCTCCAGCGGAAACGATGCCTTGAATCGAGTAGCGACGCCCGAGCATCAGAGCGGCACTTGTCAGATCACCTTGCAGAATCGCCTCACGAATTCGACTGGAGGAGACCAGTTGTTCGTTCACCTGCAGTGGGGGAACGATTGTCAGAGATCCGCCAGTCTCCCGGCAGAATGTTTCAAGCATGTTCACATCGCCGGAACGCCCCTGCCCGAAGAAAAAATTTGGTCCCTCAACTAACGTTTTCGCCTGACATTGCTGGCTCACGATCTGGTCGAAGAAGGCACGAGGAGACAGGCTCAGCAGGGCCCAGTCGGTTGGGTACTCAATGAGGACATCGACCCCGCACCGGGCAATTAATACGGCCTTTTCGTCACGTGTCGTCAGTCGTGGAGGGAGCCGTTCCGGCTTGAGCAGGGCGGTTGGATGGGGTTCGAACGTCAGGACCACGGCCGGAACTGAGGCTGCCCGAGCTTGAGTTACGAGCGTTTGCAGGATCGCCTGATGTCCCAGGTGAACGCCATCGAAATTCCCGATCGACAGGGCACACGGTCCTCTGAATTTCTCAAATCCCGTCAATCGTTCCATGAGCGTCAGTTCTTCTCTGCCCGTTTCGAGGTGACAGTGATCAGGAGACAGTCCGAAACGATGGTCCTGATCTGTCAGCCTGATTCGCCGGAACGAATTTGGTTGTTGTCGTCCCCGGGCAAGGCAGACAATTCTGGTGTTCGTGTGTCGAAATTCAACGGTCCTGCGAAAAGAAATCGTCAGGGTGGAGGGAACGCGATGACTCTCGAACCACGTTCCGTCAAGACCAGACTTCTCTTTCGGGAACTCAGGGCCTCATGGGGTCCCGGATCGGCAGAAGCTGCCGGAACATGTCTTGTTCCCGCGTTGTGCACATTGATACACTTTGGGACCTCGGAATCCGTGACGGAATGGCGTCCGAGACCGAGTCGACAGGGACTGTCGAGCTGGAGGAGAGCTGTCTGGTCCGTTCCCTTGCTGGTCGCGGTGTTTTTTCGGAAATGCCGAACCGGATGAGAACGACTTTCAGCTCACCGCGACTGGACTCGCAGAGTCTCCGGCGGGCTCAGAGAAGGGATTCGCAGTGCTATTTACTGGTTCGATTCGGCAGAAGCTGATCTCGCTGCTGTCTCTCGTCATGATTCTTGTCGCCGCGTCGATGTGGTGCAGCTTTATCGGCGTGCACTCGATCCAAACGACGGTCAATGACTTCGAACTGAGTGTTCAGAAGCTGCCTCGGCAGACGGACCTGATTGATCTGTTCAGTCAGTTCTTCCGTCCACTCGTCGCTGAATTTCCAGGCGAAGACACTCCGATTGATTATCGCCGGGAGGTCGCCGAACGCCAACGAGAAGAATTCGCCGAACTCTTCGAACACGTCAAAGGCCGCGTCGGCAATTTCACGCTTGCCTGGCAACGACTGGATGACAAGCTCCGTCATTCGCATGAGGAACAGGTCGGCTTTCGGGCTCTGTGGATGACAGCCGAGTCAGGCTTGCGCACGATCGAAGGAGCAATGGCAGGACTCGGAGATCCGGAATCACGCGAAGTCAGCAGTCGCGCGATCATGCAGGCGGCGGCGAATGTGAACGATGTCATTCGCAAACTACCGGACCCGGCAAATCGCTTGGGAGAGCGGTTGCGAGATGCCAAGAATCATTATCAGCGACAGCAAAAGCTCGTCTTCTTTCTGAGTGCCGGATCGGTGCTGGTACTCTGCTTCCTGATGGGCTGGTGCTACCGACAGATTTTCCTGCCGATTCATGAACTCTATCAGGGAGTCCGACGTCTGGCCTCAGGTGATTATGGATATCGCCTGAAAGTCCCGACGCAGTGCGAAATCGGCAAGCTCGCCGAAGCGTTCAATGATATGAGCAGTCGAATTCAGGAAGACCGGCTGACGAAACAGCGCGAGATCGAAGAGCGCAGCAAGCAGTTGGTTTTGTCCGAGCGACTTGCCGGCGCCGGCTTTCTGGCCTCGGGTGTGGCTCACGAAATCAACAACCCACTGTCAGTCATCATGACGGCGGCGTACGGTCTGGAAATGCGGCTCACCGACGATCTGTTACAGCACATGGACGAGGCGGATCGCTCAGACGTGCGGGAGTATTTGGGGCTGATTCAGTCTGAGTCGGAACGTTGTGAGCGAATCACCAAGAAGCTGCTCGATTTCTCCTATGGAAAGGGAGACGAACGAAACCAGTACGACGTGACGGCCATTGCTCAAGAGGTGATTGGGATGGTCAGTCACCTGAGCCGCTATCAGGACCGTACGATCTCGATTGACCGCACCGAGCCGATGCACGCCTGGGTCAACGCGGCAGAAGTAAAGCAGGTTCTCTTAAACCTCGTCGCCAATGCTCTCGATGCGACTCCTGCTGGCGGCTACGTCGATGTCACTGTCCGCGAGTACCCTGATCAGGTGGAAATCGCCGTTGAAGACAACGGATGCGGTATGACGCCTGAACAGATGGAGAAAATCTTCGATCCGTTCTTTACCACGAAGCAGGTCGGCAAAGGGACTGGGTTGGGACTGGCGATTACGCAGCGCATTGTCCGCGATCACGGCGGAACATTAGAAGTCTCGAGCCGAGGGCCGGGCGAGGGTTCCCGATTTGCGTTGCGGCTGCCACGCAAGGCCCCTTTGAAGCGGGCCGCCTGATAAAACGGGCCGCAGGAATTCGCTTGGAAGGCTGGGTAAAGCTGATTCACTCAGGAAGAGCGGAAGAAGGCTCTGAGAGCGCGGACTCTGAAGGCTTTTGAAACTGTTTGACAAACAGGTCCTGTATCGAGTGCAGTCGTTGTGGCGTGAGGATCGTTGTCGACGTGATGCCGATCAGCAGAAACAGCACAAAATAGGCAGTCCACAGGCGCCGAAAGAATGTGACAGGTCGTCCGCGGGATGTCTTTTCTAATACCTCTTCAACTGACGTTGGAGCGAAGACGAAGATTCGCTGCTGGCACATCCGGCAACGAACAGGGCGGTGAAACAGCAGCCAGGCGGGAAAGTCATACCAGCGTCCCCGAGAGGGGATCAATTCGCTGCTATACGCATCCTTACACATTCGACTTCTTCCATTTACATCACGAGCGGGGCGGTGTGCAGAAGATTCAAAGCGGACTGCGCTTTCACTCAGGGGTGTTGTCTCCACACCTGAGTTCGTCTTCCTGCCCACGGTCACATCGCCGAAAATTCAGCTACGGAAATGTCTCGACCCGTCATGTGTGTCGCTGCGACGTCTCCACTTCAGGATGAACTTCTGCCAGGGTCCGTCCATGAGTCCCGAGTCGTGACTGCACACGCTCAGTGTTGGACAGTCACCGTGTCGCATCCCTACTGCAGAAGTCGAATTCTGAAGGTCATCCGCAGAATTCTTCAGAAATAGAGAACCGGACTCGGTTCTCTGCTGCCCCTTCTGGATGACTTCAGTGGTCTGGTTGCGACGTTATCGCGACACAGCCGCCAGAATCTCCGACAGGGGGAAACAAGGAGAATCTATTGTGGGCGCGTGAGGCCAGATTTCAATCCCGCGCAAAAGGATTCTGTCTCTTGCGAAATAACTGAGACGAATCAACGGCAGACGGCGCTGGCTCGATTGCGTAGAACCAAAAACATGATGCCCCCGGTGAAGAGGGCACGCATCAAAGCCCAAAAACCATGGGAGTTAAGCCAGCCGAGGCGGGGTGGCTCAGTGGAATTCGCTTTCGGCCGAAAGGACGACCTCATAGGCAGTCTGGGCATCATCGGCAGCCCGGAGCAATGGGAGAAACTCCGGGAGCTGGATCATTCGGCTCAGGCGGGCAAGGACCTGCAGGTGCGATTGAGTGTCTCGGCAGAGAATCAGGAAGAAGCAATCGGTGGTCGAATTGTTCGGAGCGCCGAAGGCGATTCCGTTTGTTGTCCGTCCGAATGCGATGAGTGACTCACCGGTGGCATCCGGCAGTGGATTACGGGGGTGCGGAAATGCCACGCCGTTATCAAATGCGGTCGAGCACATTGCTTCGCGCTCCTGAACCGCCTTGAGAACGCTGGAGGGTTCCCAGACCTGCCATGTCCGTCCGGCCGCTTCGACCAGCGATTCCAGCACTGACCGCTTGGTTCGCGCTTCAAGCGGAATCTGCATCAGTTCCGGCTTCAGCAGACTGGAGACCGGGACTTCCTTCGGAATGGAAGGGCTGACCTGAGCGTGTTCGAGAGCAGCGAGCTGGCTGTCTGAATAGTCACGCATCTCCTGCTCGAGCCACTGAGTCACTTCGGCGGCATGAAACTGCCACTCCGAGCCACGCTTGTGGGCTGGAATCCGTCCCCGGCTGGCGAGACGTTCGATTTCCCGTCTGTCTCGTCCAAGTTGTCGGGCCAATTCCTCGACTGAATACCATTCGTGAGACATATGTTCGACTTCGAAACGTTGGACTCGGAGTTGCCAGCAGAATGATCAACCGGCACGGACCTGTTCTCGCCCGAACCAATGTTCGCGGGCGGGAGCGACTTTCGAACAAACTGATTCGCGAGGGACAGTTTGTCGGTTGGACCAGGAAGTCAGTGCCAGGAAGTCAGGGGGTGTCGGGCGGCAGGGGAGACGACCGTGACCGTCGTCGGATTGTTGCAGGGTAGTTCGAGTCGAACCACTTTCTGAAACGGGGACTGCGCAAATCAGAGCCTTATGGGCCCGGAGAGTTCGCAGAAGTCGAAATTCAGTCGCCCCGGGTCGTCGAAAAATTCGACTCTGTATTTTTCGCCGCGTCGGGGATCAGAACGTTGCAGGAACAGAGGACAACAGTTGTCTCGCTGCCGAACACTTGCGCATTAAATCGCGAGATTCGAGTTTCCACAAGTCTCTTGACCAAACTTCCAACTCGTACCAACCAGAAAAGCCATTTGCTTCGAGGGCGTGAACGGTACTGGAGAGGGGCAGTTCGCCTTCGCCTGGGAGGAGGCGATCCTGTTCATGACGGGGCACCGGTCCCCAGTCGGCCAGTGTGACCAGCTGGATTCGCCGGGCCACTTCCGGAAGTCGCTGCAGGAGATTCGGTTCTTCCCATAGGTGATAAGTTCCGAAGGCCAGCTGCAGATAGGGATGATTGACCCGGTCGAGAATCAGCAGGGCATCGTCCAGTGAATTGAGAAAAGTCCATGACTTGGCATACATCGCATGCATTGGTTGCAGAGCGAGTGTCACGTTGTAATTGGCGGCGAAGTCACTGAGGACCCGCAGAGTGTCGCAGGTGATGCGAACTGCGTGGGAGCGGATATGGCCTGCCTGCGGACCGGTAATGACAGTGACCGTTTTCGCCCGAACCTGACCTGCAAAGCGGATGATTTTTTTTGCATCCTGTACGGCATCGCTGAGAGTGTGGCCGTGCTCTCCGGTGAATCCGCCGATCCAGCCAATGCTGGAGACGGGGAGATTGCTGCTCTGAATCTTTCTCAGGGAACGTCGGAGGCCTTCGCGAACGAGCTTCTGCCAGTTGAGTCCAATCGCCGGAACTTGGTGGCGACGGTATTCGGCAAGGTCTGCGGACAGCGAGTTTCGGAAGGTCGTGAGCTGGTTGAGCGCGATCCGTCCGGTGAGTGACGAGAAGACTTGCTCGGAGGAAGAGGCGACACTTTTCGTCGGTGTCAGTTTTGGTGCCAGTTGTGGACCCGTTGCTTCGGAACAGTGTGGGGCCAGCATTGCTTCCGGTTGAGTCGCGGGAATGTTGGCTGGTAGGTTCCCAAGTGGTGAATTCACAGCGACTCCTGCTGAACTGGCCCAGTGAACAAAAACATCCCTCGGGGCGGGACGCAACAACTCGACAATTCCGGGCGGCTCTGTGAGAGGTTTTCAGTCACCACTGAATCGAGCGTTGGCGCTCTGGATGACTCACTTCACATCACACCCGGATCCCACATCTCTCTGGTCCTGTTGCGACGGATCACCCCTCAATGTCAGCGACTTTTTAAGTTGCATGACGATGAGAGATCACTCGAATGCTGCGCGACGATCGTCAATGACCAGTTGCCCTGAGACCCTCCGATGAGAAGCGGACTCTCTGGATTGAACTGTTGTCGCGCGTTTTTCGTCGAATCTTCTGAACGGTGTCCAATTCAAAACGAGAAGAGTGAACTGGAGTCGTCCGAAAATCGGGAACCGTTACTTTGAAACGATCCTTTTGCCTGGATCCAGTTTGAGACGTGGTGAAGCAGAGCATACCGACCGATATTCGGATTGACCAGAGCATTCCGGTCTTCGCTTGAGGCAAAGTCTCCGCAATTTTTTTATTGTCAACTTTGGGCTTGCACTTGTTGTTTTCTTTTGATCGCAGTGTTCTCGCTGCCGCGATCCTGAGTTGAAATTTGCCGTCGATAAGACGCGATATCACTCGCGATCCAGGGGGCGTGAATGCCTTTGGTTTCCCTGAATGATCAACACGGCGCAGTTGTATCACAATATGGGAGGATCGACACTCGCTGGTGACCAAATCCATGTCCGAATACTGTTCTATGTGGAATGCGTTTTCATGCACTGAGCCGCTCTCGGTCGGAGCCGGCGCGGGATGAGATCTGAATCTCGAACAGGGAGTGAATAGATGGAACGCGGTTGGCACCGACGATCTCAGGGGCTGTGGCGTTGCAGCCTGTTCCTGATGCTTTGTCAGTCTCTTCATGGACTGCTGCCAAGCGGATCTTCCTTGCATGCCGCTGATCGTCCCAACATCGTGATGATCGCGATCGATGATCTCAATGATTGGGTCGGCTGCCTCCAAGGTAACCCGCAGGCACAGACTCCTCATATTGATACACTCGCTCAGAAGGGAATGCTGTTTACCAACGCGCACTGCCAGGCGCCGCTCTGCAACTCAAGTCGTGCGAGCCTGCTGTCAGGAAGGCGACCTTCCTCGACAGGAGTCTATGCGCTTGAGCCTTGGTTAAAGGAGTCTCCTGTCCTCAAGAACTGCACGACGCTGCCGGAGTTCTTCCGGAAGCAGGGCTATCAGGTTCATCTGGGAGGAAAGATCTTTCATGGTAACTATCCTCCCGAAGCGGAACGGGCTCTGATCGCTGACAGCTGGGGACCACCCGGGGTGATTGGAATCCGTCCGCAGAAGCGACTCGTCGCCGATGTGCCGGGCGGACACCCACTGGTCGATTGGGGAGAATTCCCACATGACGATCGCAAGAAAGGAGACTGGAAGGTCGCGAGCTGGGGAGTCCAGCATTTGAAGAAACAGGGGGGGCAGCCCTATTTTCTCGCGGTCGGATTCTTTCTGCCGCATGTCCCGTGCTATGCCTCACCTGAATGGTTCGAGCGTTATCCTGAAGAGACGACAACGCTCCCTGAGGTGCCGGACAATGACCGTGATGACATCCCGGAGTTCGCCTGGAACTTGCATTGGCAATTGCCTGAGCCGCGATTGTCCTGGCTCAAGAAGAATGGTCAGTGGAAGAATCTGGTGCGTTCCTATCTGGCCAGTATCACCTTTGTCGACAGTCAGGTCGGCCGCATTGTAGAAGCGGTCTCGCAGCGCCCGGATGCTGACAACACGATTATTGTGCTGTGGTCAGACCATGGCTGGCATCTCGGCGAGAAGGGTGTCACAGGTAAAAACACGTTGTGGCGTGAATCGACTCGGGTGCCACTGATTTTTGCCGGGCCGGGAATCGCAAAGGGTCGTTGCGCGGAGCCGGCCGAACTGCTTGATATTTACCCGACTTTGGCTCAGTTAATCGGCGTGCCGATTCCGGAAGAGCTCGAAGGGCACTCGTTGCAGTCTCAGCTGAAAGATCCAACGGCTCGCCGAGCTTGGCCGGCGATCACGACACATGGCCCGGGCAATCATTCAGTCGTGACTGACGAATGGCGGTACATCCGATATGCGAACGGCTCGGATGAGCTGTATCATATCAAGGAGGATCCTCGTGAGTGGAAGAACCTGTCCAGCGATCCGACGAAACGGGAACTGATCGCAGGCTTGCAAAAGTGGATTCCGACAAACGATGCCGTCCCCGTCCCGGGGAGTAAGTCTCGACTGCTGGAGCAGCGTGAGGGAGTTTGGTACTGGGAGGGTGCCCCGATCAATCCGACGGATGCTGTTAAGTAGTGCCTGAGTTCAACAGTCGCTGTTCAAAAGTTGCTATTCATCATTTGCTGACTGAGGTGACATTCCGTCAGTCTGAAGTCTGAATCCGGAAATGGACCCGAATTCGCCTTCCTGCGAGCGAATTCGAGGATTCCCTGAACAGCGTTCATTTTTTCGGCAGACTTTCACTGGCTGGTACAGAGTCAGAATCTGACGCAGTCTCGGACAGAAAGTCGAAACTGCCGCCGCGACGAATGACGATTCGAATCCCGTCAGGCTCAGGAAATTCGGGAAGCGAATACCCGAACCTGTCATGGATATTTTGGGAAATTTTGCTGCAGTGAGCTGGTTATGAACAAAGATTACAGCGCTTATCAGAAGAAGGTCATCTCGCGGTTTTATGACAATCGCGAGCAGCTTGACGAACAGCGATTAGGGGAACTCGTGACCAGCCTGTACCTCGGAAAACCGGGAAAGCAGACTGAAAAATTGTGGGTTTCCGCTCAGGAAGCGATGGAGCGGCTCAAGGTCCCGCAGTCCCGGATCAACCATGTTATGGAGAAGCGGGATCCGGCGATCCTCGCGGAAGTGGTTAAAGACCTGCACAATGGAGTGCTGAAACGCTCCTGAGTGCGGTCGATCCCTATTAGCGATTGAGAGAACGATGACGCGTGCCCGGTCTTCGCTGTCGACGGTCTGGACCAGTCTGGTGCTGGCCGGATTCTGCTGTCATTCAGGGTGCGACCACGAGCCACGCGGTGGGGTCGAAGTTTATTCGACTTCAGTCGATGACTCGGAGGATCTGACCGGCCTTCGGGGAGATCTCCCTGTCAATCCGACTGTTATGATTGCCGCGGAGACAATGCGGCGGGAGTTGAAGGCCAACTCAGGGGCAAACTTCGATCGGGTTGGAGCGGATTACGTCGGTGCTTATCTAGCGGAAAGTGGCGCGAAGACGCTCGACCCGCTGAAAGGGCAACCGCTCCGGATCCTCGATGCGACGAAAACAGAGATCAGCGATCTCACCCCATTGGCGGGGATGCCGTTGGAGACGCTGATTCTTATCGGATGTCCTGTGACTGATTTGAAGCCGCTGGCTGGGCTCCCCATTTCGTCGCTGGACGTTTCGCAATCAAAAGTGACGAATCTATCGGGGGTCGAGGCCCTGTCTCAACTCCGGGAATTCTACCTCGAAGGGACAGGGGTGAGTGACCTTGGGGCCTTGCGGGCAGTTCCGGTCGAGAAGCTGTGGCTGGCGGAGACCGCTGTCGTTGATCTCCGGCCGCTGGCGGGGAAAACACTCACTGAACTGAATCTCTGTCAGACCCGTGTCGCCGATCTGTCCCCCTTAGCGACAAGTCATTTGCGGACATTGTGGTTGCGCGATTCAGCGATCACAGATCTTGCACCCCTGTCACGGCAGAAACTGGTCAGCCTCGATTTTCAGGATACCGCAGTCGCAGATCTGTCGCCCTTGCAGGAAATGACGTCTCTCGAGCGGCTGAATCTGGCAGGCAGCAAAGTGACCGATCTGCGGCCGCTGGAGAAACTGACGCTGACTCGGTTGATTTTTTCCCCTGAGCGCATCACGGCAGGAATTGAGACGATCAGAGGAATGTCATCGCTCCGCGAAATTGACACTTCTTTTGACGGAGCACGCCCTGTGATGGGTGCTTCCGAATTCTGGGAAAACTATGATGCCGGAAAATTCAAACGTGAGACACCGGCGGATCCTTAATTCCCACGCATTTGCAGGATACGCCTGTTCCCTATATTTTCAGTACAGTGAACGCGATTTCGCTGGATCTCATGAGGGATCAGTCCCGATTGGTATTCAGGGAGTCCTGTCCCCGAACGGCAGGGAACCGTGACCAGATGCTGAGTTCATTTGTTCTGCGGTTTCGGCGGCTGTTCTCTTCCCCAATTCAAAGATCGAGGAGCCTCAATTGAACTGGCTCAAGGCCTTTTTCGCGGCGTCTGTCGGAAAAAAATATCTGATGGGGCTGACGGGGCTGTTCCTGTGCTTCTTTCTCGTCGTTCACCTGGCAGGCAACCTCCTGCTGTACGTCGGCGGGGAAGCATATGATGACTACGCTCATAAGCTGCACAGCAACCCTGAGTTTCTGATCTTTGCAGAGGTTCTGCTGTATACCGCGTTCGCCATCCATATTGCTTATGGGTTCTGGCTGACCTTCGAGAATCGGGCTGCTCGCGAACAGCGATACGCTTATGTCCAGTCCAAGCGGGCAGACCGGAAACTGCACCCGGACATGCCAACGCCGGATCGGACGATGTTCATCACCGGGTTGATCGTGCTGGGGTATCTGGCCGTTCACCTGAGCGACTTCAAAGGCGAATTTGGCTGGACTCATCAGATTGCCGGGCTGACGCCGTCTCAGAAGGCTCAGGTCGTTGTTTCGAATAGCTTGCGAACGGTGATCTACCTGGTCGGGGCGATCGTTCTCGGGATTCACGTGACTCACGGGTTCCAGAGTTCATTCCAGTCACTGGGTTTGAATCACTCCAAGTACACGCCGACGATCCGCAAACTGTCAATCATTTTTGGATTTGTGGTCGCCATCGGGTTTGGCAGCTTCCCGGTTGTCGCCAAGATCGGAAACTGGGGTGATGTGACTCGTCCCGCTCCGGCGGAAGCTGAGACATTGACTCCGCCTGCAGATCAGACAACCCCACCGGGGTCAGGCCAGTAACGAGCGACAGATCAGGCGAGAGTCGCATTGAGGAAATCCCGGCAATTGAGCGGGATCTGCAGGCCCCGAGTTGCACACGCACCCAGAAATTCAGGACGGCTTCGATGAGTGACGTTGGTGTTGGTCGATTGAATTCGCGTGTTCCCGATGGTCCGCTGTCGGAGAAGTGGGATCGGCTGAAGCAAGAGCTGAAGCTTGTTTCCCCGAACAACAAGCGGAAGTTCGAAGTGATCGTTGTCGGGACCGGTCTGGCCGGAGCCTCGGCTGCGGCTTCGCTGGCGGAACTCGGGTACAACGTCAAAACGTTCTGCTTTCAAGACTCTCCCCGTCGGGCTCACAGTATTGCCGCCCAAGGGGGGATTAACGCCGCGAAGAATTATCCCAACGACGGCGACTCCGTTTACCGGCTGTTCTACGACACGATCAAGGGAGGCGACTTCCGCGCTCGGGAAGCCAATGTCTACCGGCTGGCTCAGGTCAGTGCGAACATCATCGATCAGTGCGTCGCGCAGGGTGTTCCTTTCGCCCGCGAATACGGCGGTCTGCTTGCCAACCGAACCTTCGGTGGAGCGCAGGTCTCGCGAACGTTCTATTGTCGCGGACAGACCGGACAGCAGCTGCTGCTGGGGGCTTATAGCTCGCTGATGCGTCAGGTCTCGCTTGGCAAAGTGAAGATGTATTCGCGGCGGGAAATGCTGGATCTGGTGACCATTGACGGCGTCGCCCGCGGGATCGTGACCCGAAATCTGGTGACTGGGGAATTCGAAACGCATGCCGCTCACGCTGTGCTGCTCTGTACAGGCGGTTACGGAAACGTCTTCTATCTCTCAACCAACGCCAAAGGCTGCAACGTCACGGCAGCGTGGCGATGTCACAAGCGAGGTGCGTTCTTCGCGAATCCATGCTTCACGCAGATTCACCCGACATGTATTCCCGTGAAGGGGGATTATCAGTCCAAGCTGACTCTGATGAGCGAGAGTCTGCGTAACGACGGACGGGTCTGGGTGCCGAAAACCGCTGGCGACAAGCGGGCACCGCAGGACATTCCTGAAGACGACCGGGACTATTACCTCGAGCGACGGTATCCCGCGTTCGGAAACATGGTCCCCCGCGATGTGGCCAGCCGTGCTGCCAAGGAACGCTGTGACGCTGGCTATGGTCTCGGTGACACAGGTAAAGCAGTCTATCTCGACTTCCAGCGTGCCATCCGTGAACAGGGCGAAGACGTCATTCGCAGCAAGTACGGCAACCTGTTCCACATGTATGAGAAGATCACCGACGAGAACCCATACAAGGTGCCGATGCGGATTTATCCGGCCGTGCACTACACGATGGGCGGACTCTGGGTCGATTATCACCTGGAAAGTACGGTCCCAGGGTTGTTTGTTCTGGGAGAAGCCAACTTCTCTGATCACGGAGCAAACCGACTGGGGGCCTCCGCTCTGATGCAGGGGCTGGCAGACGGCTACTTCGTCGCACCGTACACCGTGGGCAATCACCTGGCGTCACGTAAGCTGGCTCCGGTCACGACAGCACATCCGCAGTTCGAGCTGGTGAAGCAGGAAGCCGCGGCTCGTGTTCAGAAAATGCTGAACATCGACGGGAAGCGGACAGTCTCGAGCTTCCACCGGGCTCTTGGCGAGATCATGTGGAATTACTGCGGGATGGCTCGAAACGCTGAAGGCCTGAAAGAGGCCATCACGAAGATTCGTGAGCTCCGCACCGAATTCTGGCAGAACGTGCATGTGCCGGGTTCAGGAAGCGATTTCAATCAGCAGATCGAGCAGGCCGGCCGAGTGGCCGACTTCCTCGAGTTCGGTGAATTGATGTGCCGTGACGCTCTGGAACGCGAAGAATCTTGTGGAGGTCACTTCCGCGAAGAGCATCGCACCGAAGACGGGGAAGCTCGTCGGGATGATGAGCACTTTGCACACGTCGCTGCCTGGGAATATGCAGGCGAAGACATCGGGCATGAAGTGCGTCATCGCGAAGAGCTGAATTTCGATACCATCCATATGACGACCCGCAGTTACAAGTAACGGCGACAAGTAACGGCATTCCTTCACAGGAAATGGCTCTCCTCGTCTGCGAGACGTCAGCGGGGATCAGACGACCCAAATTAACGAACGATCGAATCCCATGATCAGTCCCGGTAAAAAACAGCTCAGTCTGACACTCAAAGTCTGGCGACAGGCTGGCCCGAAGACGTCTGGCGGCTTTCGCGAATATCGCCTGCAGGACATCTCACCGGATATGTCCTTCCTGGAAATGCTGGACATCCTCAATGAGCAGCTGATTGCTCAAGGTGAGGAGCCTGTGGCCTTCGACCATGACTGCCGGGAAGGGATCTGCGGTTCCTGCGGCGTGATGATCAACGGTCAGGCTCACGGTCCAGATCGTGAAACGACCACCTGCCAGCTCCACATGCGGCGGTTCGAAGACGGCGACACCATCTTCATCGAGCCATGGCGTGCGAACGCGTTCCCCATCGTGAAGGATCTCGTGGTCGATCGCTCTGCCTTTGACCGGATCATCCAGTCGGGCGGGTTCGTCTCGGTGAATGCCGGCCAGGCTCCGGACGGCAATACCACGCCGATTCCGCGACACGATCAGGAAAGCGCTCTCGACGCTGCAGTCTGTATTGGCTGTGGAGCTTGTGTTGCTGCCTGTAAAAATGCTTCGGCGATGCTGTTCACTGCGGCCAAAGTTTCACACATGGCGCAGCTTCCGCAGGGAGCCCCTGAACGCTCAGCGCGTGTGATGAAGATGGTCGCTCAGATGGACCGCGAACGGTTTGGCGCCTGCACAAACACCTATGAGTGTGAAGCCGCCTGTCCAGCCGGTGTCAGCGTTTCACACATCGCCCGGCTGAACCGCGAATACCTGAAGGCAACATTCCTCGCTCCGGAAGAACGCAAAGATTCTGGGGGGGCGGGCTAAAGCCCGAAATGGAAAAAATTCGAATTTTCAAATTCGAAACAGGCCGTCGGCTTCGTTTCGAATTTCGGTGCTTCGAATTTGAGATTTCACCCCAGTCAGCCCTGTGAGTGACCGCGCGATGGATTTCTGAAGAGGTCGTTCAGCGCCTCTCGCAGAGTCGGGAACTGGAATGTGAATCCGTGCTGCAGGAGACGCTCCGGCAGCACGTACCGTCCATAGAGTGCCAATTCTGGATCGGACCGCAAGACTAGCGGAGCGCCGATCCCGACCATCCATGCTGTCGCCGGGAGACCAATTGGGACTCCAAGTGTCCGACGCAGATCACGCATGAACTCGGCCTGCGGGACCGGCTGCGGCCCTGAAGCGATGTAGATGCCCTGCATCGCCGGGTCGACAAGTGCCAGCTCAAAGATTTGGTTCAAGTCGGCCTCGTGAATCCAGCTCATTCCCTGCTTGCCTGATCCAACACAACCGCCGAGTCCCCATCGTGTGACCCGAGCCAGTTTGGTGAGTGCTCCCCCGCCATAACCTTGATCGCGACCAAGCACAAAGCCGGTCCGCAAGATCACCCCGCGCTGCTGCGGCAGCATCGATTCCTGGAACGCCTGCTCCCATGCCTGCGCGACGAACGGAGCGAGACCGTAACCCAGAGCAGAGTTCTCCGTGCAGACTTCGGTCGGGGGATCTCCGTAGATGTGGGCGGTTCCCATTTGCACCCAGACGGGAGGGGGAGCCGAAATCGATCGCAGGGCGGCTCCGAGTGTCCGAGTCGATTCAACACGCGACCGGAGAATCTCATCCACGTGCTCCGGTGTCTTGATGCAGTCGACGCTTCGGCCTGCCAGATTGATCAGAGCGTTCGCGCCGTCGAGTTCCTGAGCCCAGGGACCAACGGTGCGACCATCCCAGTGAACGTGACGCCAGGGGCCGGTTGGCATCGACTGAGAGCGACTGAGGATGACGACAGACCATCCCTGCTGTTTCAGATGCAGGGCGAGTGAAACTCCAAGAAACCCTTTGCCACCGCCGATGACAACTTTTCCCGGTTTGTTCGGAGTGGTCATCTTCGTCTCCTCTGAAGCCGTGGAGAATTCAATTCAGTGGATGTGTGAAGCAGGGAAGTACTTCTCCTGTCTCATTCCTCCTTCAGACTCGGGGGCAGAGGAATCTGTTCGGAGGAAAACGGATGTCGTCATCGGAATCCCGGAATTCTGCTGAGAGTGATCGCTGTTACAGACCTCGTCTAAAAGACAGCCAGCGTGACACGCGACTAGCCACGCTCCGTGCGAATTCCGAGTCTTTCAATGACAAATCTGAGGCTTGGACCTGACGAACACAGTTGATCTTCAGAACTCGGAATCGAAATCGGGGCGAAATTTTTCGATCGAGTTTGTGAACTTCAACTCCCGATGCAGACAAGTATTAAGTGCTGTTTTCAAAATCAGGAACCAGCCGCTTGAAGGCACCGAGAGAGCCATTGAATCGGCAATCGGTATGGTCATTGCTTTGTTCGTTCCTCATCAAAACTGACTCGGAATTGAACCTGAATCCTTCAATCCGAGATTTGCCGAACTGCGGCGCCCGCAGCTAACGGCCACTGGATCAATGAGTCTGTCCCCGATCGGGACAATGGCTCGAGAGTCATTGAGGAGGAGTTGAGATGAAAACGTTCATGACCAAACGCTTGCTGCTGGGAGTTCTGACGGTCACCTGTCTGGTATCTGGCCTGGGGATGAGTCAGGCTGAAGCAGGCCACCGATTCCGTCAACGCCCAGTGAGAAATCGGGCTCCCGTCGTCTCTTACTACCAGACGCAGCCCGTGCGAGTAATGACGACTGAAAAGCCAGGCACAACACACGTCGGCCACCACACGATCCTGCCGACTGACCTGAAGCCGACGCAGTACCATCCGGATCAACGTCTGAATTGATTGCCTGAAATCCGGACAGATCAACAGGCATGGGCAAATCGCGTGGCAACCCCCTGAGTTGCCATTGAGGGAGCGGCTTTTCGAAGTCGCTCCCTCAATTCGTCATCGAGCAGATCACTTCGCAGGATCGACTATGGAGACTTATCAGAGCGACCATGTACGGAACAAGTTCTCAGGCGGTCTTCTCGACCGGAGTACGCATTCTGGATTGAACCTGTTCCAGAGCACTCCGTGACTTCAGGTGAACTGATCGCAGTTCCTGAATCAGGTGCCGCACACGTTCCGGTCGGGTGACTGCATTCATCGTGAGCAGAGTGCGACCGTCCGCATCTCGTAGGTGCAGATTCCCGACATGATGAAACTCATCGCCGGGGTTGGTAAGAATTTCGATCTGCTCAATCTCAGAGATCGCGCAGCCGGGGGAAGTGGCCCCGCCGAGAATCTTCTGAACTGAAATCGTGCGGTTGGTGATGACGTAGGCACTGCCTGTCACCTTTCCGAAGAAATAAGCAGCGACACCGAGCGGAGCCGTGACCAGTCCGAACAGGCAGAGGACCAACAGGCGGATGGGCGTGCTCTGAATTCCAGCGGGAATCGACATCATCTGCCCAATCCATTGCCCGAGTCCCAATGCAGCGACAGAGGGATAGACGCTCTCGACGAGCGTCTCGCGGTCCGGGGTGGATTCAGATTGAGGGGCGGAAGTCGTCACGGGGGGCGTTTCGATGAACTCAAGGTTGAGGACTCTTCGTCAGAGCCCCTTGGGGATTTGTCACGATAAGGAAAACCGGACGGTATCTCCAGCGCAGGCCAATTCTTACTCAGCTGGATCCGGCGTGCCGGGTCGGGTTCGCTGGAATTCAGGCAGCGGATATTGATGAATCGGGATGCGTAGGCCCCGTAATTCCTGAAGACGTTCCCAGCCGCGAGTGACGAGTGCTTCGCGATCCCGGACGAACTCGGGATCGAGTTCCTGCTTGGAGAACGGTCCATCCGCTGTCACCGGAGGAAACTTCTCGGCCACGATGAACTGCGAGAGAGTCGGATTGCATTGCAGATGCCGCTCCGGAGCAGACAACAGCTGGCGGCCATCGATCTCCCCGATGATGAACCTCAAATAGAGGTCGCTGTGTCCGATGTTGGGAACTTCTTCCCCACAGACTTCGCACAGATATCCCTGATCACATTTTGCCATAACAATTGCTTATGATTCTGCTTATTGATCCAACGGGCAGGGAGGTCGTTTTTCTCGTTCCCGTGCTCAACATTACTGGTACGGAATCGTGATGGGCCGCGGCCCCGCGACAAGTCCCCGCGCCTCACGAGGGATGCACAGCGTTCGCAACTCATTCATCATGGCGCTGTCGGGGAAGATTGAAAAGGCCCGTGAGATTTGAATAGGAAGGTTGCGATGAGTTCCGAGGATGTGCGTCATCGGGTGTTTGTTTACGGCACGCTCAAGCGGGGATTCTGCCGGGATTTTGCGCTAGAGAACGAGACGTTTCTGGGACCCGCCCAGACCGCTCCGAAATATCGAATGGTGAATCTCGGAACCTACCCCGGCTTGTTGAAAGTTGATGACGGAGGGCGGTCGATTCGCGGTGAAGTCTGGGAAGTGAGCTCAGCGACTCTTGAGCGCCTCGACGAGATCGAAGGAACTTCCGAAGGGGAATATGCACGGGAACCGATCGAACTGCTCGACGCCGAGTTCGGAAAGGTGGAGGCGTACTTCTATCTGATTGACACCACAGGGTGTCCGGACTGCGGCGATAACTGGAAGTGAAGCGAGGGCGTAGGACGTGTCAATTCGAACCGGTTCAACTTGATTGCGAACCTGCTCGAATTCCATGATGTCATGCTTCGAGAGAAGGAGATTCGGGTCCCGCTTCTTCGGCTTGATACTTCTTCCAGTAGTCGAGCAAATCCTTCCGCACCATGGGGGCCAGAATCAGAAGACCGGCGATGTTCGGGAAGGCGAGGCCAAGCATCATCATGTCTGAGAAATCAATGACGCTTCCCAAGTTCACGACGGTCCCGACGAACACGCTGGCAACGGCCAGGACGCGATAAATAACGATGGTCCGGATTCCGAAGAGGTACGCCCAGGCGCGTTCGCCGTAGTAAGACCATGAGATGATCGTCGAATAGGCGAAGAGCATGACGGCGACGCCGAGAACGTGCGGGAACCAGCTGATTTCCTGTCGGAATGCCTGAGCGGTGAGAGCCGATCCCTGCAGGTTCTGTTCGAGGATCCAGTAATCGTTGTCCCAGGCCCCGGTGATCAGAATGACCATGGCGGTCATCGAGCAGATGACAACGGTGTCGATGAATGGCTCGAGCAATGCGACGAACCCTTCACGGACGGGAATACCGGTCTTTGCGGCACTGTGCGCGATTGGAGAACTTCCCGCTCCGGCTTCGTTGCTGAACGCAGCTCTCTGAATCCCGATCACCATGGCACCAATGACGCCGCCGCCAAGAGCAGTGCCGGTGAAGGCCTCTGAAAAGACAGTGCTGATGACCTCCGGAATTCGATCGAAGTGCTTAGCAATGATGTACAGGCAGGCTGACATATAGACCAGGCACATGCCGGGGACCAGCTTTTCCGTGGCGGCTCCGATCCGTCGAATTCCGCCGACGATGACGAGTCCAACGGCTGACGCGAGCACCAACCCAAACACCATCTTGAACCCGGAATCGAACTCCGCGATCTGCTGCCTGAGTTCGCTTCGCTTCTGTTGAAGTTGCTGCAGTTCGGCTGCGTTCTCCTGTTCGGCGGCAGTGGCAATCTGCTGATTGAGAGTGCCAAGTTGTTGCAGATTCTTCTGCTGAAGAATGTTAAGGACGACGCTGCTTGACTGGTTTGCCTGCAGCATGTTTCCGCCTCCAAAACTTGCAAAGATGCAAAGGATGCAGAAAGTGATGGACAGGATGACACCGAGGAGGCCGAGCCCGCGTTGCGAGAGTCCTTGCTGCAGGTAGCACATCGGTCCGCCGAGCACAGTGCCGTCCGCAGCGATCGTGCGGTACTTGACTCCCAGCGTGCACTCGACCAGCTTGGTCGCCATCCCCAGCATGCCAGAGACGAGCATCCAGAAGAATGCGCCGGGGCCGCCGATGGTCATTGCGACGGTGACGCCGGCGATGTTTCCAAGGCCGACCGTTCCTGAGAGGGCGGACGAAAGAGCCTGAAAATGGGTCACCTCTCCCGGGGCACTCGCGGAATCGTATTTTCCTCGCAGGATCTGCAGGGCGTGCTTCATTCCCCAGACATTCACGAACTTCAGATAGAGCGTGAAGACCAGTGACCCAAAGAAGAGCCACCCGACAACGACGGGAACTCCGTTGACTTGTTCCGTGAAGAGGCAGTCTTTCAGGGCATGGCTCGATCTATCAGAGGTCTGCAAGCGGCCAGCGTGTGCCCAAGCTTCGGCGGTCTCTGGGGAAATGGTTTCCGAAGTCAGCAGTCCACGTTTGGGACCGAGCTTCCGATATTCGCCTGTCGCCGGATCAAGAATGAACTTATCTCCGTAGTGGACCGTCGCTGCGGTCCCCAACGGAGGAAGATCGTTCTGCTTCACGGTGACAAATTCGACGTCACGAGGGCCCAGTTGACCCCAACGATAGTTCTGGTGGACTCCAGCGATGGTCGCGCCTGCCGACAGCAGGTTTCTGGCTGCCAACATCTCGACATCTTCGGGAGTCAGCTCTGCCTCGATCTGCGAATCTGCTGGTTCCCAAAGGACGAAGTTCCCCTGGGTTCCTCGGTCTCTGACATAAATCGCCTGTGGCTCATAGACGATGTAGCTGCGTTCGGAATTCCCGAGCCGATAGAAGAGGAAGTTCCCGGTGAGATCAACTGCCCTTTTAAACAGGCTGTCGATCGACTGCAGAGTCGTCACCGGGGGAGCGGTCTCAATCAACTGAGAGGCCAGCGGCGAGGTCTCGACTGGTGTTGATGATTGAGCCGTTGCCTCACTCGCAGCAGCGACCATGAACACCAGAGTGAGAACGACCGACTGGCCGAAATACCAGAAGAAGGAGAAGTTCCCCGCAATCGTCATGGTCACCCGCAGTTTCTCGTCAATCGAACCTCGAAACGAAGCAGCCTTCAGTCCGGTCGACACCTTGTCAGACCGCACTTCCTGCTCGCAGAATGAACGACTGGGCAAGAAATGTCTACTTCGCTTTTCCGGGAACCGACGTCACTTCGATATCAATGACGTTTCCCCCGCCGTTCACAGTCTTGACGATTGGCGTGGTCTCCGCCTTTTTTAGTTCTTCAGCGATTTTCTTTGACGGCAGCGGAACTCCTTCGATCAGGTCCGTCGGAATCAGAGAAACCTTGTATTCTCCGGCAGGGATTTCCCGTTTGCCCCGGCCTCGGAAGAGTTCGAACTCCCCTCCGTTCTTCGCTCCCCCGAGAGCGGTGGATCCGTCGCCGGTTGAAGTGAAGTGGACTTCGAACCCGCCAGTCGGTTCGCCATCAAGAAGGACGCGGCCTTTCACAGTTCCGACGTTGTCGCCTCCGCAACCGCAGAGAACGAGCGTGAAGAGCAGCGATGCCATCAGGTGAGTTTTGTGAGTCATGATGAGTTGTAATTCTGGGGGGAGGTGAAGCATGTCAGAAAACTACTCTGAAGATGTGCTGCCGCCAGTGTAAACCTGTTCCGCAATCCGTCTATTTACTTTTCGCAGAGGACAGGAAGCCCGCAGCGAGTGTTTTAGAAGCCGGTTGGCTCCGTCGCATTGAGCATCTCACTCAGAATCTGGGGAGACGTTTTGGGGGAAAACGTCTTCACAACCCCATTCGCAATGAGTCCGTTTGCACCCTGCAAGTGGTTGCTGGAGAGGAGGCCTGGCTTCGCCTGGTTCCGTTCGGGACCTTTCTTCTTGCTTGCGTCGGTCACGCGAAGATCCGTTCGCATCAATTCTTAAAGCTGTGCCGTCGAAATTTTCTCTGGTGCTGCGTTTTCGAGCTAGGCTTCGCCTGGAGGTCGAGATGAAAGCTCTCAACTTAATTGTCGGAATTTGCTTAATCACTGCGATTGGCTGGGCGATGACTCGTTCTGTCGATCCGCCGGATGACTTCTGGTTTCAGAACGTCGTGACGGAGTCAGAACGCCCGGTGCTTCTGAAGTTCGGGGCAGACTGGTGCGGGCCGTGCCGGCAGACGGATCAGGCTCTGGATCACGCGACCGCGGACCTGAACGGTCGCGTGAAAATCGTGCGGATTGATGTCGATCAGAAGCCGGAACTCGCCCGGCATTACGGGATTCAGTCCATTCCACGCGTCATGCTGCTGGATCACGGGAAGGTCATCGCCAGCCGAGGCGGTTTCGCGGACGAAAACGATGTCGTCAACTGGGTCGCCCGGTATACGAAGTCGGAATCTCTGTAGGTCTCGCGTTCGCTGGTCTGCCCCCTGTTTTTGCTTCCTTCCTTCAGTGGGCTGATGACATTGCCTATGATGAGGGTCTCTACGTGCGAAGACTGTGTGTGAAGACTGCGCGTGAAGACACCGAAGCTGATAGAGACTGAGGACGCGAACTGATGGCGACTGCGAGTGAACTGTACGATCAGGCGATTCAACTGAAGGGTGCCGGGGACCTGGAAGGGGCCGTGGCCAAACTGCAGGAGCTGGCTGTCCAGTATCCAGAGCACGCCGACACCCGGGCGGCACTCGCAGTCTATCTGCAGCGTCTCGGCAAGTTTGAAGAGGCCATTGAGCACGCAAAGAAAGTGTGCGAACTGCAGCCGAACGACCCGTTCTCTTACACGCAGCTCTCTGTGATCTATGTGAAATGCGGCAAGATTCCGGAAGCCGAAGACGCCAAGGCCAAAGCACATATGGCCCAGATGAACGCCCGCAAATAAGTCACTGGCGAGAATCAACCGGCGCGGGCAAATTCCTCGGTTGAAACACGGTCAAGTTCAGACGCAGGCGTCATTCCGCCTGCGTCTTTGTCGTTCCATCGGCGCGATATGTCGCAAATGCCCGGGGGGTTTCCCACAGGCTGACTTCGATGATCGGCAGTCCCTGTGCCTGACCGTGTTCGAAGATCAGCCGGGCGATGGTCTCGGCTGTCGGATTCGAGTCGATGATGACCAACGGCTCTCCGAGTGCCTGCAATGCGGGAATGGCTGGGTCGTCATGTCGCAGAATCATACGGTGATCGAGTGCTTCATCGATCCAGGTCCGGACAGCTCGCTTGATGTCATTGAAATCGAGCAGCATTCCGCGTTCATCGAGGTCAGGGCCTTCGAGCACGATGACTGCCCGGCCGTTGTGGCCATGCAGATGGCGGCACTTTCCGGCGTAGTTCAACAGTCGGTGGCCGTAGCAGAAATCGATTTCCTGAGTGACGCGGTACATCGCGAACCTTGCAGCGGAAGCCTCTGCGGGAATCTCCCCGCGCGAGCCGGAAAATGAAAAGGCAAATGAGAGGACGGCGAACTGGTCTCCTCGGCGTCACTATCCCGGTTTTGCGGCCGATTCGCCAGTCAGTCGGAAATCTCGCGAACCTGCTCAGGTGACGGGCTGTCCGATCCCGGGATCGTGGCGATTTTCCCGGTCCGCTTGACTGCAAAAACAGCGACTCGGTAGTTTATTTGCAGGAAACAAATTCAATGACAGTCATGAACTTTGCAGCTGAACTTCTTGTGAACCTACTTTCCTCGCGGAAGGTCTAAGGTTCGCGTTTGATTTTGCTGTTGCAGATTCAACACCACCCTGAGACCTGATGTGCGGTCTCAGGGTGGTTTTTTTGTTTTCACTCGGCCTGGTTGTTCCGGATTTCTTCTTTGAAGCCGAATCGACGGGCCCCGGAATCAACACAAACCTCAAAAGTCGATATCTTTCCTCACAGCGGACGCAACGCCCCCTGCAACCTGTTGGCTGAACTGCGGCGCGGCGAAAAATTCAGGATACGAATCATGTCGGAAGATCAGGTCATCGTCTTTGATACGACGTTGCGTGACGGCGAGCAGTCGCCCGGCTGCAGCATGGACACGAGCGAAAAGCTCAGCGTGGCCCGGGCACTGGTCGAACTGGGTGTCGACGTGATCGAAGCCGGCTTTCCGATTGCTTCCCCCGGTGACTTCGAAGCGGTTCAACAGATCTCCCGGACATTCGGGGATCAGACGACGATTTGCGGTTTGTCCCGCTGCCGGAAAGAAGACGTCGACCGCGCCTGGGAAGCACTGCAGGATGCGAAGAACGTCCGGATTCACCTGTTCCTCGCGACCAGTGCGATCCACCGCGAGTTCAAGCTGAAGATGGCGAAGGAAGAAATCATCCGCCGTGCGGTCGAGATGGTGAAGTACACCGCCGACAAGATGTCGAGCCGCAGTGACATCACCCGTCCGAACATCGAGTTCTCCCCGGAAGACGCCGTCCGGACGGAACTCGACTTCCTGTGCGAAGTCGTTGAGGCCGCCATCGCCGCTGGAGCCACGACCGTCAATATTCCGGATACAGTCGGCTACGCGACGCCGAACCATTACTACAAGGTGATTCGCACCCTGAAAGAACAGGTGCCGAACATCAATCAGGCGATCATCAGCACGCACTGTCACAACGATCTGGGCTTGGCTGTTGCGAACAGTCTCTCTGCGATTGAGGCCGGGGCACGACAGGTCGAGTGTACGATCAACGGTCTCGGCGAACGGGCAGGGAACGCGGCTCTTGAAGAGATCGTGATGGCTCTGAAGACCCGGCAGGACTACTACAAGGTTCAGACAAAGATTCAGACGACGAAGCTCTATCCGCTGAGTCGACTGGTCTCCGGCATCACCGGCATGGCGGTGCAGCGGAACAAGGCCATCGTCGGGCAGAACGCTTTCGCTCACGAAGCCGGGATCCACCAGCACGGGATGCTCCAGAACCGCGCGACCTATGAAATCATGCGGCCGGAAGATGTGGGGTTTATCGGGACGAATCTCGTTCTCGGAAAGCACAGCGGCCGCCATGCGTTCCGCGATCGCGTTGTCTCACTGGGCTATGAACTGGACGAGGCCTCGATGCAGCGGGTGTTTGATGACTTCATCGCCCTCGCCGACAAGAAGAAGGACATTTACGACGCCGACATCATTGCACTGATCGAGAACCGGACCGACGAAACCGAGAAGACCTGGTCCCTGACACGGTTCCAGATCTTTGGCGGAACCGGGACGAATCCGACGGCCACAATTGAACTGGCTCACCGCGACGGCCATACCGTGAAGGATGCGGCAACCGGCGATGGTCCGGTCGATGCGGTCTTCCAGTGCCTCGAACGAGTCACTGGCCTCAAGGCGAGCCTGCTGGAATACAACGTCCGCGGTATCTCCGGCGGACAGGACGCTCAGGGAGAGGTCTCGCTGGAGATCGAAGTCGATCAGCGGAAGTATCACGGTAAGGGAGTCAGCACCGACGTGATCGAAGCGAGCCTGCTGGCCTACCTGAATGCCTTGAACAAAGTGCATTCCAGCGGTCACGGCCGCGGTCCCCGACTCGATCAGGGCGGGGTGTAAATCTCCGTTACTTCTTTTGATTTGTGAATGCAGAAGCCCCGCCAATCACGCTCTATCGAGCTGCTGGCGGGGTTTTTCTTTGCCGAACCGTCTTTCCCGGCTTGTAGCTCTATTCTTTATCGTGGCTGCGGTAGCGGCCGCTGGCGCGTTGCAGGAAACGGCGTTCGGAATCGGTCAGCGAGCCCATCCCGTGCTGGTGGACTTTTTCCAGAAGCTCATCGACCCGGCGTTCTGTTTCAAGCCGCGTCTGCATCTCTTTTTCGTGCTTTCGCTGAGCCCGCTGCTGTCGCCAACGTTCAATCATCCCAGGTCGTGACTCCGCCTCTTCCCGGTGTTCAAGGCTGGTGTAGCCCTGTGAGAAGTCATAGCCCATGAACGAGTCATCCATTGGGCGTGACATCTGTGAGGCCATGTGCTCGTAGTTGCAGAGCACCATCAGAATCGCCCCGAGGAATACGAGTTCCGTCGATCGCAGTGCGACTCCCAGAGTCGACAAAAGGAGTGCCAGGATCATTCCGGCCCAAAGGGTTCCTGTCTTTGCCTGTTGGCGATCCCATTTCAGTTTTGCCGTGTAATACGCAAGCTGACCGCCATCCAGCGGATAGATGGGCAGCAGGTTTAACACCATTAACTGTAGGTTGACTGAGAATGTCAGCAGGACCAGCGCCTGCGGAAAGTTTGCTTTGAGGTCAATCGGCGGCAGTGACAGCAGACTCAGGCTTTCCCAGAAGACATGGCCGCTGATGACAACGGGCAGGCACAGTAAGCAGATTCCCAGATGGGTCAGCGGACCGGCCAGTGTTGTCCAGAATTCCGAAAAATAATTCGGAGCGGGTGTGACGAACGCCAGCCCTCCCAGCGGCCAGATGAGAATTTCGCTTCCGCTTCCATCCGTCTTACGCGCTGCCCAGACGTGGGCGAATTCATGCAGCAATAGCGACACGAACAGAATACAGGTGACGATGGTGCCGAGCGCGATTCCCAGATTTGCCCAGAGCAGTAAACCGATCAGGAGAAACCAGACACTGACTTTGACGTCGGTGCGGAAATACGTCCCGAGAGGAATGCTCAGCCATAAGGGATTCTGGCGAATGTCCATGCAAGCGACCGGCCGCAAAGGAAACTAAAGAGCCAAAATCGGCCCCGGGAGTGCTCTCGATCTGCTGTGAAGCCATAGGCCTGACGGATCAGGATGAATTTCCGCAGGTTAAGTCTGTCTTATCGTGAAGGACGACACTCAAATGGCCTCACATCGAAAATCGTAACACTCCCCTGCAGGGGTGGCAATTCGCAATCTCCGCAGGATTCTCACTAAATATTCTCCAAACTCTCATTGCTGCCGCTCGTCAGAGTTCACTTCACGAGGTCTTACCGGCAGAGAATTCTTCTCGCTCGATGTTGGGCCCTGACTGTAGGAGGGTCCGAACAGATGACTCATTCCCGCTGCAAACCCGTGTTCTGCTGTCATGTTAATCAGCAAATGTGGATGCGTTCTTGGAAAACGGACCGAAGAGGCCTTCTTGTTCGAAACGCTTCGCCCTCCAGAATTTGGGTCCAATATGGCATTTGTTTGCGAAGTCGATATCACGTGATTTCTGCCTAAAGATTGGGCAGTCGTGTTGAATTAACGATCATTTTGTCGCAAAAAAGACTGGGATTCTGGCGATGTGAGGTCGCGGCTGTGCGGGAAAATTCTGCTCGAAAATGTTTCACTCCCGCGCAAAATAGTGGGGAATCGGCCTTGAGTTCACTGGCTCCCCTTGATGAAATGAAACCGCTGATTTTGGATTCCTGAGCGTCGCGTCTTAAGCTCAGGGTCTCGATGATTTCCTGCTGGGAAATTCAATCTCGCAGGAGATCGCTGAGGCACGTCGTGCAGATCTACTCTCGTCGTGTGCTGGAGGCATTGTGAAACCGACCTTCGAAAATCTTCTCCCTCCCCCGGGGCAATCATTTCGCTGCTTCAACAGAGAAACATTGGCGATCAGTACTCGCTGGCACTGCCACCCGGAAATTGAATTGACCTATGTTGAACGTGGCTCAGGGACCCGCATTGTCGGGGATGATATCTCGAGCTATGGGGATCAGGACCTTGTCCTGTTGGGGTCCAATCTCCCCCATACCTGGCAATCTGATGAATTTCAGGGGTGCAAATTCGACCAGCACCCGGCCATCGTCATTCAGTTCCGCCATGACTTTCTGGGGACTCAATTTTTCGAGGCCGCTGAGTTCCCTGCAGTGCGATTGATGCTTGAAAAAGCCAATCGTGGGCTGCGATTCGGGACCGATGTGGCTCGGGAAATCGGGCCTGATCTTGAGCGGCTGATGAATGCCCCGCCGCCATCCCGACTCCTGAAGCTACTGGATGTTCTGGTTCGCCTGGCCGAGACTTCTGATTGTGAGCCGCTGGCAAGCGTCGGATTTTCTCCGCCGACCAGTTCCCATGCAGAAAGTCGGACTCAGCGAATCTGCTCATTCATTGCAGATCACTATCGAAATCCGAACCTGACCCATCAAATTCTTGCCGAAGAAGCGGATATGAATGCCTCTGCATTCAGCCGCTTTTTCCGTGAATCGACCGGGAAAACCGCGATGAACTACATCGCAGAGATGCGTGTCAGTCTCGCCTGCCGGCTGCTGATTGATACGGAAATGCCGATTTCCGACATCTATCATTACGCGGGATTTACGAACAATTCGAATTTCAACCGCCAGTTCCAGCGGTTCCGGTCCATGTCGGCTCGGGAATACCGCAAGCGTCACCGCGAAATTTCAGGCGTGGTGGCCTCCCGCGAGCCGGAAATGCGCAAGTTGCAGCCGCTCGTTGAGCAGTCAAGCTAGCCATTGGGATCGAAATTGAAGTGCTCCCGCTCGCCAATCGGCTGGGTGGGAGCACTTTTTTTATGGCCGGAGAGAAGATTTGAAGGCGGATTCAGCGACGATTTGCCGGAAAATTGCCTGCAAAATGTCGATTCTTGCCGACCCGCACGAGATCATTGCCGCATCGCTTGACGCAGTGTGAAATCGGAACATAGACTTCGCACCACCTTCGACCGCCGCAAGACGTCGAAGGGCCTGCGGGTGTAGCTCAATTGGCAGAGCGCCACGTTGCCATCGTGGAGGCTGAGGGTTCGAGTCCCTTCACCCGCTTTTCGTTGTTCGTTGGGGTTTTTGGACGTCCCCTGTTGACATGCGTCAGTCGTCATTCAACATGGGTTTGTTACGACAAAAGCATCCGAGTCGAATGAAGAAGGATTGAATCGTCGGTCCCGGCAGGGGGCTGGCATCAACAAGCTCTGTCATCACAAGAGCTGCCAATACCGGCCCGTGATCCTGTGAGGTCGCTGGCCGATTGTTGTTTCAAGGGGAATATAATGGCCGAATCTGAAAACACACCGGTCCAGGATGCGGACAACGAAGCCGCCGGGACATCCACCATTGATGCACCTGCCCGCATGGCCCTGTCCGTCAAAATTGAAGATATCGGCCCGTGCAAGAAGCACGTTCGCGTCAGTGTTCCCCGTTCGTCCATCGACGAAACATTCGCTGAAATTCTGGAGAGCTACTCCGGTCGCGCTTCAGTGCCAGGTTTCCGCGTGGGCCACGTGCCTGCCGAACTGGTGAAGAAGCGTTTCAAGTCAGAACTCGCTGATCAGGTCAAGCAGCGCGTGCTGATGGCCAGCCTCGAGCAGCTCGGTGATGAATCCGAACTCGAGCCGATCAATGAGCCGAATCTCGACATGGAAAGCATCGAGATCCCGGAGTCTGGCGATTTCGAATACGAGTTCGATGTCGAAGTTCGCCCGTCCTTCGATATGCCGACCTACAAAGGTCTGAAGATCAACCGTCCGTCTCAGGAGATCTCTGATCAGGACGTAGACGACTATCTGTCTCAGTTCCTTGGTCAGTACGGCCAGTTGGTTCCGGTTGACGCTCCGGCTCAGGCTGGGGACTACGTCACCGTCGATGTTGAGATTTCCCGCAATGGCGAATCACTGACAAAGATTGACGACGTCAGTGTCCGTATTCGTCCGAAACTGCGGTTCCAGGATGCAGAGTTAGACGGGTTCGATACCTTCATGGCCGGAGCCAAAGCTGGCGACGTTCGTGAAACCGACCTGACCGTCTCCATGGAAGCCGAATCCATTGAACTGCGTGGCGAAAGCGTCCATGCCAAATTCAAGGTGCTGGACGTCAAGCGTCTGGAAATGCCAGAGCTGTCCGAGAGCTTCCTACAGCGAATCGGTGCCCACTCTGAAGAAGACCTGCGATCACAGGTTCGCGGCATGCTCGATCGACAGGTTCGCTATGAGCAGCGTCAGTCTTGCCGTCGCCAGGTGATGGAACAAATCACGGTCTCCGCAGACTGGGAACTGCCAGAAGATCTGGTCACCAAGCAGGTGAACAACGCTCTGCGTCGTGAAATTCTTGAAATGCAGCAGGCCGGATTCACCTCGAAAGAAATCCTGGCTCGCGAGAACGAACTGCGTCAGCGTTCACTGACGATGACCCGACAGAATCTGAAAGAGCACTTTGTGCTCGATCGGATTGCTGAAGAAGAGAAGATCGAAGTCACCGCTGAAGACATCAATGCCGAAATCGGTCTGATGGCCCTCTCACGTGGAGAAAATCCACGTCGTGTTCGGGCTCGGATGATCAAGTCAGGCATGATCGAAAACCTCGAAGCCCAGATTCGTGAGCGAAAGGCCGTTGATGTGATTCTGGACAGTGCCGAGTTTATCGACGTCGCGATGCCGAAGTCGGTCGAAACTCAGGTCGAAGCTGTCAACCGTTCCGTTTGCGGCAAGTCTGCCTCGGAAGTGGAAGAGGCACATGATCACGACCACGATCACGCTGGTCATGACTGTGACCACGACCATCGGTAATCACGTTTCAGCTGCTGACTAAGTAGGTCGGGCAAATCTGAATATGGAACTTGTACAAAACCCCGGGCAACCACCCGGGGTTTTGTCGTTTCATGCAACCCGGCGGCATTGATTTCCAGCTAGGCGAACTCGACACTGGGGCGCAGCTCAGGGGAGATGTAACTCCGGTTGCGCTCCTCGGCTTCCCGCTTTTTGATTTATTAGCTCACTGAAGTAGCAACATCGTGGCCAACGTTCTCGACCGTATTCTCGATCAGAAGCGACTCGACATTGCTGAGGCGATGTCACGACGCAGTCTGAACGAAGTTCAATTGCAGGTTCAACAGGCTCCTGGGCCGAGAGATTTTGTCGGAGCGCTGCTCGCACGTCATCCGATGGGGATGATCGCCGAAGTCAAGAAGGCCTCTCCCTCTGCAGGACTGATTCGTGCCGACTTTGACCCTGTCAAGATTGCGCAGGAGTACGAAGCGAACGGGGCAGCCTGTATCAGCGTGCTCACCGACGAGCATTTCTTTCAGGGACATCTGCGGTATCTCGAGCAGATTCGCGCTGTGGTAGGGATCCCAGTCCTGCGGAAGGACTTCATTATCGATCCGTATCAGGTGTGGGAAGCTCGGGCGAGCGGAGCGGACTGCATTCTGCTGATTGCGGAATGTCTGAATGATGACCAGCTGGCGACGCTCTATGCACTTGCCCATGAACTGGGAATGCAGGCGTTGGTCGAGGTTTATGATCCCGAGAATGTTAGTCGTGTGCTGCAACTCAATCCTCCGCTGATTGGTGTGAATAATCGAGATCTGCGGAGTTTCGTCACCGATTTGCAACATACCGTCCGTCTCCGGAAAGTGATTCCGGCAGAGGTTCTGGTCATCGGCGAAAGCGGAATTCACACGCGCGAGCACGTGGAACTCCTGCAAAACGCCGGGGTTCACGGAATCCTTGTCGGTGAGTCACTGATGCGATCAGAGGATATCGGGCAGAGCGTTCGCGTTCTGCTCGGACACGAATGATCAGGGTGATCTGATCAGGGTGATCCGTCCGTATGCGACTGATGTCAGGTCGAAATGGCCTCAGACATGGTCTTCGATTCAATTGAAGTCAAATTTTACGCAGGAAATCAACGTGAGTGAGTCAGCCCCAACTGTGGAACATGTTCTCGTCGTGCCAACTCTGCTGTTTCACGAGCTGGGCCATTTTCAGGGGTTTACCACCGACACCGCGCGTTACCTGGATACGCTGCTCGACCCCAACTTTGTGAGCTACCGGCCGCGTAATGAAGTTGAAGGGGATCCGAGCTTCAAACAGCTGATTCCCTACTGCATCTTCCGGTGTGAGGGAAAGATTTTTTACTACACCCGCAGCAAGGAGCAGGGGGAAACCCGGCTGCACAGTAAGCGATCGATCGGGATCGGTGGACATATTTCTGCAGAGGACCAGAATTCCGGCAGCAACGTTTATGAGGTCGCGATGCGGCGCGAAATTGAAGAGGAAGTGGAGATTGCCTCGGCATTTACGGAGAAGTGCGTCGCCCTCATCAATGATGATCAGACCGAAGTGGGACGCGTGCATCTCGGCGTAGTTCATATTTTTGATCTAGAAGCGCCGAAAGTTTTCCCACGTGAAAAGTCGATTATCAACACAGGATTCGAAGAACCCTCACAACTGATCCACCAGCGCGACCAGTTTGAAACGTGGTCTCAGATCTGCTTCGAATTTCTGAAGAACTGAACATTTCTGCACAGACCAGGTGGATGCCCTGCTGGGTTTCGAGAGGCAGGGTGGCTGTGCGGCCAGACAAAGGAGTGTCGGTCGATGAAGTTATTTCAGCGCATGCTGCTTTTGGGTGCCTTGGCGGGCGCAGGTCCGGTTCTGGGGCCCGTAAATTCTGCGTTTGCGCAGGAGGCAGCCGGTGCTCAGGTCAGCGTCGACGAACTCGGGCAGATCGTGGCGGCTCTTGGGTTAAATCCTCAGAAGAAAGAATCGCGATATGATTTCGCGTTTCAGGCCCAGGTGAATGACCAGGATTGGGCATTGTCCATGTCCGTTGCGATGAGCCAGGACAACAGTTCTGTCTGGCTGATTGCATGGCTCGACGAACTGCCGAAAAACTCCAATGACGTTCCACGCACCGCATTGCTGCGTCTGCTGGCTCAGAATGACCAGCTCGGAGACGGCAAGTTCTTCGCATACATTCCGAGTACCCGACGCTTTGTGATGCAGCGTTCAGTTCCGAATAGCGGATTGACGTCAGCCCGTCTGCGAGTGCTGATGCAGGATCTGGGGACCAGCGTTGTGGAATCGTATCCGCTCTGGGCGACAGCAAACTGGAACCCAGCGGGAATTCCAGCTGCCCCGCTCGGCACTCCGACTTCGCCTGCGAACAACGGGACCCCCATCCAGTCGGTGGTCAACGAGAACAAGTTTGAGCAGCCTGTCCGACGATAGAGTGACTCGCACTTTCGGTCGGCTTCGCCCTTCACTCCGACGAAAACTGACCGGGCCGGGTTGATCCATCCAGAATAAAACCCGGCTTACGATGGACAAGCGACATTTGACCTGAGGGAGCGGGCACACTTCCTCAGTCATTTCCGGGGGCGATACCTCGGTTCGCAGCCGCAATTTCTTCAGGTGCATTCCTTTACGGGAATGCTCTGGAGAAGTTGCGGCTCGACTCGTTTCTGGGGAGGAACTTCACCGGAATTTCGGGAGATGGGAGAAAATGAATGGAGAATTTCTGAATTCATCCTGCTCTCTTGCCCGGTCACGCCAGACCTGACTAGTCATTTTTACAAGCGCGCGATATTCTGAAAGAACCACTGGCGATACCACATGATGATCATTGCGGGTCGCAGGGCAGGTTTGTCCACGTCGGTTTCGCCCGACATTTTAGTGGGAATGAAATGAGTCTTATGATTCACTGAAGGTTTGCCGGAGGTTGGGGCCGGCGCAACTGACAGGGATCGGAATTTGGAAGTCGCTTTTGTATCTGCGGCGTGCAGTTGCGGGGGCGGCTTTCCTGTCCGGACGTCAGCGAGACGTCGAGAATTCGACTCGTTCGCCTCGCAATAGTTCCGCCGATAAGGAGTTTCAGGCGTGGCCACAGCTGCCGATCCTGCTGTTGAAAATCTTCTTGACCCCAAGGCAAACCGAACGTTGTTTACGCGCAGGACCAGTTCGTTACTTGGCGTGCAGATTGCCGGAACCGGTTCATTTCTGCCCGAGCAGGTTGTCACGAACGAAAAGCTCAACGAACAGTACGGCTGCGACGCCAACTGGATCGTCCAACGGACCGGTATTCTCGAACGTCGACACGCTCCGCCGGAAATGGCGACGAGCGACATGTGTGTCGGAGCCGCCCGAAACGCGATTCGTGCCTCCGGAATCGATCCGCAACAGATTGATTTGCTTGTTTGCGGAACCTTCACGCCGGACTATCACTGCCCGTCGACGGCCTGTCTGATTCAGGATCAGCTCGGACTCGACTGCCCGGCGTTTGACACCGTCGCGGCGTGTGCCGGTTTCATGTATTCGATGGTGACGGCCGCTCAATATGTCGCCACCGGCAATGCGAAATGTGCTCTGGCGATCGGTGCGGATCTCAACAGCCGAATCGTTGATCCCCGGGATCAACGGACCTTTCCTCTCTTCGGAGACGGGGCGGGTGCCGTGGTGATCACGCGAGGGAACGCCCATCAGGGACTGATCTGTTACCAGCTCGGTTCTGATGGAAGCGGCGGTCCGCTGCTGGATCGGAAAGCCGGGGGAACACGGCAACCGCTGTCTATCGACGCACTGGTCGCTGGCGACCATTACATGCGGATGGACGGACGCAGTGTCTTCAAGTGGGCGGTGCGGATGCTTGCGGACACCATCGAACTGGTGCTCGAAAAGAGTGGAAAGACTGTCGACGACGTTTCCCTGTTCCTGCTGCATCAGGCGAACATCCGGATTATCAGCGCTGCGGCGGAACAGTTGGGAATCCCTGAGGAAAAGCTGTTCAACAATCTTCAGAAGTACGGTAATACCTCCGCTGCTTCCATTCCCATTGTGCTGGATGAAGCTGTTCGCGCAGGACGCCTGCAGCGCGGGGATCTTGCGCTGATGTGCGGATTCGGTGCCGGACTGACTTGGGGAACAGGCCTGTTCCGCTGGTAAAAAGCTGGTTGCCGCCCGCACTTTCGTTGCCGAGAAGCAATCTCCTCAGGGAAGAACGCGCATTTCCTCCAGAGTAAACTTCTCCGTTCCCATTTCGGAGCGGCCGTGAGTTTGCTGATAGTCCCGTGGTCTCCAGTATCCGCAGCGCGGTTTTCTCAAATTCTCCATTGAACTTTGTCCGCAGGCGTGCGGTCTCTATACTGTCCGCCATCATGCGGCACCTGCCGGATTCGTCAAAGTCTCGAATTGGGCAGGGGATGCGGTTGGCACCGTATCAGAGAAACGTCGATACCGCCGACGAAACGCTCCTGCGGATCATGTGAGACCGGCAGGGGCGAGAGCGCGGTTCTTCAGGTCAAGGATTTTGATTTCGTGTTACGCACTCGTACTTGCGGACAAATCCGCATCACCGATGTCGGTCAAACCGTGACTCTGGCTGGCTGGGTCGACAAATATCGCGACCACGGGGGAGTGGTTTTCGTCGACCTGCGTGATCGCTATGGAATCACTCAGGTGGCCTTCCGTCTCGATGAAGCGAGCGATGTGCAGCAGGTGGCCGCAAGCCTGCGACACGAAGACGTCATTCAGGTGACAGGCGAAGTGGTCGACCGCGGCCCTGAAAACAAGAATCCCAAGCTGGCAACCGGGGATGTCGAACTGCGCGCCGCGCAGCTGGTCGTGCTAAACAAGAGTCGCACGCCGCCATTCGAGCCACGCAGCGAATCCGTTCCAAATGAAGAACTGCGACTTCAATATCGCTACATCGATCTCCGCCGCCCTGCGCTGCAGGAGAAGATGATCCTTCGTCACAAGCTGACGAAGGTGGTGCGTGACTACTTCGATGAAAACGGGTTTCTGGAAATCGAAACCCCGATCCTCGGACGCAGCACTCCGGAAGGGGCTCGTGACTATCTCGTCCCGAGCCGCGTGCATGAGGGGACCTTCTATGCACTGCCTCAGTCGCCACAGCTGTTCAAGCAGTTGCTGATGGTCGCCGGCTATGACCGCTACGTGCAGATCGCCCGTTGTTTCCGCGACGAGGATCTCCGTGCGGACCGCCAGCCGGAATTCACCCAGATCGACCTGGAAATGGCCTTCGTTGAGCAGGAAGACATCCTGCAGATGGTAGACGGTCTGGTCGGCCGCATGGTGAAGGAAATTCAGGGAAAAGAGATTACCCTTCCGCTGCCTCGCTACACGCATGCAGAAGTGATGCGAGATTACGGATCAGACAAGCCGGACCTGCGGTTCGGCGTCAAGATCAAGGAAATCTCGGATCTTGTTGCGAACAGCAACTTCGGGGTCTTCAAGAGCACCGTCGAAGCCGGCAACCACGTCCGTGGACTCTGTCTGCCGGGCTGTGCCGAAAAGTATAGCCGACGAATTCTCGACAATGACTTCAAGCAGCTCGTTGGCGAATACGGGGCAAAGGGACTGGCGTACTTCAAGGTCGTCGGCGGCAAGCTGGAATCATCGATTGCCAAGTTCTTCTCTGAAGAAGAGCAGGTGGCGATCGTCGCCCGGATGGAAGCGAAAGACGGCGACCTGCTGGTTTATGTCGCGGACAACTGGAAGGTGAGCTGTGCCTCGCTGGCCGCGTTGCGAAACTTCGTGGGACGTGATCTGAAGCTGTATGATCCGCGTGAAATCTGCTGTGCGTGGGTCCTCGACTTCCCACTCGTCACCTGGAATGCCGAAGAGAATCGATGGGACGCCGAGCACCATCCGTTCTGTGCCGTGCATCCTGACGATGTCGGGTACTTCGATACTGACCCGAGCAAGATTCGGGCTCAGTCGTATGACCTCGTCTGCAATGGCTATGAATCCGCCAGCGGCAGTGTCCGTATTCACGATTCACAGATCCAGCAGAAGATTTTCGATCTGCTCAAGATCCCGGCTGAAGTCGCGGAAGAGCGGTTCGGCTTCCTGCTGAACGCCCTCCGTTACGGGGCTCCTCCGCACGCAGGGATTGCTCTGGGGCTCGATCGCTGGGTCATGATGTTTACCGGCAGCGACAACATTCGCGATGTGATTGCATTCCCGAAGACTCAGAAGGCATCCGACCTGATGCTGCAGGCTCCTTCGGAAGTCGACGCCCGTCAGTTACGCGATCTGCACATCAAGATCGACATCCCCAAGTAAAGTCGTCAGTGATGTCGACCAGCACCGGTCCGAAAAGGGCTGGCGCTGGCGGCGATCCGTTAAGCGGCCTACAATTCTGCCTTTCCGTTCGAACTGCATCTTTGCTGGCAGACGGTGTTCATGCATGCTCCTCGAATTCCACTGAAACGTCCCTGGCTTGCCGGGATTCTGGCGCTCCTTCTGCCGGGATTGGGGCATGCCTATCAGGGACGCTGGTTCAAGGCCGCACTGTATTTTGTCTGCATCATCGGTCTGTTTGTCATCGGCCTGGTGCTCTCTGGCGGGCAGGCGGTTCAGCCGCCTCCGAAGGGGGCGTTCAAGTCAGGCAACATGCTTGCCATCCTGAAGTACTCGGCTCAGGCTGCGGCGGGGGCTCCGGCTCTTGTCGGCCTGGTTCAGCGTGAGCGTTATTACAGTCCGAACAATGTCGCGGTCGACTCGATTCCTCGCCCCTTTTCTACCCCATTTCGGGGGATCGCCAGCTATCAGGATGAAACCGGGCATCACACCGGAAACATTGAGGGAATAATTTTTCTCGAGCCTGCGGAAGAGCGGTTCGGGCGAGGGGCCATTACCGGACGGTTTGAAGGGAAATTCGAAGGGAAGCCCGTGAAGCTGCAGCTTTCGAATCACGTGCAGCTGAGTCGGCCGATCGAAGCGAACCCGGAACGTGGAGTGACCTCTGGAATTCTGGTGAACCTGAACGGGAATCAGACGGATCTGGGACACCTCTCCGGGGCGATCCCCCGAGCCTTCTCAAACTGGTATGCGGTCCCGGCAGACGAACTCGACGATCAGAACCTGCATGACCGGCTTGGAAAATTTTACGAACTGGCCATGGTTTTCACCTGGGTTGCAGGTCTGTTGAACATCCTTGCCATCTGGGATGCAGTCGAAGGCCCGGCTTATGGAATCGGCCGGTCTGAACCGGAAGGCGAACCCAAGCCCGGTCCGGCATAGTCGATGGGACGAGGCCTGTTGCAGTGCCCTGTTCAACCGCATTTCAGACGTGTCCGGACTTCCAGACAGTTATTGGTTTCAGTGACCGGGGGACGGTGTTCCTGCGAACCCGATTCCCGCAAAGACGGCGGCAGAGTGAAGGCGGCTCAGCGCTGAGGATCAATCATGAATGTGACCTGGTTTTTGTTGCCGCTGGCCGCTGCTGTCAGTCTGGTTTGGAACGCCAGCCGGTATGAATCCACAGAGATCATCTTGAAACGCGCCGGGGCGATGCTGGTCAAGATTCTGGTCTGCATGGCCATCATTCTCGGAGTGCTGGCATTTCTGTCTTACAAGTTATGAGCCGAGGTTCGAGGTCTCTTCCGAACTGGCTCCCGCGGTGACGGCCCCCCGTCGCTGGCTTCATTCAACTTTTATTGTTTATTCCTGATCATCATGTCTGAAATTCCAAAGCTCTACGATCCGGCGGCCGCTCAGGCGAAATGGTTTTCGTTCTGGGAACGGCATGGTTACTTCAATGCCGATCCTGGAACTGGTAAGCCGTCGCATACCATCATGATCCCGCTTCCGAACGTGACGGGGGCGCTGCACATGGGCCATGCGTTGAACAGCACCTGTCAGGATCTGGTGAACCGCTGGCGACGGATGCAGGGTTATGAGGCCCTGTGGATGCCGGGAACCGACCATGCCGGGATTGCGACACAGGCGGTCGTCGAACGACGCATGCTGGAAGAAGAAGGCCTCACCCGACATGACGTGGGGCGTGATGCACTCGTAGAACGCATCTGGACCTGGAAGAACGCCTATGAGAAGCGGATTCTTTCACAGCTCAAGTCGATCGGTGACAGCTGTGACTGGCGCCGAGTGCGGTTCACGCTCGACGATGTTTGCGCCAAGGCCGTACGCCGGACGTTCTACAAGATGTTCAGCGATGGGCTGATTTATCGCGGCAAGCGACTGGTGAACTGGGATGTGCACCTGCAGACAGCCGTCGCCGATGATGAGGTGTTCGAAGAAGACACCGCTGGACACTTCTGGACATTCAATTATCCGGTGGTGGATGATGCTGGGAACGTAACTGGGGAGTCGATCCGTTTCAGTACAACGAGACCGGAAACGATGCTGGGCGATACCGCGGTCTGCGTGAACCCAACGGACGAGCGGTATACGAACCTGATCGGGAAGCAGGTCAAGATTCCGGTGAACGGTCGCCTGATTCCGATCATCGCTGACGGTCTGCTGGCAGATAAGGATCTCGGGACCGGGGCGGTGAAAGTGACACCGGCTCACGACCCGAACGATTACGCATGCTACGCTCGCAAGCTTGGGCAGCCTGACGAAATTGAGATCATCAACATTCTTAATCAGGACGGAACGATCAATGAGTTCGGTGGAGAATGGCAGGGGCTGGACCGGCTCGCCGTCCGTCCGTTGATCGTCGAACGGATGACCGAACTGGGGCACTTTGAAAGTGTGGAAGACCGGACGATTCCGCTGAAGCACAGCGATCGCTCCAAGACTCCGGTCGAGCCATTTCTGTCTGACCAGTGGTTCGTGCGGATGGGGCCGCACCTGAACGAGGACGGCAAGTCCTTTGACCTCGCTCAGTCCGCCATCGACGCGGTTGAGAACGGAACCGTTCGCTTCTATCCGTCGCGTTACGCCAAGACGTATGTCGACTGGCTCGCCGAAAAGCGGGACTGGTGCATCAGCCGTCAGCTGTGGTGGGGGCACCGCATTCCTGTCTGGTCACGCACTTTCGCGACTCCGGAAGAAGCGGCCGCCGTGCTGGAGCAGATGGAAGAACTCGTCGAAGCTGAAGGGGTTGAAGCGAGCTGTGAGTTCCAGGAAGATGCGGAAGGCAATCTCTACGGAGAAAGCCGGCTGAGCCTGTGTATTGCCGACGGACATCAGCGAGTCGAAGAACAGTGTGAAGCACTGGGATTCGTGCAGGATCCTGATGTGCTTGATACCTGGTTCTCGTCAGCGCTCTGGCCGCATGCCACGCTGGGGTGGCCTGATCGGCAGAACAATCCGCCGATGGATGAAATCGAAGTCGCCCGGCAAACGGAACTCAAGAGTTCCAACAACAAGGCGAACGGTGGCAGCGGTTCCAACGAAGTGCTCGAGACGTTCTATCCCGGCAGCGTGCTGATCACGTCGCGCGACATTATCACGCTCTGGGTGGCGCGAATGGTGTTGACCGGTCTCTATAACATGGATGATGTGCCGTTCAGGCACGTGCACGTGCATCCAAAAATCCTCGACGGCTTTGGGCAGACGATGTCGAAGTCGAAGGGGAACGGTGTGGACCCAGTCGACCTGATCAATAAATACGGCACGGACGCGGTGCGGTTCACGATCGCGTCGTTCGCCGGAGAAACTCAGGACGTCAAGCTGCCCATTAGCTATGAATGTCCGGAGTGTGAAACGCTGATTCCGCAGACGCTGAAACACCAGTCCGCAAAACCGGAAGGGGGCCCGAAGCCGACAGTTCAGTGCCCGAAGTGCAAAAAGGGCTTCCAGTACACCAGTCCGAATTATGATCCGGATCCGGGTGCTCCAGTCGCCCGCATGGTGAGTGAACGGTTTGAATACGGCCGGAACTTCTGCAACAAGTTCTGGAACGCCGCCCGATTCGCAATGATGAATCTCGAAGGCTATACGCCGGGCGAGGTCACGGCCGACCAGCTGCAGCTGGAAGACAGGTGGATTCTCTCCCGTCTGGCGACGACCGCGCAGACGATGAACGAGACACTCGGACGTTACCAGTTCGATGCGGCGACCCGAGCCATTCGCGATTTCACCTGGAATGAATTCTGTGACTGGTATCTGGAGATGGTGAAGCCACGCCTGCGGAACGAGGCGACCCGGCCGGTTGCGCAGCGCGTGCTGTTGACCGTTCTGGATTCGCTCGTCCGTCTGCTGCAGCCATTCACGCCGTTTATCTGTGAAGAACTGTGGCAACGTCTGTTGGAGATCGCTCCGGTGCGTTCGCTGCCGTCGAAGGAGAAAGAGGGGCCTGTGCTGGTGCCCGGTGACGCAGTGACTGCGGCGATCATCGCTCCATGGCCAGAGATTCCGTCCAGCTGGGCGGATGAAGGGCTGGAAAAACGGTTCGAGCGTTTGCAGGAGACCATTGCTGCGGTTCGAAATGTCCGCGCGATCTACAACATCGCACCGGGAACGCCGGTCACTCTGTTGATGCGGGCATCGAACGAAGTGGCAGGAGACATGCAGTCGGTCTCTGCTCAGTTCGATAACTTGGCAAAGGCCGTTCTGGAAGCAGCCGGTGCTGATGTGCAGCGTCCGGTTGGATCGGCGAGTTTCACGCTGGGCGATGCCGATGGGTACATTCCACTCGCGGGGCTGATCGATACTCAGGCAGAACTGGCTCGCCAGCAGAAGGAAGCCGAGAAGGTTCGGAAGCACATTGCCTCGTCAGAGGCACGGCTTTCGAACGAAGGCTTCCGCAGCAAGGCTCCAGAGAACATCATCACTCAGATGACCGAGACTCTGGAGAACCTCAAGCAACAGCTTGCCCGAATTGAAGACTCCATTCGCGATCTCTCGTAGCTCGAAATGGAATGATCGAGAATGAAAAACGCCGCCCGGTTTGGACGGCGTTTTTGTTTTCAGGCGGATCTCTGAGATCTCATCGATACCGCATGATTACCGGAAGAGATGAGCGTTCCGGATCTGCATCGCCCGGCCAGAAGGCAGGATGTTACGTGACTTGCCCGGCGAGACCGTGAGGGTCTCGGTCTGTTCTTCGACCGAGGTTGGTGCCCGCAGGTGAATCAGACGGGGGCGGAAGACCACCATCAGCATGAGCGGCAGATACCAGAGCAGATAGACGCCCCCTTCTGCCGTGTACCACAATTGCGTTCCAACGATGGCTGCGGTTGACTGAGCCAGCAGGACTTCAACTGTGCGATCCTTCGGCCAGATGGTCATGATGATCAGCATGATGAAGTAGGCCACCATCACCGGCAGGCGATATGCGGAGAGATATCCGACACTCCCCCAGAATCCGGTTTCCTGCTGGACGCCGGAGAATGCATTCAAGGCAATGTTCACAGATCCCATCGTCTTCTGGAAGAAGGAGTCGGAGTCGGTAGAAGTCATGGCCAGACTTCCGACCAGCACGAGGGCGACGCAAGCGAGAGCCAGCACGAACCGCCCGGCCCCGTTGCGCCCATAAAACGCGGCCCAGATCGGAAGCAGAAAGATCGGGAATGTCAGTGTTCCGCAGGCGAGCCCGAGCAGCACGCCTGAAACGATCGGTTTTCGGAAGCAGACGAACGCCCAGACGATCAGGGCAGCAGGGAGAACATGATTGAATTCCCCGACGTTATAAGCGGTACACGGAAGCAAGAGATACAGGGTCGCCATTGCGAGACCCAGGTTGCGATCTGCAAACAGGTTTCTCCCAACGAACCACAGACCGGTAATCACCGCGGTGTGGGCGAAAATTGCCATGATGCGGGCGGCCAGTGTCTGGAACATCAGAACCGCAGGTGACATCAGCAATGGAGCCGCCGGCCCTGAACTTGGAATGTTCGTTTCGTCTGGCGGTGCGGTCGCGGTGCGATTAATGACTTCGTGAGCCCGGGCAACGGTCTCTTCCGAAGCCGCCGGCAGAGCGCTGGTAATCGCTTGCGTCATCAGGAACGCGAAAGCCGAACAGCAAAGGAAAGCCATCCCCTGCGAATTCAGATTCTGTCCCAGATAAGGACGTCGGCTGAGCATCGGGTCGACGAAGAGTCGGACGAGAAACAGGCATGCCACGACAAAAAGCCAAGTATGCCCCAGCACGCTTGTTGACGGAATCTCCGCGTTAGCCAGCAGCAGACCCGGAGACGCTGACAGCAACAATGCGAGGTCAACGTTTCTCAGAGAGATGATGCGGGTGAAACGGAAGTAAACAGCCGTCAGCAGAAGCAGCGACAGGTAAAACCATGTCGGCGGATTGACGTGATATCCTTGAAGCAAGAATCCCATATGTGTCCTGCACCTACGAGCCTTAATCTGAGGGCGTCAATTGCCCGGCTTGCTGAAAGGCGCGTCAATGCCTTCCAGATGGCCGTTTGCGTGCATCGGTTAATTCATGGGTCCCAGGATTGAATGATCTCGACTCGAGATCTGACCAGCGGCTAGTCGTCGGAATCAAAGAGCATCCGGGAGGATGACTATGATCACTCACGACTGCATGAATTCGATGCACTCCAAAGTCAAATTAAAGCGACCCAATTCGCTCAATAATACGAGTCTCCCACTGCCACGAGCACTCAGTTTTCAGGGTGAAAGCGGCGTCGGATTGCTTCTCAGACCGATGATTCCCCAACCATGGTGGTCTGACATAGCTTCGCGACAATCGCTAAATTACCAGTTGTGGAGCTGAAAACCAACTTAAATCCGGGGACTTCGGCAAAACGTGCATCTTTCTCAGGCGCAGGGTTACGGCACCGAACGCCGGTATTTCTGAAGGAAATTCCTTGCCGCGTTTCGAGTTTCACGCGGCGAGCATCCAGATTTGCTGAGACTGCGATTTGATGTGCATTGTTTTGATGCATGTCCAGGCTGGAGCCCCTGAGGAATTCCTTCCCTCCGGGTGCTTCGCTGTGAACTGGTGGTAAAACCGGCAAGGTCTCACATGACGTTTGTGAGAACGGGGTTTAAGATGCTCGGCAGTTGCCCGACGTTAGAATCAACAAATCGGGTACGCCCCACCGGAAAGGACTCTGTGACATGTCAACGCAGCTCTCCAGAATCGCCACACTCCTGAAAAATGGAACCCCGGGGGAGGCTGTGGAAGTCGCCGGCTGGATTCGCACCCGTCGGGATTCCAAGCAGGGATTTTCCTTCATCGAGCTGAATGACGGTTCGTGCATGGCGAACCTTCAAGTTGTGATTGATGGGTCTGTCCCCGGCTATGAGGCCCACGTCAAGCAGATGACGACCGGGGCCAGCTTGCGGCTGACAGGGGAACTCAAGCCCTCACCGGGAGCCAATCAGCGCATCGAACTTCATGCGACCTCGTTCACGCTTCTGGGGCTGGCTGATGCGGAAAAGTATCCCCTGCAGAAGAAGCGACATAGTTTTGAGTTTTTGCGGGAGATCGCGCACCTGCGTCCTCGCACGAATACGTTTGGGGCCATCGCCCGAGTGCGAAATTGTGTCTGCCGTGCGATTCACCAGTTCTTTCAGGAGCGGGACTTTCTCTATGTGCATACTCCGCTGATCACGACCAGTGACTGCGAAGGGGCAGGGGAGATGTTCACGGTGACGACTCTCCTGAATTCTGAGAGCGAGGCACGAGGCTTCAAGCCGGGCGAGATCAACTATGAGAACGACTTCTTCGGCAAGAAAGCGTCGCTGACCGTGTCGGGCCAGCTGGAAGGAGAGATCTTCGCCTGTGCTGTCGGACCGGTTTACACCTTCGGCCCGACGTTTCGTGCAGAGAATTCCAATACGACGCGGCATCTTGCTGAGTTTTGGATGGTTGAGCCAGAAGCTCCCTTCTTCGAACTCACGGATGACATGCAGCTGGCAGAAGACTTCATCAAGTTTGTGGTCCAGGCCTGTCTCGATCAGTGTCCTGAGGACTTGGCATTCTTCAATGAGCGGATCGATTCGACCGTCATGGAGACGCTGCAGACGATCGTCTCACATGAGTTCAAACGGATCTCATATACCGAGGCAGTAGAACTGCTGCTCGCGTCTGGTAAGAAGTGGGAATACCCCGTTGAGTGGGGCTCGAATCTGCAGGCAGAGCATGAGCGCTGGTTGACCGAAGAACATTTCAAGCAGCCGATTATCGTCTTCGATTATCCGCGGTCGCTGAAGCCGTTCTATATGTATTGCAACGATGATGGAAAGACGGTTCGCGCGATGGATGTGCTCGTTCCTCGCGTCGGGGAAATCATCGGCGGTAGCCAGCGAGAGCACCGCCTCGAGATTCTTGAAGCGCGGATGAAGGAACAGGGCCTCGATCCCGCCGACTACTGGTGGTATCTGGATCTGCGCCGCTATGGCAGTGTCCCTCACAGCGGATTCGGTCTGGGGTTAGAGCGAATGATTCTGCTGCTCACAGGGATGCAGAATATTCGCGACGTCATCCCATTTCCGCGAACTCCCAAGAGTGCAGATTTCTAGAGCAGTTTGCTCTTAAGGTGAATGGGAACACGAATCTGCCGGGAGAACTGGCACCAGCGAAGGCGAATGAATCAATGACACTGGCGGAACTGCAGGCACTCATTGGAGAGATGTATTCCTCAAAGGATGAGCAGCGTGGCGTCGACGGCACGTTTATGTGGCTGATGGAAGAAATCGGTGAGCTGGCTGCCGCGCTGCGCGAAGGGACTCCACAGGAACTGGCGTATGAGTTTGCAGATGTGCTCGCCTGGCTTGCGACGATCGCGAATGTTGCCGGCGTGGATCTGCAGAAGGCCGTTCAGGAGAAATACGGAAACGGCTGCCCCGGCTGCGGGAAGATGGTTTGCGCCTGCGGAATTGAACTCAAACCTTGAGCAGTTCGATTTGGCAGGGGCCGGAGGGCCTCGTCGGAAGAGTCGTGAGGTAAAACGAAAAGCCGCTCCTTTTCAGGAACGGCTTTCGTGTCCGGTCTCATGATGTCATCCGATGACTCGAGTGCTTATTTCAGACGATATTGCGGATTCTTGCGGCTGAAATCCATTTCCGTGAGGCCAGGATTCACCTGCAGGTTCGCATAGAAGTACTCTTCGATGAGCGGACCTGTCGTTCCAGCCTGAGCTGGATAGTCGAATGCCTGCACCGCGACGGGAAACCGGGTCGATTCATCCACGTAAAGTCGCATGTTCTGATACTTCGAGCCATTGGCTCGACGATGCGGATGAGTGATCTCCACCTTCGTGCACTTCAGATTGTTGAAGGACTCTCCCGTTTTAATCGCGACCTGAACTTCATCCAGAGCGGCTTCGTTCAGCCAGGTTTCAATGGTGGTCGCCATCATGTTTCGCAATCCAATGCTTGTGATTGGATAGCGATTCTCTTCCATTGCGAAGCTTCCGCGGACATCGAGAGCCATCGTTCCGGCCAGTCCGGCGAACCCTGTTTCGCGGACGAGAACCTGATTTTTATGCTGCCCTGCGACGTAAAGCGCTTCCCGCCCCTGGTGTGGCGTCAGGAATTTCAGGTAGACGCTGAATGGTTCTTCCCGGAGCTTCAGGTATTTTTGTGCCTGGATTAATGACCGGCCGACCTGCTCCTTCTTGTGGAAGACAGCCGTGTAATTTGTCACTGGTTCCAGCATTTTGGCTGCATCTGTCGCAATCTTTAATGCAGGTGACAGGGCATGCGTTTCAGACATTTCCTCGACTCTGACGGCCAGAGTTTTGTTCTCAGCCCGAGCACCACGGGTGAGAGCGAGCCCTGCTGAGAGGCCTGCGGCCGACGTGAGAAAAAACTGACGTCGAGTTTGGAGATCGCTGAACATCATGATGACACTCCGTCCGGGATGAGATTGCGGTGTTGGCAAACCACTGGACCTGAGATTTGACGAGAAGACGCTTCGTCGAGATCAGGTGTCGTCCAAGTGATCCTATTGGGGATATCAAGTTTCCAGCACGTTATTCTCGCCAGTTAGACTTATCGGCGTTTGGCGAACAGGACTTGTCGATTGCTACCTTCAGTCTCGCTGTAACAGTCAGCGAAACTGGAGAAGCAATCGGGTCATTGAAGACCTCCTCAGGACCAGCCAATTCAGGGGATCTCCCCCCCATGTTTTGCGACGGGGAAACACTAATCGACTGAAAACGTGAGTGATTTTCCTGAAGCTGTTGAGAAGAGGCTTGAGCAAGTTGCGCGCCATGTGACGATGCCCGGCGGGACGCTCTTCCTCTTCCGCGAAGCCAGCTGGGCCTCCTCTGTGTCAGGAGGAGCCGCTTCATGCCTTCAGAATCCTGCCAGAACTGAGCATTCTGCTCTGCGCATTTGGGAAAAGTCCTGCCCCGCGTGGGATTTTCGCTGGATCAGGCTTAGAATGGATTCTGGGAAAACAGACTGGTTCACGATAAACCAGTCGTTCGTCTCGGAAGCCCGATTCGCAACTCGTTGTCACTTAGAGATCTCTCCGCGACCACGAAGAGTGAGAAACAATCGGATTTTTGCGAACGTTACCCATGAATCGGGGGTTTAAGGGAAGCAGAGATTGCTTTTATTGGAGACAAGCCAGCCCCGCCCAGTCTCCTGCCTGATCGAACCCACCCCACAGCGAACGCTTCCCGGTCCCCCGCCGCCTTGTCATTTCCACCTTCCTCTGCAGTGACTCATATGGCCTTTTCTCCACGAAGTTTAACGCCTTGGACCTGTCTCTTGTTGATGACCGTCGTGCTGGTCGCCGGTTGCAGGCGAGATGACGGAATCCGCGAGTATGAGGTCCCGACGACGACGAGCGTTCAGCCTGAGCTGGGACTGCCGAAACCTCAAAAAGTTCCCGCCGGTCCTTTGACGGGAGGGACAGACGCCTGGTTCTTCAAAATGATGGGGCCGACTGACGACGTGCTAAAGAGTGCGCTGTCATTCGCAAAGGTCGTTCAATCGCTGAAATTTGCTGCGGACGGAACACCTGAGTACGACATTCCGGAAGGCTGGTCCGCGAAGAAGGGACCAGCGCCACGCTATCAGACCTTAACAGCACCTGACACGACGCCTCCGCTTGAGCTGGCGGTTTCAACACTGCCAGTGATGGGATCCAGCCTGAGCGAGTACATGTTCTCTAACATCAATCGCTGGCGTGAGCAGATCGGCCTCGAGAAGATGGAGCAGCAAAACTGGATCGAAACCGCTCGAAGTCAGGGAGAACTTGTCCTGTCCGCCGCTGATTCCCATCTCGTGGCGATGGTGAATCTCAGCGGGGAAACGAAAGAGACGGGACCCACCCGAATGCTTGCCGCCATCGTCATTACGATGTCGGGTGACGAACAGAAAAAGATGCCGGCTCCTGAGTCCAAATCTCCTGTTGAGTTTGAAACTCCGCAAGGCTGGAAAGAAACCGCCGGGAACGCCATGAGAATGGCCTCCCTGGAAGCGAACCCTGAGGGGGGCAAAGTTGATATCAGCGTCACCCGTCTGGGAGGCGGTGGTGATGTGCTGTCAAATCTGAACCGCTGGCGGGAACAGGTGAAACTGGATCCAATCGAGAAGGAAAAACTCGAGAGCGAATCCAAGTCGATGAAAATTGCCGGGCGCGACGGGACATATGTTGAAGCCATCGGGCCGACCGAGGGAATTCTCGCTGCGATCGTGACCGATGGAGAAGCCAAGTGGTTCTTTAAGGCTCAGGGACCAGTGGCCGCCATCGAGTCTGAGCGGGAACGATTCAAAGAGTTTCTAACGTCTGTCAAGCTGCCGTAACCATTCCAGGTGGAGATGACAGTCGCTGTCGGAGCGGCAGACTTCATCAACCCAGCGCTTTCTCACAATCCTGCTCTCACCGGGCGAAGTCCGATTTGAGCTTTTCGATATCGCACCGCGGGAGAGGCCATCAAGGACTCACTCCCGATCAGGTGATCATGAGGCAACCCATGAACAATGCGGATCATCCAGCCCCAAATACGTCACGTCCGAGCCCGCAGGTTGACGTCGAACGAGTTTCTGCTGAGCAACTGAATCGGGGATGGCGCGGGCTGCTCAAGCCGCTGGCCTCGCTGAAGCTGACGGTGGCCTGCTTTCTCGCGGCGATCGTCATCGTTCTTGTCGGAACGCTGGCCCAGGTGAACGATGACATCTGGAAGGTTGTCGACGACTACTTCCGGGTCGATTTCCGCCAGCTCCTGACCAACACGTTCCCGTATCTCCATCTGGACCAGTTGTTTGTCTGGGTGAAGCTGAGTCTCTTCTTCCCGCCGGCATTCTTCCCGCCTGCGTACTTCGGTGAGAACGGTCTGAATCTCCCGTCATATGCCGGGTTCTGGTTCCCGAAGGGCTGGACGATCGGGGCCGTGATGTTTGTCAACCTGATGGCCGCTCATGCTGTCCGCTTTAAGGTTCAGGCCAAGGGGAAGCGACTGTATATCGGTTGGGGAATTATCGCCTTGGGAGCCCTTGTCACCTTCGCGGTGATCGTCAGTGGTTCCACTGCGGACGGCCTGCAGACAGATCCTGTGGTCAGCTATCAGACGTTTTGGTGGTTGATTGAATCGACACTGTTCGGGCTCTGCGCAATTTCCGTGTATGCCGCGATCACGGCCGATCGTCAACATCCGGAACGCCGCTGGATCTATGGTGGTCTCGCGGTCGCCCTGGCCCTGACTTCTTATCTCGCGACGCTGTTCGACGGCGGTGACCAGTCAGCCATGCGGATTCTGTATCAGCTGATGCAGGCGACTTTCGCAGGACTGATGTTGCTGGCAGGGTGCCTGGCAGTCTTCAAGAAACGCGGCGGCATTGTGCTGATGCACGCCGGGATCGGACTGATGATGGCCTATGACGTGCTCGTCGGAGTTGAGCATGTCGAAAGCCAGATGCACATTCAAGAGGGACAGACAGTCTGGTTCAGTCGCGACATGCGTGAAGCAGAACTGGCGATTGTGGATTCTTCCGATTCGAAGAACAGTAAAGTCACAGTGATTGATGCCCGACGCCTCAACCGCGCCGGAGATGAGATCAGTGACCCGCGCCTTCCGTTTAAGATCAAAGTCCTGAGCTATTACCCGAATTCGAATCTGCTGGGACCGCGCCAGCCGGTTCCGGAGGGGGTGCCTGCTGAGAATCCGGCAACGGAAGGAACAGGCAAGCAGGTGCGTGCGGTTCCCGTCGCAGGCTCGACAGGAACTGATACTGCCAGCCGATTTGACGTGCCGAGTGCATATCTTCAGCTGATCTCACCTGAGGGGAAGGATCTGGGGACGTATCTGGCGTCGGCCCACTTCGATCTCAACCTGAATGACACCGCTGATCCGGTGGTTGTTGATGGGAAGACATATGATGTCTCGTTGCGTTTTAAGCGACTCTATAATCCTTACTCAGTGACACTGAACGACATTAAGAAAGTCGATTATCAGGGGACCGACCAACCGAAGGATTACTCTTCCTATATCACGCTGGAAGACCCTGAGAAGTCTTCGAAGTTTGATTACCGGATCTGGATGAACAATCCGATGCGGTACGCCGGGCGGACATTCTATCAGTCCGGGTATAACCGACTGGATTCCGGGGAGATGACAACCCTGCAGGTGGTGGACAACGCCGGCTGGATGACGCCGTATGTCGCGTGCATGATGGTCGTTGTCGGTATGGTCTATCACTTCGGGCAGACGCTGCTGCGATTCCTCCATCGTCGGATGCGGGAGACCACAGGGACGGCCCTGATGACGGATTCCAGTGACGAGACCGTGACGGTAACGCATCAGGAGAAGTCTCGCAAAATACAGAAGATCAGCTGGGGAGTGACTGCAGCGGTGCTTCTGCTGGCGCTCTACAACATCTTCCAGGTTGTGCGTCCGATCCATGAGAAGCCGGACCAGTTCCACCTGGCGGAGTTCGGTGAACTTCCCATCTGGTACAAGGGTCGGCCGATGCCGATGGATACCTTCGCGCGGAATACCCTGCTGCAGCTATCGGACTATCAGACTTATAAAGATGAAGAGGGCAAGCGGCATCCGGCAATTGAATGGTTGATCGCATTGATGGCTGATACCGACAAAGGTCGCGAGATTCGCGTCATCCGAATTGAGAATGACGAAGTCCGGAATCTTGTCGGCCTGGAAACACGACCGGGGTTCACATACAGCTTCGCAGAATTGAGTGAGAAGCTTCCTAAGCTGTTTGAACAGGCTCAGCTCTTCTCACAGACCCCAGCGAAGAATCGCAGTCTGTTGCAGAGGAAGACGATCAATCTTGCCAATCAGATCGTCCTATATCTGTTCCTGGAACGCACGCTGGGTGAGGCTCCTCCTCTTCCGAAATCGGAACCGGCTGAAAACCTGAATCCGACGATGAAGCTGGCAGCGAGAGCCCAGCAGTATTTTGAATACCTAAAGGGGACCCGATCTGCTGTTGAGGAATTCTCAAAGCAGTACGGCCTCGGTCCTCAACCGCTTGTTGTGCCGACGCACCTTGGGACCGAGGGACAGAATCGTCCGAACATTGACGAGCTGCAGACGAAGTGGGAACCGTTGACGATTGCCCACATTTATCAGCAGTTTTACGGCGAGTTTCCTGCGCCAACGCCGGCAGCCATCGAGAAGTTCCTTGCAATTCTCGATGATTACAAGGCCGGGAATGTCGAGAAGTTCAATGCCGATCTGAAGGACTATCAGGCGTTCCTGAAGTCGCATGAATCGGCTGAAGACCTCCCGGTGAAGAAGGTCGAATTCGAGAGCTGGTTCACACGGATCTCTCCCTTTGACTTGTGTGCAACGTGGTACGTTGTCGCAGGGATCCTCGCGGCAATTGGCTGGCTCGGCTATCCACAGGTCTTCCAGCGAAGTGCCTTCTGGTTGCTGGTCCTGATTCTGATTCTGCACACACTCGCACTCGTCGGACGAATCTACATCTCCGGGCGACCGCCAGTGACGAACCTGTATTCCTCGGCGGTCTTTATTGGCTGGGCCGTGGTGCTCGGTGCGCTGATCATGGAATGGATGACGCGGCTCGGAATCGGCAACGTCGCCGCGGCCATCGTCGGTTTCCTGACACTGCGCATCGCAGCGGGGCTCGCGGCCGATGGGGACACCTTTGTCGTACTGGAGGCTGTGCTGGATACCCAATTCTGGCTGGCAACCCATGTGGTCTGTATTTCACTCGGCTACGCCACGACCTATCTGGCTGGGACGTTCGGGCTGCTGTATATCCTGCGAGGTGTCTTCATGCGTGACCTGACACCTGAGATCAGCAAAGAACTGATCCGCATGACTTATGGGACCCTGTGCTTTGCGACCTTCTTCAGTTTCTGGGGAACCGTGCTGGGCGGCCTGTGGGCTGATGATTCCTGGGGGCGATTCTGGGGCTGGGATCCGAAAGAAAACGGAGCCCTGATCATCGTTCTCTGGAACGCCCTGGTGCTGCATGCACGCTGGGGGAAAATGGTTGGGGATCGTGGAATGGCGATCCTTGTTGTCCTCGGGAACATCGTGGTCAGCTGGTCCTGGTTCGGTGTGAACGAACTCGGCGTCGGGTTGCACAGCTATGGCTTCACTGAAGGCCGCCTGAAGATGCTGGGACTCTTTGTGATCTCGCAGCTGATCGTCGCCCTGATCGGGTTGCTGCCACAGCGTTACTGGCGAAGTTACAGTCACGTGACAGTGAAAGAGTAACTCTCTGAAAGAGTAACACGAAGAGAATTTCTCAATGAAGGCGGGCGGTTCATTCCGTCCGCCTTCATTTGGTTCCGGAACGCACTTTGTGCTTGTGTGCGCAGTTGGCTCGGGAAATGAGAGCAGTTTGCTCTCCCGCCTGCCCGCGCAGCACGAGTTTCGGTTGATGAATGATTCATTTCCGCGCGGCAAGGACGGGCAGATCAAAAAGCAAAATGGTCCAGGAGTGGCTTTCGCCGACTCCGGCTTCTATTTGCTGGTCGGACCAGGGACCGTTTCGATCAACTGGCCGATGAGAGCGTCGACAGTCTTGCCCTCGGCTTCCGCTTTGTAATTCAGCAGCACGCGATGTCGGAGGACTGGCAGGGCCACCTGACGAATGTCCTCCAGACTGACGTGTGATTTCCCCTGAAGCAGTGCGCGGGCCTTTGCGCCGAGGACCAGGTATTGCGAGGCCCGAGTCCCTGCTCCCCAATTGACGTACTGGTTCACAAAGGCGGGGGTTCCCTGCTGGTGAGGCCGTGAACTGGCTGCCAGCTGCACAGCGTATTGAACCAGCTCTCGTGCAATCGGAACTCCTCGGACGATCTGCTGGAATGACAGGATGTCCTCTCCAGTGAAGAGGGGCAGAATCGGTTCTGGGCGGCCGGCTGTCGTACGCTCGACGACAGTCACTTCATCTTCCAGCGGTAGATAGTTCACAACGACATTCAGCATAAACCGGTCGAGCTGGGCTTCTGGTAGAGGATAGGTCCCCTCCATCTCGATCGGATTCTGAGTTGCGAGTACAAAGAAAGGTGGTTCAAGCGGGTACCGCTTTCCTGCTGCAGTGACCTGATGTTCCTGCATTGCCTCCAGCAGTGCAGCCTGCGTCTTGGGAGGTGTGCGGTTGATCTCATCAGCCAGGATGACGTTGGCAAAAATAGGACCGGGGACGAAGTGCAAGGTTCGACGGCCTTGCGCATTCTCTTCAAGAATCTCGGTCCCTGTGATATCCGCTGGCATCAGATCGGGCGTGAACTGCACCCGTTGAAACTTTAGATGGAAGATCTGGGCGATTGATTTGACAAGCAGTGTCTTTGCGAGCCCGGGAGCTCCTGTGATGAGACAGTGACCACCTGACATCAGCGCGATCAGAACCTGTTCAATGATGTCGTGCTGGCCGACGATGGCCTTTGCGAGCTGTTCGCGGATCTGCTGTCGGCTCTCGCGGAGCTTCAGCACGATTTCCTTCTCTCGATCGAAGTCGCTGCTCATGTCGTCCGTCCCGGCTGGAGATCACGCGCCCTGAGTCAGAAGCGGTGAAGGAGATGGATCATCCCACGTCTGCGATCGGACGCCCCGAGAGCAACAGGACTCAGGTACTGACACTACAGATGCCGGGTAACTTGAAAGCGACCCGGCATCGATGAGCGGCGTCACGGGAGGATCTCCCGTTAGCATTCTATGGCGATTCGGAAACCGATCTCCTCACACCTTACACAAGTGCAGTCGATTCGTCGAAGCCGAACATGAGATTGAAATTCTGAACAGCGACTCCACTGGCTCCCTTGAGGAGATTGTCCAGCACTGCCAGCACGATCACTCGGTCTTTTACGACTCGCGCGGTGATGTGGCAGAAATTTGTTCCTGCCACATCGCGGGTCTTCGGCAGGTGATCGACGACTTTGACAAACGGTTTGCCTGCATAGTAATTCCGCATGACTTCCAGCAACTTTTCCTGGGTCAGCGGCTGGGTCGGAATCGCATAGACGGTAGCGAAGATTCCCCGTTCCATCGGTGTCAGATGGGGAGTAAAGATCACGTCAACCTTCTGACCGGAAATATCGGAAAGAACCTGCTCGATCTCCGGAGTATGACGGTGGTTCCCCAAGGCGTAAGCGGAAAGGCTTTCGTTACATTCAGCATAAAGGAGCTCGACCTTGGCGCTGCGTCCCGCCCCGGAAACACCGCTTTTTGCATCGATGATAATTCCCTGCGGTTGAATGAACCGGGCTGTTAGCAGCGGAGCCAGAGCCAGGATAGAAGTGCTGGTGTAGCACCCGGGATTTGCGATGAGATCCTTCCCGGGAATTTTGTCGTGATAGAGCTCAGGCAGTCCATAGACGGTGCTGCCGAGTCGAGTCGGATCCGTGTGGACATGCCCATACCACTTTTCATAGACCGCGGGGTCACTGAGACGGTAATCGGCCGAAAGGTCAATGACTTTCAAGCTGGTCGCCAGCAGGGAAGGGATGGCCTCCATGCTCGCGCGGTGTGGCAGACAGCAGAAGCAAACGTCAGCGTTTGCCGCCATTTCTTCAGCGGTTGGGTTCGTAAAATTCAGGTCCAGACGCCCGGCGAGGCTGGGGTGAACCTTGCTAATCGGGCCTGTCTCAGTACGACTGGTGACGACTGTAATCTGAGCGTTAGGATGCCGCAGGAGCAGCTTGATGAGTTCCAGGGCGGTGTACCCACTCCCTCCTTGAATTGCCACACGAATCACGTTGATTTTTCCTTCAAAGCTCGTTTAGGAGTGTGAGAGGTCTTTCAGGCAGACCGTGAGAAAGCGTTTCGAGGCGGGATCTGAGAGGCTCATTCAAACGATTTGAACGAATTATAATTCTGATTGAAAATTAACGATAAAATTCTGGTGAGTTTCGCAACAGGAGACAAGCGAACCTTGCTAAAGTTCAGGGAAAATCGAGCGCAGGTTGGGTTCGCATCTATTTTTTGGGTCGTGAGATGATTAAGATCCATACCACAAATGGCGACGATCTCAACGTTGCTTATCGCTCAACAGGGCCAATCTTCTTCAACTCGCCGACATTCATTCCAGCGGTGATCATCTTGGGGTTGAGGTTGCGGTTCTGAAGTAGTCAGGTGAATTCAACGTCCGTGGTTCGCACGGACAACCAACTCAGTCGTTCCATTTTCAGGGCAGGCTTCGGCAAATCAACGTGAGTGAGGCGCGAACTGAGTCAAACTCTCAGTTTTCGTCATTGATCGATGGTCGAACTGCCCAGACAGTGCTTGAACTCACTTCGACCTGCAGTAATGCAGGTCGAGATTGGAGGAGGAAGGGGGGGCTTCGCACGGAGGACATTCCTCTCGCCAGTTTCCCCTATTGCAGACTTTGGCAGACCAGTGCTCGGTTCGTCAATTTTTCTGCGATTAAGAAGAGAGCCTGCGAACGTTATTGGGGTTGATTCGATCTCCAGGAGACATTCACGTGCTTGAGTATGATTGGGAGAACAGCGTCGGCCATTGGATCGTCAATACGTCCCATGCGCTTCGGAAGCATATCGGGGCCCGATTCCTTCGAGAAGGAATCACATTTCGACAGTGGGAGGTCCTTGCGTGGCTTTCCTCCTCTGGTCGTTGTGGGTCACAGTCAGAATTGGCGGAAGCGCTCGGAATCGAGCCGCACACGATGGCCGGTGTGATTAACCGCATGCAGCGTGACGGGCTGCTGGACCGTCGATCCTGCGATCAGGACCGACGCAAGAACCAGATCCGCCCGACCGAAAAAGCTGAAGAGCTGTGGCGTCGCGTTTCGTCAGTGTCACAGGAATTCCGTCGACAGGCCGTTCAAGGCTTCTCGCCTGAGGAACTCGCACAGCTGCGAGACTTCTGCCAGCGGATCCGTGACAACCTCGAATACGTTGAGCCAACGCAGGTTGCCGGTGAGCAGGCTGACGAGCTCCCCCGGGCATTTTATGGGGAACTTGCTGAAGTTGACTCCGCTCGGTAGCAAAGTGTTTGACTTGGGCCATTGTCAAACCGGGGTGACGAGCGTCACTCACATTTAATCTATTTGCGGGTCTCTGACAGGGGAGTGTTCCGACACTCCCCTTTTCTTTTGCGCGGCTTCTCAATATTCCGAGCCCACGGACTTCGGGTGGTCGCCGCCTCGCTCAGGGTTACGTGAGTCCATTTTCTGCACGGACCGCCTGCGCTCCGACAAATCTCCGGAATCAACATTCCACGCCGCATGGATTCTTAAGTGACTTCGAAGCGATCTGCGAGCTGATTTACAGAATCGTCTGCTCGGAAATCAACGGCTTGATTTGGGGACGCAGCAAGACTTCGAGGCCGAAGATGGTCTCGAAGAATCCCTGATTCCGTCGTAGAGCGATCTGTTCAATGGACAGGTCGTCCAGTGCTGGAACGGAAATGACAATCCGGTTCCGCACGCGGCTGCATTCGAGTTGCCGGACTCGTTGATGGCGTGATGCGTCCAGAGCAATGGCCAGTCGGAGAATTGAAGCCAGTTTTGAGACGATCACACGCTTGGCTCGTTCCATCGTGGCATAAGGGTGATGCGTTGTTTTGGGCATGGAGCGGCGATGGTAACGAGCAACGAGCCCCACGATCTGAAGGTCATCAGCCGTCAGCCCGAAGAGGGTACTGTTCATGATCAGATACATCGAGTGCTTGTGCAGACTCGAAGCATTGATATAGGCACCGGTCTCATGGAGTGCTGCGGCGACATAAAGGAGAGTTTCATAGCGGTCTTCGAGGCCATGCTCTTTCCGCAGTTGCCGGAATAGCTGTCGGCAGAGTTCGGCGACGTTGCGTGAGTGGTCTTCATCTACGTGATAACGCCGGGCGAGTTCCCAGGTCGCGCGAATGATCTGACGCTGAAAGTCATCGGTCCAGGCTCCCCCCTCGGACATATCACGGAGGAGGCCGTCCCGCAGGTTCATATTGCAGACGTAGATCTTCGAGACTTCCAGAAGCTGGGCCACACTCAAATTGATCAGCAGGGCCGGGCCGACAGTTTCGGCCTCGGGGTAAGTCAGGTGGAACTCGTTGACCAGCTGTTCTTCGCTGCGTGAGAAGACGTAGTTGACGAACTTTGCGAGATCTGCGACCGGCAGTTCGACGAGATGATCTTCACTGACGACATCTTTGAGAATTTCTTCTGCGGCGAATCGGATGTCTCCCCCCATGGCCACCATGTTGGCATTCACGTGAGCCCGCAGAGGTTCGGTGAATGCCTCCAGATGACTGTGGATTTCACCCTCGTAGACCTGTCGGGTTCTCGAACGAGGCACCCGATAAGAACTGGCAGTCTGTTGCAGTCGCAGAGATCCCAGGCGGAACCCATGGGTATTGGCAACGTTTCCCTGGACGAGTGTCAGAAGTTCGGTGTTTCCACCTCCGACCTCAACGACCATGGTTTCTGACTTGAACAATGCCGGCTGGGCCTTCAGCAGCGGCTGAACTCCGCGGTAAATGATGCGGTGAACCTCGGCTTCTTCCAGAGTTTCGACCGACAGACCTGTCGCCACATAGATTCGATCGATGAACGTCAGGCGGTTGATGGCCTCGCGAACTGCGGTCGTTGCAACAATCCGGATGTCTTCTGCCCGGGTGATCTGATATTCCCCGAGCTTCTGCTTGTAACTCCGAAGTACCGAGACGCATTCCTCGATGGTCGTCCGGGAAATTTCACCGGTGGTGAATGTGTCGCTCCCGAGATGCACCGCCTGAGTGAGGGATTCCAGTGTGCGGATCGTCCCTTCCGGCTGAATCTCGGCAATCGCCATGCGGATTGAGGATGTTCCGACATCGATCACGGCGACGGTACGGACCCGCGAAGCGGACCCACGAACGACTGTACTCACGACTCACTGCCTGCCTGGATGCCGTCACTCAAACTCACTGCCGAGACCTCGCCAGTGAAGAATCGACATTCTGGCATTTCCCTGTCAGGGATTCCAGAGCCATCAGGACGAGGACGGGGGAAGGGTCGCACTGAAGGCCATCATTGAAGGCAACCGGCGTTTCCAGGGAGAATTTGGAAGGAGTGCCGTCAGCGGACTTTCAGAATTGAATGAAGTAGGTTGTGAGGCTGCAGGATTGGTCTAAAATGGCGGCTGCAGTGTCACCACTACCTTTCGATCGTCGACGAGGAGAGCCCCCGATGGCTTATACGCTTCCCCCGCTTCCGTACGCCTATGATGCCTTGGAACCGCACATCGATGCCAAGACGATGGAAATCCACCATACCAAGCATCATCAGGCCTACATCACCAACGTGAACAAGGCGCTGGAAGGTCATCCGGAACTCGCCGCCAAGTCCGTGGAAGATCTGGTCGCCGGACTTTCTTCCGTTCCAGAATCGATTCGCACAGCCGTCCGCAACAATGGCGGTGGGCATGCCAACCACTCGCTGTTCTGGACCATCCTGAAGAAGGGGGGCGGCGGTGAACCGACTGGAGCTCTTGCTGAAGCGATCAAGAACGACCTGGGCGGCTTCGAGAAGTTCAAGACCGACTTCAACAACGCTGCAGCAACCCGGTTCGGAAGCGGCTGGGCCTGGCTGTCAGTGAACAACGGCAAGCTCGTCGTCGAAAGCACTCCGAATCAGGACAACCCACTCTCTGAAGGCCGGACTCCAATTCTCGGTCTCGACGTCTGGGAACACGCCTACTACCTGCACTACCAGAACCGTCGGCCTGATTACATCGCCGCCTTCTGGAATCTGGTGAACTGGGACGAAGTCTCCCGTCGCTTCGAAGCTGCGAAGTAACGAGTGACTTTTCCTGCTTCGTCTGGAAATTGAGTCAGTGACCTGCGTTCTCCCCGGAACGCAGGTCATTTTTTTGTCTGAGAGGGGCTGACACTGCAGACAGGGTGTTTGTCGGGACGTTCAATCAGAGGTCGGCGTCAGCAGGGGAATGATCTCCGCCTGCCGACTCGAGGTCTCAAGAAGTGCCACGGTGGGGTTACCGTAAGTCCATCCTGATGTCTCGCCGGGATTGATAATCAGACGCCCTGCGTCATCAGTTCGGATCGATGGCTTGTGCGTGTGTCCGTGGATCGCGACGTCAAACGGCTCCGTCACTGCCCTGAGCTGTCGCGGCATATGAGCGATCACAACACGCGTGCCATCATCAAGCACGGTCTGCACCGGGGCATCGCTGATCTGGCCAATGATCCGCATCCCCCCTTGGATGCCGATCCGGTTCCCTTCGTTATCTCCATAGCAGCCGATCAGCGGGCATTTCAATTGCCGCAGGGGAGGAATGGCAAAGGTGGAAACCAGATCTCCGGCGAAGAGGACATACTTGCACTCTCGTTCGTTGAAGAAAGCGACGGCCCGACGGATATTGTCGAGATGATCATGTGTGTCTGAAAAAATTCCGATCAGCATGACGAAGGCAGACTCTGCTTACTTTCCAGTCCCGGATGTTTTGGATTCTGGAATTGGCTGACCGGCGCGGCGGACTTGCTCCCAGCTGCGATCAGCGGCATTGAAGATCAGAACGTGGCGGTCAGGGAAGAGGCTCGCGCGCTGAGCGAGATCTGCACGATTCGAAAGTCGTGCGATGAGAACGGGGCCGTCGAGCGACGGGGGATTCGTCACGAAATCCATGTGCCGATCGGTCGGATCAGGGATGACAAAGACGATCACCGGCTCGCCGTTTCGAAGCCCCTCGATCGAGTGTCGGAACTGAGTGTACAGGCGACGCGGGTAAGCAGTTTCTGCGAGGCCCTGAGGTAAGCGACCCGGCCAGAGGGGAGGAACCGTGATCAGGTTCACGGCGACAGCGATTCCAATCATCGCGCGCCACCAGATGCGCATTCCGACTGCCCCGGTTTGAACCCATGTTCGTTCCAGTCGGGCAGAGCCCTCTGCAAAGATCAGCAGCCAGAGCGGAGCTGTCTCAAGGACGTAATGCCATCCCATGATTCCCACAAACCAGTAGGGGATATGGGCGACATGCAGTGAGATAATGGATGCGATGATTAGAAACCAGCGCCGGCTGCCGAGAGTGGGGGTCAAAAGTACGGTGGCCGCCCCGAGAGTGAGCGGGAGAACTCCAAGTGTCCAGCGCATGCTTGTGGTGAGACGGGTGATTACGTTCTCGCGTGCGAGTTCGGGCGTCAAATTTTCCGCCCAACGGTCATAGTTGTCGAGAACTTTGGGGCCCAGATGCTTCTCCCCGATGATCACGTTATCAAAACCGTAACGGTGTCGTGGGGTATAGACATCCGTGTAGAGCTGGTAAGGAGAGACCCAGGCTGACCCGGTGATCTCTCGCTGAGTCGCCAGAAGAAAGAGCGCCGCGACAACGAGAGGAAGTCCCAGCATTACAGCAGCCAAGGATCGCTGAAACGCAGGGACAACATGCGTTCGTTCTGCTGCTTCTGCAGCAAAGTACCGATCGACGATCCGGCTGATCTCCTGAGTTTCGCTGATATTCTCGGTGCTTTGTGGCGGCAGGCTGCGAGGCCGACCCGTGATCCACCAGAAAACGAAAAACAGACCGAATGGAAAAGCGAAACCGGCAGCGGTCATTGGCCGGCAGAGCATGGCAAAAGCCAGTCCTGTCCCGGCGATCACGAGCAATGACAAGGAGCCTGTGCGAATCCATTTCACAAATGCCCAGAGAAAGAACATCAACCCGAGAAGTGTCGGATGATGTGCCAGCATCAGACCGCTGAACAGGATCATGCCTGGCGAAAGGGCAAACAAGATTCCGGCCAGCAAGCCGACGCCATTGCTGGTCAGTTCCCGCCCGGTCCAGAACATCAGCATTGCGCAGATCGACTGCGCAATCAGTTGTGCCAGCCAAGGGATTCCCATGGCAAGAAACGGGGTCAGCCAGAGTCCGGTGCCGGGGAAGTAGCGACTGGCAAAATGCCCTTCGTTGAGGACATGCATCTGATCAAACAGTTCAGGGTGCTCGGGAGCACTGGGAAACCAGAGTCGCCCCTGCAGAAATGTTTCTGCCTGAAAAAGATAACTGAACTCATCGTGATACGCCGGCTGCAGATCCCGATAAGGAGCGTTAAAGCCTGCTGAAACGAGAAAAGCCAGCACCCCGATTCCGAGGGAGGCAATCCATGACCCGGTTGTCCCTTTTCCGTCGGCGGCCGAATAGGCAAGCCACTTTCTCCACCGGGAAACGCGGACTCCTGATTTCGGCGCTTTGCGGACGGCCATTGCCAGCAGAATCAGCACGAGCAGTGGCAGGAACGGGAACCAGTCCTGTGTCGGCCCCGCCATCCAGCCCGTGAGTGCGGCGGCGCGATCCTCAGCGTCGGCCCAGCGGGTCACCTCGATCATTGCCGCGATAAAAATCACGACACTGAATACAGGCGTTCTGACCCAGCGGGGAACGTTCTGAGGGGGAACAGCAGGCGCGCGGGGCTCAATCAACGAAACCACTCTCCGTCACTGGAGGCCACTCAAATAATGCCGTCTCAACATAAAACTTTTGGGACGGAATTGAAATTGGCGATCTGCGGGAATGACTCCATTTTCTCAAAGCGGTCGGACTACTCGGTCTCTGGACCGAACCCGGCATTGTTTCCTCGACAGACGAGTTCTTCCAGTCCCCCCTGAACGACCGGTTGCGGACAGGACCAGACGAGGAAGAACATCGCTTCCCGGACTGATCGCTCTGCGACGTGCCCGCGGACGAAACCTGCCCCTTTGCTGATGCCGAGTGCCGCCTGAGAAACCCGGACTGCCAGTGAGTTGACCCGTTGACGAATACTGGCTGCGGAATAGCGTTCTGCGGTCTCATCGGGATGGGTCAGCGCGAAGTTCATATCCAGATGCAGGTTGACGATCTCCGAGACAAGACTGCGGACCACCGGCTGCAAGTCAGGACGCAGTTTCTCCTGTTCAACGAGGAACGTCTGAACCCTTTGGGCAAGCCCCAGAGCAAGAAAGGACGTCGTGAGAGACCCGGTTCCTCCCCCTTTCCCGGCAGACATCAGGTTCTCGACGGGGCCAGCAAGCAGGCATTCTGCGGACAATTCGACATTCTCGAGCTGCACGGTCGCCGTGTGAGATGCCGTGAGTGCCAGCAGATGGGCGTGCGGATCGACGGAGACGCCGGGCGCGGCCGTCGGCAATGCGATCAGACATTGGCGTCCGTCGTCACAGGTGCCTCCCGTGACAATCAGATCGGCATGAGCGGCTCCCGTCACCCAGGGGATTGATCCATTCAAGGTGAGCTTGTCGCCATCGATCACGACTCGCACCGCAGGAGTGCGAAGATGTTGCCGAGAGGTCGTGAGATGCGAGATTCCAACGGTGCTGAATGCCTCGCCGGTCGCGAGTTTCGGGAGCCACCGCTCGCGGGCGGGCTGGTTCACGGAGGCGACCACTCGCGAGATGGCGGCGACCCGTTGCGTCAGAATGAAAGCGGTCGTCATGCAGTTCGCGGCCAGCGATTGATATCCCCCCAGCTGATCCGCAGCGGAGATGCTCTGGCCGCCGAGTTCCTCTGGAATTCCCCAGCGCAGGACGCCTGCCTCTTCCAGCCATCGCATCTGATCGGCCGGCCATGCTTCGGAGAGATCGACCTGCGGTGCAGCGTCCCAAAGGCGTTGAAGAAGATCAGTGTCAATCATTCCGGCGATCTCTCAGGCGTACAGGTGCAATGTCCACACAGAAAGATACCACATGGGTGAGCGAGGGATAAAACGCGAAACGCCCCGCACTTTCCCGGAAGAAACCGGAAAAGGCGGGGCGATCGGCAGGAACAACTCATCAAACACTTCGTTGGATGCGTTATTGGACTGGCTTCACCACGATGAATGCAGAATTCTTGCCTCGTTTCAGATGCAGCAGAATTCCCTGATTCAGATCGGCGTCGTTCACTGCGGCCCGGAAGTCTTCGACTCCCTTTACAGCTTTCGTTCCGACTCGCTGAATCAAGTCGCCTGGCTGCAATTCAGCAGCTTCGGCAGGACTGCCTTCTTTCACATTCTTCACGACAACGCCAGTCGCTCCTTTTTCCAGTCCGAGCTGTTCAGTCAGTTCTGGAGACAGGGAGGTCACTTCAATTCCCAGTTTGGAAATTTCGACATTATCCGGTTGAGCCTGTTCCCGTGGCTTGTCGTTCACTCGGGCTCGTCGCAGAGCCGAAGTGAAGTTGGCAGGCATACTTCCCAGTTTCACTGGCACGGTCACTTCCTTGCCTTCACGCAGCACGACCATGTCATAGGTCTTGTTTGGTGAAGACCGTTCAACGATGCCAACCAGAGCGTCACGATTCGTGATTGCCTTCCCGTTGAACTGCAGGATGATGTCACCGGGCAACAGCTTGGCCTGTGCAGCCGGGGTGTCCGGCATCACATCCAGAACCAGTGCTCCCTTGTCAGATGGAACATTGAACTGCTTCCGCAATTCGGCAGTCAGTTCCTGCAGCGAAACACCCAGGTAAGACCGCTTCACTTCTCCGTGGGCAATCAGCTGATCAGCGACCCAGCGGACGTTTTCAGAAGGAATCGCAAACCCGACTCCGTCATATCCACCGCTGCGTGAAGAGATCGCAGTATTGATGCCGATCACTTCACCGTACAGGTTCACCAGCGGTCCCCCGCTGTTTCCTGGATTAATGGCGGCATCAGTCTGAAGGTATTCCTCACGTTCGTTGATCCCCGGTCCGCGACCAGTGGCACTGATGATGCCCGAGGTCACTGTCGTCCCGATATTGAATGGGTTCCCGAGTGCGAGGACCCAGTCACCGATTTGCATCAGATTGCTGTCACCGAGGACAACGCTTGGCAGGTTTTCATCTGCTTTAATGCGGACGATGGCGACGTCAGAGCGTGGATCAAAGTTCCATGATTCGGCCTGGAATTCACGCCCGTCGTGCAGTTTGACGGTGACTTTGGTCGCACCTTCCACAACGTGGCTGTTGGTCAGCACGATCCCTGTGGGGTCGACGATGAATCCAGAACCGGCGCCCTGTTGACGGGGAACCGTTCGAGGCATCTTCTTGAAGAACTGTTCGAAGCGAGGGTCCTGTCCGAAGAATTCCTGGAACAGTTGTTCCTGCTGGCGTGAACCGGGTCGGCCTTCGGAGACACCGGAATCAGTGACTTCCGTTGGCCTGGTTTCCGTGGAAATCGAAACGACTGCGGGAAGGACATTCTTCGCCACATCGCGGAAAGCAATCGACAGATCTTCCGGAGAGTGGGCAGGGGCTGGAGCGAGCGCTGTGACCGGCGCGTGCGGTTGTGAGACTCCGACTGCCGCGGCCCCGAGGCACAAGCCTCCGACGGCAGTCAGCACGAATGCAAAGTTGTTTTTTACCTTCATGATGTTCCTCCCGATTGGTTCACCAGACGCAGCCAGGAATTCGCGGTGCGGCGAACCTGGCTTGGTGTGCATATTTTTTAGTTCAATGAGATTGATAAAACCCCGACGATTCACGTGACAGATTGACAGTTGCCGGTCGGTGTATCGTTCCGCCCTCTTTTTCTTGAAAATTTCAAAGAACAGACGAAGAAGAAAAGCGGTGCAGCAGATTCAGGGGAATTCCGATTTGTCCGATCACAATCTGCCCACAATGCTTACGCCCGAGTTCAGTCGTGAAACCTGGTTTTGCTGCGACGAGCGTCACTGTCGCCGTCGCGATAATCGCCTCAGATCCGACAGAGCCGTCGTCACAGTCGAGCCCGGAGGGAAGGTCAATCGCCAGAATCGGGCGCCCGGATGCGTTCATCGCCGGAATGAGTTGATCGTAAGGTGAGCGTAATTGTCCCGTCGCTCCCGTCCCCAGCAGGGCATCAACGACCCAGGCGGATTGCCGCAGGTGATTCTGCAATTCGTCGAGTTGCTCGGGGATCTGCAAGTGGTGAATGACAACTTCGGAATGCGTCAGGATGCGGTAATTCACGAGGGCATCATGTGACAGTTCTTCCGGGCGATGGAACAGCAGGAGTTCTACTGAAACACCGGCGTTGGCGAGATGTCTCGCCATGACAATTCCGTCTCCGCCGTTATTCCCTTTTCCGCAGCAGACGATGACTCGGGCGGATGACGGAATTCCCAGTTCTTGAAGCGCGAGAGCACAACTCCGGCCTGCATTCTCCATCAGGATCAGGGACGGAATCTCGAACTCCCGTACGGCGATTTCATCCACACTCCGGACTTGGGAACGGGTCAGGATCAGTGTTTCGGACATGGGAGATCCTTCTGAATTCACGAAAGCGGCGGGAGAGGGGAGCGATCAGAAATTTTCATCAAAGAACGTTGATCGTATGCCATTTTGAGAGACGGAATGACATAATCCTGCGCCCTCTCTGTCGTTTGGTCTCTACGTTTCGAGACTGTCTCTGTGAGGACCTGCGAGGGCGGGATCGGGATTTCAAACCGGGAAGACTGTTCATGCGCGCCATTCGCCTCCGAGAACCATGCCAGTTTGAATATGTCGAAGTCCCTGAGCCAGGTCGTCCCGGAGCAGGGCAGGCATTGGTCAGGACGCACCGGATGGGGATTTGTGGTTCTGATCTCGCCGGCTATCTCGGCAAGATGCCATTTTATCGCTATCCGCGAATTCCCGGCCACGAGCTTGGGGTGGAAGTTCTGGAAGTCGGGCCCGGCGTTACCAACGTCTCTGTAGGTGATCGATGCAGTGTCGAACCCTATATGAACTGCGGAACCTGCTTCGCGTGTCGACGCGGCCATTCCAATTGCTGCGAGACACTGAATGTCATCGGGGTCATGATCGATGGGGGGCTTTGCGACCAGTTTCTGATTCGCGCGGAGAAACTGCACCCTTCAACTCAACTCGACTATAACCAGCTGGCACTCGTCGAAACACTGGCAATTGGTTGTCATGCCACAAACCGCGGAAATCCCCAGTCAGGCGAACACGCTCTCATCATCGGGGCAGGACCGATTGGACTGTCGGCACTGGAATTCACGCGACTGACGGGTGCCGTTGTGACGGTCATGGACATAAATGAAGAACGGCTGCAGTTCTGCCGCGATACCTATCAGGTCCCGCACACGATTACCGCGACAGGCGACGGCAGTGAGCTGGAGCGGATGGCACAGATTACCGGGGGCGATCGATATGCCGTCGTCATCGATGCGACCGGAAGCAATCGATCGATGTCGCAGGCGATGCAATATGTCGCTCAGGCGGGGGCACTGGTCTATGTCGGAATCACCGGTGGGGAAATCGCGTTTCTGCATTCAGCCATGCATCGACCTGAGGTCTCCGTTCTGGGATCCCGCAATGCTCTTCCGGAGGACTTCCTCCGGATCATTCGTCTGATCGAGGAAGGGACCATCGATACTCGACCGTGGATCACGCATCACGTGGGCTACGACGAACTGGTCTCTCAATTCGAACTGTTCACTCGCCCTGAAACAGGTGCGATCAAGGCGATTGTCGACGTTGTTGCGTGAGAGCGTTGTGCGACAGTCTTTGCTGAGAGGGGCCGGTCACCGACCGAACGTGATCTGGCCGACGGAAACCTTGCGATTCAGCCGATTGTGAGCGTACAGGCTGTGCAGAATCAGTTCGGCCACCGCTGCCTGCAGGTCATCTGCCAATGGACCCGTCGCGAGGTCTGGTTCCAGATCCGATGCGACTGTCTTGAGCAGGTCCCGGAAACCGCGAATCCGGCCGACCTCCTGCAGGATCTGTGCGGCCGTCGCGTCACCACTCAGCTTGATCGGCTGTCCCTGATCGACAAACTCGACGACAGCATTAAAGCGTTTGGGAGCCAACGACTGATCAAAGACGTTCTTGATGGCTTCTTCGAGTAATCGTTGAATCAGCACATCTTCGTCACCTGTGTCTTCGGACAGGCCCAGTTCGACTTTCCCGCGCGTGCTCGCTGCGAGCCAGTAAAGGTCACTGATCCGCACGAGTGCTGATTGCTGTCCCTGTTGCAGGGCCCGGCGTTCGGCGTTGGAGATCGCGGTCTCCATGTTGGTAATCGACATCCGGACGCTGACCCCGGAAGCCTGATTCACATGGGGACTGGTACGGGCAAGGCGGCTGACTTCTTCGACGACCTCTTTGATGAATCGCGGAACCGTCACCTGCACCGTGTCGCGCTGCACCCAGGCCTGTTCTTCGACGATCTTGATCCCCAACTCTCGAGTGGATGGGTAATGCGTGCGGACGACCGATCCGATGCGGTCCTTCAACGGCGTGACAATCCGGCCGCGATTGGTGTAGTCCTCGGGATTCGCTGAGAAAATCAGGCAAACGTCGAGCGGCAGGCGAACGGTGAAGCCGCGGATCTGGATGTCCCGTTCTTCCAGCACGTTAAACAGACCGACCTGAATCTTTGGCGACAGGTCCGGAAGTTCATTCATGCAGAAGATGCCGCGATGACTTCGGGGAATCAGTCCGAAGTGCATCACCGATTCATCAGAGAGGTGCCGTCCTTCGGCATGCTTGATGAGGTCGACTTCGCCGATGAGATCCGCAATCGTGACGTCGGGAGTCGCGAGCTTTTCGTGATAGCGTTCACTCCGACCAATCCATGTGATTGGTGTGGAGTCCCCCTGCGATGCGATCAGATCACGGGAATACTTGGAAATCGGGGAGAGAGGGTCATCCTGAATTTCTGACCCGGCGACGATCGGAATGGCCTCATCGAGAAATTGAGTCATCATCCGGAGCATGCGTGTCTTTCCCTGCCCGCGAAGGCCGAGAAACAACATGTCATGCTGAGCGAGAATACCGTTGACAATTTGGGGGATGACGGTTTCTTCGTAACCCAGAATCCCGGGGAAGAGTGGTTCCTTCTGACGCAGTTTTGCGATCAAATTACGGCGCATCTCCTGCTTGACCGGAACGGACCGGTAACCAGATTGCTTCAATTCCCCCAGCGTTTGCGGTCGATCAGCCATGCCTGCTCCCGAGAAAGGTCACTTTTATGGTAGCGCGAGGCTGCCGACTTTCAATTCCGGTTTACATTGAGGCGCAAATGATCCGCGAGAATCCGGAATCAGGAAAGTTGTATCCCTGAATCGTTGACGGTGTATTCGCGGATCGATTCATCGCAACGACTGCCGCGGTGCTTGGCGACGCAGAGAGCACGACTGATTTTGGTTCCTTCGCGGATTTTTCCCATCAGGATAATCGTGTTCGCATTGCTCAGTACGTCCCCTGATTCAATGGGACGCGACAGCAGATTATCCAGCATCACTTCATGCGTCGTGCAGAGCATCAGGCAGCCGACGTCCTGATGCCGGTACGCATGTTGATCAACGAGCGCACTGTTCTCTCGGAACTGGACACGGAGCAGATCTCTCGCAACCCAGTCGTGATCTTTTCGCAGAATCTGGTGATAAATGTATTCAAACAGCTCGAATTGAAAAGAATCACTGGCTTTGTCACTGGGCTCGATCCCGTCAATGACGCAGCGGCGGACTCCCTGACAGAAGTTGCCGTGGAAGAAGGAAATGGTATCGACCAGCTTCTTGTTCAGTTCAGCTTTCCACTCCCGCTGCTGGTCCGTATTCATGTCACTCATCGTGACGCGGCGTCCGGCCTGCATGAACGGGTGAGCTGCGTCCCAGCGAACAAGTTCGCGGGTCCAATAGTCGGAAGCCTGTTCAATCTGCCATCGGGCGGGGCGCTCTCGCATTTCCCATTGAAACATCCGCTTCGCGTATTCGGCATGATTCTGGGAATCTCCTCGTGAAGTCATGTCGAAGAGAACGCCCGTCTCACCTTCCTGCTGCTTTCCGGCGTACAGGTACTGCAGGCCGAGTTGCGTCTTTCCGATTCCGGTGGCTCCGAGCGCGACAGTCAGAGTTCCGGGAATCAGTCCTCCGCCCAGCATCTCATCCAGTTCGGCAATCCCAGTGCTTTGTCTCGTCATGAGTCGGAGCTTCAGTGCCTGTCAGGAAAAGGAAACGGGATCTTTGAAGATCCCGTGGGTTGAAAAACATCAGTCAGACCGGACCCGGCTCAGATCAGCAGCGAGTCATGATCGAAGTTTTCGAGCTGAACTGGCTGGTGGTCCAAGGTCGTCACCTGCGCACCCGCTTTCTCCAACAGATGGATAAAGCGTTTCGCAATTCGGGTTTGATAAACGACCTCGTTTTCGTGGTAAGCAGTGTTAACCACTTCAGCGTGCTCGACAAGGAAGGAGTGAACCTTTCCATTGCCGACATCACTCTTCACGAGGATTTCCAGGAACCCTGATGCCAGCCGTTCGGAGACGACATGAGCCAGCCGGTCGAGACCGGTTTTCTCCTTCGCACTGACGGTGATTGACCCGGGATATTTTGACCGCATTACGTCGACAATCGCCCGATCCGGCGCTGCGTCGACTTTATTCAGCACAAGAATCGGTTCGGTCGTGTTGATCCCAAGTTCGGCCAGAACCTCGTTGACAGTTTCGATCTGCTGCTGCGCCTGCGGATGACTCGCATCAACGACGTGCAGCAACACATCCGCGTGCCGGGCTTCTGCCAGCGTCGACTTGAATGACGCGACCAGATGGTGCGGCAGGTCACGGATGAATCCGACGGTATCGCTCAGCAAGACGTCGCCCCAGCGCGGAAGTTTCCACTTTCGGGTCTTCGTATCGAGCGTGGCGAACAGTTTGTCAGCGATATAGACATCAGCCCCGGTGAGAGCATTCATCAGCGTGCTCTTACCGGCGTTGGTATAGCCGACCAGTGAGACGGAAACATGAGACGTGCGGCTGGAGGCCTGCTGCTCGCGTCGCTGCTCGACGGTCTTCAGCTTTCGCTTCAGCTCGTCGATTCGCTTGTCCACAAGCCGTCGGTCGGTTTCCAGCTGCTTTTCCCCAGGACCGCGCCCGCTGCCGATCCCCCCCTCGATTCGCTCAAGGTGGGTCCACATGCGCGTCAGTCGAGGACGCAGGTACAGCAACTGCGCAAGTTCCACCTGCAGCTGAGATTCGTAAGAACTCGCGTGTGTCGCGAAGATATCGAGAATCACCTCACTGCGGTCAACGACCTGACAGCGGGTCACTTCCTCGATGTGCTTTCCCTGAGAGGGAGAAAGGTGATTGTCGAAAACAATCAGATCTGCCCCGGTGGCTCCGATCATTTCCTTCAACTCGATCAGCTTCCCTTTCCCGAAATAGGATGCCGGGTCGGGTTTGTCTCTCGATTGAAGAAGTGTTCCGACGATCTCAGAACCGGCTGTCTTCACCAGGCCGACGATTTCGTCGAAGACTGTTTCTTTCTGTTTCGCGGTCTCTTGATCCCGTACCGCGGCGAGAATGCATTTGCGGGCACTGACCTTCAGAGATTCGCGTTGTGGTTCGCCCAAGCCGGGCTCCTTATTCTTGATTTACTATTGAGCAGTATTTTTCGGCAGTTATGAAGATTGCCGGGAACTCACGAGGAAAGACCCGCAAAAGCAGATCTCCTCGATGAGTCGAATCCAAGCTGTCTTCACTCGTTATTTTACGCATGATAGAGGGCTGCCAAGACGACAATCCTGGATGAAATCAGGTTCAGGCAAAATTCCGCGGGAAGTCCTTATTCGACATTCAGGATTTTGAGGTCGGCAATGGCGACGGGGTGATCCAGTCCAAATTCCAGAATTACTTCCGGGTGCAGTTCCCCGAGGAAGCCGGAGACCTCCCCGCCGGTAATGACGTTCGCCACACGCCCGGGGATGAACGACGGATGATCAATTGCCGCATAGTTCCCGGAGAGCTGGAGTTCGTAAAGCAGGGCATCGACGACTGACCGAAGTGAGGCATAACTCGCCTCGCGGCCCATCACGACGATTCCGAGATGACGCTCTTCTCGCGCGCCGGTTTCTGCGGCCGGGTCAAGAATCGTGACGTTGTCGAGTTCGAAGAACTGAATTGGCAGCGGAGCCCGACGGTTTTCCCGAAGATGCTCCATGAGTCCGGTCATCAGGTGAGAACGGACGACCGTCATCGCCTTCAGTTTGGGATTGGCGATCCGGGCGTAATGCTCGGGAACCGGCATCCGGAACTTGGTGAAGTGGAGTTCCTCAGTTGTCATGGGGAGACTCATGATTTCCGAGTACCCCAGACCGAGGAGAACACTGCGAACCGGTTCGCTAGCCACTTCTTCCGGACGTCCCTGACCGGTCGTCGCCTGACTGGCAAGACTGGGCACGATGTTCTTGTATCCGAAGCCGATAGCCAGATCTTCGAACACGTCAACCATATGTTTGAAATCGGTCCGCAGGGCGGGGTAACGGACTTCAAACCGATCGGAATGCCCGGAGACAGGTCGGGCATCCAGCCGCATCCGCTGCAGCGATTTGACGAGACTCGTGCCGTCGAGCGGTAACCCGAGCCAGCGTTTGGCGGCGGGCAACTCAATCTCCATGGTCCGTGGCGAAAGATCCGGCGACGTCAGTTTCTGACCTTTGGAGTCAATGATTTCGACCGTCTGCGCCTGTCCCCCGAGTTCGATCATTGAGGAAACAAAGGTGTCCAGGGACTTCACCACGGCCGACAGACTGATGCCGGTCACGTCGACCAGAAGCCGACGTGACTTCAGCGTCACTTTCGTCGATTCGCTGTTGATGATTGGCGGCATCGACAAGATGGTTCCCTTGGCGTCCATCAGGACCGGGAACCGCTTATGATTTGCCAGCAGTCGGGCGTAGCCGATTCCCTTTGGGTGCTTTTCCAGAATCTCGCGACCGGACATGGGTTCGCCGGCGCGCCCGAGCGGTTCGAACTGATCTTTGTCCGGGTCGATCGTGGTGTAACGGATTGGTGACTGAATCGTGTCGAGGTCATAGACTCCGATTGACGCCAGTTTGCGGTCGCGGCCAACCCCCCAGTGCAGGGTTTCCTGAAGTTTCATCAGGGAAACAAGGGTGACGTCGCTGAGTTCCGGCATTTCCACGACGGCACAGCTGATAAATGGTCGCTGGCAATCGTCACTATCAACAGAGGCGTCGACGGTGATCTGAACCGGAGAAGCCGTGACAGTATATTCCGGCAACCCTTCAACGAGACCGAGGTACCCTTTCAAGGCGCGGGCGATCCCCCCGACATCGAACAGATCCGGGCGGGCGGCGAGGAGATCCAGCCGAATGACGGTGCTGCGGCCAATGTGTTCGAAGCTGGCCGGTTGTTCGTATTCACACCACGTGCAGCGGTTTGTGACTTCCGCCCCGAGAGACGCCTCGACGATATTCTGGCACTTCGGGCAGCGAAACCGGTCGATTTCCAGCACGTCGTCGACGTCACAGCCAATCTGCTCGAGAGAATCGGCGAGCTCCTCCACAGGGTACGTTCGTCCCAGCAGTTGATTCAGCCATTCGCCTTCCACACTGATAATCGGCACTTCAAAACTCCAGTTTCCTGCGGCACGAATGCATCTGTCCGCTCGATCTCGATTCCCGGCGGCTTCGCCGTGCGGGGATATAGACGATCCTGTCAGGAATGGTCACAATTTCCCGGCCCGGTGCAGCGGCTGACTCGTAGAATAGCGGAGAATCGCCGGACTGGGCAGGAAGTTGACAAGAAACAACATCCCTCTGTCAATACAATAGTTAGGACGTTTGGCAGAGGAAAGAAGGACCGTCAGTCGCGATGTGGAGCCGACTTCCTGCATTGTTCGCAAGCCCTGAACTCAATGCCGTCGCCTGGTGGGTGATCACCATTCTGGTGTCCAGCGTCATTGCATTTGGGATGCTGTGGCTGATTATCTGCCTGCTTCCCGAGGATTTCTTTCTGAGATCAGGGAAACGACCGCATTCCCGACATCCGATGGTACATCTGATCTGGGTCGGCTTTCGGAATGTCATTGGTTACATCCTGCTGGGAATCGGGCTGATTTTCGTAGTTTTCCCCGGACCTGGGATGCCGTGGCTGTTGATCGGCCTGGTGCTGGTGGATCTGCCTGGCAAGCGGAAAATGCAGCAGCGGATGTTGAGAATGCCATCGGTCCACCATTGCCTGAACTGGCTCCGAGCCCGAGGCGGTCGGTGTGCGCTCCTGTTTCCCGGAGAACCGCCCCCAGCGCCGCAAGATCCCTCGGATTCGGAGTGACCGTTACCCGAAGTGTCAGAGAGGCGGCTCGTTGAGAACGCATTGACCCCCTTTTCTGACGGGGCATAAAATGCAGGTGATCCGAATTTCTGAATGAAGCGGCTGCGTTCCTGGAAGAGGAGAGCAACTGCTGAAAAGAGTTCCTGCATGTCCGTTTCCGAATCACCTCCAGCTTCGACCGTCCGTTTCGCGGACGTGCTGAGGAACTGGATGGCTATTCCGAGCTGGGCATGCTCATTATTGCTGCATGGAACTCTCATTCTCCTGCTGCTGATTTTCTGGAAGGCACCGGCTCCGCGGGGCGATTTCCCCGGCGATAACGGAGACCACTTCCGCGATGTCGGTATCCGAATGAAGTCTGAGGGGACTGCCGAGGCCACGGGAGAATCCACTCCCGCACCGGCTCCGATGGAGTCACTGGCTGCCGTGACTCCACCTTCCGCTGAGATCCCGTTTCCGTCGACGATGAACTTTCCGGCCCCGGTTTTGTCGACTCCTGTGATGGGAATTGGTCCTGCGCTCTCCGACGCGGGGTCACCTCACCTGCAACAATTGATCAAGCCGAGCGTCCTGAATGACTCGCGGCTTCAAGGTTCAGGTCGGGGAGAGGGAATCGGGGGTCCGCCAGCGTCCGGGTCGGCCGGAACGTCCTTTCTCGGAGTTGATGCCGTTGGGAAGCGATTTGTCTACGTGATCGATCGCTCGTCCAGCATGGCGACGAACAAGGCCCTGCAAGCCGCCAAGGTCGAACTGCTTTCCAGTCTGCAGCGACTGGATTCTTCACAGCAGTTTCAGGTGATTTTCTACAACCAAGGTGTCCACGTCCTCGACACTCGGGGAAGCAGGTTCAATGTGTTTCAGGGAACCGATGCACATCGGCTCCGGGTGACGGAACAGATCCGCGATATCACGCCGGCGCAGGGAACTCATCATCTCCCAGCAATTCTCGAAGCCCTTAAATTCAACCCCGACGTCTTGTTTCTGCTCACGGACGGCGCTGCCGAGTCCGTTCTGGAAGCTCGGGATCTCGATATGATCCAACGCTACAATCGCGGGGGAACGATTATTCACTGCATCGAGTTTGGAACCGGAGATCGTTCTCCACTGGTTCCGGAAGCAAATTTCTTGATGAAGTTGTCCCGACAGAACCAGGGTCGTTACGTTTTCCGAAATACATCAACAGTGCTGACGAATCGGGAAACGATTTCGACACCCGGTCTGGATAACTGATGACTCTGCTGCCGCTCGGATGCGGAAGCTGCTCAACGATGAAATGGACTCAGGATCATGGAATCTCAAGCCACCAGCCCCGCAGACGCCAGACGCTCGATTGGGATCGGTCCGGCATTGTCTCGCTGGGCCCGTCTCCAGAGTCTGGTGGCATTGATCGTGCTGACGGTCGGCGTGGATCAGGCTTCAAAGCTCTATGCAGTGAAACACTGGAAGGGAGAGCCGCCTCAGATTTTCTTTGGCGACCTCTTCCGGATTGAATATGCCGAGAATCACGGGGCATTCCTGAGTCTGCTCGCAGATACTCCCCCGGAAGTCCGTTTTTGGATTTTGACTGTTTCCAACGGGTTCGTGCTGATCGCTTTCGCCTTCGGACTGCTGCTTCCTCGGCGGATGGCACTGATGAACTTTCTTCCGCTGGCGCTCGTCGTTGCAGGAGGACTCGGGAACCTCATCGACCGCGTTCGCTTCCGATATGTTATTGACTTTCTGAATCTCGGAATCGGCGATCTGCGGACCGGGATCTTCAATGTCGCGGATATGGCGATCACGCTCGGATTCTTTTTGATTCTGCCGCTGCTTTTTGTGAAAGACTCCGCGCCCGCCGACGCACTGAAGAAGTCGGAGGCCGGGGGAACGAAATCACCCGATGCGGAACCGCCGCTTGCCCGAATGAGTGTGGCGACTCCTGAAAGCTGAATATGAGACGCCGGAGTTCCATTCCGACTCAGGTCCTGCTGACGCCATCTCTGATGGTGACGTTCCTGCTGTTAGCGGGCGGGCCGGTGACTGCTCAGGATCGTGTGACACATACGCCTGAAGGTGCCAGCAAACCGGTCACGGAACATGGCGAGATTCTGGATTTCACCGGAACGCATCTGACGCTACGCGGCGGGGTCAATACCGTGCGAATTCCCTCGCAACGGGTCAAACAAATCGAGACGGGTTATCAGCCGGAGCATTTGAAGGCCCTTGAGCATTTCCAGCGGGGTGAAACTCGTGAGGCACTTCCGCTCCTGCGACGGGCAGTCGAACGGGAACCTCGCGCCTGGGTCGACCGTGAGCTGACCGCCCTGATTGTGCAGGCGGATCTTCGTCTTGAAGATCTTGGAAACGCTGTCCGGGATTTTCGGTTCATTCTGCAGACGGATCTCGAGACACGGCACTGGGGTCTTGCCCCACTCATCTGGTCTCCGCAGTTGGTCTCTGACACCTTGAAGAGTGAAATGGTCCCGGTCCTGACAACTGGGAATCCGGGGGAGCAACTGCTCGCCGCCAGTCTGTTACTCATGGATCCCGCTCATGGCGAAGCCGCGGAACGGAAGCTCAATGCCTTATCGCGGGATCTCCACCCGGTGATCTCAGGGTATGCCAAAGCTCAGTTGTGGCGACTGCAACTCGCCTCACGACAGGTCCATGAGACCACATTGCAGAGCTGGTGGGACGACATCAATCGTCTGCCGCAGGACCTTCGGCCGGGGCCACAGTATCTCTATGCACTCGGTTTCGAGATTCGGGGCGAAGCGAGGGCCTGTGCCTCGGAAGCTCTCTGGCTTCCATTCGTTTATTCAAATAACGAGCCACTGGCCGCACGAGGTTTTTTTACCGCAGCTGAAAACCTTCAGCGAACCGGTCTCAACACTGAAGCCGGGAATTTGTATCGTGAGCTGATCGTCCGTTATCCCTGGTCACGGGATGCCGCGCTCGCCAGAACCCGGCTCGTCGATCAGGCGACCCCGCCGTCCGGAAGAGAATCCCCATAGAGGCAACATGCCCCAGAGATGACACTTGCTGGGGAAGCGGTTCGTCGACACAGGTATGGTGACGATGAATCGTGCGGCGGACGTTCGTGCATGAAATTGAGAGTAATTCCAAAGAGCAGGCGGTTCTGCGGAATGAAGGCTGGTTCAGGGAGGATCACTTGAGTTCACTTCGTCGTTGGCTGCTATTGATCATCGTTGTGTCGCTGGTCGCGGCCGCGCCGCAGTCAGTCTTTGCTGCGGGAGGCGTCTTCGAAGGAGGCCGACTGAACCCTCGCGCGCTGCTGCATGCCGGAGGGCTGATCGGGTATCTCACGATGGCACTCAGTGTTGCCATGGTCGCGATGATGATCGAGCATTTGCTGAGTATCCGCCGGGAAACGCTTCTTCCCCAGATGCTCGCGATCGATCTGCAGAAACAACTGACCTCCGGGCAACTGGCTCAGGCGGAACAGACCTGCCGCCAGCGTCCCTGTCTGCTGTCGGCGATCACCCTCGCCGGATTGCAGTCGCTGCAATATGGCTATGAAGCCGCTGAAAAGGCGATGGAAGACACCGCTCAGGAGTTCGCGGCAAGACTGGCTCGAAAGGTGGATTATCTCTCGGTGATTGGAGCAGTGGCTCCAATGATGGGACTGACAGGAACGGTCTGGGGGATGATTCAGGCCTTTGCTGAATTCGCCGAAAAAGCCAACCCGAGCCCCAGCGATTTTGCCCCTTCGATCTCAGAAGCACTGGTCACGACACTGTTCGGTCTGGTCGTTGCGATCCCGGCGATGTCCGCGCATGCGTGGTTCCGCAATCGGACCGACGAGTTCGTCGCGGAAGCCGCACTGTTGTCTGAGCGGCTCGTCGCCACTCAGCGGAAGCGAAAGAAGCCCGATCTCCCTGCGGAGTCAGCGCGGCCTCGAGTCTGAGTTCCTCACGGTTGATGGTTCGCTCTCTTTTTGCTGATTCCCATGCGACTCCCCCAGTCTAATCGCAGACTCCTCACACAGGTGAATCTGACGCCGTTGATCGACGTCGTGTTCAATCTGGTGATCTTCTTTCTGGTGATCTCGCACTTCAGTCAGGGACAACCTGCTGAGGGAATCGATCTCCCAATCGCGAGTCGGGGGAAGCCGGACGATCCGCCGCACCGGATTGTCATCCGTGTGATGAGCGATGGCGGATACCGCGTCGCCGGCCAGCCGGTCACCACTGATGAGATTCAGGAGATGATTCAGCAGTCACAGGTGCTCGCCGGGGAAGAACTCTGGGTCCGCGTGCAGGGAGACCGTCAGGCGCCGTTCAGTACCATCGAGCCAATCATGCTGGCCTGTGCAAAGATGGGCGTCACCAACTTCGGGTTTGATGTTCTGCAGGACAGTAACGCTGAGGGGGCAGCACCATGAAACTCCCATCCGGACAGCATCGCAACCATGAATTCGGCGCCATGACGTCGATGATTGACGTCGTTCTCTTCCTGCTGATGTTCTTTGTCGTGACCTCGGGGACGGGACAGATGGCATTGCTATTGCCGGCTCCTTTGTCAAAGACGGGATTAGTTGAGCACGAGAACGCAGTCCCGGCAGGCAACGAGGCCCCGAAAGTTGAGATCTGGTTGAAAGTCCAACGTGATGCGCAGTCGCAGCAAACTTCCGTCGACATGAATGGAACTGTCTATCCCCAGATTCAGGAGCTGAAACCACAGCTCAAGGCGCTCGCCGAACTTGATACGACGAATCCGATCATTTTCGATATCGGGCCTGAAGTCCCGCTGGGAGATGTCGTCACGCTTTATGACACATGCCATGCCGCCGGTTTTGAAACCATTCAATTTGCCGCAGAACCCAGCCCCTGACGCGACAAGCAGTCATTCAACGGGGTGACTGGATGGTGAGGCTGCCCAGTTTTGCGATAATCTCTCTGGCAGAGCGCGGCGTCCTTCGCAAGTGAAAATCGCAAGGCAGCACAGTTCTGCATGAAATGAATCTCTTCATTCTGTGTCAGCAAGTCGACATGCTGACTGAGGAAGAATCCGGGGCGGGCATGGTCGATCAGGATGCATCATCAACTGAGAAGATCAATCTGGATCTTCCGCGACATCCCCGTCGACGCCGACGATGGATCTGGGTTACAGCCCTTATCCTGCTCGTTGCGCTGATCAGTTTTCATGAGCAGGTGCTGACAGCCATTGGCAAAGGGCTCGTGCGCAGTCAGCCGTTGCCGGAGACAGGGGCGCTTCTGCTGTGGCGGGATGCGGATGGCAACTATGACCTCGCGGCGAAGGTTCATCGGGAGAATCCCGAGCGAAAAATCCTGCTGATCCAGTCGGAGCCTGACCGCCTGCAGCGGCTAGGGCTTGTTCAGACTGACGTTGCCCAGTTCAAGCAGGAATTGGAACGTCGGGGGATTCCCGAAGACGGTGCTGAGATCATTCCGGTCGAGATGGACGCTCCCACGAGTGCAGCGATTCGACTGAGGTGGTGGCTGGAAAAGCATCCGGAAGAGACGATCTGTCTTGTCTGTGACGAATTTCGTTCCCGTCAGGTCAGCGGTGAATTCCGCCGAGGGCTGTCGGATCTGAGCGAGAGAACCACAGTTCATGGTTTGCCTGATCGGCGCTATGCGCCAGAGGACTGGTGGACAACGCGGAGCGGAATTCGAACCGTTATCTTCGCATGGCTGCAGCTGTGCGACAGTTGGTGGAGGGGGGGAACTCAGGAGCTCAAAGAGGTTCGCTGGGATCCTGCCGAGTACGAGGTGGAACTGAAGAAGATCGCAGAAAATCCCGGCAGACAACTGGAAGTGCAGCGTCCCGGAGGGTGGCTTCCCGGTCTGGCGAACTGGCTCGAGCGCGGCGATTCGCCTGTACCCGTGGACTATATCCTGATTCTGCCTGGTGATCAGAACACGCGACCGTTTGCCGCGGCGGCGATGGTGAATGCGGGGCTCGCGAAAGCGATTCTCATTCCAAGAAATAGGCCATCTCCGCAGGAACTGGACAACATCATTCCGCCGAACCATGAAGTGATTCGAAAGATCTGCCTGCTGCAGCAGGTTCCTGAAGATAAGATCATCATCCTGCCGGGTGAGAGTGACAGCACGGTCGACGATGCCCGAGTTGCGGTTGAATTTCTGAAGGATCTCCCCGAGGCCAAAATCGCGGTTGTCACGAGTTTTTATCACACCCGTCGTGCTCGCATCGCGCTGGAAAATGTTTACGGAGATGCGATCCGTCGATTCGTCTTTCTCTCCGTACCGACAGATGGCTTTGGCCCTGAAGACTGGTGGAAAAGTCAGACGGGCACCTTCCTGATTCTGTCAGAGTACGTGAAGCTCCTTCTTTACTGGATTCAATACGGTGACGGAGCGATTTGGATCGGCCTGGCCATCATCCTGATGATCAGCCTCCTGATGTTGTTGCGTGTGCGCCGCCGACGTCGGCAGGCTGCACGTGTCGCTCAGACCCAGCGGGTCGCGGCCGGGAACGGAACTGCATACTGAGTTTGATATTCAGCTTGATCCTGAGCCGGTGAGTTGAGCCGATGCGCTGGGGATTTGCAGGGACATCGGTGGCGTCTAGCCTCCCGTGCGCATTGCTCAACCGGCAAGTCCTCTCTCCTCAGAAATTCGCTCACTGGGCCGCGTTCTCCACCTACAGCGGCTTCGACTCCTCCTCTGTCCAAGCACACCTACACCACACTTGTATTCGAGCGATTTTGTGTTCTGTTGTGTCTTAACAGTTGATGCGGAAATGGTTTGTGTTGGATTTCTGGAGGTGGCGGCACGCTGAATTTGGGCGATGGAATGTGCCAGGCGCGCACAACAATATACATCGAATAGGAGCGATTCGTTGACGAATGGATCGCAAGAGATGTAAAGTTTGGGTTTGGGTCATTTCTCTCAGCAGTGGAAGAACAGCCGGCATTCAGGCCGTTCGCAGAGGGAAGACCACACACCCACCAATGCCCGCCGAGGGAATCAATTATTCCCAGTTGATCGCGAGATCGATGGCAGTTTGATCGCGCAAGCATCTCACTTTCCCAACGATCTCCCTTCCACCATTCACGAAGCCATGTATGCACGACAACCGTTGATGCGCTCTGCTCTGACAGAGCGGATACGGATGTCGTCTTCCTTCCGCGATGCTGTCTGCCACCTTCCGTCATGAGGACGCACGGTCATCAGGAAGCATCTTTATCTCCGAAACTTTTGCAGTGATTTTTCTTCAACGTAAGGACACTTTCATGAATTGGCGAAATCGTTCCCGCCGCGCTGGATTCACTCTGATTGAATTGCTGGTCGTCATCGCGATCATCGCAGTGTTGATCGCTCTGTTGCTGCCAGCTGTCCAGCAAGCCCGTGAAGCAGCACGACGTTCCCAGTGCAAGAACAACCTGAAGCAACTCGCACTCGCGTTCCACAATTATCACGACGTTTACAACATGTTCCCGAAAGGGCACTATTCCATCGCTGGCGGGAGCGGCTGGTGGGGGCATGGTGCCATGCTGTCTATCCTGCCTTACCTGGAACAGACGGCGCTCTACAACAACTACAACCTCAACCGGCATTATGACGACGGTTCGAACTCTCAGGTCCGTCGTTCGCGAATTCCTGTCTTCCTGTGCCCTAGCGACCGGACCATTTCAAACGGTCTTCCCGGGAACAACTATGCCGGGAACGCGGGCTCGAATGTGACACTGTTTTCTGGCGTCTCAGATACCGCCGTCGGAGCCCGGACGAACGGCGTCATCGTGCAGGGAAGCGAACAGTCAATGGCCGCCATCCTTGACGGGACATCTAACGTCCTGCTTCTCGGAGAACTGCTTCAGGGTGACGGCAGCTCAGGTTCCGTTTCTGACTCGTCGATCGTTCGCAACCCGACCGCACCGACATTCGCGAACAACGCCTTCCCAACTCAATCGGAAATCGACGCCGCTGGAGTCTCGTGCGCAGCAAATGAGTCGAGCATCGCATCGGAAGCCTCATTGAGCTCTTGCGGGTCAGACTGGGTTTCGCCTTATCCACATCAGACTCTGTTCCACACGGCCGTGCCTCCCAACTGGAAATACCGCAGCTGTGCCTTTGGCTCTACATTCGGTCTGTGTGCTGATCGGGCGGGGCTGGTCTCTTCACGCAGCCGTCACACCGGCGGCGTGCAGAATGCCTTGGCAGATGGTTCGGTTCGCTTCATCAGCTCGAACATCGACCTGAACACCTGGCAGCGACTGGGTGCCCGCGATGATGGGCAGCCGCTGGGTGAATTCTAAGAGAAGACAGCTTTATCGAGCTCTCTCGTCTCCCGGAACACGAAAAAACGGTTCTCTCAATCAAAGGTGACGCTTTCTCTTGTGAGAGCGTCACCTCACTTTTCAGACACACAACGTTAAAGACATTTTCCATGACAATTCAGAGACTCTCTACTCTCTGTCTGCTCGGCGCTCTCGTCCTCGCCTCATCGGGATGTGGAGAAGTGAAGCAGCAGTACGAAACCTCTGCCGCTCCAAATGTGACGATCACTTCCAAGCAGCGAATCAAGCAATGGCTGGATGGTGTCGCTCAGTCAGGAACGATCGACAGCGGTATCAGCCTGATTCGTGACGAAGTCGACAAGCTTCCTGCCGACTCTGGTGTGAACGTCGAAGATCTGAAGAAGGGCATTGCGGAACTTGAGTCGAGCAAATCGCCGGGAGCGACCAAGAAGCTGGCTGAGACGCTCTCCAGCAAGATTCCGGAGTAGAGACGCTCCGTCGAAATCCAGGCAAGCAGCCTGACTGAAAATTCGGTGGTTCATCCACCGAACGAAGAATCCCGAAGGTGACAGCGCTCGTCACCGACGGGATTCTTTTGTTTTCATCCAAGCCATTTAAAACAGAGACCACTGTTCACGAACCTGTCCGGCAGAGCAGACACAATTGCGTTCCTGTGGGCGAACTAGACTGATGTGGTAATTTGTTTTGGTGTAAGCGTTTGTGCCTGTTTACGAAAGAGCGTTTCGCCAAAGGATCATGCAAGCTGATGTCTCGGCGCGCACAGGTAGTTTATCGAATGAAAACAATTTATTGACGAATGAAAAGAAGTTGATGTAAGCTGAGTGGAGTAAGTAATTTTTTATGGTTGCGTATTTATGCCTGTGAGAGCCGCTTACGTAGCGGAGACGACGAGCCCGTCGACGAGCCCTATCCGATTCGATTGCGAGAGGGACGGGAGTCTACTTGCCCAACGACTTGACTGACTGCAACCACCGAGCGAATTCAGAATGTCGCCTCCTTCTTTGATGCTGACTGTCCAATTTTCCCTCATCCAACATGCATTCATCAGAAAGCATTGTTATTCCCAACACCGTTTGCTTCGCTCTTTTTCTTCAACTTAAGGACAGATTCATGAACTGGCGAAATCGTCGCCGCCGAGTTGGATTCACCCTGATTGAATTGCTCGTCGTCATCGCAATTATTGCAGTGCTCATTGCCCTGTTGCTACCAGCAGTTCAACAGGCCCGTGAAGCGGCACGGCGCTCACAGTGTAAAAACAATTTGAAGCAGCTGGCCCTCGCCTTCCACAATTATCACGACGTGTACAAGATGTTCCCGAAAGGTCACTACGGGATCGCCGGTGGAAGCAGCTGGTGGGGACATGGTGCCATGTTCTCGATTCTCCCCTACCTGGAACAGACGGCCCTTTATAACAATTACGACCTCAATTTGTCTTACGACAACGGTACGAATTCACAGGTCCGTCGTTCACGAATTCCTGTCTTCCTGTGCCCCAGTGACCGCATCATTTCAAACGGTCTCGCGGGAAATAACTATGCCGGGAACTCAGGCTCGAACGTGACGCTTTACAGCGGTGTCTCGGCGACAGCGGTCGGGGCGCGCACCAACGGTGTCATCGTCCAAGGACGCGAAACACCGATGAGTGACATTTTCGACGGGACGTCTAACGTGCTGCTGCTGGGAGAACTTCTTCAGGGTGATGGAAGCGACAGTTCTGTTACCGATTCGGACATTGTTCGAAATCCGACGACACCGACATTCGCAAACAATGCATTCCCGACTCAATCCGAAATCGATGCCGCCGGGGTCTCGTGCGCTGCAAATGAGTCGAGCATCCCGTCTGAAGCGTCATTGAGCACCTGCGGGTCAGACTGGGTCTCCCCTTACCCGCATCAGACCTTGTTCCACACGGCGGTTCCTCCCAACTGGAAATATCGCAGCTGCGCATTCGGCCCTGCATTCGGTCTCTGTTCCGATCGGTCGGGTCTCGTCTCTTCCCGCAGCCGTCATACCGGCGGCGTGCAGGTCGCTCTGGCGGACGGCTCCGTTCGATTTGTCGGTTCGAACGTCGACCTGATTACATGGCAGCGTCTTGGAGCCCGCGATGACGGACAGCCGCTGGGAGAATTCTAAGAACTGATCGTTCGTACGTTTCGGTCTTGCGGAACACTCCAGAGTCTTACTGGCTTCAGGTCCTGCCGCAGAATTGGGAACTCACACTCGGCTCTTCTTTATCAGAGGTGACGCTTTCTCTTGTGAAGGCGCCACCTCACTTTTCAGACACACAACCTTAAAGACGCTTCAATGACAATCCAGAGACTCACTTCGCTCTGTCTACTCGGCGCTCTCATCCTGGCTTCTTCGGGGTGTGGAGAAGTAACTCAACAGTACGAGCAGTCATCCGTGCCTCAGGTGACAATCACTTCTAAGCAGCGAATCAAGCAATGGCTGGATGCCGTCGCTCAGTCAGGAACGATCGACAGCGGCGTCAGCCTGATTCGTGACGAAATCGATAAGCTTCCTGCCGACTCAGGAGTCAACGTCGAGGAACTGAAGAAGGGCTTTGCTGAACTTGAGTCGAGTAAATCGCCAGCAACTACCAAGAAACTTGCTGAATCGCTCTCGAGCAAGATCCCAGAATAGGCCCGTGCCGGACGATTCGAGGCGATCCGGTTGAAGTCGAAATCGGTGGTCAATCTGCCTATTAAAGAATCCCGAGAGTGACAGCGCTCGTCACCAACGGGATTCTTTTGTTTTCATCCAAGCAATCTCAAACAGGGAAGCTGTTCACCAGCATGGACACGATTTTGTTCCTGCGCCCGATTAAATCAGTTCTGGCATGGGGCGATACAGGTTCGGGTCGATCAGGAAGCGGGGACGGCCCTGGAGGTCGTTCAGGGTCAGGCGGGTCGCGTCGATTCCCATCGCTTTATAGAGCGTTGCGAACACTTCCTGAAAATGGACCGGGCGCTGGGTGACGTATTCCCCGAGCCGGTTGGTGGCTCCGATCACCTGACCATGTTTCATGCCGCCGCCGGCCATCAACGCGCAGGAGACCTGTGGCCAGTGGTCGCGACCGGCGACGTTGTTGATCTTCGGGCTGCGGCCGAATTCTCCCCAGACGATGACCGAGACGTCGTCCAACATGCCTCGCTGATCGAGGTCTTCGACGAGGGCACTGACGGACTGGTCGAGCAGCGGGAAGTCGCGGCGTCCCTGTTTGAAGTTGTGGTCATGCCAGTCCCAACGGCTGAATGACAGCGTCACGCACCGGACACCGGCTTCGATCAGACGACGGGCGACCAGAAAGTTTGTCTGCAGCCGCGTACTGCCATCGTCCTGCAGACGGTCTTCTCCATAGCCGTAGCGTTCGCGAACTTCGATCGGCTCCTGTTCGATGTCGAGGGCTTCAGCGAGTCGGCTGGAAGTGAGAATGCCGAAGGCCTGCTCCTGAAAGGCGTCGACTCCCTGCATCATGCCGGAGTGGTCGATCGATGATCGGAAACGGTCGAAGGAAGCGAGAACCTGTCGGCGATCATTCAGGCGATCGAGCGTGATTCCATTGAGAACGAGATTGTCTTTTCCATCACCCGCCGGAGTGAACGGGGCGTTGGCGAGTCCGAGGAATCCTGCCTGACCGTTATCTCCCCAGGGAGCGTGTCCGGTTTTCGGAGAGAGACCGACGAAAGGAGGAATGGAAGGATCCGTTCGACCTAGCACGCTGGAAACCACGCTTCCCAGCGATGGCCAGCCACCGGCGGGCTGATTTCGGTCCTCATTCCCCGTCAGACACTGAAAGGCATAGTGATGGCCTGTGGCTCCGACCATTGACCGGATGAATGTCAGCTTGTCAGCACAGGAAGCGAGCCGGGGAAAGTGCTCGCAGATTTCGATCCCGGGGACTTTCGTCTGGATGGAAGAGAACTCGCCGCGAATTTCAGGAGGGGCCTGATTCTTGATGTCCCACATGTCCTGATGAGGCGGCCCACCTGGCAGGAAGATCATAATGACTCCCTTGCCGTCGCCATTGATGCGGTTGGCGTGCTCGGCCTGCAGCATCTGAGGGAGCGAGAGCCCACCGAGCGCCAGCCCGCCGATCTTGAGGAACGATCGGCGACTGAGAGAGTCACATAACGAAACGCGTTGGCCCTGAATCGACAACATGGCGAGGCTCCGTCTCACAAGTCCTTGCGGAGAGGCAGCAATTGGGGGGAGGGCAGTGCAACGGCCATGGCAACATCGTGTTACCGGCAATCGACTGGAAATCGCCCGACGCGTTAAAAGGGTTTAGCGTGTTGGCTGATTTCAAACTTGGAAGTTCGGGCGTGGCAGGAGGAAATCAACTTTGACCGTGACCGTTAAAGGTCCCATTCGACAGATCTCTTGAGCGGTGACTCGTCCGTGGAGAAGCCACTTCAATTGATGGTCCTGGCAGAGGCTGAACGCATGGAAGGGCGTGAAAACTCTGCCCGGGGATCTCCTGGGTTTATTAAGGAGTAATCACCCGGCGCGGGTATAGTGATCAAAGGATTCCGATGCGCCAAGACGAATGTCACGGCAAGGGTGTGGTGCCGTAATTTATTGTTGTTATGGGGTTTATGGTGTTTTCTTCTCGACAGGCGGAGTCGGAGCCCGGGCTGGAGATTGGACTTGCGACATGCGTTCATCCAGCCACGCATTGAGTAACATCTTCCCGGAATTTTTCAGTTGCCGCACCAAAGTCTGGACTCGTTCTTTATTTAGGTGCTGGTGGAACAACTTGATAACGGCGGCCATCTGACCTTCTGAGAGAACTGCCAGCAGCGCAGGGAGTAATTCTTCAAAAATTTGAGAAGTTCGTCCCCGCTGAACATCCGAGCAGACAGGAATGACAGTTGTCGTCACATCCTGAAAAAGTTCTTCCACATGACGGACAGCGTCGTGAATGCTCTGGGCCTTCCGATTCGTGGGTGTCTTCCAGTCGTATGGCGGTTGCCATTCCAGCACCGGGCTCAACAGATCGATATGAGTCAGGCAAATCACGATTGGGGCGGGACGGAGTTCCGGATGATTTCCCCACCACTTTTTCAGCTCGTCGACGACATCACGGTCGGCAGAACGGGCGGGGCTATTTGCGGCCATCACAAAGAGGAGAATGTCGGCCTCTCTCGCGGCCTGTTTGACTTCCTTCATCTGAGCCCGCGTAGCACCGGCATCAGCATAGCCCGGCGTGTCGAGTAACGTGAGAATCGTGGTGCTCTCAGGAACCTCCATCCGATAACGATAGACATGCTGTGTCTCGGGCAACACATCTGACTTGGCGACCTGCTGGTTCAACAGGGCATTCACAAGGCTCGACTTGCCTGCCTTGACCTGTCCGACAATCGCGACGGTGACCGATTCCGGCTTCAGACGCGGAGCCGTTGAACTTGGGGTCAGCGCCTGCTGTTGAGCCGTTCCGAATGTCTGCCGATACACCTCGGCGCCGCCCCGGAGGCGTCCACTATTCATTTCGATGAGATAAAACCCCGTCTGGCGGATAAACCGCAGATAGACGACGGCGAGGAATTCCGTCTGCAGGTTCTGTGTGATCGGGCCCATAGTCAGTTCTGACGTGAAGTATTTCAGAACGTTCGCAGGGTTGATCAGGATGCTTGCAAGCCAGGTTGTATCCTGAGCGCGTTTGATCCACTTGGGAGCGTGCTGGAGCCATTTCCACTGGCGAATCGTCACCAGGCGACTCCCGGGAACGTCCTCGAGCATCCAGCGCTCCATGTCATCGATCGCGAGTCTTGCGGCGGCGAGCACCTCGGGGATCGTCAGGGAGTCAATTGGGTCCTTGGCCTTCGGGTGGTAGTGCTGCGCCAGGTCACGCGACAGCGCGATCGCCTGATTCAGATAGAATTCCGGATTCGTGAGTTCCATCAGAGGAATGGAGTCGACCTGCTCCTGATAACGTCGAATGATTGCCAGTGCGGAGTCGTCGCGAGGCGTCAGATGGTCCGCGCGTTTGATGGTGGCTGCCGTCCGTACCCGTTCCGGTTTCCAGATAATCGATACCAGCCATGTGAACAGCCAGCAGCCCGGGATGATCCAGAACGTCCATGCAAACCAGCCAGTTTGCCAGAGGGCATAAGCACCGAGGCCGAGATAAACCAGCAACGGCAAGAGAGTCAGGATCGCAAGCGTGACCGTGCGGCGTGAGAACATGAAGCGGTCTGACTGTTCCGGGACAGTGAATCGCGGTCCTGAACGAACAGGGCCCCGTCAGATCATCTTACACGACGCCGATCACATTGCCTTGCTTCTCCCGGCAGACGCATTCAAAGGAATCTGAACGGCTTATTCCTGTCTAAGCATCTGCTGCGCCGTGCGCCTTGCCCGGGAAGAGAGACGGATTTCTTCAAGGAGCGCTAGGGGACGCTCGGGATCGTCGCGACCAGATCATCAACCAGTTTAAACAACACTTCGTTGGTGAGCTGCAAATCGACAGGGTTCCGCCCAGGCTGACCTCCGATGGACTCGAATCGCTTCAGGATGAACGAGCCTTGCCCGGCGGAGGAGAGGACAATCTCGTAATACCGAGTGCCGTGAGCTGCCGCCTGAGGAGGCGTTGACCTGATGAGAACCTGCCGGTTATTCGGATCGAATTCCAGTGGACCAATCTTTTCCAGGAGATAGGTGATGCGCTGGCTGAGGTCCGCCGCCCACTGCTTCACCACATCAAATGTCGCGTTCTGCAGGTGCGGAACATACAGCACAAGCTCTGAGAATGCGCAACTCATCGAGTCAACCTGACTCAATTCCAGTCGGAGTGTGATTCCACTGGACTCACTCACCTGCAGGCTCGTCGGCATTGCCGCCCGACTGGCATACAGTGCGAGTAATTGCTGTTCAAGTTGGACTCGAAGGGGCATCAGACCTGTCCTGCCAGAGTTAGGTAGAGAATCCGCATCGTTCACGGGTCTCCTTCTCACTGGGGCGGTTTACAGCGATATGGGCGAAAGAGAGAAATTCCCTGCTCTCTCCCGCTTACTAAGTCTATTTTGATTCACCCCCATGGAGAAGACCGAGTCTCCCGGGAATTCCACGGGCGATCTTCTTTCTCGGCTCGATTTTTTCTCTCCTTCTCCGGCGGATCGGGGGAGGTCTGATTTGCGAATCAGTGGAAAAGAGTAGGAAAAACTCATCTTGAGCAGATTTTGCCGATTGCGCTATATTCCCCGAATTCCAGCTGCGCGCCAGGTGCCTGCATTGATGGGGGGCGTGGCCATCCGGAAAAGAATCTGGACCGCCAGACTGCCGATGTTCCCGGCGCCTGTGCAGCTTATGACCCAAGGAGGGAAGTTATAATGAAATTGTTCGGAGCGAAGTTTCTGTTGGCTGCCGCGGTTCTGGTCGCGTGCGCTCAGAACAGCATGGGCCAGACAACTCCAGTTGATCCCGGGCTCCCGATCTTTACCCCAGCTGAAAAAACGACCGGGACAGTGAAGCTGGCCGGATCAATGACCATGGCGCAGCTTGCTGCGATCTGGGCCGATTCCTTCAAGAAAGCAGCTCCCGGCGTGGAGTTTGAACTGGTCGCCAAGGGCTCAACCAATGCCATCCCATCCCTGCTGAATGGTCAGGCTGACTTTGCTCTGCTGAGCCGTCCGATCTCTGAAAAAGAAGTCAAGGCGTTTCAGGACAAGTTTGGCTACCCACCGACCGTGGTCGTGCCAGCTCTTGAACAGATCGCCATCTATGTCCACAAGGACAACCCGATTGAGTCGGTCACTCCTGCCCAGCTCGATGCACTCTTGTCAAAGACCCTGAAGCGCGGAGCTCCGAAGACGATCTCCACCTGGGGTGAACTCGGCGTGAAGGGACCTCTCGCAAATCAGCCAATCGCTGCTCAGGGACGCATGGATGAGACTGGACTTCAGGTCTACATTCAGGGTGTCGTTCTCGTCGGCGGTGAATTCCGTGACGATATGACCGAGCACAAGAGTGGTTTGGAAACTCTGAAGGCGATCGCAAGCACCCCGAACGCAATCGGCTTCGGCGGCACTGCATTAGCAACTCCTGATCTGAAGGCAGTTCCACTTGCTCTTCAGGAAGGCCAGCCAGCGATCGGGATTAATACTCCAGGTTACCCGCTGGTTCGTCCTTTGCAGATCATTCTGAACCATCCTCCCGGCAAGGATCTGAGCGGTGTTCAGGCTGAATTCTACAAGCACATCTTTTCACAGCGGGGACAGCAGGATGTCCTGAACGGCGGATTGATTCCGATTCCAGCGAATCCTGCTCTCGTGGCTCTGCAGTCTGTTGGATTGCGGGTTCTGCAGTAATCGCAGAACGACGTATTGAAGAAGCACGGGCGGTTCAGCGGCAGTGTGGTGTTATCTGACATTCGAACACACTGAGCAGGTTCCGCCTTCGCAGAGAAATTTCCGCTTGTTTTCATTCCGTCGAGGCTGCGTTTTCTCTGGAAACGTTCACAAGTCGGCGGGTGCATCCTGATCAAAGTCCGTGCTGAGAGATCACAGCCGTTCCAGATCAGCAATTCCATTACCGTCTTGTGAATCTGGTCGCCGCGGGCGGGATTCCCAAGTCATCATTTCCGTCCCTGCAGTGGTCATTGCCGGCAGGTTGTTTATTCAAACAAAATCATCTCACAGTTCATTGTGAGTCAGGAGTCGTGTCATGAAACGGATTTCATTGGCGGCAACGATGGTGGTGGGCTGCTTGTCTGCTGCACTTCCATCGCTGGCGTGGGCTGTGAATCCATCGGTCGGAACAACCCCATCCACCTACCCTCAAGGGTATATCCCTGGCAACACCACGGTTCTTCCGGGGCAGGGGTACTATGATTTCAATACCGGAACCAGCAGCAGTCTGGATCCACTGCTGAATCCCAGCCTTTTCCTGGGATCGACAGCTCCGAATTATGATCCCTTGACCCGAATCGCTCCGAATCCGAATCCGAATCCTTCGCTATATCCCGGTCGCGATCGGCTGAATCCAGGGACATCGACGAACTTCGTCGCTCCAGGGACCACAACGTCGCAGCTGCGGAAATGGCGCCTTGGGGTCTATTCCAAAGATCTCGAGACAGGCGTCCGCATTCATGACGTGGTTCATGGCGGGGCAGCTCATCGTGCCGGTCTGGAAGTCAACGATCAGATCGTCGCTGTGAACGGCTATCAGGTTGGATACGTCAATGGGCAGCTGTTTGACTGCGGCTCTGAGTTTGACCGCCTCGCCGATCAGAATGGGTGGGTTTCTCTGCTGGTTCAGAACAGCCGGGATCGTCAGCTGATCAACGTACCTGTTCAGCTGGAATCACGACTGTCAACACTGAACGGAACAATCGCTCTGCTGAATCGCCAGACACTCCCTTCGAACGCCATTCTGAACGTGGAGTTACGGGAAGTGTTCGGGAACTCACCCACAGGTGTGACGATTGCCAGCCGTCGTGTTGATAATTTCAATCAGTATCCGATTCCGTTCAGCATCGACTTCGATCCGGCCCAGATCACTCAGGGACGGCAGTATGTGGTCTTCGCGAATGCGACCGTCAACGGACGTGAGACACATCGGACGAACGCTCTTGTCCCTGTTCTCTCTGCAAATGGACAGATTCGTCCGGTCGCGTTGCAGTTGGATCAGGTGAATGGAAACGTTTATCCCAACAATCCCGGCTACACGTTCCAGAACTATCAGAACGGACCGCAGAGCGCTCAGGTCGCCCAAATCGTGAAGTGGTTTAACGACTACCTCGGTCGGAATCCTACCGACAACGAGCTGGTCAACTGGTTGCAGCAGGTGAATCAGGGCCAGCCTATGGCACAGGTCCAACTCAGCCTGCTCGCCAATGAGCAGTTCTTCAACCGATGCGATGCTGACAAGCGTGTCTACATCACCCGGATGCACGAACTGCTGATCGGCCGCGCTCCGACGCCAGAAGAACTGAACTACTGGGTTGCCCGATATGACGCCCAGGGAGGCATCCGCCGCCACCTGGCTCAAGAGTTCCAGGGAGCACTGGGGATCCGTTAATTCGGAAATCCGGAAAAATCTTTCGAATCGACCGCCTCTCGTTTTGAGACGAGGGGCGGTCGTTTTGTTGGATTCAGGACAGATTTTCACTCAAAATTTTCCAACTTCCATAAAATCGCCTCAATTTTCCCAGCGTCGGTAGGCCGGATGTTGATCAGAAGTTCGGCGTTTCAAGGTCAGCAAGCCGCGCGATTCTTGACACAACTGTTCACTCCTCATATTGTTTACGAAGGGCTCGACTTCGAGTCCGCATCAGAAAGAGATCAGTTCATCTGAATAACGTGGGGATTTCCCCTCCAGAAGGAAGATTTTTCCTTCCAGATAACGTTGTTTCAGGTGGCTAACGGCCCTGTTATTTGTCTGTCCAGAGAAAAGGCTTCTCATGTAAGCATTGGCGTCGACAGCGGCCGGTGCTCTGCAGTCAGCTCCCAGAGGGGAAACCCTCCCGCGGAGACTGGGTGGGAGTGGCCCCTCTTCTTTGATGACGGGACGACGAGTGGGACTTTGCGCCCGCTCTTTTTTTTGACCTATTGATGGCACAACGATCATGAATGGCACTGAGGTCTTACGCATCGTCGACGCCATCCATCGCGATAAGAGCATCGATAAAGAAATCGTCTTCAGCGGGATCGAAGCCGCCATCCTTTCGGCTGCTCGCAAGCATTACGGCGAAGATCGTGAGATCGTCATTGAAATCGCTCGGACATCCGGTGATGTCAGTGCGATGCTGGATGGAAAAGCCCTGCCTCCGGAAGAGTTGGGCGATCTGCTCGGGCGAATTGCGGCACAAACCGCTAAGCAGGTGATGATTCAGAAGATTCGCGAAGCAGAGCGTGATGCTCTGTTCGACGAATTCAGCGAACTCCGCACGCATCTCGTGAACGGTGTCGTCGTCCGCGTTGATCACGGCGTCGCTTCCGTGAACCTGGGGAAGGTGGAAGCCATTCTCCCCAAGAGTGAACAAATTCCCGGTGAATCTCATCGGGTCGGAGATCGCGTTCGCGCAGTTGTGTTGGAAGTTCGAAAAGCTGGCAGCCGGATTAAAGTGGTTCTCTCGCGGACCCATCCTGAGCTGGTTCGGCGATTGTTCGAAGTGGAAATTCCTGAAGTCTCCGAGCGTGTCATTGAAGTTCGCTCGCTGGCTCGGGAAGCGGGATATCGGTCGAAAGTTGCCGTCTCCTGCTACGACAATAATATTGATTGTGTCGGTGCATGTGTCGGCGTTCGTGGATCGCGAATCAAGACAATCGTCGATGAACTCGACGGCGAACGAATTGATATCGTCCGCTGGAACGATTCGCTGCAGGTGCTGATTCCCAACGCGATGCAGCCTGCCGAAGTTGAAGACGTGATCCTCTGTCCGATGCTGGGCCGGGTGATCGTTCTGGTTCGGGATGACCAGCTGTCTCTGGCGATCGGGAAGAAAGGGCAGAACGTTCGTCTGGCCTCGAAGCTCGTCGGTTGGGACATCGAAGTCATGACTCAGGACGAACTCGATGATCAGCTCGAGCGTTCGGTCGCTGCTTTCGGGCAGATTCCACAGATCACCGACGAACTCGCAGAAGCACTCGTTTCACAGGGATTCTTCAGTTTCGAAGACCTTTCGGTCATCGAGCCTGATCACCTGAAGCAGTTGAGCGGTCTGGAAGATTCGGATATCGAATCCATTATCGAATTCGCGGAACGTGAAGCGGAACGCGAAGAAGTTGAAACCGATCGGCGCAAGGCCATTGAGCGTGAAGCCAAACGTGTTGAAAAAGAGGCAGCAGAGCTCGATGCCATGACCGGAACCCGACTGGGGACAGAGGGAGAAGCAGCAGCAACGACTGTTGTTGAAGAGCCTGTCGCTCCGGAGGCCGAGCCTGGAGGAATGGACGCTGTGTCTGACGACACCGCGGAGAGTGATAAGAAATAACATGACCGTTCGGAACCATCGTCAATCCTGGCCAGTCATTCGAATCGCGGCGTCACGACGGGCCATTTATCAACAGAGATGCAGCAGCGGGATTGCCTTTGGCGATCCGCACCAAAGAAATCTCCAGCCGGAATCGCGGCCGGTATGGAGGAGCCATTAGAGGGGTGAAGATTGAAGATCCGCATCTTCGCGTTAGCGAAGGAACTGGGCGTCGACAGCAAGGACCTGATTCAGCAGTGTAATGACGCTGGATTGGATGTGAAGAGCTCTCCGTTGGCAAGCATTACGCCTGCTGAACGAGATGTTCTGATGAATTATTTGCGAAAGCAGGGGTCACCGGGGCAAGCTCCAGCCGCGGTCACTGAGCTGGCTCCGCCACCTCGCGAAGAACTGCGACGTGAAATTCCGTCGCGAGAAATTCGCGATCTGGGTCCGTTGTCGTCGCAATTGCGGACTCGCCGCCCGCCTCGAAAAGAATCGGCCGGAACCCCAGACGAAGCTCTCGGTTCCGAAACTCATCCGATTCAGCAGGAGCCAGAAGTTGCGGAACTCCCGACTCCGGTCGAAGCCGCCCCTGCTGTCGAAGAACCACCTGCTTCGGCTCCGGTCGTTCCGGAAGCTGTTGCCCCAGAAACTCCAGCTGCTGCTCCAGCGCCGGTTGTTTCTCCCGCGCCTGCCCCCGTTGAAGCGGTTAAGCCACCGGTCACTTCCCCGGCAGCTGAAACTGTTCCTTCTCCGGCTGTCGCACCGCCAGTCGCTCCGAAACCGGCCTCGCCCGCAGTGGAAAAAGCTCCTGCAGCGCCGGTCGTGACTCCGCCAACTCCGGCGGCCACGCTGAAGGGCGCGCCCCGGCCCCCGAAGACGCCAGGTGCACGGCCGGCG
>JAEZFD010000048.1 GCA_023417655.1 Planctomycetota bacterium | reverse complement strand
CCCATTCCGAACACGACCGTTAAGCAGTTCGAGCCGATGATAGTGCCGAAAGGTGCGAAAGTAGGTTATCGCCGGTTTAATTTTAACCCTTCGGGTCTCACGACTCGAAGGGTTTTTTTATGCGCGCTGTGTAGCGCACGCCGCCGGCGCAGGTCCAACAGATGTTCGAAGTCTTTGCGCCTCTATGTGTGCTCCCACGGCTCAATCGAAGTGAGGGCGTGAGTAGTCCTGACGCTTCGAACTGCAGGGTGCCTTCTCGCAGGGCAGTTTGTTCCGCCGTGTGTTCCGCCCAGCTGGCGTTTTGAATGATGTAACATTAGTGACTCGGACGTAGATCGCCCTTCAGAGCGCTTCCTCTGTCCTTCTTCAGCAAATCGAGCCGTTGACTCTTCTTCGTCGGTGCCCGGCGATTCGTGCGGATTGGCTTCTTCTTTGTGATGTGAAGTCTTTGCTCGGCTTCCATTTCGGGAATGACTGCTGTGACGCAAGTTCCTGATTCCACGGAACTCCCTCCTTGCCGTCTCGCCCTCTTCATGCATTATGAAGGGGGATGGGACGGGTTGTCTTGATGGGCGCGTCGAGACGTCCCCTGTCCGCTCCGAACTGCTACTTTTCAGTCTCCTTCTCCGTAGTCTTGATGGCGGCGAGGGATGGGAGAGATTGGTCGGTTGCAGTTCAGATCCGAACGTCAGCGCCGGGTTCATTGAGGAGAATAGACGGATGATTAGTCGCAGTTTGCTGGGAATGGGATGCTGGGCGATGCTTTGCTCGTTCGCGATTGCTCAGGAGGCAGCAGCGCCGGCGAAGGATCAGTTTACTGGTCTGGGAGAGAAAGTGACGGCTGCGTTCAATTCAGGGAACGCGGCAGAACTGGCTCAGCTGTTTGTGCCTGAGGGAGAGTGGATTGATGAGAATGGCACCCTTTTCCAAGGGCGCGAAGAAATTCAGACCATCCTCACGGCCTATTTTCAGCAGTTCCCAGGTGCGACTTTGCGGCTTCAACCAGATTCCATAAGGAATCTTGGCCCGGCAATTGCAATTGAGGAAGGTCTACGTGAGGTGGTCGTTGAGCAGACAGGCGTGAAACTCGCACTGCGATACATCACTGTCCTCACGAAGGGGGAATCAGGATGGCAAATCGCGTCCCTTCGAGATTTTGAGGCTCCCCCGGTTCGTTCGCCCGGTGATTACCTGCAGCCATTAGCGTGGCTGGAAGGGGAATGGGTTAACGAAGGAACTGATAGCACCGTCCAAATTCGTTACCGCTGGGATGATGATGCGAACTTTCTTCTCGGCGAATACGTCATTTTCGAAGGTCATAATGTGAAGCTGCGGTGTGAGCAGAGAATCGGTTGGGATCCACTTGTTGGGGCTCCCCGATCGTGGATGTTTGACTCCGATGGGGGTTATGCGGAAGGACGCTGGACTCCTGTTGAAGATGGCTGGGTGGTGAAATCACAGGCCGTTCTCCCGGATGGTACGACCGGGTCAGCGACCCTCGCGTTGAAGCAGATCTCGAAGGATCGCTTCACAATGAAAGGGACTGAACGAATCGCCGGAAATGATCGGGACGACGACTTTGAAGTCACGATTGTGAAACGGCCTGCCACTGTGAAAACAATTCCTTGAAAGAGGTTGCGTCCGGGCGAGTGCCTTGGCGTCGAAAGATTGAAGTTGAGCCTACGGTTGATGTTAAGAATAAGACCTGATCCCTGAGCGGCAGGTCAGGACTGGACACGGACAGACCTCCGTGGCGGTGACCCGGGAATTCTCTTCCTGATCATCGAGAGGAGAAGGAGTGGATCGATGCCTTTGAATTCAGGGAAATTGCGCCGTCAAGCGATCGCGATATTGCTTTGCGGCCTGATGGCTGCGCCGACTTCATTTCTGCCCACTGCAGAAGCTCAAGGTCCCCGTGGAGGTCGGTCTGCCGGTGGCCCGCCAGGTGGAGGACGTCCTCCCGGCGGTGGTGGTGGTCGACCCGGTGGTGGCCGCCCGGCGATTGGGGGCGGCGGCGGTGCGAGGCCATCCATGCCTCCGGGAGGTGGAGCCCGTCCAGGGGGTGGTGCTCGTCCTAATTTTTCACCTTCGCGACCACCTGTGAATACCGCTCGTCCCTCAATGGGAACATTTGGAGGCAGTGGAGGACGCCCTGCGGGTGCACCGAATCGACCAAATCCGATTCAGCGTCCCACGATGGGGGGGACACCACCTCGACAAACACAGACTGTCGGTCGTCCGAATCTAAATCCAGGTAATCGCCCAAGTCTTCCCAATCCCGGAACACCGCGGCCGGTGAATCGTCCGCAGGATTTCCGTCCACCCGGCGGAATCTCTCGCCCCGGGCAGTCGGTTGATGTCCGACCGGGAGGAGGGCGTCCTGATGGGGGAACCCGTCCTGGTGGGATAGGGCCTGGAGGGGTGGGACCGGGTGGAACTCGCCCCGGTGGTGGAATTCCTAGCGGTGGCCGGCCGGGCGGAACACGTCCCGGCGGAGCAGGGCCGGGTGGAGTTGGACCAGGTGGAACCCGTCCAGGTGATGGAATTCCTGGCGGCGGTCGACCGGGCGGAATTGGTCCCGGCGATGGCCGACCCGGAGACGGACGACCAGGCGGAACGCGACCGGGAGACGGTCGTCCCGGTGGAATTCGTCCGGGCGATGGGCGTCCCGGAGATGGTCGACCAGGGGACGGCCGTCCAAGTGGGATTCGTCCAGGTGATGGGCGGCCCGGCGACGGACGTCCGGGGGATGGTCGCCCTGGGTTTGGAGATCGTCCTTGGGATCGACCAAGCTTTGGTGGTCGGCCGGGAGCAAACCGACCTGGTGATGGTCGCCCACCATACGGTCGCCCAGGGGATGGCCGACCGGGTTATGGAGGCCGTCCTGTCATTGGAGGACGGCCGGGTCCGGGCCCGGGCGGTGGAGGCTGGGGACGTCCTGGTTGGGGAGGTCCTGGCTTTAATGCGAGACCCTCGTGGGATCGCTACGGCTACTACGGCGGAGGCAATTGGGGTTGGGGAAATCCCGGCTATGGCTGGCGTGGGAATTGGGCTCGCTATGGCGTGAACCCCAATTACGGCTGGTACAACGGACCGTGGCGCGGGTACTGGGGAAGTAACTGGTACTCTCCACTGCTGTGGGGTGGCCTCGGCTGGGGGCTTGGAGCCTACACGGCGGGTTGGGGATACGGGTACTATAACCCGTACTACGTAGTCACTTCACCGGTCTATCAGGTTTATAACTATTCCCAGCCTGTTCCTGTCACGTCTTATGTCGTTGACGAAGGGACAGAGGTCACGACACCGGTTCAGGTAAGCTCAGCCTTTGATAATGCTCTCGGGCTTTTCAAAGCCGGAGAGTACGCCGAGGCGATGCCTTACTTTGATACGGCAATCAAAGACATGCCGGGTGACGCCGTTGCTCACGAAGTTCGAGCCTTGAACCTGTTCGCGCTGGGTCAATATCAGCCGGCCGCAGCAGCGTTGAATTCCCTGCTGACTTCAGCGCCGGGAATGGACTGGACAACGATGAGCGGGTTGTACGGCAACGTCGAGGATTACACCGCTCAACTGCGAAACCTCGAGGCTTATTGCAAAGAGCACCCGAACGATGCGGCAGCGTACTTCGTACTGGCCTATCAATATCTCGTCACGGGATATCAGGCTGAAGCAGCTGACGCATTGCGGGTCGTGGTTGCAAACCAGCCTAAAGACGTCACCGCGAAAAGAATGCTGGATGCTTTGACGAATCCGCCTTCGCAGAATTCGACAGCTGCTCCGGAAACGAACCAGCCGTTGATGGTTCCGGCAGAAGCGACTCCGACAACTCCCGCCGGCCCGCAGACGGATCTGGTTGGAGTCTGGAGAGCGAAGGCCGGAGACACGACAATCGATCTCACAGTTGGTGATGACGCGAAGTTTGTCTGGACGGCGACTCAGCCGAATCAGGCGCCGATCAAAGTCACCGGCGATGTCTCGCACGCCCCCGATGCGGTTTCATTTGAAAGCCCGCAGCAGGGAGCGATGGCCGGCAGCGTGAAGTCGATCAGTCCTGACCAATGGCAGTTCCGCCTCGACGGGGCTCCTGATAGCGACCCGGGACTGACGTTCGAGCGAGTGAAATAGTCAGCGAACTTGCTATGAGTTGATTTTTAATGGAGAGCCCTGTCAGATGAGACTGACAGGGCTTTTTTTATTGTGATAAAACTTCCCTGAAGTAAGACTCTTGCATGCCAGAGAAGCGGGCAGACGGGCAAACAACTCAACGAGACCATTTCAGAATGGGGCCGGGCTGATGAGCGGATTTGGAGATTTCATCAAGAGTGCTTTTTATCGGAACAGTCTTCAGAGAAGCCTCGACCGCTGGAACAATCTTCAACCGCCGAAGAATCCGACGAGGAGAAGGATCGATCGAATCGTGGGCGGCTTGTTAAAGGAACGGACTGCCCGTGAGTCTCACAAGATGCTCTCGATGATGGGAGAGGTCATTGTGCCCTCGCTGTCTGCGGTCGTCGATGATCCCCGATTTCATCTGGCGGAATGGCCCCGGTTCGAAGCGATGACACCCGCACCGTTAGAAGCTGTGCTGGGACTTCTTGTTGCCAATTATGCTGACGAACTGGTCCTGAAAACGGCGACGGCTCTCTCTTGGTCCACTTCTGAAGATGTTCGCAAAATTGCTGGAGAACACTTGGCCAGCCTTGGTCGCAGCGAGGCAATCCCGACTCTCAGTCGTCTCATGCAGGACGAAGACGTCTATGTTCGGGAATGGACGCACAGGGGAATGCAGGCAGGCTTTCTGCGGCGGCGTGATACGAGTTTTCAGCAACAGGCTTATAACTTGCTACTGAAACTTTCTGATCAGCTTTGGGCCGAAGAGAACAATGAAATCTCCACGACGTTGGCGATTCTCGATCCTTCAAGAGCCGCAGCCGACTTTTCATCCCCGAGATTACTGACTCGCCAGAATCCCAATCTTCCGGAATTGTTGAAGGCCAGTGTTGAACAGAAAATTCCGTTGCCGGTCGAGAAGCTGCAACACCTGCTCGAAGATGCGTTAAGTAGAATGGAAGGGGAAATCGATTACCTGGATGAACAGATCTGCGTTGCAATCCTGAAGTTGCTCGCACTGCAATTGAAGGAAGAATCTCGCCCGTTGCTGGTCAGGATGTTGAGTCATCCGGTCGAGCGGATTCGTGGAGCCGCGGTCGAATCGCTGGCGATCCTTGCGGGTGTAGAAGATCCGTACATGTATGTCCTCAATCGGGAGGAGGAAGTCTCTCTTGCCGGGCTGTCGTTTCCACAATGTGTCGTCCGGGACACCATCATTTTTGATGGGGAAATCGGAAACGGGGGCCTGATGCAGTTTCTCGGCAACAGCAGTGGAAATCGATTTGCCGAAACGCGGGCCGCCTTGCAGGAACTGGAGAGATTCGTTTTGCAGAATCCGGATGATGCTGGTGTTCTGTTTGCGGAAAAATGGCCCAAACGAACGCCCGGCGGGGATGCTGGAACTGTTCTGCCCGCGTTAAAGACTCTTGAGTCGATGGCGCAAATCGTCGGGCCTCAGGGAATCGACCGTGATCGGGACACCCGGCTCTCGGCTCTCGGGAAACGCTACGAGCAGTTGGAGGCGGCATTCCGGCCGCTCGAGGAGGAACACGACCGTTCAAGTATCGCGCTCCGACAGGTTGCTCTTCTCTACGCCGCACGGAACGCCGAGCACTTCAAGCCGACTTCAGCAGAGACACCGTGAGCCGCATCGCATGCCCTCTGGTGACGTTCTTACCGGGACTTATTTTGGGGACATTGTTTCTTGCATGTGTTGTCAACGGATGAAAGACGGGGAGTAGCGACGTTGGTCGAGCAGGATCACCTTTCGGGCGGCGGGGTTGTCAGGCTGGTGACGCAGCAGATTTCCTGCCACCGAGACGGCAGCGTCGTATTCGAGGACCGGGCATTCGGCCAGCCACAGATTCATTTCGTCCAGCAATTCCGGCGGTGGATTCGGCGACTCGCCGACTGCATTCACGATCTCCATTGCCCCATCATTCGAGAAATCGCCGCCGCTCGCTCTCAGTCTTCGGGACTTCGAGAGGAACTCATTCAGTAAGGCGGGTGAAAGTTCGAGTGGCTGGTATTTTCGTTTGAACGGATTGTCTGGACGATCTTGCTTGAGGACGATTTCAAGTTCGCGATAGGTCGGGATTCTGTCCCCAGATTTGATTTCTTCAAATGTCGGCCGGGGACTGGTGACCCTCTCCCATTCCCTTTCGTCGAGGAGTGGGCGAAGTTTGGCTAAAACTTCGGGCCGGGAAGTCAGATGGGGGGTGAGTTCTGGATGGAGGTAGACGAAAACTGAGAGCCTGGATGCAGCGAACTCGCTAAGTGGACCTTTCCAGTCGCCAAACAGACAGTTCACTTCGACCACATGCTGGTCGTTCAACAGGGCGATCAGGCCATCCAGTATTGCCTGAGACGGTTGAGTGATCGGAAGGAGTCTCGCAGCAGCGGCTCTGCGGTCCGGGTTTTCATCCTGAAGGCGACCAAGGAGGAATTCCGTAAACTCGCTTCCGATCTCTGATAAAAAAGTGGCAATGCGTCCCAACTCGATTGGCGACGAGCAGGCCCTTTCGAATATGGCCTGACATTCTTCTGCAGATGCGGATCGGGTGAATCGCGTGAGGCTGAGTCCATTCTCGAAGAGCTCCTTTTGTGTCGACGTAAGGAGCCGCCTCTGTAGTTTCAGAATACGAGGTCTCTCCAGATTATGTTTCCAATACATCAACGCGACGGCTTCATTGACTATGAGCGGAGTGTCCGAGGGGTCGGCTGAAACTTTCAGAAGGTCATCGGCTTTTGTGAGGAGTTGAGATTTTTGAGGTGAGGTCAGTTCGAGATCTCCGAGTAGATATGCCGCACCGCCTGATTCATCAGGATCCGTCGAACTCAGATGCCGGAAGAGGATCTCGAATGTGTCTGGATGGGGCTTTTTGGTTCGCCTTTGGCGCAGAACAGCTTTTTCGATCTCGTCGAACTGAGGTTTCTTCAGGATCATCTCCCAAATCTGGAGAACTTCCTGGTCCTCCTGTTCGCTCTTGATCAGATAGGTGGCGTTCTTGTTGAGTGGAGTCCCCAGACGATCGAAATTTTCCTGAAGAAATTGAGCCAGAAGCAATTCGTGACGCGGGAGGATGCGAGAAATGACACGCATCAACTTTTGGGCGGAGTTTTTATCAGCATTCAAAAGCATCGTCAGCAATCGTCCGAACCACTCAGGATCCTGATCAGCCAGTGTCCCGGCTGAGATGATGGCGAGTGTACAAAACTCGCTGTCATCGGACGCCAATGCCTGCAGCAGCACGTCACGGGCTTGAGAGTTCTCCGGCTGCTTGCGAAGCGTGAGTGTCGCACCTGCCAGAGAGTGATACGGCCCGGCGTGATCGAGGAGTTTGCGGACTTGTTCCATTGGCAGGTCGTCGAAATCCCCGCAGACCAGCCAGTGGGCTGCGAGCTGGCGCAACCAGTTCTGACGGGCGTCGAGCAGCTGTCTGATCTGGGGAAAGAATTCATTCCCCATTGTCGTCGAAAGGAACTCGAGTCGCGGTGATTCTTCTCCTTTATCTGGCTCGTGAGTCGGCAACTGGTTCAGGAGATCCAGAATGAGTGGCCGCCATTGATCGCCCCGTATTTTCGAGAAGAATCTCGTGATTTCAAAATCGTCTTCAAGCAGCCCCGTAATCAGTGACTGTCTGGAGAGAGGCCCGAACTTCGGCGAATCGAGTAATGCGATTGCCAGGTGGAGAGTGCGAACTGGATAGGGTAAACCTTCTTTGATGTCTCTTCGCAATCCATCTGCAGCCACCGCCTCACTTCCTCCAGCCGCCAGATATGCAATCGCAGCCTCAGCAGCCCAGTCACCGTCGAGGTGTGGCGCGATCAGATCAGGCACGGGGTGACGGTCGAGAATGACTGCCAGCAGTGCTTGCCGGTCGTCGAAATTGTCGGGGGGAACCTGAAGTCGGCGCGTGATTTCTTCCTGAGTTGTCGGGCGAATCAGCTGGGCGGTCACGACCTGTGACCAGATGCTGAGCGTCAGCATTACGAGCAGTCGGGAGATGTGTCTGCGTTGCATGGTCATCGCAGCCTCTTTTCTCGGAGGTCGATTCCGCAAGTGATCGCCCTGAGATGCGTGTGAATGCCCTTTCTGAATTTCATCAGGAAAGACGATTCGTTCTGGGCCGGAACTGAAAACGGCATGAACGGGGATGGATCAACTCAAAACCCGTCTTTCTCGGGTGATCGGTCTGAATCAGCGGTGCGACGGAGTTCTTCCGATGAAATCAGAAATTCGAAGCATCAAATTCGAAAAAGAGGCGAAGGTTCAACCCCCAGAACAGAGAGACAGCTGAAGGGCCTGGAAGCGAAACCGTTTGTATTTGTTTTGAATTTGGAATATCGTGCTTCGAATTTCTTCCAGTGAGGCGGACGGCCAATTGTCCAAGCCCTTGCGGACCACACACCTACGGCAGTCCGTTGATTTTGCGGAGGACCCATTCGGTCATGGCGAGTCCGCAGAAGAGCACCAGAATCGACCAGTGGCTGTAGAGCGGAATCTCGGTGCGGCGCTGCTCGACGGAAGTTCCACCTTGCAGGAGTTCAGGTAGGCGGTGCAGTTCATTGAGGTAAAGAAACTCTCCTCCGGACGCGGAAGAAATCTCCTTCAGCAACGCACTGTTGGCGTGCACGTCCTGTCGTTCGCGCGAGAGTTCGGCATTCACGACGAACATGACCTCTGGCAACGACTGGGGAGTTTCGGCCCCGCTGATCTTGAGACGCGCCAGGTACTCACCCGGCGGAAGCCCATTGACTTGGGCCTCACGCATTGTGGAATTGCCGTCACGACTGACGATCGGCACCGTCTGCGAGAAGGGGATGCCTTCTCCCTGTCGCGACACAACGGCTTGAAGTTGCAGGTCCGGAGCCTGAGCGAGGAAGGCCTCGCTCAACCGCACTTGAAGATGAGCCGGCTGACCTGAACGGAGAACCGACTCACGGACTCCCAGGCGAATGGAGCCGTCTCCGGCGGTCGTGCGAATGGCGACGGCCCAGCGCATCAGCTGTCCCCAGAATCGGTGATGGTAGAGATCACCGACGAGATACCGCCAACGCCATGTACTATCGATGCCGATCCAGATGACCTGACCGGCTCCGACATAATGTTGTGCCATCAACGCCTGTCGGGCTTCAGCGGCCGATATGTCACCACCGCGTTGAGGCTCGGCCCAGATGCTGGCTCCGCCGCGTGCTTTCCCTGAGATTCCCCAGAAGTGGCCGGGGAGTGTGGCCCAGATCTTCTGTGACTGCTCCCGTTCGGCGGCAAACTGAAACATCGGCAGCATCTGGCCATCTTCGCTGATCGACAGACGGAATCCGCGTTCCTCCGGAGGCCCGGTCTGTGCCTGGGCGCCGATTGTGACTTCACCCGGCTCGGTGATCGGCAGCAGGTTTTCAGCCAGCGTTCCTTTGTAGGCCGACGGGAAGAACTTCTTGCCGGCAGTGAGGATCAGCGTCCCTCCCTCCTGTCGGACGTATCGATCGAGATCCTGCCAGTGGCGTGACTGCAGGTCGTTGGGAGAGACATCGCCGATCAGAACCACGTCATACGTGGAGAAGGGCGTCTGATTCGCGATGGTCGCTTCAGGACGGAGTTGTTTCGGGAAGTAAGGATTTGAGAGCACCCCCAAGTAGGGCTGTTCAAACAGAACGACGTCCAATGACACCTGGGGGTCTCGTGACAGGGCATCAATCAGAAACCGGAACTCCCAGCGGCTATCCCCTTCAATGACGAGGACGCGGGCTCGATCGTCGACAACCTGCAGAGCGAAGTCGCTGCTGTTGTTGTCTTCGCGAGTTTCGTTAGGAACCACGTCGGTCCACACCCGATAACGGTGCTTGCCGACCGTCAGCTCCGGAAGTGTGAATTCGACTTCACTGGCCGCACCCGACGGGATCAAGGTGCGATGCAGCGGGGCTTCATCAGGCACGTCGAGTGCCTGCAGGGAGACGTTGAGAGTCTCTCCCTCGAACCCGGCTGTCTGCACGATGACTTTGATCTGCGGCCGATCGGTAATGAAGACGGACTCAGGATGATCGATGTGCATGATCGACAGGTCGCGCGGGCGGACCTCTGACCCGACCAGCACGGTATGAATCGGGACTCCGAGATTCTGCAGGCGTTTGACCAGTGATTCAGGCGAAGCCGAGGTGGTATCATGCCCGTCGCTCAGCAGCACGATGCCAGCCAGCGGCGTCGGTGATGACTGGAGCTGGAGTGTCTCCGCAAGCTGGCCGAGTCGAGAATGATCACGAGGCAGCCGGAGGACGTTCGCAGTCAGCGGTTGCGAGAGCTGTTCTGCCTGCAGCGGAATGACGGTGTCAGCCAGACCGGTCAGCTGGACTTCACAGACTGCGGCCAGCGCGGTGAGCAGATCACCACTCGGGGAAGTCAGTGCCTGACGCAGAATCTCTAGGCGTGGGAGTCGGGCGACCTCCTGCAGTTGTGATTTGAGATTGTCCTGTCGGATCTTCGCAAGCTGCGTCTGCTTCTCAGGGGATTCTGCTTCAGCGGGATCAATCCAGTCCGGTGTCTGACCTGACTGCAAAGACCGGATCCATTGTTTCGCCCGCTGCTGGACAGTGGGATTCTTGAACAGACCGAGTGCATCGGCTCCTCGCAGGAGTTCCAGCTGCGTTGCCTGAGCATCGACTGTGTCCATGCTCTCCGAAACATCGACAGCGACGAGTAGTCGCTCATGGAGCTTGTCCCCTTGCGTCCGACTGAGAACTGGTTGCAGCAGCGCGAGGAACAGCACCAGCACAAGTCCGAGTCGCAGTGCCAGCAGACCTGTTCCGAGTTTCAGCGAGACAAGGCGAGCTTCATCTCGAAACAGAGAGACGATCGCTGCGACACATCCCCCGACGGCCAGTGAGAGGAGCAGCGACTTCCACAGAGAGCCGGCATTCAGAAAGTTGATGGATGTCTGGCTGGAAACAAGAGGAGTGATGGCTTCACAGGTGGCCACAAGCAACCACGCTCCGACGAGAAACGCCAGTGGAATGCCAGTGATCCAGAGCCAGTGTCGCATTGGGGAACAGAGAGAGGAATCGGTGAATGGAGTTCGTGTCGAGAAGAGGGCTCTGCACAAATGAATGCAGGGCCAGCGTGACGTGGATTGAATCGACAGTCTGGTCTATTGAATCAGTTTTGTCTCACGAGAAACAGGGAGAGGTAGGACAAGATTCTTGGCGTAACCACTTTCAACCAGATCACTCTTCAGCGTTGGAGTGAGCTCCTGCAGAAGGGGACGCATGTGGAATCGCGCGCAGAGCATCGCGCTGGTGAAAGAGTCCGAGTAGTCTTGTCGGAGAATCGCTGCTCATGACGGGAATAATCGTTTGATCGTATTGCACGCTACGAGCCAAGGCCGTCGAGAGCGGATCCTGTGGCGAGAGAGTCACTCGCGACATGCGGGTCAGCGATTGAACGGTAGGGGTGTTGCCTTCGACATTCGGCGCCAGCAGTCCCCGCACTTCCGCCAGATCGAGCAGGCCTCGAAACTGATTCTGCTGATCAACGACAGGCACCATGAGTTCATGTGATGTGGCGAATTGCGCCGTGATCTCGGGCAGCGATGATTCCAGAGGAGCGACCGCAGAAGTGTCAATCGGGTGAAGAATATCAGAGACTCGCAAGTGCGACAGAACTTCCGGGAGCCCCATTTCCCCCTGATGTGCTGGTGATGATTGACGATTCGGAACCTGTTTGATGTAGAGCTTCCAGGGGCGACCAAGCACAAACGTGACGGTCGAGACACCCATCGTCGGCAGCAGGAGTCCATAGCTTCCAGTGATCTCCGAGACCATCAGAATTGTGGAGAACGGGGCATGGGCGCATCCGGCGAAGAACCCCGCCATCCCGACGATTCCGAATGCTTCCGGGTGAGGAACCAGACTTGGGAAGTACCAGTGGAGGATTAATCCGACGCTGGATCCGACGCAGCCTCCGATCACCATTGAAGGGCCGAAAACTCCGCCAGAGCCTCCCGAAGAGATCGTCAGGGATGTCGTTAAGATCTTTATGGCCGCAATGGTCAGCAGCAGGGGAACGCCGATCGCCCCTGCATTGATCAGTGCTGATTGCAGCGTTCCATAACCCGCCCCCAGCACCGCCAGTGAATGAATATTGCTCCCACAAAGCTTGAACAGACCAATCCCCAGCAGTCCAGTCAAAGCGGCTCCCAGAGCAGGACGCAGCTTGCGAGAGCAGGGGCATTTCTGAAAGAGCCACTGAGTTCCGTAGAATGTCCGGATATAGATCGCTCCAACGGGGACCAGTACCAGGGCCAGCACGACATAGAGAAACAACTCTTCGACGGAATTCCACTGCAGTCCCTGCAGATCGGATCCAAACAGCGGGAGATGTCGGATCTCAGCCGGGAGCCAGAACGTAAAGACCGAATAGGAGACGAGCGAAGCCGCAGCGGCAGGAATGATCGCGTCGGTTTCCAGATCGGCTTCGCTGTAGAGGATCTCAGCGGCAAACAGGGCGCCGGCGATGGGAGCCCGAAAGATCGCGGCGATCCCGGCACCGATCCCTGCTGCAAGAAGAATCCGACGATCACGAACTGACAGCTTCAGAACCGTCGCCAGATAGGACCCGAAGGCGGCGCCGATTAATGCGATCGGACCTTCTCGTCCGCCAGAGCCACCCGTTCCTAATGTCAGAGCCGAGGCCATTGTTTTGATGAAAGGAATCCGTTTGCGGATCAATCCTTCCTGGTGATGAAAAGCATTGATAGCCGCGTCGGTTCCATGTCCCTCTGCCTCGGGAGCAAAGGTGTACACCAGCCAACCTGACAGCAGCCCGCCAAGAATGATGACAGGGAGCAGCAGCCAGATTCCAAGGTCCAGCGCCGCGGGAGGAGGGAAGAGGGTTAATTCCCCTGCGGTCTCCGGGGCGGTATATCCGACAATAGAGACCAGCGATACCCGGGTGACAAGCTGGGTGAGAATCTCAAAAATGATCCCGCCACACCCGGCGATCACACCGACGAGTGAGGACAGGACGGTCCATTTAGCGATGAGACCCCACTGCTCACGCTCCACACCAATTCGGGGGGAGCCCTCCATGGGAACCTTCCTGCCAGCAAGGGAAGGAGCGAGGGCTGCTCTTTCCGACGATGTTTTGAAACGGCCAATGCCGATTCCCCATCTTTGCAACTGGACGGGTATTCGGTCAATTCCGGTGGAAACGTCACTTTCTCAACCGGATGTGATGTGGTCTTCCGTCATCGGAGCGTCCAAACCCGTCAATCCGGAAGCAACGAATAAATTGCAAAGAGTTTTTATGTCAAAATTGATTTTTCGAGCGTCAAGGTGCCGCCCAACCCTTAGCACCGCTAAAATTTGAACGGCATTTCGCTCTGCCAGACGACTTTCGCGTTGTCATGCAAGTCATTTGTTCAATGGATAAAGGGAAGGGAAGAGAAATGAAAATGGCGCTTGTCCCCGTCGACGGCAGTTCTCCTGTCGTTCTGGACAAGGCGATTCTCTTTCTTGGCCGGGGAGTGGAGTGCGACGTCGTCATCACTACCAGCCGAAAAGTGTCACGGAAGCATTGTTGTGTTGCTCTGATCGATGATCGGGTGGTCGTCCGGGATCTCGCCAGCATGAACGGCGTTCGCGTCAATGACACCCCAGTGGATCGGGAGCACGCACTGGCCCAGAATGACATTCTCTGGGTCGGAGATGTCGGGTATCAATTAGTTCCTCAGTCGCACATGCTCTCGCGCTCGAATGCTTTCAAACGCCAGGCGGCTGAAGCAGCGAATCCCCCTCCGATCCGGCCTGTGCAGGTGATTCCTCTCGTTCGGCCAGAAGTTCCGCCGCCGGAGAATTCCATGCGATCTCCGCCAGATCAGACATTCATCCGTCGGGGACCTGTCGAAGATCAGCCCAATCCTGACGATGAAATCCGTCTCAAAGATTTGGATTCCGAAGCCTAAGGAATTTCAGGCGGGCTACCGGTCGAGACTCCTGAAGCCTCGCAGGGCCGGTGAGACCTGATCGAACCGGATAGCTGTGCTGTTACGGACTCTGGCTGAAACCAGCTTCGTCCAGCTTCTGCTGATTTGACGCCCAGATTCCGCTGGTACTGCTGCCGACAGTTTTGATGGTCACCACGCAGGACGTGATGATCAGGGCGAGCATGACCGCGTATTCAACGGAGGTCGGGCCCTCTTCGCCCCGCAGAAATTTCAGAATTGAGGACATGACGCCGCCGCCTTAGGAAGAGATCCCGGCCCAGAAGGAGTGTTGCTAAAAACGTAGGCCACAAGAACTGCCGGGGCGAAATGAAATCATGTTTTTTGCTTCGATTCGAATTTCTCAATAACGCGGCACATCATTAATGTCCTGCCAGATTGGCATCGCGTTTCCGGTCACTCGCCTGTCACCCCGCTCTCACGCCGTGCGTAATCTCTCTGCAGCAAATAGCTTAACTTTCGTTGAGGTTGCGTCATTTTTTCCTTCGGCGCGGAAATTGCATGGCAATATGTCTTCTGAGGAAAGTCCGCCGGACAGCATTCGGATCTCCGGTGGAGAATGTGATCTCAGTGCCTCCAAAGGGAAGCAGGACTCGCTGCTTTAAGATCTCCATGCCAGTGTTTCGGTTAGGAAATTCTCTCCAGTCTTGGCCCGATCTCGAGCGTGAGATGGACCGCTGGATGAAAAGTGTCGAGGTGGCATTCGAGGGGTTACGGCTCGGTCGGCCTTATCCAGGGCTGAATGTGTATGCGACAGCCACGGACTATCTCATCACTGCGGAACTGCCTGGATGCGAAGTGTCCGAAATTGACATCGAGGTCGCTGACGGAAAGTTGTCCCTGCGTGGGACGCGTTCTTCAATGGGCGAAATTCCCGCAGAACGGTTTCGTCGCAGCGAACGCACGAGTGGCGACTGGGAGCGGGTGGTCGTTCTTCCGGAGCGTGTCGATGAATCCCGGATCCAGGCCGAGCTGACGCATGGTCTGCTCAAGGTGACTCTTCCAAAGCTTCCGGCGACGGCCCCCCGGCAGATCAAACTGAATGACCCGGGCGTCTCTTCGTAACAGCGACGATTTCGACCCGTTGAGGGCTTTCGGAGTGAAAGCCCGGACGTATCTCTGGATCACGACACAGCATTACCAACCGGCACGCAAGTCATGTCCAATCATCCGCGTCATCCTGAAGAAGCCCGATCACAGGACCCCACCCCGGAACGTTGGGTGCGAACTCCGCCGATCGACATTTTTGAAAACGGACAGGGGCTGGTGCTTCGTGCCGACTTACCTGGCGTGACAGCAGAGGGTTTGGAATTGCAGGTGCAGGACAACCGCCTGACCCTGTTCGGCCGTGTGACGTCACCGGTTCCGGAAGGGGCCGAACTCGTCCATCAGGAATATCATTCAGGAGACTTCCTGCGCTCGTTCATCTTGAGCGATGATGTCGATCACGACCGCATTTCCGCGAAGCTGACGAACGGCGTTCTTGAAGTATTGCTGCCCCGAATTCCCCGTGCAGAACCCCGTCGCATCTCCATTCAGACGCAGTGAGCACTGGACGGGCCTCGCTGCCAGTCATTCACCCCAGTAATCAAGCAGCCGTCACTTCATTGATGGACTCAATGGCGACGTCGCAGAGTCGATCAATGTCCGAAGCCTGCATGGCAGGTGCTGGCATCAGAACAACGACATCCCCCAGCGGTCGGATGATCACTCCACGTTTGCGGGCGGCCAGTGTCACGAGATGACCTGTGCGACGCTCAGCCGGGAAGCTGGTGAGCGACTCGCGATCCTGCACCAGCTCGATGCCGACCATGATTCCCCGCTGCCGGATCTCGGCGACATGCGAATGATTTTTCAGAACGCTCAGTCGCTGGGTGATTCGCTCTGCATTGAGCCGGGCATTCTCGAGAACGTTGTTCTTCTCGATTAAATCCAGTGAGGCAATGCCCGCAACGCACGCCAGCGGATTTCCGGTGAATGTGTGGCCGTGGAAGAAGGTTCTTCCTTCGCTCGGGTCCCCGAGAAATGCGGAATAGATTTCATCGGTCGCCAATGTCGCTGCGAGCGGCAAATAGCCCCCGGTCAATCCCTTGGCGAGGCACATCAGGTCAGGTGTCACTTGTTCCTGCTCGCAGGCAAACAGGGTGCCTGTTCTGCCGAAGCCGACAGCGACTTCGTCCGCGATGAGTGGAATGCCATGCCGTCGGGTCAGCTCACGCAGGTGTTTCAGGTATCCCGGAGGATGAACCAGAATACCAGCGGCTCCCTGGACCAGTGGTTCCACGACGAGTGCGGCGAGCCGCGGAGCGTTTACAGTGATGATTCGCTCGGCTTCTGCGAAACAGAAGTCCAGATACCCCTGTCGGGTGAAGCCTTCCGGGACACGCAGAGCGACTGGAGAAGGGCAGGCAATTGTCGGGAACAACAAAGATCCATAGACCCGATGGAACAGCCCGATCTGTCCCAGGCTGACAGAGCCGATCGTGTCGCCGTGATAGGCACCGCTAATGGTCGCGAACAGGTCTCGCTGCTCTGGTCCGTCCGGCTTCTGGCGATGGTACTGGAAGGCGATTTTCAGAGCGGCCTCAACGGCGGTTGATCCGCTGTCCGAGTAGAAGACTTTGTTCAAGCCGCTCGGAGCCCGTTCGACCAACCGCTTTGCGAGCTCAATGGAAGGCGTCGATGACAGCCCAAGCAACGTCGTGTGACTCACCTTGTCCATCTGCTGGCGGATGGCGTCGTCGATCTCTGGGACGCGGTGTCCATGAACGTTGCACCAGAGTGATGAGATTCCGTCGAGATACCGTCGGCAATCCACATCAATCAATTCGAATCCTTCCCCGGACTCGATGATCGGAGCCTGTTCCTGCTCATACGCCTGCATCGCAGTGAATGGATGCCAGACATATTCGTTGTCCCAGTTGCGCCATTGTCTGTTGCTTGTCGTCTGCACGCCGTCCTGACTGTTCACTGTACTTTGATCCGTTCACACAATGGGCGAAGTCTGGGGATTTGAATCCCTGACGTTTTAGAACATTTCGGCCCCAGGCTCCACTGCCGGGCCAGTCTGGCATTCTGTCATGCTGATTCCACCACTAGGCGTTTCGAGCGGAATGGTCTATGATTTTTCCACTCGACTCTATGGAGTTGCAGCAGTTCTCACGGTTGCTGTCCGTGGCAAAATCGCGGCGCAGCGTCTTGCAGAAGACCTGAAATCCTGACTCAGACTGGCCTGAAGCTCACGTTCAATGCAGATTGTTCCTTATCCCCATCCCGCTCTGGCGTTCCGTTCTGTTGATCTCAAGAAGATCGATTCCGTCTTTCGCAAGACGGTGAGTCAGATGTTTGATCTGATGTATGAAGCGGAAGGGATCGGGCTCGCTGCCAATCAGGTCGGCCTGCCGTTCCGGTTCTTTATCGTGAATCTCGAGGCCCGCCCGGATGAGAAGGATGAGGAACTCGTCTTCATCAATCCGATCATCACGAAGCGAAAAGGCCGTGAGCTGGGGGAAGAAGGCTGCCTGAGTCTGCCGGGTCTGTACGGAAACGTCAGTCGGGCGGCGGAATTGACAGTTGAGGCGTTTGACCTCAATGGACAGCCATTCGCAATGGAAGTCAGTGAGCTGGCTGCTCGCGTGGTGCAGCATGAATCCGATCACCTCGACGGGATCATGTTCACGGATCGGATGCGTGACGAGGGAACCAGTTCTAAACTCGATGTGAAGATTCCCCGGTTCGTTACGATCTACCAGCATGCCCAGAAGGCCGGCCAGATTCCGTCAGACGAAGAAATCAAGCGCGACCTGCAGGCGATGGCTCAGTCCGGAGCCGTGCCGGAAGAGTTCCTGTCGCGCGTGCCGCTGAATCTGGAGCGTCCTGACCTGAAGGACTAATTCGCAAGCGGATGCAGGCTCAACCAGACACTGTCTGGCCGGTCCTCTGAATACGAGAACACCCGCCCGATCTACTTCGGGCGGGTGTTCTTTTTTTGGCCTACATCGTCGATTCGGCGGGAGAAGCCATCGGGGCGGTCACTCCTGCGGGGGCAGGACTTCCCGGCAGCGGGATGTTCATCACCGCCGCTCCGACGAACCATGTGAAGAGGGCGACGCAGACGATGCCGATGATGTTCAGAACCAGACCGTAGGCGAGCATCGACTTGATTGGCACTTTCCCAGAGGCGATCACGATTGCATTCGGCGGCGTTCCGACCGGCATCATGAATCCGCAGCTGGAAGAGACGGTTGCCGGGATCAGCAGGAGCCGCGGGTCCATGTGCAGCTGCAGCGCGACGGCAGCCAGAATTGGCATCAGCATATTCGCGGTCGCTGTGTTGCTGGTGAACTCAGTCAGCACGGTGACAAGCGTGCAGACCATGAATGTGACGCCCAACTGCGACTGACCTTCAATCCAGCCTGAGAAGTTCTCCCCGACCCAAGTTGAGAGCTTGGTCGTCCCGAAGGCTTCAGCCATGGCAAAGCCGCCGCCGAACAGTAGCAGCATCCCCCAAGGGATCCCGCGTTCGGCTTCCTTCCAACTCAGCAGTCGGGGACGCGACCCGACGGGGCCATTTCCGGGGATGACAAAGAGCAGCGTTGCCATCGCAATCGCGATCGTCGAGTCGCTGACCGTCTTCATCAGATAGCTCAGGTCGACGCCAACGAGTGCTCCAGCTTTGATGACGAGTTCGGTCCAGCCGGGGACGAGTTTCCACTGATCAACGACCAGCGGTTCCCGGAAGATCCAGAGCAGGGCGGTGATGAAGAACAGAGCGCCGACCCGACGCTCGGCGGCGGTTGCAGTGCCGAGTTCTTCAAGCTGCTTCGAGAAGAAGTCTCGCGTCAACAAGCCAGAATTCGGGAGCGGCCGCAGATTCCAGGTCATCACGATTCCGCAGAGAAACAGCATGACGAAGCTGGCCGGAGTGAAGACCAGCATCCACTCGGCAAAGGTGACGTCCGGATATCCCTGTGGAACAAACTGCTGTCCCCAGAACCCCCGAAAGACCATGTTCGTTGGGCTGCCGACGTAAGTTGCGATTCCCCCGACACTCGCGGAATAGGCAATCCCCAACAGCAGCGGAATTGTCAGCTGGCGGATGGATCTCTCAACTTCTTCTGAGGCGATCTCTCCGGAGAGTGACTCCTTCAAGGTCGACATCAGCGCCAGACCGATTGGCACCATCATCATTGCTGCCGCGCTGTTGCTGATCCACATCGACAGAATTCCGGTCGCGAGCATGAAGCCGAACACAATCTGTCGGGGACTGCTCCCCAATCGCTTCAGAACATAAAGGGCGATTCGTCGATGCAGATGCCAACGTTCAATTGCGAGAGCGAGAAGGAATCCCCCCAGGAACAGATAGACGGTGGAATCGCTGTACGCCCGACTAACCGCATTCGCCGGGAGAATGTTCAGCAGAGGGTAAAGAGCCAGCGGGAACAGACTCGTGACCGCAATGGGAATCGGTTCTGAAATCCAGAACGTCCCCATCAGTACAGTCACGGCCAGCAGGCGTTGAGCCTCTGGAGTCAGGCCTCCTGAATAAGGCCAGAGCAGGACGAGGAAGAACAGGGCAACGCCGAGTCCGATCTTGAACCAACGCCAGAAACGTTCGGATTCCGGTGCTGAAGAGTCCTCCGGCGGCTGCGTCATTGATGAACTGGTCCAGTTGGAGAGCAGAAGCAGATTGAGATCGACCAGGCCGAGTGACGGAAGCTATTTCGCGACAGGGAACCGCCGTTCCCACCCCGGGGAGGGAGTCTGGACAGGCCGACCTTCCTGATTCAGTTCTACGAACAGTCCGACAGCCTGAGGGTACTGTTTCAGGTATTCCAGTCCCGCTTCCCGGCCGAGCACGAAAATCAGGGTATCGAGTGCATCTGACTCCGTACAGGTTGGAGCAATGACCGTCGCGCTTCCGGGACGCGTCAGCCCGACTCCCGTTTTCGGGTCAACAATGTGCGAGTATCGCACTCCGTCGAGTTCCAGATACTGATAGGTGTCTCCAGCTGTCGAAATCCCTTCGCGGCAAAGTTCCACAATGATCGAATGATGTTCTTCGGGTCCGTTGGCTCCGCGTTCTTCCACGGCAATTCTCCAGCCGGACTGACCGGGAGGCGGGTCACCGACACGAATATCTCCGGCGACGGCGACCATTGCGATCGTTAACCCGTGCTTTGCGAGAACGGCATAGGCCTCGTCTGCGGCGTAACCCTTGGCGATCGCACCGAAATCGAGCTGCATGTTCGGTTTCAGAAGTTTGGCTGATTTCTTCGCTTCGTTGAGCTGGAGATTCTCATAACCGACTGCAGCGAGAGCGGTCTTCAGTTTTTCCGGGTCAGGCAGTTTTTTGCTCCGACGAGAGACTCGCCAGAGTTTAACGATCGGGCCGACTGTGATGTCGAGGGCTCCCTGAGAACTCCGTGCATAATGTTGTGACTCGTCCAGCATGGTCCACAAATCGGGACTCACCGCGACTTCAGTTCCGCAGGGCTTTCTGCAGAACTGATTGAGTTCACTGTCAGGATCATAATCACTCAGGCAGCGGTCGAGTTGTTTGAGACGTTCATAGGCTGAGTCAGATGCCTGAATTGCGAGAGCCTCATCGGCGGCATACACTGTGATTCTGGCCGGGACTCCCATCCGGATCTGCACGAATTCATATCGAGTGAGCCCTGAAGTTGACTCGGTTTGTGCTGTTGCCGGGGCGGAGAAGAGAACCAGCCAAAGCAACGCAAGCAGAGAAATTCCTCCCATTCGACGGTTGTTGAAGAGGACGACTCTGCGTTGATTCCGCATCTCAGTGACCTGGGTCTGATTGATTCTGAATCGAGTGACACATGATGAAAGTATGCCTCGGACGTCAGTTCTGGCAAGCGGCGTGCCTGTCGGCAGTGGTCTGCGGCGTCGGACTGACTTCAACACTCTCCGCAGCCGAACCGGATCCCAACGACCCGTATCTGCAGGATCCTGCGAGCAAGGCCGCGACAGCGGCCGAGATGAAGCCTTATAGGCAAAAGCTCCGTGATACTGATGTCAGCTTCGAGATGATTCCCATTCCTGGGGGCGAGTTCCTGATCGGGAGCCCGGAAACGGAAGAAGGCCGAAATGACGACGAAGGTCCTCAGCGCAAGGTCAAGATCTCTCCGTTCTGGATCGGCAAGACGGAAGTCACGTGGGACGAATATGATACGTGGCGGCTGAGCCTCGACAATCAGCGTCGTAAGCTGCTGGGACGTGAAAAGGACAAGGTCGATAACTTCACAGATGCCGTCTCGCGTGCGACGAAGGAATACACGGACATGACCTTCGGCATGGGCCACGACGGCTTTCCTGCCATCGGCATGACGCAGGCTGCCGCGAAGATGTATTGCGAATGGCTCTCTGCCAAAACCGGGCACTACTACCGGCTTCCGACCGAGGCAGAGTGGGAATATGCCTGTCGCGCCGGGACGACAACAGCCTATTCCTTCGGCGATGATCCCGAGAAGCTCGGCGATTACGCATGGTATTTCGACAACTCTGATGACGTCTACCACAAGGTCGGTGAGAAGAAGCCGAATCCCTGGGGACTCTATGACATGCACGGCAACGTCGCTGAATGGGTTCTGGATCGCTATGACCCAGAGTTCTATGCCTCGCTGCCGGAAGATAAAGCTGCCGAATTCCCGGTCTGCCTGCCAGATGGCAAGGAATATCCACGTGTGACCAAGGGGGGGAGTTGGAAGGATGACCCTGAAGGACTGCGAAGTGCGGTGCGGATTCCATCGACTCCAGACTGGAAGATTCAGGACCCCCAGCTGCCACGCAGCATCTGGTATCTGACTGACGGCGACATGGTTGGATTCCGCGTGGTCCGTCCGTTCGCTCGACCAACTGATGAAGAAATCAAGCGATACATTCTGTATCCGGACATTCCGGAAGACCTGAAAGATCGCTATGAACGCGAACTGAAGCAGCGGGTAATCGACTAATCCATTGCGTTTCTGCTCGCGATCACAAACTTCCTCGTTCTGACTTTGAATGGATTTCCATTCCAGCTGGAGCGAGGATTTTTTCATTCCCGTCCTCATTCGACTTCAAAGGCCAATCAGATGAAATGGATCTGTTGCACTGCTCTCTGGCTATTGTTCGGGTGGGGAGCAGGATTGGTGGTTGCCGCAGTACCGGCTCGCCCGAACGTCGTGATCTTCCTTGTGGATGACATGGGCGTGATGGATACCTCGGTCCCCTTTTTAGTTGGTGAGAACGGTAAGCCGGTTGTGCATCCGCTGAACCGGTTCTACCGGACACCCAACATGGAGCAGCTGGCGGCTCGCGGGATCCGCTTTTCTCAGTTCAACGCCATGAGCGTCTGTTCCCCGAGTCGCGTGACAATCATGACCGGGCAGAATGCCGCCCGACATCGCACTACGAACTGGGTGAATGCAGGGCAGAACAACAAAGGAGACAAAGGCCCGCCAGAGTGGAAGTGGGAGGGGCTGAAGCAGAGTGACGTGACGCTCGCACGCATCCTTCATGAGGCGGGATATCAGACTTTTCACGTCGGCAAAGCACACTTTGGAGCTGGAGCCGATCCGCTCTTGCTCGGCTTCGACAAAAACATCGCCGGGGGCGGCATGGGACAGCCCGGCAGTTACTTCTCAGAACAGTGGTACGGAAACAAGCCGACCGGAAAGCAGATGCGTCCTCAGCGGAACGCGGTGCCGCACCTCGAGAAGTACCATGATTCAGGAGTCTTCCTGACGGAAGCACTAACGCTCGAAGCCAATTCATTGATTGATTCGGCCGTGAAGTCAGACAAGCCGTTCTTCCTGCACTTCGCGCACTACGCCGTGCATTCGCCCTTTCAGGATGACCCACGATTTATCAACAACTACCCGGAGGATTCACAATATCCGCGGCTTCGCAGCTTTGCGGCGTTGATTGAAGGGATGGACAAATCGTTAGGCGACCTCCTTGCGGAACTCGACCGGACAGGTGTCGCTGAACAGACTCTGGTGATTTTCCTTGGCGATAATGGAAGCGATGCTCCTCGAGGGCGGGAACATGAAATCGGAAGTTCGGAACCCCTGCGAGGCAAGAAGGGGACCCATTATGAAGGGGGCGTGCGGGCTCCGTGTCTCGTCGCCTGGGCTCGCCCGAATGCAGAGCATCCACAGCAGAAGAAATTCCCGATCACGCCCGGAGCCGTTCAGACTCAGCTAACGACAATCTGTGATCTGTTTCCGACGGTCCTGGATGCCTGTGACGTTGATGTTCCTACGAGGCATGTCGTCGATGGCAAGAGCTGGAAGAGATTGCTGAATGGGCAGCCGGACCCCGAACATCCGACCACGTTTCTGATGCACTATCCGCACCAGCATCGCTCTCCCTACTTCACCAGTTATCGAAACGGAGACTGGAAAGTGATCTATCACTACTTCCCGTCGGACGTCTCGGAGAACGAGCGTTACCAGCTGTATGACTTGAAGAACGATCCCGCTGAGCAGACGAATCTGGCGGCGAGTCGACCTGAAGAACTGACCCGGATGATGGGCGAATTGATCGCAGGCCTCACTGCCGCCAACGCTCTTTTCCCTGTTGATCCAGAGACGAAGCAGCCCGCACCTCCACGAATGCCCGCAGCTGCGGCGAAGTGAATCGTCATCGAGCGGCCGGACTGGACGCACATCTCTGCGTCCAGTCGACGAGCTGTTTCAGTAAGGCGGCCGCATGACCATTATCGATGGCAGCGGAAGCCTTCTGCACGCCCTCGGCCAGAGTCAACGCGGTTCCCCGGCAAAGCAGAGCGAGAGCCGCGTTGGCGATGACGATGTCTCGTGCAGGCCCGGGAGTGCCGTTGAAGATTGATTCGATGAATCGGGCGCTGTCCTCTTTTCCGGTGATCGACAAGTCTTCCGCACGACACTCATTCAGACCGAAGTCGGCGGCAGTCCAGGTTTGTGTCCTGATCGTCTCTCCAGTGACGTCCCAGACCTGAGTCGTTCCCCACAGGGCGACTTCGTCGAGCTGGTCATTTCCGCAGACGACCATCGCGCGGGTCATCTTAAGGCGGCTGAGTGCCCAGGCAATCTTGGCTGCGGTTTCATTATTGGAGACACCCACCAGCTGATAAGGGGCCCCTGCGGGGTTAGTCAGTGGGCCGAGCATGTTAAAGATCGTGCGGAATCCGAGCTTCTGCCGAATCGGAGCGACGTGCTTCATCGCCGTGTGGAAGGTGCGGGCATAGCAGAAGCAGATCCCGAGCTCATCGAGACAGGTCCCGGCCTGTTCTGCATTCAGATCGATGTTCACGCCCAGTGCTTCGAGAACGTCTGCTGATCCGCTGTTGCTGGTGACGCTGCGATTGCCATGTTTCGCGACAGGAACACCGGCAGCGGCAATGACGAACGCGGTGGCGGTGCTGATGTTGAACGTCCGCATCCGGTCGCCACCGGTCCCGCAGGTGTCGATCAGCCCTGTCCGCTTTGTCGGAATTCGCGTGGCCCGCTCGCGCATCGCGATCGCGGCTCCCGCCAGTTCCTCTGCAGTTTCCCCTTTAACTGCGAGCCCGGTCAGCAAGGCAGTTGTTTCGATCGGCCCGCAACGACCGTCCATGATGGCACCAATGGCTGCGTGGATGGTATTGAGATCCAGCGACTGCTTTTCGAGAAGGAGATGAATCGCTTTATGAAGTTCCGGTTGCATGTGGCTCAATCTCTTCGCGGGATGGATTCCGTGTGAACGTATCAGAGCGGAATCCGCAGAGACCGCAACCATATCAGAATCGCTACTTTCAATGACTTTTGTGTCAATGTCTTGGCAGTCGATTCCTTATTCCGCCAGTCTCTTGTTCAGTTTGACGAGCGGGTTCTTGCCTCCAGGATGAATTGCTCCACCAGTTGGGGGTCTTGTCTGCCGGGGCTCGATTCGACCCCGCTGGCGACATCGACTCCCATCGCGCAGGTCGCTTGAATTGCTTCCTGCACATTCTGGGGATTCAGTCCCCCTGCAAGAATGAGGGGAGGCCAGTCATTGGACCAGCCTGAACGCAGCTGTTCCCAAGGGGCTCGGTGACCGGTTCCACCATAGCTTCCCGGGACCTGTGAGTCGACGAGGCACCGGGGAAGGGAAACTCCGATCTGCTGGTAGCGTTCAAGTTGGCGGGCGACCGGATCGAGTCCCTCGGGACCGACTCGAAAGGCCTTCAGAATCTGGAACTCCCGCAACTCGGCTGCGAATTCAGGAGTCTCATCACCGTGCAGCTGAATTGTGGTCAGCCCGCATTGAGTGCAGATCGTTCGGATTTCCTCAGCGGAATGATTTACAAACAGCCCGACCGGGACGACTTCAGGTGGCAGGAGTTTTACGATCTCTGCTGCGATGTCCGGCGCGACGAATCGTTTGGACTTCGGATAGAAGTTGAGACCGATTGCATCAGGCCGGATCCCCTGTTTCGCGAGCGACTGAAACGTCAGGGCGTCCGCCAGCTGATTGACTCCGCAGATTTTAACCCACATGTGCTGTTTCAGTTTCGCCTGAGACGTTTCGAAGTTGCTGAAGGGGGGCTCGTCGTTGATGGTCGTGAGACCTAAGTTCCCCGAGTGTTTCCAAACAGTTCGATGTGCAGCCGCGGAGTCACGTGCCAGCCGCGCTTTGCCGCTTCTTCTTTCAGCCATGGCATCTTGGGAGCGATCACCGGCATCTCGATTCCCTGTGGCATGAGATACACCTTGTCAGGGCTGACATGCGGGAACTCTTCGAGATAGGCCTCGACCTCTGCCAGATCCTCCCGGCGATCAATCACGAACTTGAATTGATAATCATAGTTCTGGGTCAGGTCTCGGATGACATCAGGGCGATGACGCCGGGCTTCGTGCCGTGCCTCCCAGTTTGTTCCGACGGGAATGGAATTCCGCAGCTTCGGGCTGATTGACATCAGGTCTGCTTGAACTTCGTCCCGGTAAACCGTGCCGGCGGTTTCGATGGTAATCACGAGTCCTCGGGACTTCAGCGATCGGGTCAGCGGAATCATGTCTGGCGTCAGCAAGGGCTCGCCCCCTGTGAGGACAACATGCTGGCTGGTCATCGCATCGATCTGGTTCAGCAACTGTTCCAGACTCTGTTCGACTCCTTCCGGTTTCCACGACGTGTAAGGCGTATCGCAGAAGACGCATCTCAGATTGCAGCCGGAGGTCCGGATGAACCCGCTGGGCACTCCCAGATAGCGCCCTTCTCCCTGCACGGATTCAAAGACTTCCGAAATCCACATTTGCCGGTGTTCCCTGATTGGCTTGCACGAGTTGCAAAAGACCCCTTTCCATTTTTACAGATTCCACACCTGCTGGCACGGCACTCGGAGAAGAATTCTGTTTTGAGTCTTCGGACGGATCTTGTTTTCCGGTTGGATGTTGTGTGGCTTTTGTGCAGTATCCACGGCGGGAAATTTGAGCGAGTGGCACGCCACCTGCATTAGGGGAGTTCATCACTTCAACCTCCCACCCAGTACTCCAAAGCCTCCCTCTCAATCACCTTTCCACTGGAGAACACCCATGTTAGTCATTTCCCGTAAGTCTGAAGAGTTCCTGAAGATCGGCGAAAACATTGTTGTGAAGATTATCAAGACCTCCAATGGTTCCGTCAAAATCGGGATCGAAGCTCCCGGGGACCTGCGGGTTCTTCGCGGTGAACTCTCTGGCGTGGTCTGTGAACTCCCCAAAACAAAGGTGCAGCGAGAGCGAAGCACCCGATGGCGTGAACTGCTCGAAGCTGAACGAGTTGAATGCGTAGAGGCAGTGTAGAACAGTTGCCCTGGACCAGGGGCCTTTTTGTTTGTCCGTCCCCGCCAGGTTGCATCCAAGATGTTGTTGTAAAAATCCGCAGCTGATCGCGAAGTCAACGGTAGGAACAGGGCTTTCTGAACGCGTGATTGCTTCTGGGCTCTGAGTAAGTTCGCGAATTCTTCGTCGAGCGTGCTTGGTGGTTTGCCATGCATTTTCAAGGAATTGCTCATCAGGATACGGGGTTGTGCCGATTCTACTATTGTCGAGGAGAGCGGTGAGAGCTTCCATAAAATTTGGAACGCTCAAGGGGGGCGCCTCTCTCCCTGATGGCACTGACTTGCGTCAATGACGGGTCCTGAGTGGGTCAAACCACGGCCGCGCGATCGTTCGCGCGGCTTTTTTTATGCGCCGAAGCAAACCGGCTCTTTGCTTCGCATTCTTCGCGCTGACTCTTTCACCGTGAAATGCCGGCACTCGCTTCAACCAGTCGCTTTCGTTGGATCGTCGCGGAGGGATCGGGTTCGGGCAAACTTGAGCAATTGTCACCAGATTCTCTGACTCTTGGCTGACAACCTCAATTTTCGACCGTAGGATGATTCGGACGAGGATCATCGGATCTTGATCGGCGGGGAGTTGTAAGTGGCCAGTTGCTAGCAACGGCGTTTGCGACGCTCCTGAATAGTGACACTTACGACTGGTGGCACACAGGATGGATCTGTTCGAGCCGAGTGGGGCCGATTCCGTCTCTCATCTGGTGGCAGGAGTTTGGGGCGAGGAAAGCGTATGAAGCAGGGCATTTCAACGATTTCGTGTGCCTGCCTTTCGCTGTGGTGCAGTCTGGCGATTCTTTCGTCCGCGCCTGTGAACGCTCAGGACCGCCATCAAAGTATGGAGACTTATCGCCGTCAGGTCCGCGAGACCTATCAGGCGTTTCGGGATGTTGTTGCGGTCCCTCGCATGTCGACCGTGCGACTTGTTGATGAATCGAAGCAACTGGGCTTGGGGACGATCGTCACAGCGGATGGCTGGATCGTCACGAAAGCCAGTCAGGCGGGAAAAGCGACCGTTGCCGAGCTGGCGGACGGTAAGAAGGTGCCGGTCCGACTCGTCGGAACCCATCAGGGGCGGGACCTGGCTGTCATGAAAATGGACGGCGTTGTCGTCACTCCGGTTCTCTGGAGTCAGACTGTCCCCCTTGTGGGCGACTGGATGGCCTCTGTCGAAACAGGTGTCTCTCCGGTCTCTGTCGGAGTCTTGAGTGTCAGTCGGCGTCCGATTGCCAGCAACGGCGAGCATGGTGTTCTCGGTATTGAACTGGAACGCACAGATCTGGCTCAGGTCCGTCAGGTATATGCCAACAGCGGAGCGGAATCCGCAGGGCTCGCTGTCGGAGATATCGTCATCGGAATCGACGACGTCGAAGTCTCCAATCCTTCGCACCTTGTTCGGATGGTCCGCAAATACCGCCCGGGGGACACCATCAAACTGAAAGTGCGACGAGAAGAATCAGAACTGGAGCTTCCTGTGACGCTGACGCATCCGTTCGGAGGATTTCTCTCCCGGATTGCATTGCAGAACCGGATGGGCGGGGAACTCAGTTTCCGCCGAGATGACTTTGAGGCGGTCTATCAGACAGATTCAGTCATTTCCCCTGAAAACTGTGGAGGTCCGGTCGTCGGACTGGATGGCCGTGCCGTCGGGATCAATATTGCCCGAGCCGGCCGAACGGAGACCTATGTCATTCCGCAGGAACTCGTACTGGCGACGTTTCAGGAAATCCAGTCCGGACAGCAGATTCCCGGGACGCTGACTCAGCACGAAGTCGGAAAAGTGTCGACTCCTGCTGAAGCCACTGAATGAGCCACGTTCTTCGGAGCAGTAAGGGCAGGGGCTCCGTTCGCTGACAATTTGTCATCGGCAGCCCATGCGGCCTTGATTGCCATGACGACATCTTCGACAATTTCCCAGTGGCACTGATTCTGACTGGCTCTGAAGTTGTGACTGTAAGACGGATCTTCCCGTTCGGCGCCCGTCGACGAGTTGTGTGGAATCAGGCCTGAACACGGATTGGGAGATTGCTTGGCTGCCGGCTGCATAAATCTGCTGACCCCGCTCTTGCTTGCTCAAGCCGGAACCGAGTTGACCACTTCCACTTGGGAATGGGATCAGCCTTATTCCGTAGGCGACTGGATTCCCATTTTGCTCCTGTTGGCAGCGATGGGGACGACGATCTGGTTCGGGCTTCGGGACCGTCGAACACTTTCGACCCCCGCCTCTCTGTTGCTGATTACCTTGCGGCTCTCCTTTCTGGCGATTGCGATCGTCATTGCTCTGAATCCGCACGAACGCACCCAGACTGACGCGTACCGGGACTCCCGTGTGCTTTTGCTGGTAGACACTTCCCAGTCAATGCAGCAGCCGGAATCTGACCCGCGTGAACAGCAGGCTGTGCGTCAGACTCGAGCCGCCGCCGTCGAAAAACTTCTCGCCCAGTCACCTCTCCTCGAGACACTGCGGAAGGATCACGCGGTCGACCTTTACACTTTTGATTCGAGTGTCAGCGAGCCGTTGCTCCGACTCCCTAGTGAGTTTCAAAAGGCCGAGCAGCAGGCCGACGCTTCTTCAGAGGCTTCGGAGATCCCGGCGCCAGACTGGAAAGACCTTCTCGCTCCGCGCGGCGTCTCCACCCGGCTGGGAGATGCACTCGATACGCTGTTGACCGAGGCAAAGTCGTCCACGCTTTCTGGCATCATTGTCCTGACCGACGGTGCGTCCAATGCGGGCCGCGATGTGCAGGTCCCACGTGATCGTGCCCGTCAACAGGGGACCAGACTGGTCGCTGTCGGCGTCGGCAGCACGGAGCCGCCGCTGAATCTGGAGGTCGTCCGCATCGTTGCTCCGACTGATGTCCAGAAGGGGGATCCATTTGAACTGTCAGCACAGCTTCGGGGAACCGGTCTGACGGGGCGGAATGTTCATGTCGATCTGCTCCAGCAGAAAGCCGGAGACCCTGACGCGACGGTTGTCGCCTCTCAGGACCGCATTCTGTCGGAAGATGAACACGACAATGAAGTCGTTTTCGAATTGCAGCCGCCTGATGCAGGCACCATTGAATACACCGTTCGCGCCAGCGTCTCAGACGGGATTGAATCCCGTGAAGATGACAATCAACTCAGCCGGGAAATCAATATTTTTGATCGTCCCATGCGGGTGTTGATCATCGCGGGAGGACCGCAGCGCGACTATCGCTATGCTCGAACGATCTTGCACCGGCATCCTTCAATGGAATCGGACATCTGGCTGCAGTCCGGTGGAGTAGGGATCAATCAGGAAGCCAACAAGCTCCTGCACCGATTCCCGGAAACTGCTGAAGAACTTTATGGCTATGACGTCCTGCTGGCATTCGACGTTGACTGGTCGCAGGTGAACGCCGCTCAGCAGGAGATGCTGACGAACTGGATTGCCAATGAAGGAGGCGGTCTGGTGATTGTCGCCGGCGATGTGAACACCCCGGCGCTGGCCGGTGCCGCTGATCAGGAAGCGATTCGGAAACTCTATCCCGTGCTGCTCGATGACATCGGGCTTCGACTGACCAGCCGGGAAACCGCACAGACACCATTCCCGCTGACGTTCACACCGGAAGGTCAGGCCGCGGAGTTTCTGAAACTGTCGGACAATAGCAGCGAGAATCCATGGGAGAAGTTCCCTGGAATTTACTCGACTTATCCAACGCGCGGGGCCAAGGCCGGTACCACGATTTATGCCGAGTTTTCTGACCCTCTCTCGCGAGGACGCGGCGGACAACCCATCGTAATTGCCGGTCAGCGTTATGGTCAGGGACAGGTTCTTTTTATCGGGAGCCCTGAACTCTGGCGTCTCCGGGCGATGAACGCTGCCTACCTGGAACGACTCTGGACGAAGCTGGTTCGCAAGGGAGCCGAAGGTCGTTCGAAACGTGGTCTGCAGCGCGGAATGTTTGTTCTTGATGGACGGGAGTTCGTGCTGGGGCAAACAGTGCCGTTGCGAGTGAGAGCGCTGAATCCCCAATTCCAGCCTCTCGCGGCAGACACGCTGACGCTGGAGGCTTTCGGGCCCGGTGGGGCTCCCATTGTTCCCAGCCCGGAACTCCGTAAAGATCCCGTTCGCCCCGCCGAATTCGTCGGAGACTTCAGGGCCTTGAATCCCGGACGTTACCGCCTGTCGTTCCGATTGCCGGATACATCAGAGGAAGTGACGACAGAGATCGAGATGCAGCTTCCCCGTCAGGAGGCGGCCTCGCTGGTTCAGGACGTCAACCTGTTGAAGCGACTGGTCGATGGTACACAAGGGCAGTATGTGACTCTCGCAGAAGCGGCGTCCGTGATTCCCTCGATCTTGCCGAATCAGGGCGAGCGGGTGATCATTGATCAGCGCATTCGAGAACTCTGGGATCGCGGCTGGCTCATGGGACTGCTGGCAGCACTGGTCTGCCTGGAATGGCTTGCTCGAAAGATCTGGAAACTGGCCTGATCGCCGTCGACGTGATTGCAAGGCGATGAGATGAATTTTGCGACCGTACAATCACTGAATCACTGACAATTGAGAGATCCGGTGTCTGCATCCCGCCCTGAAATTCGACGAGTCCTGAATCAGCTTCGCAGCTGGATCAGGCGATATGTTCTGGTCGAAGGTTTGGCGGTTCTGCTCGCGCTGGGCTGTCTCCTGTTCTGGCTGACCTATGGAATCGACCTTGTTTGGTTCCAGTTCAGTCAGCTCGAACTCCCTCATCAATTCCGAGTTCTCACCACGATCTTCATGACGGTGCTGCTCGTCGGGGTCGCCGTTTACTGGATCGGTCTCCGCTTCTTTCGCCGCATGGAAGAAGCCGACCTCGCACTGGCCCTTGAGCGCCAGTTTCCTGATCTGAATGACCGGCTCATCACCGCCGTTCAGATGGAAGGTCTGCCGACCACTCCAGCCCAGCAGGCGATGCTGGAACGGACCACGAATGAAGCCGTTTCGCGACTCTCGCAACTGGAACTGAAGAAAACCCTGAACCCGGTGCCACTGCGACGAATGATCGTGCTGGCCGCTCTATTGGGGGGATCCGTGCTCGGCATGGGGATAGCGAATGCCGCTGGCGTTGAACGCTGGTATCAGGCCTACATCCTCGGCAAGAACAACTACTGGGAACCGTTCCGCAAGAACGACCTTCTCATTCAGATCCTGACGACTCCCGATGAACGTGTCCGTCAGTTCGATGAGTACGGGGTCTATAAACATCCTCGCGGAAGTGACCTTCAGATTCAGGCACTCGTTCCGGAGCACTCTGTCGCTCCGAATCGAGTGAGAATGCAGTTCGTCGGATTCAGCCCGACGGGGACTCGGCGAGGACAGCTATCAATGTCCCGCACCGGCGATTCGGAGTTCCGGCATACACTGACACGCGTCGTGAATGATCAGCAACTCTGGTTTCGCGGTGGTGATTTTGTAAACCGGATGCCGTTCCGGATTCAGGTGGTCGATCCCCCGCGAGTCGACTCCGTTTCTTTGAAGTGTGATTACCCGAGCTATACCGGCATGGATGCTCTGGAGGATCGCGAAGTGCGTGTCTCCGGGATGCAGGTCGCATTGCCGATGGAAACCCGCTTTGACCTGAATGCACTGGCCAATAAACCGATTCGTGCTGCGACCATTCGGACGCCTCACTTCGAGTTGAGCTTCGGACGGGACGAGACGGGCGAACCGCTCCCTTCACGTCTCCTGATTCTGGATGCAGAAACGACGAGTGCTCGAGCAGTCCCGATCGACGCGGACTTGAACTCATTATTCACGAAGGACTTCAGAGGATTCAGCCTTCCCCTGATCATCACGACTCATGCCGCTGAGCAACTCGCCAAGTTGGAGACGCAGGCAACTTTGCCGCTGCCACTGGTTGCCGATGAAACACTGCAGATCATTCTGCTCGATGAGGACCTGATCCAGAGTCAGGAACCGGCCACCTTGACGTTCAATGGCATCGTCGATCTTCCGCCGGTCGTTGAAACCCGCCGCACCGGTGTCGGGACTGTCGTGACTCGCAATGCAACCATTCCGCTCGAGGGGAAGATCACGGACGATTATGGCGTGGCCTCAGCCTGGTTCATGTATCGCACCAACGACAACCTCGATGAGAAACGACAGCCCCTCTCACGTCAGCCGGACGGGCAGAAGGACTTTAAACTTCAACAGTCTCAGGATCAGCCCTTCGAGCGACTCAACCTGATTCCACTGAAACTGGAGGAGGGGCAGATCCTGACGATGAGCGTCTATGCCGAAGACGGTGACACGCTGAACGGTCCGCATGTTTCGCATGGTGAGATGTTCACGTTCCACATCGTCTCGCAGGACGAACTGCTCGCCAAGCTCTTTGATCGTGAGGTGAGCCTGCGAACACGGTTCGAACAGGTCCGCAGTGAGATTCAGGAATTGCGGAAGTCACTGGAAGGGACTCAGGCTCAGCTGGCAGGGACTTCGGAAGCGAACGGAACACAGACGAAGGCTGACCCACAGGTGATGTTAGGTTACATCGATCGGGCACTCCATCAGCTTCGCAAGAATCACACAGAGACCCGTTCGATTGAACTCGGATTCCGCGACATGCGGGACGAGATGATCAATAACCGGATCGACACGGCCGAACTTCTGGAGCGGATCGAGCGTCGAATCATTGAACCGATGTCGCTGCTCAATCAGTCCGAGTTTTTCGAGGTCGACAGAAATCTCGGAACGTTCCGACTCGCTGTCGAACGCCAGACCTCGGCTGAGGCTCCCGCGGCAGAAAGCATTACTTCCGTCGACCGCCTGTTGCAGCGAATTGATTCAATTTTGGCGGAAATGCGTGATCGGGGTACAATCAACGACCTGATCCAAGGCCTGCAGGATATCATCAAGCGGGAAAAGCAATTGCTGGAACAGATCGAAGAAAAGCGAATTGAAGACAGTTTCTTCGGTCCTGCGAAGTAGTTACGTCGAATCTCCTCATCCAGATTCAGAGGACCGCCGGGCGAATTCACGTGATTCGGACGAGGAAAATCGAGAAGTATCCCGTTTCCTGACTGGATCGGGCGGAGGGCGAAATGGGGCATCCCATCAGCAATATGATTTCTGCGCATCGGGCATCAACCCGGTGGTCCGCCCGACTTGTTCTTTCTGTCAGCCTGCTGATCGGTGCAATTTGTGACTTCGGAATGGCACAGGCTCCCCCACCAGCTTCGCCACCTGCCGCCGATCTCTCCGGCAGCAAGCAGCAGGTCTTCCGGGACTACGAGCGGTTTGAGAAATCACTCTTCGACGTTGCCGAACAGGTACGTCGGAAAGACCCGGAGCGTGCGGAACTGCTTTATCGGGCTCGCGCGCAAAGTCAGGAACAGAACATCCTTGCCGAAATGCGGACCATCGCGGAATTGCTGCGCACCCGCGGGACCGATGGCAGCGCAGTGACTCCTCAGCTGGGCCCGGCCGCAGATCGTCAGGCCGAGATCGTTGCCCGTCTGGAGTCCGTTCTCAAAGTGCTGCAGAGCCTCGATGAACGGGAACGGGTCGCCGCTGAGATCGCTCGAGTTCAGGATCTTCTGAAAGAGACCAACCGCATCATCGCCCGTCAAAAAGATATCCGCGCAGAAACACAGCGCGGACGGCAGCCGGAACGCACACTGGAGTCCCAGAAAAAGGTCACGGACGAGGTCAATAAACTCGCCGACAAGATTGATGAACAGGACGCCAAGCTGAATGCAGAGCGGTCACCTGATCCGCGAGATCGCAGCCCGAAAGGGGATTCCGAAAAATCTCCCGACGGAAAACAGGACGGAAAGCCAGGCGATCCCCAGCAGGGAAAACCTGGGGAGCAAAAGCCTGACGACAAGAAATCGGGCGAACCGATGCCCGGTGATCAGGACTCGGGTGACAAGAAACCCGATGGAAAGAAGTCGGACGGCAAAAAGTCTGACGGTAAAAATTCTGAAAAGGACAACCCGACCGAAAAGGGCGATCAGAAATCGGATTCTTCACAGCAGGGACAGCCCCAGGATTCTCAGGGACAACCTGATTCTCCCAAATCCGGCGACGAACAACCGAAATCCGGAGCACCTCAGCAGGGGAGCAAGCCTTCCGACCAATCCCAATCGCCCCAGCAAAGTGGACCAAAGACCGCTGGACGCGAAGAATTGGAGCAGGCTCGCCAGCAAATGCAGCAGGCCATTGAGGAACTGGAAGCCAAAAAGCAGCAGGGGGCGCTCGAGAATCAGGACAACGCGGTCCGTAAACTGGAAGAACTGAAAGCCCAGCTGGAAGAGATTCTCAGGCAGCTCCGCGAAGATGAACGGGAATCCTATCTGACTCTGCTGGAGGCGAGATTCCAGAATATGCTGCGTCGCCAGCAGCACATCAATTCCGAGACCGTCCGGCTTGATGCCATTCCGGTGGCTGATCGGGTGCGGCAGAACGTCCCCTCTCAGATTGAGAACTTGCGAAAAGAGCAGGACGACAACTCGCTGGAAGCGGAAAAGGCGGCCCATCTCCTGAAAGAAGAGGGTTCGTCGGTGGCATTTCCGGAAGCTGTTGAGCAAATGCATGAGAATATGCGAGTCGTCGTCTCCCGCCTGTCGAAACAGGAAATTGGTGGCACAACTCAGTTGGTAGAACAGCTGATCGTCGAAACGCTCGAGGAAATGATCACCGCCTTGCGGAAAGAATTACAGAAGAAGCAGGACGAGCAGAAGCAGGGGCCACAGGGCGGCCAGCCCGGCGGACCTCAGGATCCGTCACTGGTTGACCAAATCGCGGAATTGAAACTGATTCGGTCGCTGCAAACGCAGATCAACCGCCTGACGAAGCAGATTGGCACAGAACTTGATGGAAAACTGCCGGGTGACCCTGCCCAGATCAATCTGATTCAGGACATCCGACTGCGCCAGGAACGGATTCAAAAGGCCACCTACGATCTTTCGGTGGGCAGGAACGAGTAATGCAAAAGCACATGCTGAATGCGGTTCTGACACCGAATTCCGTCTGGAAGATTGCAGTCGTCGTGACTGCGACGGCCAGTCTGATGCTGAGCGGTTCGCTTCAGGCCGCACCTCAGACGGCTCGCCCAGACTCGGATCCGAAGGCATCCAAGCAGAAGGGCCCCGGCGTTGGGGAAGTTCTTGCTCCTCCTGGGGCTGCCGAATTGACCCGTCAGGTGCATGAATGGATCGAAAAGAATGGCGCCGAGCAGCCCCAGCTGACCGAGGTTGTTACGCCGCTCTGGCAGTTCGATGAAAAGCCGTCTCCCGAGCAGTTGTTCGAGAGTCTGATGCGGACCTTTTATATCGCCGATCCGGAAACCCGACAGCTGATTGACGCCTGCCGCCAGTGGGAATACTCCCCTGAGCTGCTGCATCGCAAGCTGGCCGAAGTTTCTCGAGAGACTCAAGATCCCTTGCTGATTGAGAATGTTCGCTACTATCTCGCGAGGCATTTCACCTTGTTGACTGCCTACAATGACGCTCTGAAGGTCTTCGATCAGACAGATCCGAAGGCAGTCGTTGACCCTGCTGGCTACCTGTTTCATCGTGCGGTCTGCGAACAGCATCTGCTTATGAAGGAGAGTGGGCTGAAGACACTGGCTGCCCTGCAGAATCAGACGGAGTCCGTCCCGGTGCGCTATCGCAAACTGGCGGAGTTGATGCAGTCGGATCTGGAACAGGTTGAAGAAAAAACCTTGGGTGAAGTCGCCCGGCAGATGAAAGATGTTGAGCGACGTCTTTCTCTCCGGCAGACGGATGCCAGTGTTCAGCAGGTTGAAGAAAAGATCATTGCCACTCTCGATGAGCTGATCAAGCAGATGGAAGATCAGCAACAGCAGAGTTCTTCGTCCTCCTCTGCCGGGGGCGGGAATTCAAAAGGTCAGCCTCCGCAGCAACAGCAGCAGGAAGCGAAGTCAGGTGGGACAATGTCCCAGGATCCGCCGAGCCTGCCACAGGGAAGTTCACAGGATCACTGGGGTGATCTGCCTCCCAAGGCGAAAGAAGCGGCCAAGAATATGCTGGAATCCGACTTCCCCGCCCACTATCGGGCTGCCGTGGAAGAGTACCTGAAGAAGCTCGCTGAACGACCTGCTCCGCAGCGGTAATCGGTCGCGTCGTCTGAGATGGCTGATTCCCGGGTGGGCTTCATTGAGGCGATTATTCTTCTCGGAGTGTCTCAACAATCGGCAGTTGGACCACAGCACGCACTGCGATCAATGCTGCCAGCATGCCGATGACCAGGACAGCTCCCAGAGTGAGCAACAGCAGGCCCCAGGGGATGCTCGCGACGGCACTCTGCAGATGCGGTGACATCGCCAGCAATGCGCTAACGGTCCCTATGAGCAGTCCGCCAATGAGCAGCAGAGCGTTTTCCCACGCGACCAGAGCTGCGACCTGACCGCGTCGAAACCCAACCGCCTGCAGAAGTGAGAACTCGGAAGCACGCTCCAGGACGTTGCGGAGCATCACAGTCGCGAGTCCGAATGTTCCCAGCAGCAGGCCGAGTCCTCCCAGCGCCTGGAACGTCGATAAATAGGTGTTCTGCACGGCGAGGAAATCAGCCAGACGTTGAGCCACAGATTCCGTGTCGAAGCCATAGTCGCCGAGCTGCGTTTCGAGCAGGGTCGCCAGTGCAGGGGCGTCTGCCGGGGGGATTTCGATGAGGAAGTATTCGAACCCGACCTCTTCCGGGAAGAGTCGCTGGAACTGTGATTCTGACATCAACAGCACTCCCTGGAGGACGCTGTTCGCCAGCATTCCGACCACCTGAAGCGTTTCAGTCGGGCTGGCGTTTTCATCCATCGGAATCGTCTGCCCGATCCCTTTGTGCAGGGAATACATCAGCGTGTTCATGTCGCCGAGCACCGGCACCCGGCCGTCCGGCAATTCCTCTTTCAGCAGACTCCATGGGTGTTCGGCGTGCGTATCCGCGAAGAGAAACCGCTGATCGGCGATCAGGTTCTCCAACACATCATCCGGCACTCCGAGAATGGTCGGAAGACGGGCCTGAAAGAGATTCAGGCAACTCGCATTCTCCCCGTGACGCACACGGAAGCTCGCGAACTTCGCCTGCTTCAGCAATTCGGACTGCTCTGCGGATTCACCGTCGAAGCCGAGTTTCAGGCGTCCTGCAGGAGTGTTTAGATCGTACAGTACCGGGACATTGGTTTCCGCGACTAGCGTAAATCCGCCGTTCCCTGATTGCGGATCAGGAGCCGCGCCGGTCGGGTTCATCTGACCTGCCACGACGGCCACAATCACGAAGGTTGCACTCGCGATGAGCGAGACCGTCATCACGCTCCTTAAGCGGTTTCGTGAGGCATTGCGGATGGCAAACTGAAGCGGAATCAGCAGGCCTGATTCCGGTGACAGCGAAAAGGGGACCAGACCACTCAACAGAAGAGAGCAAGCCGCCAGACTGGCAGTTAGCATTCCGACGCCCATGAGAAAGAAGGCGACGATTTTCCATGAGAAGCCGGCAAACGCTTCGACGTCCGGAATCAGTCCTGTCAGCGAAGCGACCAGCAACCCGAGAGATCCGAGCCCGGCAATGATCGTCAGCCAGAATGAAAGCCATGGTCGGCCATTCGACAAGTCTTCGACTCGCACACCGGCCAAAAGTGACCGTGCCGGCTGCTTCTGGATCTGACGTTGTCCCCACCAGATGGCGATGCCTGCAACGAGGACGGCAATCACCGCCCCGATGATCAGGCTCGCTGGTTGCACCGACAGGAAGAGAAACGGAGTTCCTACCGCGGCATTCCACCAGGTTCGCAGACCGTGCATCATCAATGCTGCATAGCCGACGGCCAGAATGCTTCCGAGGGCGGCCCCGATTGTGACGAGTAACATTCCCTCGGCGAGGAGCATTCTGCGGACGAAGCGGGCGGGAAATCCAATCGCCTGCAGCAGTCCGATCTCGCTGAGGCGGCGTTCCAGTCCGAGTCGAAACAATAGTCCCGTCAGAATGGCTGCTGACAGAATGACGAAGAAGCTAAACCCCATGAACAGCCCCGTGAAATCGGTTGACCCCTGAGCCGCTGCGAGTCCCTGCTGTTTGACAGGAATGACTGCCAGACCGACTTCGGCAGGTGACAGTTCTTTCAATAATCTCTGCCCCAGTTCCTGTTTCAGTTCGTCGAGTGATTGTCCCGCTCGGGGAGCGAATCGAATCGAAGTCAACGTGCCATAACGGCTCTTCCAGAGTTCCTGTGCCGTTTGGAGCGAGACGAACATCTTGGGAGTCGTGCGATATTCATCCCAGTACGAGTCATCGCGGTCGGTGATGCGATCCTTCTTCAGCGGGAACGGTTCTTTCCAGTCGGCATAGGTCTTGGCATCAGTCACACCAGGAACTTCCGGCGTAAAGCCAGTGTCCTTCGCAGGCCCGGTCAGTTCGACGACGCCAGCGACAGTGAACTGACGTTCTTCCTCTGGCAGTTCGCCTCGGTCTCCGACCATGTGGTATTTCAGATTGACATGATCTCCGACTTTGGCCTGCAGGTCTGCGGCCAGCCAGTCGTTCAAATAGATGGAAGTTCCGGTCAGCGGTCGGGATTCGCCGATGAATTTGAAAGGGCCGAAGGGGGCCGTACTGACTGGATCGCAGCCTGCAACCACTGAGTACATCGAATAGTGCTCTGGTGATTCCGGCTTCCACATCTCATTCATCAGGGAGACGAGCACAGGGGAGGTCGACAGTGACAGATATCGCGCGATCTTCATTGCCGGGCCACTGATCGACTCGTCCAAAAACATCTGCTCGCTCTGCAACGAGACATAACCCTGCTCGGGATGGTCAGTGATCTTCAGACCGAGATCCGCCAGTTGCCAGATCTGATTCACCTGCGATGTCAGCTGCTGCGCCGTCTCCGGAGACAGTGGTGTCGCATCAGAGGAGTCCTTCTTCATTGCGAAGAACAACGCGTTCACTCGGGCAGGGCGGGCGACAGGCTGGCTGCGACTGCGGGCAATCGCCTGCAGGCCCATCTGGTTCTGCAGGTCGGGCAGGGAGACGAAGGCATTTGCCGGGAGCTGCTGGGTCGGATTCAATCCGAAACGTGAGATTCCAAGTTCATCCGGCAGAATCGTAGCGACTTTCAACGGTTGAGCGGCAATGGTTTCCTGCCGTTCTCCAAGCAGAGCATCCCGGGGAATCGCTGATGGAATTTCGACAATCAGAGAGACCGTGTCGCCGACTTTGACAGACAGATTTCCGGCAACCCGTTCGTTGAGAACGATTGTGCCCGGTTTCGGAGCAGGGATGTCACCATGCTCCAGCAGACCCCAGAGCCGTTCGTCACAGCCCGTCACCATGATCTGACCGGCACGGTGTTTATCGTTGGGGGAGCGTTCGAACTCCAGAGTTCCGGGCATCATCAGTGCCGGTGCCGCCTGAGCGATCGCCGGGTCATGCTGCATGAGTTCTGCAGACAGATCTTCACGGAAGAACCGGCCCGGCCGAATCGCCTGATCGATCTGTCCCAGCCGGTCGAGCGTCATCTGTCGCAGACTGGCCCGAACTGAGTCTCCGACGATCATCGCACCGCTGATTGCGGCCGTGGCGGCAATGACTCCCAGAATGACAGTCAGATGGTTGCGTCGGAAATAGACGAGATTACGCAGAAGCCATTGCCAGGAAGAATGCATACCTTCGTTCCCCGGTGCTGCGCAGCGGGAACCCTTCTGGACCCAGTTCATTGGAGACCGCGCTGCGAGCCGATCTTTCCACCGGCTGATCGGCAGACGAGAAGGCGACAGCGTCAGACACCATTAGAGCACATTGCAGAAGGATCTCCATGTCCCCGGCACGAGATGAGGACCTGGTCGAGCAAGCTGCTCGCCTCCACATGCAATTTATTCGGCGGCATTTTGCGCGAGCAACTCATCAAAACGATGCTGCATCTCTTGGGGAGTGAGATCCTGCATTTTCTGGGAAAGGATCCACTCATGCCCGAACGGATCACGGACCCGTCCTGCACGATACCCATAGAACTGATCCTTGAGCGGGAAGACGACACTTGCCCCGCCAGAGAGGACCCTCGCAAAGGCCTCGTCGACCCCGTCTGAATAGAGCAGATGGAGGACGACCGGAGTGCCGCCCAGGCTGTCTGGACTGGAATTGGGATGGGAGCTTTCATCGAACAGCATGATCAGGGTCTGCCCGATCGTCAGTTCGCCATGGACGATGACCCCCGACGGATCGACCAGTCGCATCGTTTCAACGGCGCCGAGAGACGTCTGATACCAAGTCATCGCGGCCGCTGCATCACGCACCGACAGCATTGGGGCGAACTGGACTGAACTCATTGAAGCCTCATTCGAGATGGATAAAAGGGGGGCTCTGCCGAGCCATTCTCGACAGTCATAGCGGCGGTGCAATCATGCAAAGATCAGTCATCAAACACCGAGTCCTGCTGCTGTTGTGGTGGTTGCTGCGGAGGCGGGTTTTGGGGTTTCCTGTGTCCCGTTTCAGATTTGCGAAGCGTCGGAGCGAACGACTTGTCGAGCCGCTCTTTCACGATGGATGTGTCGAGGTTCTTGACCTGCAGGACCTGAATATTGATGTGCGGGTGGGCGGCTTCATCAAGGTCACGCACCATCTGTTCAATTTCAGCAAGCAGTTCTTCACCGGCGGAGATGATCACGCTGTTTGAAATCTCATCGACTCCGACCGAAAGCAAACCTTTGTATTTCACCGGCTGTTTTGGATCTTTCGTCGGATCTTTGTTCTGATCGTTTCCGAAGTTATAGGTGATGGTTCGCTCGTTGCGCTGCTGTTGCTGATTGGGATTGTTGGACTGCAGCGACGGATCGTTCGCGCTCAGCAGGTCGCGATAGACCTGTTTGATGGTCTCGGCGATCTGGTCAGCTTTGGAGTGCTTCAATCCCAGGATTCTCGTTCGCCGAATCGACTGAGGATCGCCGGGCATTGGGACATCGTAGAGTTCGATCAGGTCGGCGATCGTGCTCAACTGCTGTGGCGTTGCTCCCTGAACGAGAATGGTCCGGGAATCATCGTCGGAGATGATCTTCAGCTCCCGACGCTTTGAAAGCCGCAGGCTCTCACTTTTGCGGTTCGAGGAAGAAGAATATCCCCAGCCCCAAGGATCATAACTCCGTTCCTGATTGCTTTTCTCCTTGAAGAATTCTTTCAGGTTGTATTCCACTCCGAATGCCCAGGTCGTCGGATATTTGAGGTGGAACACCTTGTAATCGCGCGAAGCAGGGGAGAGCTCATTCAGGAGTTCTTCCAGCCGGTCCAGTGCTGTCGTGTCGGCTGACTCATAGATCAGCTTGCCGTTCACACCCCGCTTAATGGTAATCGGCGGAGCAGTGGAGTTCGCCGGTGCGGGTGTTGAGGCGGTGGGAAGCACACCGGACGAGGTGTCCGCCGCTATCTCAGTTGCCGGCTTTGCTGTCGCGGGCAGCGGGATCTCGATTTCCGGTCGTTCGACAGGGGCCGGCATCGCGAGTGGATGAGGCTGTGAAGTCGCCAGCTTTGGCAGGTCGGCGGGCTTCGTCTCGACCGCGACCAGCTGCAGCAGGACATCATTAAGCTCACTGGCACCGACTGTATTCCGGGTCTGATGCCCCTTGGACTCGGCAGGACGAGGGCCGGATTTGAGGTGTTCTTCCTCTGGCTTCAGAGGGTGCTTCTTTGCGGATGGCTGGATCTGCAGTGCGTTCGGTTCAAGGTCCGGCCAGACCTGACGGAGCCGCTCCAGGATGCGTTCGGCTTCTGCGTCCGAATCGACTTCGAATGTCCGTCGTGTTTCAGCCTGTCCCTCGCCGGGAAAGACTTCACCCATCTTAGTCAGCAGCTGGCGAATCTCCTGCAGTTCCGATTCGTTCGCCCAGACGAGGAGGCGGTTGGCGTCGACATCGGCGTCGACTTTGAACGGACGTTTGTCCTCATTCTCAGAATCGCGTGACGGGGGATTGTAGAAGTAACTGTACATCGACCGCCCGCTGTTGCGGCTACTGTCCTTGTCTTCAGCACCCATCAGATACTGGATGGTGCCTGCGACGGCATCCGCCTGCACTCGACGAAGCTGAATTACCTCGAAACTGCGGTTGCTGCCATCAAGCCGCTGGATCAATGTTGTTACCGTCAGATGGTCAGACAAGTTGCCGTACAAAATCAGTGAACGGCTTTTCTCATCGACCTGAATGCGGGCCTGCGGAGACAGGTCCCCCATGTCTTTCAAAATGATGGCAAGTGGCTGCGGGTCGAGAGTCGTCAGTCGATATGACTTGATCCGGCTGAGATTCTGGAGCAAAGGGGTTTCCTCACTCCCCGGCACGTCCATCGCCCTGATTGTCTGTTCGATAACCTCCATCTTGTCAGGTGGAGCGTGGGCAAGAATGCTGTTCTCGCGGTCGTTGATAATGAGCCGAGGCTCTTCCTGCTGGGTGTTCTTTCCGCCGCCCGGCTGATTGCCTCGCTGTTGTTGCTGCTGAATCATCTGCTGCATTTGTTGCATCTGCTGCATGATCTGCATCGACATGCCGTCGCCACCGCGACCGCCGCCGGCTGCGGGGCGGTTCTTATCGAGCCCCAGAATCGACTCGAGGGCTGCGAGCACGTCAGACGCCCGACGGTGGAGAAGCTTGAACTCTTTAACCACCGTTCCCTTTGCCGCTTCGGGAGACTGCTCCTGTTGCAAGAGCCGGGCGATCTCTTTCAGGTTGACCGCTGCGTCCATGGCCTCGATGCGGTTGACCTCTTTCAATGCAGAGATCTTCCCATTGGAACTCAGCATCGGGCGGATTTCCTCGACCAGTGCTTCTGCGAGAATCCACTTCATCGGGAAAGAGACTTTGACGAACTCATAGTCCATGCGGCTCGGAAGTTCGGCCGGTTCGACTCGGGGAACGAACGCCGGATTCAGCTTGGCAATGCTGGTGACAGTCAGGATCTCACCGGACTTGATCATGGTGAAGCCACGGGCGAGCAGGTGGCGATTGATCAGATCCTGTGCTTCGAGAATCGTGTAGTCACGCTGCGTGCGCAGGTTCAGGTAATCGCCGGGGAGTTCCTGCCAGTCGAGACTGAGCTGAGAGACACCGGCGAGCCATTCCATCACGTCGCGCCAACGTTGTCCGGCGAAGTTGAATCGGACTCGCCCGTTCTCATCTGGAACCACTTTGAGTTGATCCGGGTCCCCTGGTTTCTCCGGATTCAGCGGCCGGGAGACGACGGCCGGCTCAGAAGCGTCCTTCTTCTCGCCCTCTTTCTTATCCCCCTTTTTCTCACCGTCCTTGGCAGGCGTTCCGGAACTGGCGGCGTCAGCGGGCTTGCTCTCTGGTCCCTTTTCGTCTTTCGCCGATTTGCCGGGGGAAGAAGGAGCAGCCGATGGTGATTGGCCGGAGACCGGTCCTTCACTCGGCACCGCTTGAATGACAATCTGAGCCAGCTGAGTTCGGAATAGTCGAGGCATTGTTGTCACCGCCCCGACACTCTCGATGGTACCTGCCCTCAGCGTGCCTGCCTCTCGCGTGGCTTTCTCGGGTATGAACCGGTCGTTAACGCGAGCCGCAGCCGCAGTCTGGGACAGCGTGAGGACGAGAATCACAGGAGCAATTCGAAGGATGATCGACACGTTCAGCCTGCTGAAGATTCGACTCGGATCCACTGGCGTCGATATCATACCGCTGGCGATCTGCCAGAAGAAAGGAGAATTCAGGCGACCGACGGGGAAATCGTTTATCGGTACACACATTTGAAATACGCACGCTGACCGGAAAAAGGCGGGAGCAAATTCTTCAGCAGGACAGAATTCGCACAGCGACCTGCTCAATCAAATGCGGATGGCAGGACCGTTCTGATCCTGCTAAAGCGCACGACCGGCGGCCCGGACTGGGGAAAACCGCTCGGCCTCCGCTCCGGAAAACAAAGAATCCGCTGCGAAAACCCCAAAAAGTTTCGGTCGCAGCAGCCGTTCTTTCCGTTCTCTGAATGAACGGAGGAACGCACAAACCCCCGCGGCTCGGGGAAAATCAGGTGTCCGGTTCCGGAAAACGTCCATTGAGGATCGACTTCCGTTGACGGTGATGAAAGATCAGGTCTGCTTGAATTCGGAAGCTTAGAAATCAGGTGAGTTGTGGCGGTCTCGGGGAACTGGCTCAGTGATCTTCTCGCACCGGTCATTCGGCCGCTGGCCCGATTCGTCGTGGGATTAGTCGCAATTCCCCTGTTGCGGGCGACTCGAAAGAAGTTTTACCCCGACGCCGAATGGGATCTGGAGTTTGAAAAAGATCTCGAGCAGTGGGTTCGTGCATCTCTGGTCCTGATGCTCGCCACAAAGAACGTCGAGACGGCGATTACCTCCTGGATCATGGAGAAGCGTCCGGAGATTTCGCTGGAAGACAACTGGTGGTTCGCGGCAGGGCGGTTACTGCTGGCAATTGGCGTGATCGAGTCGATGCCGGACCAGCAGCTGTTCTCCATTATTCATCCAGGCCCTCCCAAACTGAAATGGAATCGCGGACTCGGTCTGGTTGGCAATGTTCGGAAGCAAGCTTGGCCGTTTCTGAAGGGCATCATCTGCCTGCATTTGAATCGATCTTCTCCAGTCTTCGCGATTCTGGCGGTGATCTTTGGCGGAACGATGGGTTGGGTGTTCTTCTGGCTGGCCATCACGCAGTATCTAATTATCGGTCTGGTGACATCGCGCGATAAGGCGATTGACGTTCTCTCCCAGTTCGACCAGGAAGTCGCCGAGCGACGCAAGGCAATCCTCGAGGAAATGAATTCGCCCTCACTCTCAGAGGCATCGGCGCCACCTCAGATTCCAAAGATCGATCCAGAATCGTCATCGTGAGACACTCGTGTCAATACCCTGTGGGATCTTATCGCCCGTTCGGCCAGCGGCATGTTTCGTCTGCGCGGTGTTTTAATGACAATGCGACAAGAGGATTCTTTAAGCAAAACTGCCGCGACTTTACGCTGGACTGAGCGAGTTCCCTGGGAGGTCATGGTTCGTCGCATCAGTAAGAAATTGGACTGACCTGGAACGGTGGATTAATCCGGGGCCAGACATCTGCAGACTCGCAAATACGCCATAATGCCGCGTGTACTCATTGCTTGCGGGATTCACGCCTGCTGGACGGAGATCCTACTCGAACCGATGTCGTTGAGTCTTCAGAGAAGGGGATGCTGAAAGCCAGGATGTGGAAATCATTGCGGCGGTCGCTTTTGGTACTCCGTTTGCGTTTTCAGTTGTGATCGCCCGGATCTTTCTTCTCGGGCTCTCCATTCGGAGTTAATGCTGATGCTGAAGAACGTTCGTCGCCGGGCATTTACGCTGATAGAACTTCTGGTTGTGATCGCAATCATTGCGGTGCTGATTGCTCTGCTCCTTCCAGCAGTGCAACAGGCGCGTGAAGCAGCACGCAGAAGTCAGTGCAAAAATAATCTGAAGCAGTTTGGATTAGCCATGCACAATTATCTGGATACGCATTCCATTCTTCCGCCGGGGACTGTGAACCCGGGGAAACACAGCTGCAATACCGCAACTGTCAGTTCGGCTTCTCAAGGCTCTCTATTTCCCGACGGTACTGTCAGGAATCATACGGCCTATCAGATGCTTCTCCCGTTTCTCGATCAAGGGGCCCTTTATCAGAAGATCGATTTTAATTTGCCTACTGGTAAAGTGGCATATACCGGAAACAGTTGCACTGCCTACTCCGGTACATTCACTGCGCAGCCAGCGCTGAATCAATCTTTGAGTGCGTTGCTTTGCCCATCGGACTATGGCGATACCTTTTATAACAACGCCTCTGCGGGGCCGTATAACGTCTTGAACGGTCAGCGAACCTCGTATGGGCTGAACATCCGTGCGATTGAGAATCAACAGAACTTCAATTACACCGCGGATGTCAGTCGCCTGAAGACAGTCTGGGGCGACAATGGTGCGGCCCGAGCCCGCGATATTGCAGACGGCCTGTCCAATACGATCGTCAGCATGGAGACCCAGATCCTCAAGAGCTCGAGAGACTATGGTCCATACTGGAATCAGTACTCGCATACCTATTGGGTCTGCATCAGCTACGGAAAAGGGATTAATAAACGGTATAACGCGACTGATACAGAACCCTATGCTTGGTACGCGAGTAGCCGTCACGAGGGAGGTGCGCAAGCATTGTTTGGCGATGGCTCGGTTCGATTTCTGAGCGAGAACATGAGTCAGGTGACTCTACTGGCATTGGATTCGATGGCGAACAATGAAGTGATTGGGGAGTTCTGATCGCTTGATGGGTGTACGGGGACCTGGTGCTGGATCGGGTCACCGCGACGCTTTTAATCCGACTTCACTGGAATGGGTGCCGCGTTGAGGCGATTTTCCTGGTTGATCCTCGTTGCCGTTGGGGCGCTGGCTGGCTGTGGAGGCCCTGCGATTGATCTCCCTGAGTTATCGGAAGTTACGGGGACAGTGACTCTGAATGGAACTCCGCTGGAGGGGGCAGTTGTTTCGTTTGTCCCACAAGGGAACGGTACTGTCTCAAGTGGCCTGACTGATGCGAGAGGGCAATATTCCCTGCGATATCGTCCAGGAATTGCTGGAGCGGTCCCAGGGGATAATCTGGTGCAAATCTCGAAACCGGGGGCCGAAGCTGGCGACGATCTGCTGCCGTCCAAGTTTCATCAAGACTCCAAAATGATGGTTGTGGTGAGCGCCCCGAAGAGCGTGCACGACTTTCAACTGGTGGACCGAAAGAAATGACCCCGAGGCGGTAGGACCGTTTGGCTTGTGGGTCTCGACGCTGATGTTGAGCTGAAGCCTCTGCTGGCTCGGCTCCAATTGTCCTTGCAGACTCTTGAGGGAGTGCTGAACCGCTGGTCGCCTGTTGATAGGGTGTAGACCTCAGAGTCGCCCGTCCTTCCTTCCGGTTCATCAGGCAAATAAGATGCTGTCTGCCCCCCTTATCCTGAGGGGGAATGACAGGTCGATCCATGAATTCCCGAGACAGTATTCTTCGTTCGATTCGCAGGTCATTGCCACAGTCTGTGGAATTGCCGGATCATCAAGGGGACTGGGTTCAGTACGACGATCTGGCAGCGCAGTTTGCCAGCACTCTGGAGTTCGTCGGTGGTGAGTGCCATGTGGTTGATTCCGTGGCCGATATTCCCGCCATGCTGCCGCCGATGGACTCTCAAGCAGTTGTTGTCAGCGGGGTTCCAGGGATTTCCGGCACCCTTTCTCTCGACAGCGTTGCAGATCCTCATGATCTGGCGCCTGTCGATCTGGCGGTTTTCCCCGGTCAACTCGGAGTTGCAGAGAACGCGGCAATCTGGGTTGATTCAAAAGAGACGCGGCATCGTGTCATTTACTTCATCGCTCAGCATCTCGTGTTGGTACTTCGTCAGCAGGATCTGGTCCCCCATCTCCATGCCGCCTATGAGCGGATCGACCCCACTGCTGCAACACTCGGATGTTTCATCTCCGGTCCCTCAAAGACCGCTGATATCGAGCAGTCCCTCGTGAAAGGGGCTCACGGAGCCCGAACCCTGAAAGTCTTCCTGACTCGCAGCTAGAAATCCGCTGCGACCGACTGCATGCGCGGCGGGTATCGCCGAGTAAGGACGCCGTCCGTAGTAGTGCGATGGAGATGGCAAGGACTTGGACGCGATCAGGCCTTCCCTGAGGGCGCCGAAGCCTTCTGGGAGATCACGGCAGAGCCTGCCGAAGAGAGTAAGAGATGTCGAAGTCCGTTCTGCCAAGCTGGCAGGGGGGGCGTGTCGGCGAATCTGTTTGGAAATTGTAAACCGTTTGATGTTTAAGAGATGTGTTTGCTGTTGTTTCTCTGGCACGCTGCTTGCATAGACATGCGGCTGAGTCGGAAATCTGTCATTCCAGGCAGTCGCAGAGACGTTCTGGAATCAATGAGGTCAGATCTGGCAGTTGTCTCGCTGGATGAGGAGTAACCGTGGCAAAACTGTTGAGTTTTGATGAAGACGCCCGTAAGCAATTGCTGGCAGGGGTCACAAAGCTGTCTCGAGCTGTGTCGAGCACGCTTGGTCCCCGCGGCCGGAACGCCGTGCTGGATAAAGGCTGGGGGTCTCCCAAAGTCACGAAGGACGGTGTGACCGTCGCTCAGGACATCGAACTCGAAGATAAGTTCGAAAACTGCGGTGTGCAGTTGGTGAAAGAAGTTGCCAGCAAGACCGGGGATGTCGCCGGTGACGGAACCACGACCGCAACCGTTCTGGCAGAAGCCATCTTCCGCGAAGGTCTGAAATTCATCGCTTCCGGAGCTGCTCCTGTCGCTCTGGGTCGCGGAGTTCAGAAGGCTGTCGACGCAATCGTCGAAAGCCTGAAGAAGCAGGCGAAGCCGGTTGACGCTTCCAACCGCAAGGCGATTGAAACCGTCGCCACCATCGCTGGAAACAACGATAAGGAAATCGGCAAGATTCTCGCCGATGCCCTGCTGAAGGTCGGCAAAGACGGTGTGATCACCGTTGATGAAGGCCGCGGCATGGAAACGGAAGTCGAACTCGTTGAAGGGATGCAGTTCGAGCGCGGGTTCCTGTCTCCACACTTCGTGACCAACGAAGACGATCAGGAAGCTATTCTGAACAACTGCTACATCCTGATTCACGAAGAAAAGATCAGCAACGCCCGTACACTGGTTCCAGTCCTGGAAGCGATCTCTCGCTCTGGCAAGCCACTGCTGATCATCGCCGAAGACGTCGAAGGCGAAGCATTGGCAACTCTGGTTGTCAACAAGCTGCGCGGCATCGTTCAGGTGTGTGCGGTCAAGGCTCCAGGCTATGGTGATCGTCGTAAGGCGATGCTGCAGGACCTCGCCATTCTGACCGGCGCGAAGGCCTTCTTCAAAGACCTCGGCGAGAAGCTTGAGTCCGCTGAGCTGAAGGATCTCGGTTCCGCGAAGAAGATTATCGTCAGCGCTGACAACACCACCGTGATTCAGGGTGGGGGTGATAAGAAGGCTGTCGAAGGCCGCGCTGCCCAGATCCGTGCCGAAATCGGAACCACCGACAGCGATTACGATCGCGAAAAGCTGCAGGAACGTCTGGCGAAACTCGCTGGCGGCGTCGCAGCCATCAAGGTTGGTGCTGTTACCGAAACCGAAATGAAGGAACGCAAAGATCTGATCGACGATGCACTCGCTGCCACGCGTGCTGCTATCGAAGAAGGGATCGTTCCAGGCGGTGGAGTTGCTCTGCTTCGCTCAACTGAAGCACTCGAGAAGCTGAAACTGAAGGGCGACGAGGCTCTCGGCGTTCAGCTGATCCGCAACATTCTCGAAATGCCACTCCGCAAGATTGCCGAAAACGCCGGCAACGACGGTGCCGTCATTGCGAACAAGATTCGCAAGAACAGTGACAAGAGCTTCGGCTACGACGCGCTGAACGACAAGTACGGCGATCTGTTCGATCTCGGCGTTGTCGACCCGACTAAGGTGGTCCGGACCGCTCTGCAGAACGCAGCCAGCGTCGCGACTCTGCTGATGACGACTGATTCCATCATCGTCGAAGAGCCAAAAGAAGAATCCGACGACCACCACGACGACCACCACGACATGGGTGGTATGGGCGGAATGGGCGGAATGGGGATGGGTGGCATGGGCGGAATGCCCGGCATGGGCGGCTTCTAGTCGTCGATTCGCCAACTCGCGTCGGCTTATGCCCGACGCGTCGGGCGTCTGCACCTGATCTCGATTATTAAACTGACTTTTCAATTCATCTCCGGGCGACGACCTGGAGTTACAGAAATCATTACGAACATCAGTTCCAGGAGTTGATGAACAATGACGTTGAAGCCTCTCGATGATCGTGTTGTTGTTGAACCACTGAGTGCTGAAGAAACCACTGCCGGAGGCATCGTCCTGCCAGATAGCGCCAAGGAAAAGCCACAGCGTGGAACGATCCTCGCTGTTGGCCCAGGCCGGTTGCTCGACAGCGGTGAGCGTTCAACTCTGAGCGTGAAGGTCGGCGACGAAGTGCTGTTCGGAAAATACGGCGGCACCGAAATCGAAGTCGACGGCAAGGAGATCAAGATCCTCCGCGAAAGCGACATCCTCGCCAAGGTTGTGAGCTAATCCGCCTGCCTGCTCGGGCACGCTGAGGCAGACTGAGCGTGAGAACGCCTCTGCTCTGGTGTGCTGGTCAGATTGTCAGGTGAGAATTGTCGAGAGGAGAAGCCCCGTTCGCTGGGCAGTTGGTTCACAGAATCAATCGCTGGCAGGAGCGACTCCCGTTCACAGATTGACGATCAGGTCGCCGTTCATTCAGGTGAACGGCGACATCCCCATAAAATTTGAATTTCGATCCTCGATGAGGAGTTTTCGGTGGCAAAGCAATTACTGTTTGACGACCGTGCCAGGTTAAAGCTGCAGCGTGGAGTGAACACTCTCGCCGACGCAGTGGCCGTGACAATGGGGCCAACTGGTCGCAATGTGATTATCGACAAGAGCTTCGGCAATCCGGTTGTGACGAAGGATGGTGTGACCGTCTCCAAGGAAGTCGAACTGGAAGACCCATATGAAAATATGGGCGCCAAGCTGGTAAACGAAGTTGCCAGCAAAACCAGCGACATCGCCGGGGACGGAACGACAACCGCGACAGTGCTCGCTCGCGCGATCTATGAAGAAGGTCTGCGAAGCGTTTCTCTCGGAGCCAATCCGACTGTCGTTCGTCGCGGTATCGAGAAGGCCGTTGACGCTGCGATCACTTTCCTCGAAGGTTTCGCCCGTCCAGTCTCTGATAAAAAAGAGATCGAACAGGTCGGCGCCATCTCGGCCAACAACGATTCCGAAATCGGCAAGATGATCGCCGATGCCATGGAACAGGTTGGACGTGATGGTGTTATTACTGTCGAAGAAGGGAAGAGCAGCTCCACAACGCTCGAACTCGCCGAAGGGATGCAGTTCGACAAGGGCTATATCTCTCCATACTTCGTCACCGACGCGACGGAGATGAAGTCCGTTCTCGAGAACGCCTACATCCTCCTGCACGAGAAGAAGATTTCGAACCTGCGTGAATTCATTCCGCTGCTCGAAAAGATCTCTCAGACCGGCAAGCCTCTGCTGGTGGTTGCAGAAGATGTCGACGGAGAAGCACTGACCGCTCTCGTGGTCAACCGCCTCCGCGGTATTCTGCAGGTCTGTGCAGTAAAGGCTCCTGGCTTTGGTGATCGTCGTAAGGCGATGCTGCAGGATATGGCTGTCCTGACTGGCGGCACCCTGATCTCCGAAGATCTCGGGCTGAAGCTGGAAAACATCGAGCTCGAGCAGCTCGGTCGCGCCAAGAAGATTGAAGTCAGCAAGGACTCCTGCACAATCATCGATGGAGCCGGAAGCTCTGAAGAAATTCAGAAGCGTGTTGCTCAGCTGAAGCGCCAGATCGAAGCCTCTGACAGCGAATACGATCGCGAAAAGTTCCAGGAACGTCTCGCCAAGATGACGGGTGGAGTTGCGATCATTTCCGTCGGTGCTGCGACCGAAGCCGAAATGAAGCAGACCAAAGCACGTATGGAAGATGCCCTGCATGCGACCCGTGCTGCCGTTGAAGAAGGCATCCTCCCCGGCGGTGGTGTCGCTCTGCTGCGGTCCATCAAGGCGATCGAAGCTGTCAAAGCCAAGGGCGATGAACAGATCGGCGTGGGGATCATTATTCGGGCTCTCGAAGCTCCGATTCGCCAGATCACCGGCAATGCCGGCGAAGACGGCTCGGTCATCGCTGATGAAGTGAAGAACCACGAAGAACCGAACTATGGCTATAACGCCGCAACCGGCAAGTACACCGACATGTACAAGGCTGGTGTGATCGATCCAGCCAAGGTCGTGAAGAGTGCTCTGCGGAATGCCGCGTCGATCGCCGGCCTGATGCTGACCACTCAGGTTCTGGTCACGAAGTCCGATGAAAAGGGGAAGGGTCCGGAAGGATCCGTCCGCTAAAGTCGGCTCGCCGATTGAAACGATGAGACGAGCCGCCGGATTCCGGCGGCTCGTTCGTCATCAGGATTCCGGTTGGGACACGGTGTCGACACGGCGATTAGCGACGAAAGTGCTTTCGCGTCAGATGCCTTGGCGGGCTGAGATCCCTGAAGGAGGGAATCGGTGGCATTTTATCACGCACTGCCAGTCCGTTGCGTATGATTTGCCTTGGGCTCCCGTCTCGAGGGGCTGTCCTCGGAAAACGATGGGAGCAGTTTCCTCTCCCGAATGTCCCAGCAGGGGCGGTATCCGAGCAGAAAAATACTGTTCGCGCCGGACAGTAGCGAGGAAATCATTTCGCGAATTGCTCCGAATTCAGACGTTTGGGGAGGGTGCTCATCCTCGCCAGTTTGAAGGGGGCTTGCTGAGCCCCGTCTCCGGCTTCGCAATCGTAACGTTCTCACAGCACAGCACAGAATTCAGTAGTTCCTATGTCGTCGAAGCGTGATTATTACGAGGTTCTCGAAGTCTCCCGCACGGCGACGACGGATGAGATCAAGAAGTCGTACAAGAAGCTGGTCATCAAATATCACCCTGACCGTAATAAGGGTGACGAAGAAGCGGTCAACCGATTCAAGGAATGTGCCGAGGCCTATGAGGTTCTCAGTGATTCCGAGAAGCGACGCCGATATGACCAGTTCGGTCATGCCGGGGTGAATGGCGGTGCCCGTGGAGGCGCTGGCTTCACAGATCTGAACGATATCTTCGATGCGTTCGGCAGTGTCTTCGAAGGCTTCGGAATGGGCGGGCGCGGGCGACGCGGACCGACCCGCGGGTCTGACCTGCAGGTGAGCGTGACGCTCGACCTTCGTGAGGCGGCAACCGGCTGCAAAAAAGAGGTCAAGGTTCATCGTCACAAAGCGTGCGAAACCTGCCAGGGATCCGGAGCCAAACCGGGCACACAACCTGAGAGCTGCGAATACTGCGGCGGTCACGGTCAGGTCGTACAGGCTCAGGGCTTCTTTCGGGTTCAGACGACCTGTCCGTCCTGTCGCGGCTCCGGGAAGGTCATTCGTCAGAAGTGCGATGACTGTCAGGGGAGCGGACTGCAGGGGGAACTGGTGACGCGCGTTGTGAATATCCCCGCGGGGATCGACGACGGGCAGTCACTCTGTCTCCGTGGTGAAGGGGAACCGGGGCCCAACAACGGACCGTCAGGTGACCTCTACGTCGAAGTCCATGTCAATGAGCATTCTCTGTTTCATCGCGAAGGACCTCACCTGATCTGTCGGGCTCCAATCTCTTACTCACAGGCCGCACTGGGAGCGACCATCGAGATCCCGCTGCTGATTGGGCGTCATGAACTGAAGATTCCGCCCGGAACTCAGCCGGGTGAAGTTTTCCGGATTCGCGGAAAAGGGATGCCGGATCCGCGTGGACGGGAAGTCGGTGACCTGCATGTGGAAATTCAGCTGGTTGTTCCGAAAGACCTGAGCGATGATCATGAGAAGCTGCTGCGAAAGCTTGCAGAGTTCGAAAAGGCGGATGTTCATCCGCATCAGAAGAGCTGGTTCGAGAAATTAAAAGAGCTGGTAACCGGCGGCTCAGAAGAAGAGACGTGATGGAACCGCAGGCCGGTCAATCACGGGATTTTGTGGCGGATTTCAGTTTTTCCGGTCAGCTGAACCGATGTTGTGAGGCTTGTCTCACGGCGATCGAGTGACGCGTGAACTTTCAGCAATTGGGTCTTCCATGAATCCAGAAGAAAAGCATCCCGAAAATATGAGTCCTGCTTCTGCAGACGACGCTGGCGTGAACGACTCAGGCGTCGCGGAAGAGGCGACTTCGATTCCGATGAATCCGGTCGAACAGTTGACCGCAGAACGTGACGAGTTGCGAGATCTGCTGTTGCGAACCCGGGCGGAAATGGACAATGTCCGGAAACGGATGAATCGTGAACGAGATGAGGAGCGCAAGTATGCTGCGCTGCCAGTCGTTCGCGAACTGCTGCCAGCGCTTGATAACCTCCATCGTGCGGTCGACGCAGGCGCCGATGGAAGCAATGCCGCTGCACTCGTGCAGGGTGTGCAAATGGTTCTGAAGCAGATTGAAGATATTCTGGGGCGCGTCGGTGTGTCTACGATCCCGGCGATGGGAGAGACATTTGATCCGAATGTCCACGAGGCGCTTCAGCAAGTTCCCTCTGCGGATCATCCTCCGTTGACTGTCCTGCAGGAACTGGAAAAGGGCTTTCAGCTTCATGACCGTGTGATTCGCCCGACAAAGGTCATCGTCTCAGCTGCGAAGTCAGCAAACTCCTGATCGTTTCGGTAACGGTCCGGAAAGCGTCAGACAGGTTTTGCCTGACGAGTGAAGTCCCATTCAAGCTATTGAAGAAACGAAGAGAGTCCGTCCGGAAAATCCCGGGCGAAGGGAGTGGATCGATGCCGACTTACGACTATGAATGCAAGACCTGCGACCATCGCTGGGAGGCTTTTCAATCGATCAAGGCACCCGCGCTGAAGAAGTGTCCTGAGTGTGGGAAGAATACGGCTCGTCGGGTAATTGGCCCGGGAGCAGGGATCCTCTTCAAGGGCTCAGGCTTCTATATCACCGATTACCGCAGCGACTCTTATAAGAAAGCAGCTGCGGCGGATTCGAGTACTTCCAGCTCCGGTGAAAGTTCGAAGTCCGATTCCGGCAAGAGTGCTGCAAAAGAATCCAAGCCGAAGAGCAAGGCGTCTGAATAGCATTCAGAAATGCGAATTCCCCGTTGATGTTCTGACATCGTTAGAACAGAACGGGGTTTTTCGTTTGAATGGTTCGATGTTTCGCCCGGGGCCAGCGATCAGACGGAATCGTTGGGAGTGCCCGCTCAATCGTCGATTCGTCGCCCCGATTGGTAACCGCGTTCGGTCATCTGGCCTCATCACTTTGATGGGTCAGGCCGATGGGTCTATTCGACGTGTCAGAGTGTCCCGTTGCGAACCGGGTCGACCCGGCGGACATTCATAACCCGGATGAGCAATAACCTTTCTGTCTTATTGACCAGGTCGGCACGGAAAAAACGCGAGGCAATGGAATCGGTCGCTTGGGGTTCCAGGCCGATGACCACGACCTCGCCCATGTTGACTTCAGCTGTGAGCCGGTGCTGATAGAGCGGGAGTGTCTGCTGCTGTTCCCGGTATTGCCAGTCCTGATCCATCGCGACAGGGCGAAGTGTGTTCTCCCCATATCGAATCTCGGGTGTGACACTGATCTTGGCCCAGCCTTCTTCGACGAAGTTGGCAGAGAGCCGGAGCAGGCACTGGGCTCGATTGAGTTCGATCTGCTTGTTTCCGTCGTGAGTTGCCACTGATAACGGCGTGCCGTCAGGCGGTTGAGAGACCATCAACAGGGTTTCCTGTCCTGAGGGGACGGAATAGCGATGAGGCACAACTCGGCGCGACGGATCCTGTTCGTTCGACAGTGCGAGTAATGATTGAAGTGCTCGCGGAGGACGGGCGGGAGCCATCGCATAGCGGAAGCCATCCTCGGTCAGCCGTTGTCGGCTTTCAGCTGTCAGTGATGAGATCGGACAGAGTGCCTGCCAGAGCCCGTCGCCGATCAACGGGTCGCCAATCGCCCGATCGACGTAGTAGACCTCCACATCGATCACGTCACGTGACTCGACGATCGGTTTGAGCGGAGACTTTCCAGAGACGATCTCAGCGGACCCCGGCACCATCAGATGGCAGCCGGTGAATGGAAGAAGCAGTGTCATCATGAAAAAGCTCGACATCAGCTTTTCCATGATGCCGGTCCGCGTGGCTCTCTCTTTCGGGGCGCACGTTCGTTCACGTCCGTCGAACGGAGTTGGTCGGAGGTGGCGAATGAGGTCCGGCAACGAGGGCAACCAGAGTGACAAGGGATGGCAAGATGAGTGACAGTCGACAGAACGCCTCCCTCCTCCTGCGAAATGACAGAAGTCCCGGAGACGGTATGCGTCCCATCAAAAGGGGCTCTTACGACCTAAAATCCAGCCCGTCAACTTCGAGTTGGACGCGATCTGTCACCTGTAAGCTGATCGGCATCTGATGCCGGAGCTGTCCCATCCTCACAACGTGATCCGCAGAACCTGCCGCCGCGTTCCGCAATGGGACGGGGCCGCTTCTCTGGTCAGGGCTGAATCCAATGCGATTCAAATTCGCCGTCCCGTGGAGTCAGAACCGCTCGGTAATTCCCTTCCGGACGCAGCCACAGCAACTCCAGCGACAGCAGTTTCATTTCCAGAACGGCGAAATGGCGGAGCCCTGAAGAAGTCTGCTCAACGGTCAGGTGGGAATGCGGCAGGTCGGCCGGCAGATTGACGCTGGGGACCGGAGTGAAGGTTCCGGGTGGTTCGACCCCCATGTAGTTTCGACGACTATCAATCGGGGTCGAGTTCCAGTGCGCCTCAATCGCCTGAGAGTCCGTTACCACTTCTGCATTTGCGTTGAAAGTGAGCTGCACCCGATGTTCAGGTGAATAGCAGAGCCCACTGACACGCGAATCTCTTTGAATCTGCTCGACTTTGGCAGTGCGGTCATCCGTGTAGAGATGAAGCCGATGATCGTCCGTGGCGCGACGCAGAATCAGGATTCTCTGTTCCGGCCCGGACGTGCTCAGCGTGGCCAATGTCACACGGGACCAGGAATGCGACGGGTTGCCGGCCGCAGACTGCAACTCCTGCCAACAGGCCAGCGGGATCTCAGCCAAGGTGGCATGTGCCGGATGCAGCTGGAAGAAGCCGGGACTTGTTGGGGAATGGGGAGTCGTGGTCATGATGCCGGATTCTGTGGATGGCTCAACAGCCGCCGGAACGGGATTTCATCGCCGTTTCGACTTCAGCGAGTTGTTCCTGGGTGTTGACGCCCATTGCTTCCTCGATGCCGAGCGTGCAAGCCGCGACCACATTGCGCCCTTGTCGACGCAGAATCTCGGCGCAATCGGTCAGATAGTATTCGCCTTGGGAATTCTCTGGCCGGACGTCCTGCAACGCCTGAAACAGGGCAGGGCCTTCGAAGGCAAAGCAGCCGGTGTTGATTTCGGTGATCTTCTGTTCCTCGGGAGTCGCGTCACGCTGTTCGACGATCCGTTGGAATGTCCCTTCAGCGTCTCGCACAATTCGCCCGAGGCCGAAGTTGTTCTCCGTTCGGGCTGTCCCGACCACGCAAGCGGCGTTCTCGGTTGAAAGTGCGTCCAGAAGTCCGGCAAGCGAACTTCCCTTCAGCAACGGCGTATCACCGGCGAGAACGAGAACCGAACCCTGATGGTCCTTCAGCAGCTCATACGCGCTCATCACAGCATGGCCGGTTCCGAGCTGTTCAGTCTGCAGAGCGAACTCGACATCCGCATGGTGCTGCATTGCCTGCTGCACCAGTTCCGCTTTATGTCCAACAACGAGGATCAGGCGTTTGGCTCCAGCCTGACGAGCGGCATCCAGCACGTATTCCAGGATTGGACGCCCGCAGGCCGGATGAAGAACTTTGGGCAGCTCAGATTGCATCCGTTTGCTGCGTCCGGCAGCGAGAATGACGGCGACGGGTTCGCTCACAACAGTCTCCACAGGGGAAGTGCGTCTCGTTTCAAAGAGGATCGCCGGGCTGTTGCACCGGCGATCTCGATGGGACAGAAACTGTAATCACTTCTCACTGCGGAGGCGAGGACCCGATTAAGGGGGGACTCAATACGCAGATCTGGGTTTAACTTCACTGCAGCTCGATCTTCAGATCACTACTTCCGCCTGGTGGGATCTCCAGAGTCAGGCCAGATGTCTCGGCACGTTGATATTTGGGCGGGATTTTGACCTTCGGCGGCGGTGTTTTCACTTCAGCCGCATCCCCTTCAAGGACCGGCGGCCCGGCATAAACCACGGCGACCTGCTGGCGCCCTGCCGGGGCACCATCTCCTGCCTGATTCGTCCCCAATTGGAACCGTCCGTCTGAACCTGTGAGTGCCGTCGCAGCGCGCTTTCCCTCTGATTGCAGATAAATCTGATGGTATTCCAGCGGCTGGCCTTTGTAGGTCAGAATTCCGGCAGCGGTCACCGTCGATTCTTTCTTGTCGCCGTTCTCCGTATTGCAGCCGGCCAGACTGATGGCAACAACGCAACAGGTGAGCAGAGTTCCAACGCAACGAGTCCAGACGATAGACATCTGTGTTCCCTCTGACGGTTTAATGAGGTGAAATCTGAAAGCTCAAAGCACCAAATTCAAAACGAATTCGAAGGCTCACTGTCCAGGACGGCCGGTCTGCAGGTTTCGAATTTTTGACTTCGTGCTTTGGATTTCATCCATGGAGGCTGTTGTTCAAATTGTCGCAGCATTTAGAACTCTCCGACGACCTCACCTCCATTGGGCGTTCCAATAGCCTTCCAGGTGTTCAGATCAATGTTGTCGCTGACAAACCGGACGGAACCATCGCCCAGTACCGTTGAAGAACCTCCGACGTGATGGCTCCGTGTGGCCGCATGACCGCCGTAATCGACTTGGACGCAGTCGCGTCGTTTGGCGTTCGGTGTCAAGGTATGGGTGTAATACACAGCGACGATCAGACCTCGATAATACTGGAGCCCGCGATAGGCCCAGGCGTTGCCTGGGATGTCGCAACTGGCCGGATTCTGATCGAGCAGGTCGGCCAAGGGGGTGGTGTCGTTCAGACTCGAATAGTTTGTTGCAACGTCATAATAAATCGCCGAACCAACCGGCGGATCCTGGAAGGAGCTTGACCCGTTCGGACCTTTCCGGATCTCAGAGAACAGCGCTGTATTCGATGTCCCATCGGTGAACTGCGAGATCCGCGTGCTCGAGTTTCGATAAAACGGACCTGCAAACTTCTTTGTCGCTGATGTCGGGTTCACGTACGCTTGCGAACCGAGGTTCTGGAGATAATTGGTTGATGCGGCTTGGATGATTCCGGCGACGACATTGATCGCAGGCATCGGTTCAGATGGGCAGTGATAGCTGGGGATGAACTGGATGCGAGCCTGAGCATTTGCCGGATTCCCATTGATCTGCATATGCTCTGTTGAAAGGTGTCTGTTTGATTGTGTTTGCCCTAACGCCGCAGGGCGTAGGCCAGCACCCGGAGTGCCGCTTCAACGAAGAGGCTCCGCTCACTCCGGGCCGAGAGGGCGTTTCCTGTCGT
>JAEZFD010000046.1 GCA_023417655.1 Planctomycetota bacterium | reverse complement strand
GTCAGGGAGGAGGCGGTGGCTTCTTCAGCGTCCCGGCACAGCCAGAAGCCAGTTCCAATGCTGTTGAGGCCCTTGAATCCCTCAAAAAAAAACCACTCTAGTAATTCTTGACGCTCTCGACCGGTCTGACCGGACGTGGACACATTTTCTCACAGGCCAGACTCCTTCGCCGCTTGGGCAGGAGCCTGGCCTGTCTGTTTCCCAGATTGCTCAAGCGTCAGGCAACCCTAAAACTGATCCGGCCGGTGACGCCGCGCCGTCCAAATCAGGCGAGCCTTCTCGTGGGACTGCTCGTGGGACTTCTCCTCCAAAGGGCGGACCTCGGCTGGTTTCCGAACGCCCTCTGCCCCCCATTGAACCCAACGAGGTGATGCCGGATCTCTCTCAGGGAGAACCTGCCGAGATCTGGAATCAGTATCTTTCACAGCATCGCCCTGCACCGCATCTCCTGGCCTCCTGGGTCACAAAGCTGCAGGAAGAAAAGCAATACCGTCAGGTGATTGGCTGTCTCCAGGCAGCACTCAGCCACGGTCAGGCCCAGCCGTGGATGTACGAAGTCCTCGCTCTCGCGATGGACGTCGAGAAGTACCCGAAGGATCAGGTTGAGCGAGTTGTCCTCTCCCTGTCAGATTTTTCCGGAGCCGACTTCCAGTCGATGATGTTCTCTGGAGCATATCTGACCCGCTTAGGTCGCAAAGCAACGGCATTAAAGCTCTATCGTCAAGCTTCGCGGCTTCTGCCGGAACGCCCTGAGCCCTATGTTCTCGGCCTGAAACTGGCGCGGGATCTGAAAGGAGACTCGGACGCCGTCGAATGGGCAGCCACGGGTGTGCTGATCAACAGCTGGGGGGCTGATCATGAGAAACAGCACCGCGATGCCGAAAACGCCCTGCGCGAAGAAATTCGACTCGCGCGTCAGAAAGGGGATGCGACCAGCGCCCGGCGTCTGGAAGAGTCTCTCGCCCTCGCGAAACGCCGGGATCTGACGATCCGCGTGGAATGGAACGGCGCTGCGGATCTCGACTTGCAGGTGGAAGAACCCACAGGTTCAGTCTGCTCGGTTCAGTCCCCTCAGACTTCGACCGGCGGTGTCTTCCTGCATGATGGCGTCGGACCGGACGCGAAGGATGCCTACGAACTCTATGTCTGTCCTCGCGGTCTCGCCGGCCCATATCGCATCACTGTGAAGAACGCGGGAGGCCAACTCGTCAGCGGACGGGCGACTGTCACGGCGACTCTCTTGGAAGGGACACCGTCGCAATCGCGCGTAGTCAGGACACTCGTTCTCGATAGCGAAGGCATCGCAGCCTTGACCATCGATCTGCCTCAGGGGCGGCGCGATGCGCTCCGACCGCTTCCCACTCCTTGATCGCCCGACCTTGATCGTCCGCTCCTCATCATCCGAGGCCGCGGAACCTTGAATTCTCAGTTGGCAGGGTGCCCGTCAATGCACCCTGCCAGGCTGATTCAATCTACCTGCGATCTTACTCCACTCGACAGACAAAGCACTTGAGATAAGAGGTCTCAAGGCAGTAGGCCGAAACCGGATGATCGGGGGCCTGTCCTCGCTCTTCAAGAATCTGGACCCTGCGTCCAGCATGCAGACTCGATTGAGCGACCATCTGCTCAAAGTCTTCACGGGAGACGTGTCCGGAACAGCTGCAAGTGATCAGAATCCCGTCGTCATTCAACAACTGCATCGCGAGTGTATTGATGCGAACGTAAGCCTTCGATGCTCGTTCAACACCACTCCGTGATCGAGCGAACTTCGGCGGATCGAGAATGATGACGTCATATCGTTCGCCCTTCTCAAGCTGCGCTTCGAGAAAGCTGACGGCGTCATCACATTCAAACTTGATACGGTCCGCAACGCCGTTGAGGCTCGCGTTCTTTGCGGCAAGGTCGATTGCCGGCTGCGATGAGTCAACTGCGGTCACATCCGTGCTCTGACCGAGCGTCGCCGCAGCCAGTGCGAATCCGCCGGAATAGCAGTACATGTCGAGTACGCGTCCACCGCGGCAATAGTTTGCCAGCAATGCACGGTTCTCTCGCTGATCGAAATAGAAGCCTGTCTTCTGTCCGGATTGCAGGTCAACCTGAAACCGTTGACCGTTCTCCGAGATCTCCAATGACGCCGGGGGCCTGTCTCCAACGAGGAGGCCGTCCTCAACTTCAAGGTTCTCGAGCTCCTTGATTCCGCGTTCCGTTCGCAGCCAGATCCCACGAGGTGACAAGAGTTCCTGCAGCGTCTTGATAATGACTTCCTGACGCAGGTGAAGCGCGGCACTGGTCCACTGGACGACCAGCCAGTCATCTACCCGATCGACGGTCAGGCCAGAGAGAAAGTCACCTTCGCTGAAAATCAGACGGCAGGCCTTCTCTGTGGGCGTTCCGGCGTATCGCTTCAGGCGGAAGCGGACCGCTTCGGTGACGCGGTCCCGCCAGAAATCGTCATCCATGACGCTTTCCTGGTTCCACGTATACAACCGCACCTGAATGTTGCTGGACGAGTGGAAAAGTCCCTGAGCGATGAATTTCCCTTCATGCGAACGGACGACCACCGGATCGCCCGTCTGGGGCATTCCCGAAACGGACCGAACTGCACCTGCGAAAACCCAGGGGTGCTGGCTGAAAAACGGGAGCGCGCGGCGCGGCTTCAAAGTCACCACGGCAGGCGGCAAAGCAGGCATGACAATTCCAATTCTCGGGGGCGGATGAGCCCAATTCTCTCAATTCGGGAAAAGCGGTGCATGATATCCGCTCAAATGGCCTCGGGCGAGTCACTGATCCGCAGCGGGCAGCCGAGGGAGAACGCGACCTCGCCGGGACCGACGGCCTGGAGAAGTCCGCAACCCAGACTCTTGCGACGACTTTTTTCACTGGTTCCCGGGCGAATCGGGGCTGAATACTGTCCGGGTGATCAGCAATTGAGTAAAAGAGAGCATCTGCGTTGATTGGTTGGAGACTCCATCGAGGTGGAGATTCCCTGACTTTTCAATATTTTCATTCAAAATCGAAAATCAGCAGCCGGACGTCGCGAACAGCGGCAACTCTCCCGAGACATGGCTGCGATTGCCCCCACAATTCGACTCATGCCAGAAACCCTGCAGACCGACGAATGGTTAACGGGGTTGAAGCAGCACGAGCCCTGGCTCAGAAAAGTGCTCTTCAATCGCGTAGGGGATCGGGATGTCGTTGATGACCTGATGCAGGAAATCGGGGTGGCAATCAGCCGTCCGGAAATCCGCCCTGCCGACATTAATCGGCTGGGAGCATGGCTCTATCGGGTGGCGGTAAAGCAATCGTTTTTGTATCGCCGCAAGATGGGTCGGTACCGCAAATATGTGAAAGGGACCGACGAGGCGCTTTCCGTCGTCTCTGATCGCCATCAGGCAGATCCCCTCGCCTGGGTTCAGGGACAGGAACATCAGCGTGCCGTGCGGGGGTGTCTGGATCAGCTCAGTGAAACCGATCGTGACATTCTGATGCTGAAATACTCAGAAAACTGGACCTATCAACAATTGGCGGATCGACTGGGCGTCACCGTCCATACCATTGAACATCGTTTGCTCAAGGCGAAGAAACGCCTGCGACAGCTCCTTCAGCAGGCAAACGTCGAAGTGGAGGGGTAACCAGACATGAACGAAAGAAACGACGAACTCATGCTGCAGAAATGCGTGGATGGAGAACTTTCTCCTGCGGAACGCGCCGCGTTTCTGCGCAAACTGGAAGAGCGCCGCAGTCTCGACCAATGGAGGACTCTGGCTCTCTCGTTTGTTGAGAATCAGATCCTCGAAAAGGCCTTTGATCTCCCCCCTCGCACACAGGACATCCCGAAGGTACTTCCTGCGAAGAGTCCCGCTGTGGGGCGGCGGCAGATCCAGCCGTGGATGTCGGTTGCCGCTTCACTGATGGTAGGAGCAATCGTTGGAGTTGGGGGTCACTTCTGGCTGCGGGATCAGGCGCCCAACCTGCCGATGCAGGCTCAGGCCAATCCCACCGGAACTTCAACCCCGGTCGAAATGGTCTCGAATTCTGGCAACTCGGCTCCGATCATTGCTCAAAGTCCACGATCTCAGGAAGGATCGTCCGGCCCTCGCGTCGGTGGTTCCACTGGCGGAGCACCCGTCCCGGTCATGAACGTGAACCTCGGTGGGCATTCGAACGCCTCCGAACCGGTCCAGGTTCCCGTTTATTCACCTGAACAGTGGAAAGCCCTGCAACGGAATGGAAAGCTGACCAATATTCCCGAAGACGTCCAGCGGACACTCGAGTCGGAAGGTTACATCCTCGATCGAAATCATCACTGGTATCGGGCTCGCCTCGACGACGGACGGGAAATTCTGGTTCCAGTCGAGACCGTGCGGGTCCGGCCATCGATTCAATAATTCAAGAGCAGTTTGCTCTACCATCTGCCCGTCCAGCGCGCGTCTCGATTGATGAAAGACTCAATCCGCGTGGCAAGAATGGGCAGATCAAAAGGCAAAACGGTCTCTATCAGCAGTGAAGTCGTCCTGCGCTCGAGAGCCGTGCTGCCCCGATTTGAACTTCAGTCTTCAAAGTAACTGGCTGCGACTCACACGCGGGTCAGAAAATCTGTCGCTCCGGCGGAGTCGGGGCAAAGGGATGGTGTTCACAGGGCGTGATGCGGGAGTCAAAAATCATGATCACATGGAAAACGTCAGCGCTGTGGTCGTGCCTGTGCCTGACACCTCTCTCGTTGCTGTTTTCCCAGGACCAGCTCCCTCCGGTTGCGGCAGTCCCCCCTTCGGCATCTGCAAATCCAGCGGAAGTGCAGCCACCGGGTCCTTCAGAACTGTTCCTGATTGAACCGTCGGGAAAGCGTTACCCACTCTTCAGCGTCCTGCAGAATCTTTCTGATCGAGACGGTCATCGCTCCGACGAACTGTCGTCGCCTCATCGCTTCTGCCTGGGTGTCCGTTTGACATCCCTGACGGACCAGCAACGGACGACGTACCAGCTTCCGCCGACACAAGGACTTTTGGTTCTGGAAGTGGTGAAAGATTCGCCCGCGGAATACGCCGGCGTGAAGACAGGCGATGTGCTCCTGTCAGTGGATCAGAAAGATGTTGCCAAATCCAGTGACGTGATCGGGATTGTCAATTCGGATCCAAAGGCAGCGCACGCAGTCACTCTTCTCCGGCAGACTGAAACACTGAATTTCTCCATCACTCCAATGGAGATCCCGGAGTCTCTTGAATCAGCGAATCCCCGATCGCTTTCACCGGCCGCCATGCGGAAGTTGAAGGAGTTGGGATTTGCTCCCGGCTCGATGACGGCCCTGGGGCCGGGCGTGGTCGTGAATTCAACTGTCCTCGAAATTGATGACCTCCTGCAGTTGAAGCTGAAGGTGCGATCTCTTGAGAGTCAGGTCGAGCACCTGGAAGCCCGACTTCAGGAACTGACGAAACAACTGGAAGCGGTCTCCGCGCAGATCAATACTCCCGATCAGGTAAAGTGAGAATTCTTTTCGGATGAGGGAATCGCCAGACGTTGGAATCGGCTTGAATACGTGAAAAATTGCTGATGCTATGGTCGCGGCAGGTCGCGACATTGCTTACGATGATTGATCTCACCGAGAAACAGTTCGGATTGCGCCTGCGAAATCTGAGCGATACCAACCCGGACCAAACGGGGTTGGATCAACACGAATTCCTGCATTTGGAGATTCTTCGATGGTACGTTTAGCATGGGCAGCTGCCGTCGTGCTGGCCCTGACCGGACAAATCTGGGCTGCGGGATACGGTTCTGTAGAAGGTCAGGTCATTATTGATGGCGACGTGCCTGTCGTGGCTCCGCTCGTCAAGAAGGGTGACGCTTCCGTGAAGGATGCAGCCACCTGTGCCGTGGCCGACATTCCAAACGACGCCCGCGCGTTCGATCCGGAAAGCAAGGGAGTAGCCAACGTTGTTGTCTTCCTCCGCAAAGCTCCGGCGAACATCCATCCAGACCTCAAATCCAGTGGAACGAAAGAGGTCATTTTCGACCAGAAGAACTGCCGGTTCCTACCTCACATGCTGGTCGTTCGCACCGACCAGACTGTGATCTGCAAGTCAGATGACGATGTGTCACACAACGTGCACACCAACCCAGTCGGATCGAACAAGGCCGAGAACTTCATGGTTCTCCCGAACGACCGCAAAGGGACTCCGGTCACGCTGACCGCTCCGGAAGTGCTGCCGATGAAGGTGCAGTGCGATATCCATCCATGGATGGTCGCCTGGTGGGTCGTCGTCGATCACCCTTATGCTGCCGTGACCGACAAGCAGGGTCGCTTCAAGATTGAGAACCTGCCAGAAGGTGAACACGAATTCCGCGTCTGGCACGAAGACGTCGGATACATCGACCGCAAGCTGTCTGTGAAGGTCAAAGCAGGTGAAACCACGACCGTGAAGCCTGTGAAAGTTGAGCCAAAGGCTTTCAATAAGTAGGCCGATTTTCACGGAGACCCGGCACATCCGAGTTCTCCTGAAACATGGCGGCATCAAAATCGAAAGCGGCGTCTCTCTGAAAAGGGAGACGCCGCTTTTTCGTTTCTTCACGACCGGAAAGATCCGGCTTATTCGCGATTAGCATCCATCCGGGCTCGAATGGCTCGAACCTGCTGCTCGGCCTCACGTCCCGATTCTGCGAGGCAAGTCAAGTGTCCCATTTTGCGGCCGGCGCGGGCCTGTGGTTTTCCATAGAGATGGAGATGGGCGCCAGCAACTTCCATCGCGGCGGCCCAGTCCGGCGCAGTGTCGCCCTTCCAGAGATCGCCCAGAAGATTCGCCATTGCCGCCGGTTGACGTTGTTTTGTCGATCCGAGAGGAAGCCCGCAGACCGCTCGCAGCTGCTGCTCAAACTGCGAGGTCTCATGAGCATCCAAGGTCAAGTGCCCCGAGTTATGCGTTCGCGGAGCGATCTCATTCACCAGCAGTTCGCCGTCGTGAGTGAGAAACAGCTCGACGCAGAGAACACCGATCGAGTCGAGTGATTCCACGATGGTCCGGGCAATTTCACACGCACGCTGAATCGTCTCCTGCGAGAACTCCGGCCCCGGCGAAATCGAGACATCGAGAATGTGTCGATGATGCTGATTCAGAATCGGCTCATAGCAGGCGATCTCCCCCTGCGGATTTCGGGCGGCAATTACAGAGAGTTCACACTGGAAGTCGACAACGGATTCCAGAATCGCAGGCTGCCCGGCGAAATCGGCCCAGATGGTTTCCAGCGAATCACCCGGTCGAATGAACTTCTGCCCTTTGCCGTCATAGCCCCAGCTGGCCGTCTTGAGAATTCCAGTCTGACCGAACTGTTCCAATCCCGTCGTCAGATCCCTCAGGGAATTGATCTCCAGAAAATCAGCGGTCGGCAGACCGAAACGTCGCATCGCCCGCTTTTCCAGAAGGCGATTCTGAGCGGATCCCAGCACCTGTGGCCCCGGCCGAACCGGAACAAACTGCTCCAGAACATTCAAAGTGTCGACGGGGACGTTTTCGAACTCCAGCGTCACGACATCCACCCGGCGGACGAAATCTTTTAGGCGATCGACGTCGTCGTATTGTGCGGCCCATTCCCGGTCGGCGATCTGCCCGGCGGGTGAATTCTGGTCAGGAGAATAGACTTGAACCCCGTACCCAAACTGCCGTGCCGCGACGGCCAGCATCCTTCCCAACTGACCGCTGCCAAGAATTCCGATTGTGGAACCGGGGAGGAAGACCTGCGTCATATCCGTGAAAATTTCTAAGAAGGAAGTTTGGCGAACACGGACACGATGATGAACGAGCTCGAATGGGCTGCTCGACCGGATCCGGGAGATTCCGTCAGAGTGAGAGTTCCGAATCACTCAGAACGGATTCCGTCTGAAGCCGTTGAAACTCCGCCAGCTTCGCTCGAAGTTCAGGTCGACTGGTTGCCAGAATCCGTACAGCCAGCAGGCCGGCATTTTTGCTTCCGGCGGCACCGATCGCCAGTGTTCCGACGGGAATTCCCCCCGGCATTTGCACGATTGAAAGCAGCGAATCAAGCCCATTCAGGGCTTTGCTCTGGACCGGCACTCCCAGCACCGGCAGAACCGTTGAAGCTGCGACCATCCCCGGCAGGTGAGCAGCTCCCCCTGCGCCGGCAATGATCACTTGCAGTCCGCGATCTGCGGCGGTTTTGGCATATTCAGCCATCCAGTCAGGAGTGCGGTGAGCAGAGACCACCCGACATTCGTGCGGGACATCAAACTGGGTGAGGATCTCTGCGGCCCCCTTCATGGTGTCCCAGTCGGACTTGCTTCCCATAATGATGCCCACAACTGGACCTGACCCTGACATGATGACTCCCAAGGGATGATTGAGACGGACAAACACTTTGCAGCTGAAGCAGAACCGGTCGGACCGGAGCTGAACTGAGCTGAACTCAAGGTTACAGCACCACACCTGCTCATTCGACTGTTCTGAACAGTCTGCCCTTCAACAAGGCTCAACAAGCCGCACGACACCCAACTGTATCAACTGGTCGCCTCAACTGGCGACGTCGTCGCTGACTCAGGACCTGAGCGGATGATCGCTCGCAGGGGCAGAGATGGCTTGTTAGGATGACCGGCCTGACGCGGGGTGGGAAAATGTGACGACTTCCCCGAAAAGGCTGCAGACGGAAGCAAAAGAAGGCTGAAGGACTCATTGATGCGACGCTATCTGATCGCCGGTAACTGGAAAATGAACACGACCCGTCAGGACGGCGTCGCCCTGGTGAAGGCTCTGGCCGAGGGAGCAAAATCGGCAGTTTCTTCCGTCGATGTGCTCGTCTCACCTCCATTTCCCTACCTGATTCCCATCGTCGAAGCCGCTGCCGGAACCGGAATCGCAGTCGCTGCTCAGAACGTTTCTCCTGAAGCCCCGGGTGCCTTCACCGGCGAAGTGGCCTTGGACATGCTCCTCGACATTGGGGTGAAGTCCGTGATCATCGGGCACAGCGAACGCCGCCAGTTCTATGGCGACACCGATGAATTCATCAATCGTAAAGTCATTGCTGCCCGACAGAAGGGACTTCAGGTTATCTTCTGCGTCGGAGAACTTCTTGAAGAACGCCAAGGTCAGCAGACGGAAGACGTGCTGGATCGTCAGCTCGCCGGCGGTCTGGAAAACGTCTCCGCCGAACAGATGAGCGACGTGGTCATCGCCTATGAACCGGTCTGGGCGATCGGCACCGGATTGACGGCTTCTCCTGAACAGGCAGAATCAGCTCACGCTCATATTCGCAAATGGCTCGAAAGCCGCTACACTTCGGACGTTGCGAATGCAACCCGCATTCTTTACGGAGGCAGTGTCAAGGCAAACAACGCCGAAGCACTGCTGTCTCAGCCGAATGTGGACGGGGCACTTGTCGGAGGCGCCAGCCTGAAAGCAGCCGATTTCCTGCCAATCATTGAAGCAGGTCTGAAGCTATCCCGGTAATTACCGGGGAAACGGTCGACAGGAGCACAGCCACCGGAGCAGGGAATGCTTCAGTGGAAATTCGAACTTTTTATACGTCGACAGCCAGGCATGTCTCGCACTCCTGAGCCGCGTCGATCGTTCCAGTTGTGTCGAAAGGGAACCCGCTCGTGGGCACGTTGGCGTTATTGCTGCAGATCATCCTCTTTGTCTTGGGGCTATTCCTGATTCTGATCATCCTCCTCCAGCGAGGACGTGGCGGCGGACTGGCCGGTGCGTTCGGCGGCATGGGTGGCCAGAGCGCTTTCGGAACCAAGGCCGGAGACGTCTTCACCTGGATCACGGTCGGAACAGCCACCGTCTGGGTGCTGATTGCCGGGATCAGCGGCTGCGTGATGCGACAGTCCGAATCTGAATTCGCCAAGAGTAATCTGCCGAGCATCACCAGTGATGAAAAAGCAGACGACACCAAAGCGACAGACACCACCAAGCCAGATGAAAAGTCCGGCAACGATCTGCTGCCAGAGACCAAGAGTCCTGAAGCAGGTTCGACAACGACTCCTCCTTCCGTGCAGACTCCTGCTGAGATGAAGCCAGCAGAAGCGAAGCCGGAAACAGCGACACCTGCCGCTGATGCTCCTGCAAAGGCTGAGATGAAACCGGCTGATGCACCGAAGGCTGATGCTCCAAAGACCGAACCAAAGCCGGAAGAAACACCAAAGGCAGACGCACCTAAGACGGACACTCCTAAACTGGAAGCTCCTAAAGCAGACGATAAGCCAGCTGACGCCCCGAAAGCGGACGCTCCAGCAGCTGAGAAACCCGCTGCAGAAGAAAAGCCAGCAGAAGCTCCAAAGACAGATGCACCCGCCCCGCCAAAGGAGTGATCTCCTGACGGCTGGATCGAGGAACTCAGGCGAGTGGGGCACCGGCCACCCTCGCCTGAATTGTTAAAGGCGGCTCTCAATTCTAAAGCGCGAACGATCAGCCACGTAAATGGATCGCTAAACGCTCAGGCTGCCGAGCTATTAAAATCCGCGATCGAGCGACAGTTCGATTCGCCTGTGACCTGAAAGAAAAGGGACTGCCGTGCTGCTAAGTATGACCGGGCATGGCGACGCCTCAGGGCAAAACGAACGCCTCAGTGTGACCGCGGAAGTTCGCAGTGTGAACAACCGCCACCTGAAGGTGACCGTCCGTTGCCCTGACGCCTTTCTCGCGCTGGAAGCGAATATTGATCGTCTGGTTCGCGAAGTCATTTCGCGCGGAACCCTGACGATTCATCTGCACGTTCGCCACCTGAAAGAAACGTCCAGTTACCATCTGAACGCGTCCGTGGCCCGGCAGTATGACCAGCAGATCCGCGAGCTGTCCCACGCTCTGGGACTGTTACCTCCGACCGAGCTTCAGCCGATTCTCAACCTGCCGGGCGTCGTTGACGACGGTGGCGGTCGCACCGTCGATGAATCTGACTGGCCACTGCTGGAAGAAGTTCTGGTCACCGCACTGGAGAATCTGCAGAACTTCCGCCGACAGGAAGGCAACGCGATGGCCGACGAGCTGAAACAGCTGATCGGTCAAATCGAAGAACATGCCGCCTGGATCGGCACCCGTGCTCCAAACGTGGTTCTCGAATACCGGGAGCGAATCAGGAATCGCGTCAACGATCTGCTCAGTTCGCATCCCGTCAAAGTGGATGACAACGATCTGATCCGGGAAGTCAGCCAGTACGCCGACCGCTGCGACATCACTGAAGAGCTGACTCGACTCCGATCCCACCTGAGTCAGTATCGCAAGCTACTGGAAGAACCGGGTTCCAATGGCCGCAAGCTGGAGTTTCTCGGTCAGGAACTCTTCCGCGAGATCAACACCACTGGTTCGAAGGCGAATGACGTCGAGATCGCTCACCGTGTCGTCGAGATGAAAGCGGTTATCGAAAAGATGCGTGAGATAATTCTTAACGTTGAATAGTCGTACGCAGCTCCCGACAGCCAGAAGCCATCCCGGAGAGTTCCATGGCGGAACCGATTCGCGTCAAGCAGATCGAACACATCTCGATCGTAGTGAAGGACCTCGAGCGGTCCCGCCATTTCTATGTTGACGTCCTTGGAATGACGCCAGTTCCCCGCCCAAACTTTCCGTTCGACGGGCTCTGGTTTCAGGCGGGCCCCACGCTCCTGCACCTCATTTTGGAGCATCCTGAATCCGGACCGGCGGACCGGGATCAGCCGTTGCACCTGCAGGTGAGCCGCACCCGGCATACCGCCTTTCTTGTCGACGATGCTCTCGCCGCAAAGGCCCGTCTCGACGAACTCGGAATCCCGATTGCGTCGGGCCCTAAACCCCGTCCTGATGGACCGATGCAGCTGACGGTTTTCGATCCAGACAATAACGTCATCGAGCTGTTCAGTTTCTAGAGATACTTGCTGGACCGAGGTCTCCTCCGCAGCCCTTCTCATTCCGTCAGAGATGCCGCTTCTCGCGCACATCCGCGAGTACGATTTCCTCATATCCGGCGAAACTGATCGCGAGCTGTGACTTTCGAGCGCCGCAGCTCAGTCCAGGCTTGATTTTCCCTGCTTCAACAGGGACAAGTAAGTGATTGCAGATCTGTTTTCTTGTTGCTCCGGAGAGGATCGGCCACAGCGGCGGTTTCTCCGTATCTCCGTCCAGTGATGATCGATGCCACGAGGCGATTGATCGAGCGAATCACTCGGTTCTCGGTGGACCAGAGGGAGGTCAGGAGTGTCGATGCTGTCAAAGATGCGAGCCTCACTGCTCACGGCACCGTTGCTCCTGCTCGTCGTGCTGTCCGGCGGACATTCCCTCCGCGCCGCTGGCCCGATGGAAGTCACCCGGGAACAGGCGGACTTCTTCGAAAACGAAATTCGTCCGCTGCTGATCAAGCATTGCTTTGAATGCCATAGTGAGAAAACGACCGAAGGCGAACTGAGACTGGACGGACGAGCCCATCTTCTCAATGGTGGGGCGAGCGGTCCCGCCGCGATGCCGAACAAGCCCGGTGAGAGCCTGCTGATTCAAGCCGTTCAGTATCGCGAGATCGAGATGCCGCCTAACGGCAAGCTCCCGCAGACTGACATTGATAAGTTCGTGCGCTGGGTCGAAATGGGACTTCCCTGGCCCGGCGAAGAAACCGGCACTCCCACGGAAGCCCCGAAGTCAAAAATCTTCCACATCACGGACGAACAGCGGAATCACTGGGCGTTCCGTCCTGTGAAGAAAGAGGCTCCTCCCGCGATCGACGATCCGCAGTGGAACAGTAATCCAATTGATCGCTTTCTCTATTCCCGCTGGCAGTCCATTCCAATCTCTCCCGGGCAATTGGCCGACCGCGGGACGCTGTTACGTCGGGTGACCTTCGATCTGACCGGACTTCCCCCAACGGAGGAGGAGCTTGATCAATTCCTCGCAGACAACTCACCCGACGCGTGGAAGAAAGTGATCGAACGACTGCTGGCATCGCCGCATTATGGAGAGCGTTGGGGACGCCACTGGATGGATGTGATCCGCTATGCCGACACCGCCGGGGATGCCAGTGATTATCCGCTGCCGGATGCCTACAAGTATCGCAACTATATCATCAAGTCTTTCAATGATGACAAGCCTTATACTCAGTTCCTGCGGGAACAGTATGCCGGCGACCTGCTCGCAAAAGACGCTCCGCCAGAGCAGTATGAAGAACTGATCACGGCGACCACACACCTCGCGCTGGCCCGTCGCTTCGGGTACAACGACACCAACTTTCACTACTTCCACCTGACAATTCAGGATCTGCTCGACACGATGGGCCAGTCGGTGCTGGGGCTGTCGATCGGATGTGCTCGCTGTCACGATCACAAGTTCGAACCGATCTCGGCGAAGGACTATTACTCACTCTATGGCATCTTCTCGAGTTCGAAGTTCACCTTTCCCGGGGCTGAAGAAGTCCGCTACCCGAAGGATCTGGTTCCCGCCGTCCCTCCTCATATTGCCGCGCAGCTCGAACAGGAACGGAAGCAGAAGCTCGAAGAACTTGACAGTCGCCTCGCTGAACTGGAACTTCCGCTGATCAATCTCGAGGGGAGCTTCGAAGGGACTGACTCGATTCCGGATCGATGGAAGCGGGACAAAGAAGCGACGCTGATCTCGACCGCATCGAGCCCGTTTACCAATGTTTTCTCTCAGGGCTCGAAGTCGGTTCAGCTGCCGAAGTCTCCTAGGAACCTCGGCATTCGCCGTCCGATTCCTGTTCACACCCCGGACACAACGTCGCCTCTCTATCTCAATATTGACTTCTGTAACGTGAGTGAGGAAACACGCGGCGAGGCTGATCACCGCATCGCACTCGATCACCCTGAGAACGGATTTTCTCCAGCGGTTGAACTCTTCATGAACAGCAACCGGTTTGCTGTGCGGGAAGGCGAGGGGTTCAAAGAGATCGCCCCGCTGCAATCCGGGGTGTGGTACAACTTGCAAGTGACGGTGAACTGGTCAGCGAAGCAGTTTTCCGGCGTCCTCGCGAGCGCGACGGAGCAATGGACCTTCCCGGCCATTCCATTCAACCCTCGCTGGGACGGCATTGCCAATTCCTGGGTCGTCGATGGTCATGTCCCGGGCCAGACAGGTAATCGTCCGGAACGTCAGCTCGATAACTTCGCGATTTCAAAGAGCCCTTTCCTTCCGGCGATGCACGTCGCGCCTGCGAACGGGCAATCCGTCCCAGAAACGAGGCAGCAGCTGACTGCTCAGCTTGAACCGGTGAAGAAACAGAAAGAAGCACTCACACTTCAGCCGGTCTACCCGACTGTTTATGGAGTTCGTGAAGGAACGCCAGCGAATGCGAAGATTCAACTCCGGGGCGAACCTGACCGGCTGGGGCCAGAGGCTCCGCGAGGATTCCTGGAGATTCTCGGCGGAGAACAACTCCCTGCCGACTGCACTGAAAGCGGACGCCGCGAGCTCGCGGGATGGCTCACGTCACCGCAGAATCCCCTGACCGCTCGCGTGATGGTGAACCGGATCTGGTATTACCATTTCGGTCGTGGCATCGTCTCAACTCCGAACGATTTCGGAGTTCGAGGTGCACCGCCGACTCACCCTGAGTTGCTCGACTTTCTGGCAACACAGTTTGCGGAGTCAGGCTATTCGATCAAGACGATGCATGGCCTGATCCTGACCTCTAATGCTTATCGTCTCTCTGCGGATGATCGAGCCAATCTCAAAGAGATCGATCCGGCGAACGACCTGTTTGCGCGACATCTCCGTCGTCGCCTCGACGCCGAATCACTGCGTGATACCTGGCTGCGACTCAGCGGTGAACTGGATCTCAACAGTGGTGGCCCTCACCCTTTCCCGCCGATTCCGTCGTGGAAATTCAGCCAGCACAACCCGTTTGATGCTGTGTTCCCCTCCAATCAGCGGACGGTTTACCTGATGACTCAGCGGATCAAACGACATCCGTTTCTGGCGTTGTTCGACGGCCCGGATACCAATGCGACCACTGGAAAACGCGAACTCACGGTCTCGCCCTCGCAAGCCCTGTTCATGATGAACGACGAGTTCCTGCACCAGCGTTCAATGGCTTATGCCCGGAGACTCATCGACGAGGTTCCTGTTCCACAGGATCAGATTGTTCGACTGTTCAAAGAAGCGTATTCCCGTCGCCCGACCACTGAGGAACTCCATGCCGCACAGGAATTCCAACGCCAGTATCGACAGACAGCCAACACGGATGAGCCTGTTGTCAGTCTGGCGGCATACGTTCGAGCGATCTTGTGCAGCAATGAATTTCTGCACCTGAACTGACCTGTCAGGCCCCCACCAGATCGTCGCCGCCTGAACCTCCGCACGGAGAGAACGCCATGTTTTCCAATCCACTACTGTCCCGCCGACGGATGCTAACGCATGCGGCCGGTGGTTTCGGGATGCTCGCACTCTCGGGAATGCTCTCGGAAGCATCGGCGGCCCCCCGGCAGAGCAGCGCAGCGAATCCACTCGCTCCTCAGTCACCGCATTTCCCGGCCAAGGCGAAGAATGTCATTTTCCTGTTCATGGGCGGCGGTGTTTCGCATGTCGACACCTTTGACCCGAAGCCGAAGCTCACCGAAGACCACAACAAAACACTCAAAGTTCACAACTACCGGGGGCATCTCGGCGAGTTCCAGCAGCATCTCAAAGCAGCCCAGTGGGAATTTCGTCCTCGTGGGAAATGCGGCATCGAAGTCAGTGATCTGTTCCCGCACGTCGGAGAGGTAATCGATGACATCGCCGTCATCCGCTCGATGACCACTGATCACATCGCCCATTACGAGGCGACTCTCGGCATGCATACCGGGTCGTTCAGTTTTGCTCGGCCGAGCATGGGCTCCTGGATCAGCTATGGACTGGGGACGGAAAACCGGAATCTCCCGTCGTTCGTCGTCATCACCAACGCGACACCCTACGCCCGCGGCCAGAACTGGAACAATGACTTTCTCCCCGGCTGCCATCAGGGACTCCAGGTCTTCCCGGGGGAAATGCCCATCGCCAACATGCACCCGCGCATTACGCGTAGTGAACTGCAGTCGATGGAACTGGACCTGCTGAATCAGCTGAATCAGACCCATCTCGCTGCTGCCGCATACGACGATCAGCTGGAAGCACGCATCCGGTCTTTCGAAACCGCGTTCGGGATGCAGTCACAGGCCCCCGAGGTCTTTGACCTCTCAGGTGAAACAGAGGCGACTCTGCAGATGTACGGCTTGAAGCCGGGTGAGACATCGCACTTCGGATGGAACTGCCTGATCGCCCGACGTATGGTCGAGAAAGGAGTCCGCTTCGTCGAATGCATCGACGTGGGTTCCACGAAGAACTGGGACGATCATAGCGACATGAAGAATCATGAGCGTCTCGCCAAAAACGTCGATCAGCCGATTGCCGCGCTGATTCGCGATCTCAAACAACGCGGCCTGTTTGAAGAAACGCTCGTCGTCTGGACCACGGAATTCGGACGAACCCCCTATATGGCCGAGAAAGATGCCAAGGGGCGCGATCATCATCCGATGGTCTTCTCCAGTTGGATCGCCGGTGCGGGCGTCAAAGGTGGCATCGCGTACGGCGCATCCGATGACTATGGCATCTCGGTCGCCGACAAAAGAGTGCATGTCCATGACCTGCACGCCACGATCCTGCACCAATTGGGCCTTGATCACACACGGCTGACCTACCGACACAGCGGTCGCGACTATCGCCTGACGGATGTCTTCGGAAACGTCGTCCATGATATCCTCGCATAGGACACACGCCGACTTTGCGACAGGGACCAAACGGCCCGATCACTTTTTATTCGGGAGTCAGGTCCGGCTCCCACATGCACTCCGCGGCCGCGCTCCAATGAACGAGGGCCTCCCTCGGTGACGCACCTCCGGAGAAAATTCATGGTCACTCGCCTCGCAATGCTGCTGACACTTCTGACAATCACTCAACTCCGGGCAGCAGATGACAAAGCCAGCGTGAAAGTGACGCCTCGAAAAGCGACTGACCGCATCGAGCTCACGACGGAAGAGGCGACGACAGTCATCTCCATTCACAGCCCAGAGGGGATCAGCGGAGCGACGATTGAAAGAGTTAGGGAGAAATGGCCGGAGTCTTTGAAGTTACGGCTCCACCTGCGTGGTCTCGAGAACTTTCAGGTCAGGTGTGGCAGCTTGTCCATCTCGGCTTCTGTTTCCACGAGTGACGGGATCGCTCGCTTATGGCGAACGGACCATGAGAACTCTCCACTCGATCAGAAGAGTGAATACTGGATGCCCATCACAAGCAGAGAGGATTTGAAGGAGATCACACTTCCGAAAACGATCTTCGCCGACAACCCCAAATCAATCACGTTGCAATGGATCGACTTCTATCGAAATTGACTGCGAACAATCCGCTCTGTCTGGTGGTAGTCTGGTCGTAGCGCAATAAAAAACGCCTGTTGCAAGCAACAGGCGTTTGAACTGATTCGCTGAAAGAGCGATTAGTTGGCTGACGGAGCAACGACGTTGATACGACGGCCGCCACGATCAAAGACAACGTTGCCTTCAATGAGTGCGAACAGCGTGTAGTCTTTGCCCATGCCGACGTTCTTGCCTGGGTGCCACTTCGTTCCGCACTGACGGACGAGAATGTTCCCTGGAATCACGGCTTCGCCGCCGAACTTCTTCACACCGCGATACTGTGGATTGGAGTCACGACCGTTCCGGGTCGAACCCTGTCCCTTCTTATGTGCCATGGCAACACCTGAATTGTTTCAAAGACCAATGAAATGGGGCTGAACACGAAGCGATTAACGCTTGGAGAACTGGAAGCTGCGGCGAGCACCTTTGCGGCCGTACTTCTTACGTTCCACCATGCGGCTGTCGCGAGTGAGGAAGCCCCCTTCGCTCAGTGTCGGATGCAGAGCAGGATTCTTGGCCTGCAGGGCGCGGGCGATCCCCAGAACAACTGCACCGGTCTGGCCGGTCGGGCCGCCGCCATTGACGGAGACGTCAATGTCAACTTTGCCCAGCATGCTGGTTGCCTTAAGCGGGGCATTGATCATGCCCAGATCGCGTTCGACCGGGAAGTACTCTTCGAGCGGCCGCCCGTTCACAGTGAAACTGCCGGATCCGTCCTTCAGGCGGACGCGAGCGACAGCCGTCTTACGACGACCTGTTCCCCAGCACACGCCGAAACGATCCACTTTTCCCCGAATCGTCGGTTCAAAGTATGGAGCGGGTTCCGAGGTCGTGGCTTCGGCTTCACTGCCGATGTCCAAGCCAGAAGCCAGGTTGGCTGATTCGAGTTCTGGAGTATTGTCGTCTGCCGACATGTCTGAATCCTGCGGTCCTGTCGATGAAAATTTGAAGCGTCGATCCGTAACTGCGTCAGTCGCTTACTGCCTGTGTGTCACAAGCCGGAGCTGACGGCATCCCTTCCAGTTTCACCGTTTCAGAATTTCGTTTGCGCTTCGAAGTGCGAATTCCGAGACGGATGATCTTTCCTGATTACTTCACGTACTCAGGAAAAGGCGTTGGAGACTGAGCCTGATGTGGGTGGTCAGTTCCAACATAGAGTTTCAGCTTGGAAAGCATCTTCCGGCCGAGCTTGCTCTTTGGGAGCATGCGGCGAACAGCTTCGCTGAGAACTTTTTCGGGGTGCCGGACGAGCAACTCGGCGGCAGTTTCGACCCGACGTCCACCTGGATAACCTGTCCAGTGGTCGTATTCCTTCACCATGGTCTTCTTGGTGAAGTACGGGTTGTCTGCATCGGCGACGGCCTTGCCGGTGAACCGAACCTGATTGCAGTTCAGCACGATGACAAAGTCACCTGTATCAACGTGCGGAGTGTAGCCCGGCTTGTGCTTGCCCATCAGGACAGTCGCAATGCGAGATGCCAGACGGCCGACGACCTCGTTGTCTCCGTCGATGATGAACCATTCCGGAGAAACGGTTTCTTTCTTGGCGACAAATGATTTTTGCACCGTTTTCACGGTCATACCTCAATGCGTTATCTGGTTTTCCGCCTGGGGAAACCCACGCGGAGTCTTTGCCGGCTCGGTCCCTGCGACCCATCCGTGTCCGTGTGAAGCAACTCTTCCGTAACGTCAGAAGGTTTTTCACCTGGAGGCTCAACCGACACGTGTTCCCGGCAAGCCTGAGAAATCGTGTTCGAGCAGTCCCATTACCAACTTCTGGCAATGGAAGCGGAAAAGAATAGCGGACCAACTGGCGCGACGCAACTGCATCGGTCGACTGTTTTTTGTAGACTTTGCAAACCGGGGGGGACACGTGGACAGGCTCCGTTGATTTTTTCTGCATTGCCCTTCTTCCACCAGCCAGTCTCCGGCAGTATTCCTGTCGGGCAATTTGCCTATCAAGTTCTACAAGTGAAGGCAGCGGATGGAGTTCGGGATTTTCAATCTCGCGATGCTGGCCGGACTGGCAGGGATTTCCCTGCCGGTGGTGGCCCATCTTCTCTCTCAACGCCGTCACGTTGTGATTCCTTGGGGGGCAATGCGATTTTTGCAACTGGGCCACCGGACCCGACGTCGCATTTTCCTTCAGGACTATCTTCTCCTGATTGTTCGCATGGCCATGATTGCATGCGTGGCACTCGCGATTGCTCAACCGTGGGGACGCGGAGGATGGCTTTCTCTGTTTGGCCCCAGCAGCGCACAGGACGTTGTTTTCATCGTTGACGGCTCCGGGAGCACAGGTTGGCAGGGGGGTACTGCAACGCCCCATCAGCAGGCAATTCAGATTGTTTATGAATGCCTGGAACGTCTCCCGCCCGGAAGCCAGGTGTCAGTCATCGATGCCCGACAGGTCCCCAGACGACTCTACCACCGACTGGTCGGAGATTTCCGACGGGTTCGCGAAGATATGGCCTCCATCCCTGATCCAGCAGGGAGTGGAAACCTGATTGCTGCCATGGAAGACGCCCTTCGCATCCTCTCAACAGGCAAGAATGCGTCGCAGCGGATCGTACTGCTGACGGATGGCCAGGCAAATTCCTGGAGTTCTCACGACGACCTCGAATGGGACCGACTCCAGGAAATGAGGGCTCAATTCCAGACGGAACCGACTATTGAAGTCTTCGCTGTGGGAAAGAAAAGTCAGTCTCTGCAGAATTTCTCAGTCGGTCTGCCCGTGCTCTCCCGTGAAACAACGGTCCCGGGTTTTCCACTGAAGATTCGAGCCCCGATTCGGCAAAGCGGCGGAACGGTCGCTGTCGAGAAGGAGGTTCGTCTGGAGATCGACGGCCAGCGCATGGACGCCGAACCGGTCCGGGTCACTGTTCCTCCAAACGGAGAAACAATCGTCGAGTTCGAGCAGAAATTCGCAACGCCGGGCGAGTTCGTCCTGTCGATCGTGCTCGATCCTGACCATCTCCCGGCTGATAATCGGGCTGATGCCGCGGTCTCGATTTCACCCGGATTGCCAGCTCTGATTCTTGATGGTGACGCGCGACTCGACCCAACGCAATCTGAATCCTTTTATGTCCAGTCTGCCTTCAATGCCGCGGGCGAGAAGTCAGCCTGGGTGAAGACGTCCATTCTGCCGGCAGAGAAATTTACCCAGCAGCAGTTAGCTGGAATGAAAGTGGTGTTTCTTCTCAACGTCCGGTCGCTGACGCCGCGGCAGTGGAAAGCACTCTCCGCTTTTGTGAATGAAGGGGGAGGATTGGTCATCGCACCTGGAGATCGTACTGACCCCGCGAACTGGAATCGCCTCGATCAGGAAGGTGAAACGTTCTTGCTACCTGCCACGTTTGGCGAGCAACAGCAGGCTGGCCGCAATGAGACGACTGAATTCGACTCCCAATCATTCCAAGCCCCTTGGCTCCATCGATTCCGCAGAGAAAACGGCGTCGATCTGATTCAGACTCGTCTCAACAAATGGTGGAAACTGAGTCTTCCATCAGCCACTTCACCGAAGGATCAGAAGCCTTCAGCAGATCCCGATCTGACGATGGTCGACACAAGCAACGGTCACTTTCCTGTTGAGGTTCTTGCGGTCAATACGCAGGGTGACCCGCTGATCGTCACGCGGAAATTCGGACAGGGACAGGTCCTGCAACTCGCCTTTCCTCTTGATGCCGATTGGTCCACTCTGCCGGCAAAAGGTGACTTCGTTCCATTCCTTTATGAACTGACATTTCAGCTCGCCGGTCAACAATCGCGACGCAATGTGGAAACGAACATGCCGCTGCTGCTGCCGTTGCCAGCGGGAATGCAGGAGAACTATATGGTTAGTGGTCCGGGCATCGTTCGGCAACCAGCGGTTTCTCTGCAGAAAGGACACCTGCCGTTCGCGGTATTTCGCGACACAGCATTGCCAGGCGTCTATCGGTTTGAGCGAACAGGCTCGCAGCATCGTGGAGTTACGAGCCCCTTTGTCGTGCACGATGATCGGAAGGAATCCGACCTTACTCAAATCTCCGATGACGAATGGGCGATCCTTCAGAAAGAGCGGGCTCTGGTCCGAGTCATGAATTCAGGGGACCTAATGACGCTGCAGACATCCGAGCGGCCGCGAGTCGAGTTCTGGTGGCTCCTTCTGCTGGCCGTGATGGGTTTGCTGATCTGGGAGGCGGCGCTGACGCGCCGGATGGTTCAGGGGGGCCATCAAGCTGCTGAGGTTCCAACCACTCCCGTGGCAGCGACGGCAGAATCAGCTTGACCAAGGTGAGCAGGCCAATTGCTGCCCAATAATGAACGATCGCCAGAACCGGAAAAAGGAAACGTCCTTCCACTGACCATGTCGCTGCGATTGCCACCGCATTGATGAAGAACAGGGCGATCCCAATTTGAGACAGTCGATCTCGCCGACTGAAATAGCAGCCCAGGATGGCGAGCGGCAGAATGACCGCTTCACCCCAAGTTCTGGGAAGCAGCTCCTGCACGATTTTGATGGGCCCCAGTGCAATTGCCTTCAGTGGGTGCGATAAGATCCACTCCTTCGCTCGCTGCGATGAAACAGCGGCAATCACCTTCTCTCGTTCGACCAGTGACATGTCACTGCTGAGCACCTCGTCGTAGAACCCTTCTGTTTCCAAATTGCTCCAGAGGCCACGAGTTCTCCACGCAATATCACTGAAGGCGGCCGACATCTGCCCTGCCCCTTGCGTCCCCAGCGGTTGAAACGATTCCAGCACTACGCAATTCCTGACCATCCAGGGGAGCATGATTATGAACGCCGCCATCGTAAAGACGGCCCCATGACGGAGTGCGACCGACAATTTCTTTCCTGAAGCGGCTCCCATCGCCGGAAGGATTGCTGTCAGCACAACCATCCCTGGTGCCCAGAGAATAAAGAGAGATCGAACGAGATACGCCAATCCGAATGTGATTCCGATGACGAGAGTCCGGCGCAGAGTCGCTCCGCGCCACTGAAACAACAGCATCGTCGCCAGTGCCGTCACCAGCAGGACCGACAGAGGCTCCGTCAGAATCGTCCGACCATACAGGCGAGTCCGCACATCCACTGCGACGAAAAATCCCAGTCCCAGGAGTGCCGCGAGTCGCCCCTGCCGCTGCTGCAGCCACCAGACGAGAATGCCACAGGTCGCGGCCATGCAACCGGAATTGAAAACTCGAATTCCCCAGAATTGCCGCCCTAGCAACAGATCGGTGAAAGCAATGATCACCGGAAACCCGGGGGGCCGATAGACGATGAGACCGCGACGGGAGTCAGAGAGCTGAAATCGGGGTTCCGTCTCCGCAGCCTGATCGTACGGGCGACGGAATTCCGGGTTCGTCAGATCAATCTGAAATCCACGTCCGTGACTCAGTTCCCAGCCCATCGCGTCATAATCGACTTCATCACCTGAAGGGCTCGGGGGTTCATCAAGACCAAATCGGGTCTGATAGTAAGCCAGAAATAAGCCCCAGGTGAGAATCGTCGCCAGGACAGGGAAAACCAGCGACGCTCTTGTCAGTTGAGCTCGATCACTCTGAGGCAGTCGCTGCATTCCATCGCCGTCCTGAAAGGAATTTGAATTCAGCCGGACGGTTGCCAAATGACCGTCGTTGACGAGGATGAGGATAACTGGCAGACTCGAGAAATTTGAATCCTCATTGAGACCTGAACCTTGGAAAATTCTCCCTGAGGGATCAAGGGCTTCCGCCAAAGACGCAACGGATTGAGACTGATTATCACCGTTTCAGAAACGCTCGAACCGCGGAGAATTCCCTTGGCCAGCAGCTGCTCGCATCACGAAGAACAAACACACCATCACCAGGCTCACCATCACACTGCGGCGATGGGAAAGCGACTTTGGTTCGTCCTGATCCTGGTGGCTGGTTACTGCATTCTGGAAGTCGTTGGGGGCTTCTGGAGTGGCTCCCTGGCGCTGCTGGCGGACGCCGGACATATGGTGTCCGATGTGACCTCGCTGATCGTCAGCCTGTTGGCATTTCAGCTGGCGACCCGCCGTCCTCTGGGGCACCAGACATTCGGTCTGCACCGAGCGGAGATCCTCGGAGCACTGATCAACGGTTCTCTCCTGTTTGTCGTCGCGGGCGGCATTCTGCTGGAAGCCTGGGAGCGTCTGGCCTCCCCTTCTCCCATTCTCGCTGGGCCAATGCTGGCGATTGCCTGTGGGGGATTGATCGTCAATCTGATCAGCTTGGGGATCCTACATGGAGACCGCAACCACAATCTCAACTTGAGAGGTGCCTGGCTGCACGTGATGGGAGACGCCCTGGGGAGCGTCGCAGTCATCGTTGCCGCAGTTCTGGTCTGGACGTTAGGCTGGACCTGGGCCGACCCGGTTGCGAGTATCCTGGCCTGTCTGTTGATCTTCGTCTCCGCCTGGCGGCTTCTGTCGGACGCGCTTCGCGTTCTGATGGAGCACGCTCCGCGCGAGATTAATGTCGATCTGGTCCGTCAGCGGATGCTCGAAATTCCTGGGGTGAATGACGTCCACTGCTTACACGTCTGGACGATCGCCAGTGGACTCAGCGCCCTTTCAGCACATGTCGTCCTGATGTCAGGCCACCCGCACGATGCAGTCCTGATTGACCTGCAGCAGGCCCTGAGAGCATCGTTTCCTCTGCAGCACCTGACTCTCCAGTTGGAAGCAAGCGACTCGACCATCTGTCCTGAACGAGGTGATGGCGAATGTCTGATTCTGTGATTTTTCTCGCACTGACTCGACAGCTTCTGCGTTTCAAAGATCGAGATCGGGAATTCGAGTACGAAAAAACGCGTTCAACCTTTCGATTGAACGCGTCTGCAAGTTCTACGAATCGATGATCTCAGCCCGCGGTCCAACAGGATGGACTTGGGATGAACTGCGGCAGAGTCCTACTTGGCAGCTTCTTCGGTTTTGCGTTCCGGAACGGGACCGAGCAGTTTGGTCAGTTCTTCTTCCAGAATCGGTCCGCGTGGATTCAGGGCGACAACTTTCCCTTCGGCGTTGACCAGGATCGTCGTGGGCAAGGCGCGGATGTCGTAGTAGCGAGCTGGCCACTTTGGATCCGAGGCTTCCTGATTTTCCTCATAAAGCTGCGGCCAGGCGATGCCGGTCTGGGCGAGGTACTTCTGAACGTCTTCCTTTTCGGTATCAACGTTCACGCCAACGATTTCAAACTTCTCCGGGCCATAGGCTTCGCGGAGGCGCTTCAGGCCTGGCATTTCTGCTTTACAGGGACCGCACCAAGTGGCCCAGAAATCGATGAGAACAACTTTGCCCTTCAGGCTGGCAATGTTGAAGTCCTGTCCATCGATCGTTTTTCCGGCGATCTCCGGAGCGTTGCCAACCAGCTTCAATCGACGCAGAGTTCCCTGCAGGCTGTTGACGACTTCCACGAGTCGTTCATCATTCAGGGCCTGAATCGCCGGGATCATTCCTTCGATGGCAGTAATAGCGAGCGGCGAGTTTTCACGCTGCAGCAGGCCGTTCAGGGTCATCGAGCTCTCGATTGCATACTCGAGTGCTTCGTCGTCCCCCTTCTTGACATTCTTAATCAGTCCGAGGACTTCATCGACAACGGCTTTCTGCCCCTCTGGCGGAAGCTGAGAGATCTTCTCAATCCGCTGTGACATCAGGTATCGCTGAGCGAGAGCCGGCACACCTGCCCGATTGCTGGCAGCGAGTTCCTTCAGGAAGGCCTCTGATCGGGCGGCTGCAGTGCGATCACCGAGATCATTCAGAACGGTGAACAACTGCAGACGCAGTTCAGCAACGCTCTTATAAAACTGATCTCCGACCGGACGGGCGAGAACCTGTGCGACCACTCCTTCGATCTTGTTCAGATGTTCGGAGATTTTCTCAGGGGTTGGCTCACCCGGTTCGGCCTGCAGCAGGCGTTGCAGAAACATCTGCAAAGCACGTTCATCGTTCCCTTCCGGAATCGCAAACGGATCAGCTGCAGGAGCCGGTGCGGTCTTGGCGGGAGCAGATGGAGGATCGGCCGACCAGGCCGGTGAACTCAAGAGTCCCAAAGTCAGAGCTGCGTGGCAGCATGCAGCGCTCAGAGTCGGGCGAAGGGAAACCATAACTCGGTCCTGTGCGGGGTCGACCAGTGGTCGAAACTGAAAGGTCGGTAAGTAACAGGTGCAGTGACCTGACGGTGCAAGGGGGGGACGCAGTTCAACGTTGATATCGTCGCGAATCAGGACAGAGTTTTCCGGAGAAGACACACCTGACTAGACCGTTATCATAGCGCCGACGCTGGCATGAGAACAAGACTGTGCGGTCACCGAAGGCCACGATTTCCCTGCAGGCAGGGGCCTCCCGACCGTATGGACGGCCCAAGGTTTGGCGTCTGCTGCCTCCTGTTCCTTCTGCCATTTGGCACATTCCGGCCGAGCGGACATGAATTTGCCCCCTTTGGAAGAGGCCTACAGCTGAGATTTGCTCTGGAATGCAATAATCAGGCAACTGCTCACCCGGAATTCAATCCCTTTAAAAAAAATCGAAATTTCTCCGAATTCCATCCAAGATTCTCGCCGCTCCTGCGAATCACTCTGTGTGGGGGCACATTCTGACCGGCACGACTGGCCATAAAACTTGTCGTGTCGGCGTCGGGCGATGTGAATGATACTGCTCGAGCAATGAACGATGCCCACACTCGCGGCGACCGGTCGGCACCGGTTGTCCGGAGCGATTCAAGATCGCCTGGAAATCGGATTTCTTCCGCACAGGAGTTAATCATGTTCATTCGCAAAACCATTCTCGGAGTCGTCGCCGCTGCGACGCTGGGAGGCGTGTTCTTTGGTAAAGATGTCTTCAGTTATGCCCGAACGGGTTTAGCATCTGCCCGACAGCATGTTCGTGGAGAAGTTCCGCTCGAATTCGAAATCGAACGTGCTCGACATGAAGTCGAACGGCTGTTGCCTCAGGTACGCAAATCGATGCACCTGATTGCGGAAGAACAGGTCGATGTCGCCCAGCTACAGGCATCGATTCAGAAGCGGGAAAAGCAACTCGCCGCGCAGCAGGAATCGATCCTGGCGCTCACGGACGACCTGAAGCGTGAGGACACCCGGTTTGTATATGCCGGAAATCGATATAGCCGGCAGGAGGTCGAAAAGGATCTCGCTGAACGGTTCAAACGCTTCAAAATCGCAGAAGAGACCGTCAAACGAGAACGGGAAATTCTCGCCGCAAAAGAAGCCGCACTCAGTGCCAATCGGGAAACACTCGAAGGCATGCTGTCGCAGCGGAAGACTCTCGAAGCGGAGCTTGAACGACTGGAAGCTCGACTTCGCACTGTGCATGCCCGTCGGGAGATTCACGGGTTACATGTCGACAACTCTCAACTTGCTCGCGTGAAGTCCCTGATTGCAACGATCGAGAAGCGACTGGACATCGAAGACGCCGTTCTCGCCTCCGAAGGAGATTTGAATGGGCTGATTCCTGTCGAACGAGAAGTTGAAGCCGATGAACCCGGCGACATCGCGCAGAAAGTCGAATCCTACTTTAGCAAGTCACCGGATGACCGGATGGCAGAGCGACTGGATTCCCATGGCAATCATTCGCGATAATCAGAACAGTGACGCTCCCGCGGTGAAACTTCACCTTCGGGAGTGTTCTGTTACGAATGTCCTGCATTTCGATTCCATCTTTGTCATGTGATGTCCAATCGTCGAATTTCATTAAAAGAGTCAGCCGGGTGTTTGCTGTGGATCGACGGCGGAGGATGCTGGCTGTTGTGGTTTCGAGATCAACTTGTCTGGGGAGGAGGCTCGACGCGCCCCGGTTCCGGTTATCAACTTAGATGGCCTGCTGCTCTGCGGACAGAACATGCGATCTGGAGTCGATCGGAAGGTTGTCACTGGCTTCATCCCGCTGGAGCTTGCGAACTCAACGGTCAGGAGATCAGCACGCCAACACGTCTGTTTGATCAGGATGAAATTTCTCTGAATGGAATCGTCAGAACTCAGTGGAGGCTTCCTTCCCCGCTGTGTGAATCCGCTGGATTTTCACTCGGAGAACACCGCACGGTGGATCACCTGGATGGTGTGGTCCTGTTTCAGGGAGCTTGTCTGATCGGACCCGGCAAGCAGACCCACGTTCCGTGTCCTCACTGGGAAAATCGCTGGGTCATTTACGAGTACGACGGCGACCTGTGGGGACGAATTGAGGAGGACGAAACAACATCATCCTCCGTGCCCTTCGCTTCCTTACAGGATTATCAGCAAGATGGATGGCGATTTCGTTTTGAACCTCTCACGAGCTGAGGAGAATTCTTGATCCGCCGACAGGCCTGAAGCGTTTCTTCTGTCAGTCATTCGAGACTTCAATGTCACGCCAGCACATCTCGGGTCAGCGGGGCTTCAGACCTTCACGGATCACGTTCACGGATCAACAGTGCGGAAGCAGGATGTGTGCGATGAAATTCACGTTTGCTCCCGAATCGCGACCACTTCCCGGCTTCACCATCAAACGCGCGATTTATCGCGGCGGTTTTGGAGAAGTTTACTACGCCGTCTCTGATGCCGGTCGCGAAGTCGCGCTCAAGCTGCTGCAGCACAATACAGAAGTCGAGCTGCGCGGAGTGCAGCAGTGTCTGAACCTGTCGCACCCCAATCTGGTGACGATCTTCGACATTTTAAAGGATGACGACGGGGATCACTGGATCGTCATGGAGTACGTCTCCGGTCTCACGCTGGATCAGACTCTACGCAATCACCCTAAGGGACTTCCGATCGAGCAGGTCAGGCAGTGGCTCCAGGGGATCGCAGCGGGAATCGACTTCCTCCACCAGCGAGGACTCGTTCATCGCGACCTGAAACCGGCCAACGTCTTTCTGCAGTCCGGTACTGTGAAAATCGGAGACGTCGGACTTTCCAAGTTCATTTCTGCCAGCCAGCGGAGCGCCCAGACCCAGAGCGTCGGCACCGTCTATTACATGGCACCAGAAGTCGCCAAAGGCTCCTATGGGCGGGAAGTCGATGTCTATGCACTCGGCATCATGCTGTATGAAATGCTGACGGGAGATGTCCCGTTTGAAGGCGAATCGACCGGCGAAATTCTTCTGAAGCACCTGACCGCGCAGCCAGATCTCTCAAAACTGCCGACTCAGCTGCGTCCGGTGATTGGAAAGGCGTTAAACAAAGATCCACGCCAGCGCTATTCGAGCGCAGGGGCACTCGCTCAGGCGTTCCTTGAAGCTGCTCCGGGCGGGACACCACCTCCTCCCCGCAATCATGGTGGGACGGCCGAATCCTTTTCCAGCGACTCGCGTCGTAACGGAGCACCTGAAACGCATCGCAAAAAGAAATATTGCGGCGGACATTGGAATCATCACTGGAAAGGATGCGGGACTTACTCCAAACACCGCGTTCACAAAGCCGACAGTAAGCAGACTTGGTCTGGAGTGAGGGCGTGCTCCCCCGGAATCGACAGCAATCTTTCCAGGCACGTCGTCCTGATTGGATTGGGAGCTTTAATCATCGTTCTGTCGATCTTGGGTGCGGCGGGACCTCATCTGCCATTCTCCCATCTTGTTCCTCCACACCGAATGTCGAGAGGCATCTTTTTGGGAGCGCTGTTCGTGATCACGGGTCTGTTAGCCTGGAAACGAATTGACTTGTTTCGCCCGATTTGGCCGAGACCTGATTCACCTGCCATTGGCGCCACTGTCGCCACGCCAATGGCGACGAGTTCGATGGAGACACTCGGCATAAAGAATGAACCGACGACCGAGATTCAGAAGCGGAATCTCCTCGCAAGAGCATTGGCAATGGCCAGCTTGGCCGCGCCCGTTGGCTTACTGCTATCGCTGTTGCTCTCCATCATTCGACCATCGCTCTTTACGGTTCCGAAAAGCGCCGAAGTTCAGCCCACACATATTGGTCTCTTCGTATCTGGCGTCATCATTGCCTGCTGGGGAGTCGCTTTCATCCGCTGGCTGCAGTCACAGTCACCCAAGGCGCCTGTCTCCTTCTGGGCAAAATCACTCGTGGGAGTCGTGGTCGGTGTTCAGATTGCATACGTCCATCAGTTCCTCTTCGTGCAGATGCGCATGTTCGAATCCAACAAGGCACTCGGGGCTGTCCGGGAATTCTTTGGTCACGAACTCATCACCCAGGCTCAGGGCCCCACTCTCACAGGCTATGCGCTCTTCTTCGGAAGTCTGTTTGCCTTCATCAACTGGGCGAAATTGACGTCCCCGCGCCGTGAGCAACGATTTTCCTTCTGGAGAACCGCGAGCGTCCTGTTCGCCACATGGCTCATCCTGCTGGTCTTCGCTTTTCCGGTTGCCTGGGGACTGGCCTGGGCGGCCGTCATCGCCTGTACCGTTCAGCTCACCGATCCGTGGATCGGTCCTTCAGAACGCGTTGGAACCCTGGTGCGACCTGAGTGGTCCCATTAGTGCAGTTTGCTATCGCAGTGCGGAAAACAGCATATGATCGTCGCCTTATTCTTACTCGTGTTTCTGTTCGGTATCGTGCTCTTTGGCGTGATGCTGTTCTTCGCCAGCGAAATCCTCTTTCTGGTGATCGGAAAAATCGTCGCCTGCCTGTTTTTTATTGGGATGCTCTTTGTCGTGCTGGCGATGCTCGACGGCCCGAACCTGATCAATCCGGAAGCGACACTGCAACCCCGGCGCCCAATTGCGTCGCCAATTGCTACAACTGCTCCTCCCCATCCGGAGCCGCCTCCGCCACCAAAGAGACTCCCTACGGACGTCGAGCAGATTTCACGGGACGAATCTCTGTCGGTTGAATCAGTGCTCCCGGCAGAAACTGAACCTGAAAACCCATCTATTCCGGGTCGGCCGATCAAAGTCGTCGAACGCCTGTACCATGACGCGCATCTCTCGAGCGAGAAAGTGATCAAAGAGGTCCCGGCCTGGGTCTCCGCTCCAGCCCGCGATTCGCATTCAGACGTGGTCACGATTTCTTCGCAGCGATTCGCGACGGCAGAGGAAGCATGGTCACAGCTGGAGAAGAGTCTCACAGCAAAACTGACTGAAACCGGGTGGATCTCCAGCGAGATGACCCGGGACATCCCTCTCAAGATTTCAGACCTGCGTGCGACCGGAGCGATCCTGAAAGAATGTCAGATCACCTGGCCGCTGGAAATCGGGGGCTTCACCGAGCAAGTGCAACAGGTGGTCGTCGAGGTCCGGCTGACCTCAGAGCTGAAAAAGAAAATTGATCAAACCACCCGAGACCGAATGGGCCGTCAGAATCTTGCACGTCTCGCGTGGGGATTTGGAATCCTGACTCTGGTGATGGCAGGGTCATCACTCGCCATTCGGCGCAGATAGTAATTCAACCAGAACGGTCTGGCAGTCAGGGCATCCCTATCTGAACGTCGCGATCCACTCAGACCGCTACGGCAAGAGTGGGTTCGACTTCGTCAGGCAGTCCTTTGGCGAGACGATCTGCCCGGGCGTTCAGCCGGAACATTTCATCTTCAATCTGCTGCGAGAAGGCGTCGAGTTCTTCCCGTCGCGCGTCGACCGGGATCTCAATCGGAGTTCCGGTGATCAGATAGATCTTCGAAAACGGCATCGGCAGCATCAGATCGGTCCAACCTGTCCCGATATACCAGGCCCGACTGCATGAGAACGCTGTCGGTACGACCGCTTTTCCTGCACGGGAAGCCAGAAACGAAACACCCGCTTTCATCTTTCGTCGGGGACCGCGTGGACCGTCAGGAGTCAGCACAAAATGACCTGACTGGCCCTGTTCGAGAATCTGACGCATGGCATTCGCTCCGCCCTTGGAGCTGGACCCGCGTACAGAACGGATTTTCAGTGCCTTCAAGAGCAACGCGATCCAGTTCCCATCGCCATGCTGGCTGACCACAGCCATCGTATTCGGCTGACGACCTGCAAATAACGGGATGATCAGCGAGTCATGCCAGACGCAATACGTATAGGTGGCTCCAGTCACAGGGAGGTAAGGACTGGTGTCGCTTCGGGAATAAAACGTGCGATATCGCAATGTCCGAAAGAGTAAATGAATACCCGTCGCCGCGATGAACACGAGGACTCGCTTGATACCATCATTCCGAATTCTCAACGGCGGGGCTTTCCTTTACTGCAGTGACTCGTATTCCCTTGGCTCTGAATACGTTCACTCAATTCTCTGACAAGTTGTCCCACGACACTCGGCCCGCTCTTCAACGCATTCGAATTCTCAAATGCATCTTTTTCCCTCATCACTCGGGAAAACACTTCAGGACAAACTCGAACTGACAACCGGAATTCCTGGCCCACTCGCAAAGTGACTTTTTGCGAGATGACCGCCCAGTCCCGCTACGGTGAACAGTATTTTCCTGCTCGGAAACCGCGCTGAGCACCGAGGAAAGTCAATCGCTCTCAGTTGCCTCTGAATCTCCCCGAACAGCCATCATCGATGGAATTGAAGTGGGCGGAAAGACAAGTCCATGCCCGGAGAGGCAAAAGTGGACTGAATCGAGGCGGGCCAAGACTACTCATTTCAGCGAACACCGACAAGCTCTGATTTGTGCGTTCGGCGTCCCCCGGTTCCCGGAAAATCCCCGATCGCCCAGAGGGCCTCCTCGAAAGCGAACTCCGGAGCTGGAAAGGAAGCATTCCCTGGCGAAATCCGGCTTTCGTGCCCGACTTCATCACCGGAGACAGTGCTACGCAGTTCTGAGTAATTCCACTGAGGAAACGAGAAGGCAAGAGCTGCTCGAGTGACAGAATCGAGACCAACACGGAAAAGGAACGATTTCTTGATGAGACCACCATGACACTGGGATTCAGCTCTCACCAGACTTCACATCGAAGTCAATGGATTTGATGAGTCGTTTCAAGGGATCAGAGTTCTTCAAGACATGACAACACCCGTCCGCGTTGCCTTTCTGACCACTCATCCGATCCAGTATCAGGTACCGGTTTTCCGCCTGCTGGATCGCGAGGAAGAACTCGACTTCCGCGTCTATTACTGCATGTTGCCGGATGCTCAAAAGCAAGGTGAAGGATTCGGCGTCCAGTTCAGCTGGGATATCCCGCTTCTTGACGGCTATCGCTATTCCGTTCTCAACAACGTCTCCAAAACCCCTTCGGTGACATCCTTCAAAGGATGCGAGACCCCTGAGATCCGTAGCGTCCTGCAGAGAGACGAGATTGACGTCCTGATCGTAAACGGCTGGGTGGTAAAGAGCTGCCTGCAGGGACTTCGGGCCGCTCGGTCACTCCGCATCCCCTGCATCGTTCGGGGTGAAGCCAACAACCTGCGACACCGCCCCCGCTGGAAACGCATGCTGCAACGGGTGCTGGTTCGACGGTATTCCGCCTGCCTCCCTATCGGGCGCGCCAATCGAGACTTTTACCTCAGCCATGGCGTGAATGAAAATCGCCTGTTCCCTGCCCCATACTGTGTGGAAAATGAACGCTTCGCGGCTGCGGTCAGGTCGCCGGAGCCTGGGCGCGAAGTCCGTCAGAAACACGGGATCCCAGAAGACGCCACCTGCTTCCTGTTCAGTGGAAAACTTCAGGAGAAGAAGCACCCGATCGAGTTGATCAAAGCCTTCTGTGTTGCCAGGAAGGCCCATCCGAAAATGCATCTGTTGATCGTCGGAGACGGAGAGCAACGACAGGAATGCGAGGCCATCGCCCGGCGAGGGAACGTCCCCGTCCATTTCGCTGGCTTTGTGAATCAGCAGGAGATTCCGGCTTATTACTCGGCCGCCGACTGTCTGGTTCTTCCGTCAGATGCCGGGGAAACTTGGGGGCTGGTCGTCAACGAAGGCATGGCCTGCGGCCGCCCTGCCATCGTCAGCGATCTCGTCGGCTGCTCCGCGGATCTGATCACTCAAGGCGAAACCGGGTGGACCTTTCCGTTTGGAAACTGGAACGCCCTGGCTGACCTCTTCATTGAAGCGGCACGCGATCCGGCGAAACTGCATTCAATGGGGCAGAACGCCCGAGCAAGAATCGACTCCTACTCTCCTCAACAAGCCGCCGATGGAATCATACAGGCAGTAACGGCACTGCACTTGCGGTCAAAACCCCGCCAAAGGAAAACGATCGCGACGCAGTAAGGACTTGAAGCAGGCCGCAATCTGGGCCGGAAGTCGGAGGGAGAAGTCGCATGGCAGACGGGGAGTTCAAAGATCATTTCTCGGACGGATCAGATCGATACGCTGCGTATCGTCCACGCTATCCCGTCGAACTCGTGAACGCCTTGGCCGAGGCGACCCCAACTCGGTACCGAGCGCTCGATTGTGCGTGCGGCAACGGGCAGCTTTCCGTTCTGCTCGCCGAACAGTTTCAAGAGGTCCTCGCAGCAGATGCGAGCGGTACCCCGCCGCCCTGATCTACCTCGAAGTGAGTCGAAACCTTCTCACCACATTGAACAGCATCAGTCAAACCAGCCAACACTTCAATCGTCAATCACAGAGATCAAGTCGCGACTGTACACTCTTCTTCGCTTCGCAGAACAGCAAGAATTCCCTCTCCAACTCTTCTATCAAATCGTCTATGGATTTAACCGCCCGGAATTTTGCCCTATTTAGCATTGTTGTCATACGCGGCAACTTCAAAACAGACTCTCTGAACTCAACAGTACTGGCCACTGCCTCGGAGATGGCGTCTGCTGCACCTCCTATTGCCTGCAGCAGGACTTCGGTGTGTTCGATATCCGTGAGTGACAACTCCAAATCCACCGAAACTTCCATCGCTTGCACAAACGCCCCCAATGCCGCGGTTAGCGAATCTCGCAGCAGCGGAATTTCAATATCGACCTGTCTGGAAAATCTGCCTAGATCAGACGCAGACCTGTTAATCACTCGCTTCTCCGCCGCCGCCAAGTCCGCGCCAGTAGACTTGCTTCTCAAATCTCCGAGCTCCTTAGTGCGTGTCCCTATTTCCGCCCCGAGTTCCTGAATCGCACTTTGAATCCGACCGATTGAGATATGCGACGAGTCGAACTCTGCCTGAAATTTCTCAATGCAGTCCAAGAAACCTGGATCATCAACTTCGGGCGGCGTCTCTACTGACGGATGACTGGGCTGCTGTGTTACAAGTAGATCTGCGTCTCTTAAAACCCATGCTTCAATAAAAATGATCAGATGCATACGAACGAGACTTCCAAAATCTTGCGTCTCCTTAAATGAGCAATACAGCGCCCCCTCTTCTCCCAGTTCTCTTTTAAATTGTTGAATCTTTTGAATCTGCGTGGGGTCCAGCTGGCTTGGAGGCAGAGCAGCATCCTTGAAGTAAAACATAATCTTTACCGATTCATCATTTTGCCTATATCTGGCCAGCGCACGACGAAACTCCTCCTCCGTTCCAGAACCGGCACGCTTCGTGGGAGTGCCGTAACGCGACCACATCAAACCAATAAAGATATCATAATCATCGGGAATCTGATCATTGATCACGGCCTGCGGATCAACTCCCATGCCCGGGAAAGAATGAGTCTCCCACCGCAACAGATCAACTCGAACCCCTTTCCCTCGACAAATCGACCAATTCAGTTCATCAACGATGTCCTTCAGCAATTCTCGCTCTGTTTCCAGATCACTAGGAGATGCCAAGAAAATGGAAATCAGCGAAACATTTCGAGCCATAAGTTACACCCTAAAAGAATCACGGGAAATTCACTTCCAAACAGGGTATACATAGATCATGTTAAAAACGGCCTCAACTAACATCAACCGTTCTCAATCTGACCAGATCCAAAGAGCTATCTCGATTTTAAAAGAAACAGCCAACCGCCAATCACCCTAACGGCGGATCCTCGAAAAGCTTGCAAGCGATCGGCATGACTCACAGACCTGCTAAGTGCATTAGCGCCACCAGTTCTCGCACGAATAGTATTTATTCAATCGAATAATCTTCCGGGCTGGGGGAGAGCCAACATCATTTCAAGCTTTCGCGACACCTCAACATCCGTGGGACTCGAGCGGGGGAGGGCTAGCCCACTTAACCGCCATGTCGCACAAAGCCCTACTTGTCGCTGCCCGATCAGTTTGTGTCGGCAGCCAACAAAAAAGAGCCCCGGGCTTTGGCCCGGGGCTCTCTGTCATTTGTGTTTCCAACAGGTCATTGACCTGTTGTGACAGTGTTAGCTGTCTTCGCGGGTTGGCATCGTGAACATTGGTCCGGAAGAACCAGCGGTTCCCCCCTTGAGTTCGCGTGGACCAGAGTCAGCGGAAGCACCGCCGGCTGCACCTGGCTCGCCGTCGGTTTCGATCGCTGCGTCGAGCTTCATGCTCAGCCCGATCTTGCGGTCGTTGGTGTCGACTCGCAGGATCTTGACTTCGATTTCGTCGCCGACGTTGACGATGCCTTCAGCGGTCTTGCTGTTATCTCCACCGGTCAGTTCGGAGACGTGCAGCAGGCCTTCCAGTTCCTTCTCGAGTTCCACGAACACGCCAAAGTTGGTGATCTTGGTGACCTTGCCTTTGACGATGGAACCAGCCTGGAACTGGTGAGGAATCCGGCTTTCCCATGGATCTTCGTCGAGCTGCTTGAGACCGAGAGCAATACGCTTCCGTTCTTCGTCGACAGAGACCACGGTGCACTCGATTTCGTCGCCCTTCTTCAGCATTTCGCTGGCGTGCGAAATCTTGCGGGTCCAGCTCATATCGCTGACGTGCAGCAGACCATCGACACCTTCTTCCAACTCGATGAATGCACCGTAGTTGGTAAGGTTGCGGACGGTTCCCTTGACGCGCTTGCCGACTGGGTACTTTTCGCTGACGTTGTCCCAGGGGTTCGGCTGGGTCTGCTTCATGCCCAGCGAGATTTCCTGCTTGTCGGTGTTGATGCCGAGCACCACCACTTCGACTTCGTCCCCGATCGACACCATTTCGCTTGGGTGATTCAGGCGGCGAGTCCAGGACATTTCGCTGATGTGAACGAGACCTTCGATCCCGTCTTCCAGCTTCACGAAGGCACCGTAAGTCATCACGTTGACGACTTCGCCCTTCACGCGGCTGCCGACAGGGTACTTCTCAGAGACATTGTCCCATGGGCTGGCAAACTTCTGCTTGAGACCCAGTGCGATCTTCTCTTTGTCGCGATCGACATTGAGGATCATGACTTCGATCTCGTCGTCGATCTTGACCATCTCGGATGGATGGTTGATGCGACCCCAGCTCATATCGGTAATGTGCAGCAGGCCGTCGATGCCGCCCAGGTCGACGAACGCACCGAAGTCGGCGATGTTCTTGACGACCCCTTTGCGGATCTGGTTTTCCTGGATCTCGGCCATCAGCTTGCGCTTCATTTCGGCGCGCTGTTCTTCGATCAGGCGACGACGTGAAACGACGATGTTCTTCCGAGCGTCGTCGATCTTCAGGATCATACACTCGATTGAGTTGCCGACGAATTCGCCGATGTCCGAAGGACGGCGAACGTCAACCTGGCTGGCTGGCAAGAACACGTTCACGCCGCGCTGGCCGCTGGTGGAGAGTGCTTCGCCGATGTTGACGAGCAGACCACCCTTGATCTTGCGGACGACCATCCCCTTGATGGTGTCGCCTTCGCCGTAGCGGCTGATGACCCAATCCCAGTCTTTCTGGCGATCGGCTTTGCGCTTGGAGAGCAGCACGAGCCCGAAATCGTCTTCGATTTCTTCCAGCAACACTTCAATGGTGTCACCGACTTTGGGCTTCTCTTCGTCTTCGGCCCATTCATTCAGCGAGACCATGCCCTCGCTTTTGTATCCGATGTCGACGAGGACCTCATCCCCTTCGATGCTCAGCACTTTGCCCTGGACCAGCTGGTTCGCATCGAACGGACTGGAGGTGCGTTCATAGACGCGGTCCATCCGATCATCTTCTGAGGCAATCCAGTCGCCGATTTCACCGCCCAGTGCGGCATCCAACTCGGCATCATCAACTTGAAATTCACGAATGAGGTTACGGTCGACCATGAGAAACCTGTGACACCATTTCTCGACATCTCCATCGCAACCTGACAAACAAAGTCAGGCATCAGTGATGAAGTGCCGGGCTGAAACCCACCGCTCACAAGGGACCCCGAACACCGGAAGCCTTGACCCTGTCAGCGTCGACGAAGCCGGACGGAACCTTCATCGCGCACCTCTTGAGAAGGCGCACGGATAGACTCCTGACGGGCAATGCGTCTAAAGCGAAGGGAAAACTGTATCAGATTGTTCCCTTTTGATGCCAGTCGCTTCCGGCAATAATACTGGTAACAATCATACCTGCCGACCGGCGGGGACTGCTGATTTTCCGCCCTCCTGTGCCGTTCTCACCTCCAGAAGCGAAGCCTCCAATGTCCACAACTCCCTTCGAAAAGCTTGAGCACGCCTTTCAGTCTGGGGGCTCCCCCGCCGCTTTTGAGGAACTGACGCGAACTCTCCGGGAGAACAAGGAATGGCACAACCTCTTCGACGCCATGATGTTGCAGAGAAAGTTCGAGCTCGGGCTGCCCCTGAGTCGACCGACTTCGCTGCAGGATGTCCCGGAGCATTTGCGGAAGGAAGTGGAAGAAGCCTATGTCGCTGCTGCTCGCGAGGCCGGCGAGGGATTTCTGTCGCAGGGGGACATCCAATCGGCGTGGATGTATCTGAAAGTAATCCGGGAACCGCAGAAGGTCGCATCGGCAATTGATGCGCTTCCTAATGTCATTGATGACTATCAGCTGCTTGAAACACTTGTCGGGATCGCCATTCACGAGGGCGTTCACCCTGAAAAAGGGGTGAAACTCATGCTGCGGGGACATGGAACCTGCAGCACAATCACTTCGTTAGACCAGATTCTCCCCCGACTGACGTCAGAACAACGCAGCAACTGCGTCGCGATTCTGGTACGGGCGTTGTACGAAGAACTCCAGGAATCGGTTCGCAATCATGTCGAAAAGCGGATGCCGATGCTTCCGCCAGACCTGTCGCTTGAACAGCTCATCACAGGCCGCGATTGGCTCTTCGAATCTGGGAATTACCACATTGATGTCTCTCACCTGAGTTCTGTGGTCCGCTTCGCTCGATCTCTGAATCAAGGGGCGCCGGAACTCGAACTGGCAAGACAACTTGCGCAGTATGGCTCTCGCCTCGAACGCTCTCTGCAATACGGCGGGGAGCCCCCGTTTGAAGACTTCTACCCTGCTCATCTCGCTTTCTTCGATGTGCTGCTCAACCGCCAGCAGGATCAGGGCCTGCAATACTTCCGAACTCAGCTCGAGAACGCAGAAGACGAGCAGGACCGACCGTTGTTCGCTTACGTTCTCGTTGACCTGCTGGTCCGCATCGATCGACTGGACGAAGCCGTGGAGCTCGCGCGTCAGTATCTGACCAATCTGAGCGAGGACGTGAATATTTCCTTCGATGAGCTGTGCCAAAAAGCCGGGCGTCTGGATATTCTGAAAGAGGTCCGCCGTGAACAGAGCAACCTGGTGGCATTCGCTTCAGCCCTGCTGAGATCGAAGCCAGCTGAGGAAGCAAAGTAACGATCTTCACCTGCATGTGTGGCAGCGCAACATTCATCGAGGCGCAGAACGAACGCAGCGAGAACCTCGTTCTCGAATTCAGTATCCCTGGGAACCGGCACCTTTTAATTTCAGTGTCAATGCCCCTTGGCATCGATATCAAAACAACGCTTGCTGCACCTTTGAATGATGATGCAATGAGTGCCGGTCATCTCCCATGGCATCTCTCGCTCGCTGAGTTAAGACTCACGACAGCAGAGATTGCTGTGTCTATCTGGAAGTCACTATGACAGGCTCAAATTCGCCTGCGGTTTCCCCTCCTTCGCCCTCGCCAGTTGTCCCTGCTGCCGGAACGGTTCCGGCGCCAACGACCTCGGCCGCGGACACTCACCAGTCCTTCTGGCTCTGGGTCCTTTGCCTGACCGGGCTGGATTACTTCAGCACACTCGCGTATCAGCCCTCGATCGCATTCAGCGCCGCGGGGCGTCTGGCCCCCATTTCGACGGTCTACCTGATTCTGCTGACCCTCTTCGGCGCGCTGCCGGTTTATTACTACATCGCACACCGCTCTCCTGATGGACAGGGATCACTCGCGATGTTGCAGAGGATCCTGAAGGGCTGGTCGGCGAAATTTGTCGTCCTCGTGCTCCTCGGTTTCGCAGCAACGGACTTCGTCATCACAGTAACCCTCTCGACTGCTGATGCCGCCGAGCACCTGATCCACAATCCCATCTGGAATTCAGCTCCTTCGTTTCTTCAGAGCCAGATGACACTGACCCTGATGATGATCGCCGGTTTAGGTGCGATTTTTCTTCGGGGCTTTCGAGAAGTCATCGGAGTCGCCGTCGTCATCGTCGCTGTCTTCCTGGGACTGAACATCCTGCTCATCGGCGCCGGTCTCGTCGAACTTGCTTCACATCCGGAGCACATCACCCAATGGTGGACCGCCGTGCGTCAGGGCGATCTCGGAATTGATCAGGTTGACTCGCACCCGCGAAGCCTGCTGTCGCTGATACTGCTGGCAGGTCTGTTCTTCCCCAAGCTGATTTTAGGGTTGAGCGGTTTTGAAACCGGAGTGGCAGTGATGCCACTGGTAAAGGGAGACCCGTCCGACACACCAGAGAATCCCGCCGGCAGAATTCGAAACACCCGACGGATGCTGATTGCGGCCGCCTGCATCATGAGCGTTCTCCTGATGGGGGCCTCACTAGTCGTCACGCTCTTAATTCCTGCCCAAGAACTTCATGAAGGCGGAGCCGCTGCGAACCGGGCGTTAGCTTATCTCGCACATGGAGAGGGCCCCAATCCACTTGCATGGTGGTGCGGAGAGGTCTTTGGAACGATCTATGACCTGAGCACGGTCATCATTCTGTGGTTTGCCGGAGCCAGTGCAATCTCTGGACTCCTAAATCTGATTCCTCGTTTCTTGCCGCATTATGGAATGGCGCCGACCTGGGCGGGTGCCATTCGCCCGCTGGTGATCGTGATCTCAGTGATCTGTGTCATCGTCACTTTCGTATTTCAAGCGAATGTCGAGGATCAGGGAGCGGCTTACGCGACAGGGGTCATGGTGCTGATTCTCGCAGGAAGCGTCGCCGTTCTCATCGATCGGGCGCATGCAAGAACGGTCCGCAGCTGGCGCACGCTCCCGTGGATGACGGCACTGATCTCGGTCGTCTTCACCTATGCCACACTCGACATCATCATTGAAAAGCCGGACGGGCTGACGATCGCCTCGTTTTTCGTCGCTGGAATCCTGATTGTGTCCATGATCTCCCGAGTCTGGAGAAGTTCGGAATTGCGAGTCGTCAGATTCGCATTTGCGGATCATGAGTCGCAGTTCCTGTGGCAGTCGCTTCAGCATCTCGACGTGCCGGTCCTCGCCCCTCATCGCCCCGGCGGGCGATCACTCGACGAGAAGGAGAAGGAACTGCGAGAGTGGCATCACATTTCGGATGACGTTCCCGTCGTGTTCGTCGAAGTCAGTCTGGGGGATCCAAGTGATTTCTTTCAGGAGCCCCGCCTGCAGGTCCTTCCGGACGGCGGACGTTTTCTGATTCGGGTGGACCGTTGCACAGCGACTGCCCCTGCACTCGCGGCGATTGCGCTGGCGCTCTCACATTCAAAGCCGATTGAGCTGCATTTCGGATGGTCAAACGAGAGCCCGATGCGGACAAACCTTGGATTTCTGCTTTTCGGCGAAGGAAACATTCCCTGGCTGGTGCGCGATTTGATTCGGAAAGCTCAACCAGATCTCTCCAAGCAACCTCGAATTATCATAGGGTGAAGCAATGTCTCGCTAGAGATTTTCGATGGCGACTCTTCGAACAGACGTTCCCGTTCTGATAGAATCAGCGGAAGACACGACAGGCTAGAGCAGTTTGCTCTAACGTGTGCCCGCGCAGCACGACTTTCGAGAGTAAAACGCTGCCTCCCGCGTGGCGGGGACGGGCAGATCAAACAGCAAAATGGTCTAATCTCGGCGGCCCCCTTGCTGACTTGAGCATGTCCCGATCCTGTCTGAAGCAATCACAGACGGTGCGAATCGTCGTCCCTGATGTCCTTAGTCTGGCGAAACAGCAATGCCTGTCCCCTTTCTCTGTTCCAGTTGTGGATTCCAGACCAAAGTCAAAGACGAGCTGGCGGGCAAGAAGATCAAATGCCCCAAATGCGGTGTCGCTGCGGTCATTATGGTCCCGACCAAGGACGAAGGAAGTTCCAGTGACCTGATGCAGGTCAATCTCGATCAGTTTCAGGATGTCGCCAGCGAGGAAGATGAAGAACTCAATCCCTCGGCTGTTAAAAAGAAGGCGCCAAAGAAGAAGGCCAAAGCTGCCAATGAACCGTTGAGTCCGGCAGTAACAGGAGCTGCAATTGGCTTCAGTCTGCTCTCGGTCGGTGTCATCGCCTTGCTGGTCATGTTTGTATTGCCAGAAGTGATGGCGAACCTGACACCGAAAGAGACTCCCCCCGGTGGTAACCCACCTGCAGCTCCTGCTAACGGTTAAGTTGCCGCAGGCCCGCAGGACCTTAATCGGCGTTCACGGCCCGCAACTGACCTTGTGAGAACTGTGCACTCTGTGATAGCTCAGGCGTTCAGGCCGCCAGTTGAGAGCCGTTTACTCAACCAGGTTGCCCGCGCTATGAGGATTCCAGGCAGGAAAAATGCCGTCCGCCATGTGGGCGGATCGAGGAATTCATTCCGCGATCGTTCTAGAATTCGGTGAAGGAGTGCAAAGTGTTCAATTCATTGCTTCAGTCAGTTGGCCTGTTGATTCTGCGGGTTTCATTTGGGGCCATGATGATGGTTCATGGTCTTCAGAAACTGATGAACTTCTCGACCTTCGCACCGAACTTTCTTGATCCCATCGGGCTCGGAAAGCCAACCGCTCTCGCCATGGCGATTTTCGCCGAGTTCTTCTGCTCGATCCTTTTGATCTTAGGGCTCGGGTCACGCCTGGCGACGATCCCGTTGATTGTCACCATGCTCGTCGCAATCGTGATGTTCCATGGTGACCATCCCTGGGAGAAGAAGGAACTGGCAGCTTGCTACCTGTCCGTTTACGTCGCTCTCCTGCTGATGGGGCCCGGGGCTTTCGCACTGGATCGATTCTTCGTGGGTCGGGCCAAACGAAAGAGCAACACCGCAAGCGCTCCTAAAAAGTGATCGTTCTCGGGATATCACGGCTGTGATTTAAGAAAACGATGCCGTTAAGGATTTGGTCACGTTTCATGCAATCTGAGTGACTTCATTCGGCCCGTTGGGAAAGCGGAGAAGCTATGACGACTCTGAAATCGATCGCCACTTCGAATCGACAATTGTCAGTCCGAGACGAAGGACAAGGAGACGTTCTGCTCTTTGTCCATGGCTTCCCGCTCGATCATTCCATGTGGAATGCGCAAGTCGATCACTTCGCTCCGACTCACCGTTGCCTTGCGGTCGACCTTGCAGGCTTCGGTAAGAGTGATATCTCGTCCGGGACACTCACAATGGGCGAGATGGCTGACGACCTTGCTCTGTTGCTCGCAACTCTGCAAATCTCATCTCCAGTGACCTTATGCGGCCTCTCCATGGGTGGCTACGTCGCCTGGCAGTTCTGGAAACGTTACCCGGCTTTTTTGAGTGCATTGATCCTCTGCGATACCCGGGCCATTGCCGATACGCCGGAAGGCCGTGAAGGTCGTCTGAAAACCGCTGACCGCGTTGAAGCAGAAGGACCGTCGTTCCTCGCAGAGGAGATGTTGCCGAAGCTCTATTCGAAGAAGACACAGACCGCGCGGCCAGAGCTGATTCAGGCTACGCGAACTCTGATTGAATCAAATTCAGCCGCCGGAATCGCTGCTGCAGCTCGGGGAATGGCCGCCCGACCTGATGTGACCTCATGGCTCCCGGAGATTGAGGTCCCTGCCTTACTGATCACGGGGGAGGACGACGCGATTTCTCCTCCCTCCGAAATGGCAGGCATTGCTACCGCGATACCGGACGCGGAACATGTGGTCATCCCGAACGCAGGTCACATGGCTCCGCAAGAACAGCCGGAAGCAACGAATGCCGCGATTGCTCGTTTTCTAGAGCGACTGAAGTAGAACCCGAAGTCGTTCCCGTACGGGGAGGCCTCGCATGCAGTGCTGGTTAAGCGACGAATGAGCGATCAAGAGAATCGACAGTCGTGAGACCACTTTTGCCATTTGCTCTGCCTGTTCGTCGTAGAGAAAAGTGCTCTAAATCGACGGCGGGAGTCGTAGCTTTTCCCGGGCGAACAACAGGGCTTCGCGCAAACGGTCGATGTCTTCGCGAGTGTTATAGACACCGAAGCTCGCGCGAACCGTCGCCGGGACTTGCAACCAGGTATGCAACGGCATGGTGCAATGGTGACCATGCCGGACAAAGACACCGCGCCGATCCAGCAACTGAGCCAGATCCTCGGGATGAGCCCGTTCCATTGTGAAGGCGATGATCGCCCCACGAGCGTCTGGACCCGGTCCATGAATCTTGATCCCCGGCACGTCCTGAAGCTGCTGCCAGCAATAGCTCGTCAGGTCCATTTCGTGAGCATGAATGGCGTCAAATCCAATGCCATTCAGAAAATCGACCGCTGGCTTTAACGCGATCGCCTGAACAATCGGGATTGTCCCTGCTTCAAACTTCGCTGGAAGATGCGCCCAGCTTGAATCCTGTAATTGAACCCGTTCAATCATGTGTCCGCCGAAGAGGAACGGATCCATTCGATTCAGCAGATCCCGGCGACCGTACAGGACGCCGATTCCGGTCGGGCCGTATAACTTGTGACCTGAAAATGTGAGGAAGTCGATCCCCTGCTCGATGACGTTCGTCACGCCATGGGGCACACTTTGAGCGCCATCGACAACAACAATGGCCCCGACAGCGTGCGCGCGATCAGACAGCAGGCGGATCGGATTGATCGTTCCCAGAACGTTCGACATTGCCGTCACGGACAGGATCTTCGTCCGGGGAGTCACGAACTCATCCAGCCGAGTGAGGTCAAGTTCACCGGAAGAAGTCAGCGGAAGATACCGCACCACGGCGCCGGTCTGCTTCGCGACCTGTTGCCACGGGACAATATTGGCGTGATGCTCCATGAGATTCAGCAGAATCTCATCACCGGCCTTCAGATGCCGTCTTCCCCAGCCGAAGGCGATGGTGTTCAACCCCATCGTCGTACCGCTGTTGAAGATGATCTCGTCATCCCGTTCAGCGCCGATGAGAACCCTCAGCGTGTCGCGACTCGCTTCCAGTTCGTCATCGATCTGGGCTCCAAAGCGGTACACGCCGCGGTATGCGTTCGCATAGTGTGTCTCATAGACCTGACGTTCGGCATCAATCACCACCTGAGGCTTCTGAGCTGATGCGGCAGTGTCGAGATACGTGACTGGCACCCCCTTGGCGAGCGTCTGTTCGAAGACCGGGAACTGCTGACGTATCTGAGCCAGTTCTGACATCATAGTCCTGTCCGTGTGATGGGAGTCGCAGAAGTCAGTCATCGCATCGATCACTGCATCAATGCCTTAGGAACGCTGCCCGAGAACTGCTGCAGAACATGCCTCGTCAGGGGACCGCCAGTCCAGCGTTTGCCGTCAGTGACGTCATGTCTGGCCGATGTTCTGGCCACGTTCATGTCTGGCGGCAACCGATGGCGGGTGGAAGAACCTTCGGCGGGGAGACAAGGGACCATCGTCGATGGTTCGCAGACTCCTAGCCGGTTCAGGCTTCCGAGACTTTGGAAACACACGGTGATCCGCCGACATCGGGTTCGCCCGGCAGATTGGCCGCAGCAAATTCACGAACGCGCGTCACCATCCCGAAAAGCCCGTTGCGGCGCTGCGAGCTGAGATGACGATCCAGTTCCAGCCGACGGAAGATCCCTTCGACATCGGTATTCAAAATCTGTTCCGGAGTCTTTCCCTGATAAATGACCGAAAGAACGGCAATGAGACCGTTCACAATCATTGCGTCGCTGTTCGCAGTGAATTCGACGACAGGTGGAGAGACCGATTCATTGAGTTCGGACACGAGCCATACATTGCTCTGACAGCCGAGGACTCGGTTGGCTTCGGTTCTGGCGGATTCAGGAAGCTGCGGTAAATCAAACCCAAGGTCGATCAGAAAGTCGCAACGCTCTTCCCAATCAGCCAGGAATTCAAATTCTTCAAACAGTTCCTCGATTGTCATTTTCAGCGCGGTAAACAACCTGCGGCCTTCCTTTGGAATTCAAGGCAGACAACGAGCCGATCTCAGTGAGAATCGGAACCACTATTATTCTAGAGTTCCCTGAAAGGCATGACCACTCAGAGCGGTGACCTGATGGACCGGAAACATGAGATGACCGAAACGAATCGGCGACTATTGAAGTCAGGCTGACAGGCTTACTTCCCCGGGGCCGGAGCCACTTCTGTCCGCTCGATCGATTCAATAGAACCATTCCGTTTCAGATCTTTGTCGAAACGCAATTTCACTGCGAAATCACTGGTATCGACACCCGCCACTTTAATCTGCGGGGGCGAGGAGTAACCTGATCCCGGTTCAGTCACGACCACTTTGACGATCCTGCCTCCATCGACAATGGCATGGGCTCGGGCGGGGACCGATTTCCAGTGTTCTCCATTTTGTGGACGGTATCGATAGTAGTCCGACACTTCGTCGAGTCGCGCATTGGTGACGCCATACGGCTGCAGCACCTTCAGCAGCGACGCCTTGTTCGCGTGAACCTGCGGACCAGTGGGGGCTCCATTTCTGGCAGGGGTCACTCCCCGAAAGGCCTCTCTGAAAATTTCCGGCGAGACTCCCAGTCCGGCGGCAATCAGAACCACCGGTCGTCCGCCATCCCGGGGATCAAGATCGCTCCCCCCAGAGAACACGACTGCAACCTTCTTCTCTTCCGCCTGCGCGAAACGGGGAATGAACAGCGTCACGACGCCGATCAGTAACAGGACGTGCCTCGCTCGCTTGCGCGACCCACTCAACTGAGCCCTCATGACAACTGATCCTGCCAAAATGATGGAGACGCTGGGAAGAGAACAGAGAAGACAATTGCCTGAGGCAATGACTCGATGAAATTGGACTTATCCAATTTTCCCCTGATGCCTGCTAAGATACCAACGGCCGGTCGTTGCCTCAAAAAGGAATCGCTTCAGATTCAGGACAATGATCGGAAGAGTTCAGCTGGATCAGGGAATCACAATGTCGGGATCGAATGTCCGTGTCGGGTTCATCGGTGCAGGGAAAATGGCGACGGCTCTCGCCAAGGGACTCGTCACCGCCGGGTTCTGCAAGTCAGAGCAGATTGTCGCCAGCGATGTCTATGCGGAAGCTCGCAAGTCATTCGCAGACGCCACTGGAGCGGGAACCGCCGAATCGAATGCGAAGGTCCTGCAGGATTCCCAAGTCATCTTCCTCGCTGTAAAACCTCAGAGTCTGCCGGCCGTTCTCAAAGAAATGGCTCCAGTCCTGACAAAGGATCACCTTCTGGTCTCCATCGCTGCCGGCATCACGCTTGCAACCATTGAATCCGCAGTGCCGGGGCATCGCGTTATTCGCGTCATGCCGAACACCCCCTGCCTGGTGAGTGCAGGAGCCTCCGGTTTCTCTCGTGGCAAAGAAACCAGTGCTGAAGATGCCGCGCTTGTCCAGAAGATGCTGAATACCGTCGGGATCGCACTCGAAGTTCCGGAATCGCAACTCGATGCAGTTACCGGACTATCTGGCAGCGGCCCTGCATATGTCTTTGAAATCATCGAAGCCCTGAGCGATGGCGGCGTGCTGTCTGGACTTCCAAGAACGACGGCAACCCGACTGGCCGCTCAGACATTGCTGGGAGCAGCGAAAATGGTTCTTGAGACAGGCGAACATCCCGGGCAGTTGAAGGACGCTGTCACCAGTCCCGCCGGAACCACTATCGCCGGACTGCTGCAGCTCGAACAGGCCGGCGTTCGCGGCAGCCTGATGAATGCCGTCCGTGCGGCGACAGAACGTGCGCGGGAACTTGCGAAGTCCTGATCTCAACCAAAGTCATCACCTGACCCCGCGACATCTTTGCCCTGAGAGATCCTTCCTGACATGTGGGCTGTCCTCGCAGAACCTGTGATGTTGCTTCCGATGCTCGCGGCGCAACTGCGCTGGGAACACTGGGACACAACAATCGTTCTCGTTGCTGCAGTTGCAGCGATGTCCTGCACATTACCCGGCGTCTGGCTCATCCTGCGAGAACAGAGCATGATGGGTGATGCTCTCAGCCATACTGCATTGCCAGGCGTGGTCGTGACCTTCCTGTCCGCTCAATGGGCGATTACGGCGGGCTGGGTGACTCCCGAGGCCATGGCACAATTTGAACCATTGCTTCTCGCGGCAGGGGCGGTGTTAATTGGCGTCTTCACAGCCTGGCTCACAGAGACAGTCCAGCGACTGGGCCGGGTGGAGGCGAATGCCGCACTGGGAGTCGTTTTTACCACTCTCTTTGCATTCGGCCTGCTCCTGCTTCGACTGAAAGCAGATGACGTTCATATTGATCCTGATTGCGTCTTGTTCGGACAGCTTGAACTGACTGTCTGGGAAACCATTCCGATTGCCGGCTTCGAAGTTCCGACGGCGCTGATTTCTAATGCGGCGTTATTGCTTGTGAACGGCGTGCTGACGCTCCTCTTCTTTAAAGAGCTGCGACTCGCGGCCTTTGATCCAGAGCAGGCGACCGCGCTCGGACTCAATGCACGGATTCTGAACTACTGCCTGATGGCGATGACGGCAGTCACTGTTGTGATGGCCTTCACTTCAGTGGGAAGCATTCTTGTCGTGGCCATTTTGATTGTCCCGGCGGCCTGTGGCTGGCTGGTCAGCGACAGGCTCCCTGGAATGATTGGCGTGAGTTTGCTTATCGCAGCTGCAAGTGCTGTCTTCGGACATCTTCTCGCCAAGACTGTCCCCGGCCAGATGGCCGCATGGATCGGATTGAATCAGGTGCAAGATGCCAGCACGCCGGGCATGATGGCGGTCACATGCGGAATCATTTTTGTGGGCTGCTATTTCTTCTCGCCGCGGCACAGCGTCATGATTCAATGGATCTCGAATCTCACGCTGCAGTTTCAGCGCACCGTCGACGACATTGTGGCGACGATCTACCGCTTTGAAGAATCTCCGCAGCCAAGGCCACTGAATCTCGCTCAGGTGCGAACTTCCACCGCGTGGGGAAGCTCACTCGTCTGGAACCTCGCCTTCTGGAGACTGCGACGCCGGGGTTGGATTGAGGGCAAAGATCCCATCCGTCTAACAGAGCCAGGTCGACGCCGTGCAGCAGAAATTGTGCGGGGCCACCGACTCTGGGAATCATTTCTCTTCCAGAATTTCCAGCTCGATGAAACCCAGCTGCACGGCTCAGCAGATCGAGTGGAACACGTTCTCAATCATGATCTGCTGACTCAGCTCGATGCAGAACTCGACTCGCCCAAAGTCGACCCGCACGGCAAAGCGATTCCTCCCCGATAGAGTGGTTTCTCTACTGGCTGTCCACACAGCGCAGGGTCCATACGAACGCCCCGTCCGAGAGCGACTCCCGCTCTACACTCAAGCCTGGAACTGCTCATCAAATGAATCAGCCCCTGTGATCCGCGGAACCGACTCCGCAAACGCAGGGGCTGAAAGAATCATGACTGCCACATGAAGTTGGCTGTCCTCAACTTAACTCTTGAGCAGCTGTCGCAGCACGGTGTGCAGGATGCCGCCGTTCCGGTAGTAATCAACTTCCACCGGGGTATCGATTCGGCAGGTCGTCACGAAGTGGACTTCCTCGCCGTTCGTACGACGCGCGGTCACTTCAATTGCCTGACCTGGCTTCACGTTGTCATCCACGGCGACGTCATAGGTTTCGCTGCCGTCGAGATCGAGTGCTTCCCGGGATTCACCTTCGCGGAACTGCAAAGGAAGAACTCCCATCCCGATCAGGTTCGAACGGTGAATTCGCTCGAAGCTCTCTGCGATGACGACCTTGATCCCGAGCTGCTGCGTTCCCTTGGCGGCCCAGTCACGGGACGATCCGGTTCCGTATTCCTTACCGGCCAGCACAACCAGTGGCGTCCCCGAGTGCTGATACTTCATCGAAGCGTCATAGATCGAAGTGATCTCGCCAGTCGGGAAGTACTTCGCGACGCCCCCTTCAGTTCCCGGAGCAATCTTGTTTCGCAGACGGATGTTGGCAAACGTCCCGCGAGTCATCACCCGGTCGTTTCCACGACGGCTGCCGTAGCTGTTGAAATCGATCGGGGCGACGCCGTGCTCCTGCAGGAATTTCCCGGCAGGAGAGTCTTTCTTGATCGACCCGGCAGGGCTGATGTGGTCAGTCGTGGTCGAATCACCAACGCTGACCAGCACTCGAGCACCTGTAATTGGCTGGATCGGCAACGGCGAAACAGGCATGTCCACAAAAAATGGAGGTTCCTGCACGTAAGTGCTGTTGAGATCCCACTGGAAGAGATCCCCTTCTCCCCCTTCGATGGCCTGCCACTCCGGAGGTCCGACGCTCGCCTTCGAATATTCATCGACGAAGATCTCCGGGCTCATCGCCCCGGCAATTGCATCAGAGACTTCCTTCTGAGTCGGCCAGATGTCTGCGAGGTAAACTGGCTCGCCGGCGGCATCTTGACCGAGCGGCTCAGTCGTGAGGTCGATATCGGTTGTCCCGGCGATTGCATAGGCCACGACCAGCGGCGGGCTGGCGAGATAGTTGGCCTTAACATGTGGGTTCACGCGTCCTTCGAAATTGCGATTCCCGGAGAGCACCGAGCAAGCCACGATGTCGTTCTTGGAAATTGCGTTCGCGATCGGATCTGGCAGCGGACCACTGTTTCCAATGCAGGTCGTACAGCCATAGCCCACGAGCTGGAATCCCAGCTTGTCAAGAGATTCGGTCACGCCAGCACGGGCGAGGTAATCGGTCACAACGCGGCTTCCGGGGGCCAGCGACGTCTTCACCCATGGCTTTCTGGTCAGGCCCTTGGCAGCGGCCTTCTGAGCCAGCAGACCGGCCGCCATCATGACGCTCGGATTGCTCGTGTTTGTGCAACTGGTGATCGCTGCAATGACCACGGCTCCGTGCTTCAGCTTGAAGACGTCCCCTTCATAAACCACTGGAACGCCATCCAGCCCGGGATCAGCGGCGAGGGCTGTTGCGGTGGCATAACCACCTTCATCAGTCATGGACGCTGGCGTCGAATCGGCCGTGGCCGAGAGCTTGCCGAACGTCGTCGAAAGATCCTGTTCCCACTGGGCCTTCATGCCTGAGAGCAGAATACGGTCCTGCGGTCGCTTTGGTCCGGCCATGGACGGCAGGACAGTCGCAAGGTCCAGTTCCATGGTTGTGGAGAATTCTGGCTCCGGCGAATCTTCCGTGCGGAACAGATTCTGTGCCTTGTAATACTTCTCAACGAGGTCGATGAGCTCCTTTGAACGCCCGGTGCGTTCCATGTAACGGAGCGACTCTTCGTCGACGGGGAAGAAGCCCATTGTCGCCCCGTATTCAGGGGCCATGTTGGCGATCGTCGCGCGGTCTGGCAGCGACATGCTCGCCAGTCCCGGTCCATAAAACTCGACGAATTTGCCGACCACCCCGTGACGACGAAGCATCTGGGTTGCGGTGAGAACCAGGTCGGTCGCGGTCGAACCTTCTGGCAGTTCTCCGGTCAGTTTGAATCCGACGACTTCCGGCAGCAGCATGTAAATCGGCTGCCCCAGCATCACGGCTTCGGCTTCGATTCCACCGACGCCCCAGCCGACGATACCGATCCCGTTGATCATCGTGGTGTGGGAATCGGTTCCAACGAGCGAGTCCGGATAAGCAACGCCGTCTTTCGTCAGCACGACGCTCGCCAGGTATTCCAGATTCACCTGGTGCACGATCCCTGTTGCAGGGGGAACGACGCGGAAGTTCTGGAAGGCCTTCTGGCCCCATTTCAGGAACTGGTAACGTTCCTGATTTCGCTCGAATTCGAGTTCCAGATTCGCCTGCAGTGCTCCATCAGAAGCAAAGGCATCGACCTGGACTGAGTGATCGATCACCAGATCGCACGGAACCAGCGGGTTGATTTTCTTGGGATCACCACCCATGCGGACCATCGCAGCTCGCAGTGCGGCGAGATCGACGACTGCAGGGACTCCGGTGAAGTCCTGCAGGACGACGCGTCCTGGCATGAACGGGATTTCGACGGGCTCAGACTGGTTGGGCGACCAGTTGAGGATGTTCTTCACGTCCTGCGACCGGACGATGTATTCGTCGCAGTTACGAAGCGCGGATTCCAGCAGAACCCGAATCGAGAAGGGAAGCCGCGAGACATCGCCCAGACCGAGTTCCGTGAGCTTCTGAAGGCGATGAATCTTGAACTCGCCCGCCAGCGTCTTGATAGTTGATTCCGCGCCGAAGGGATTCGATCCACTCATAGTGTTGACAGCTCCGGAAATCCCGCGTCTCTGGCTGGGATTCAATCATGTCCAATTGGGACGACAGGCAGCCTGAAGAGAAAGGCACTCATCAGCAGGCAGCACGACACCATGTGCTCATTCTGGTGGGTGGGGCTCTGGACTTCAAACCTGAACAAAAGAAACCCTCGTTTTGCTCGGGATGAGAATTTTCGAGGTTCCCGCCGCCCCTTCCGAAGCAGAAATCGGTAATTCCAGAAGAACACTCAAGTTTTCGAAGTCCCGTAGTCGTCAGAAACACCCTGTGGCTGACCGATTCATGCCCTCACTGACCGAGGAAGCTGCTCCATCATCAACCGGATCGAGCGAGCAAATTCACGGATCGCTTTTGTATAGCGTTTGCCCTGCGCAAATCCCTGAGCATTATGAGTCAATTTCTCCTGAGTCGCCCAGTGAACCGCCCATCCTTCGCTCCGCGCTGACTGCGCGAGTTCCGCGTTAATTCTCTCAAGCAGATCCGCGAGATCTTTCGAGGAAAGACCCACGGCGGTCCGATGGGGTCGAGAATGGTGAGTCATCGACTCATCCATCGGTGGCAATTGAGGATGTGACTTCTTCTGGCGGAGAAAGAATACAATCAGAGCGATCAGCGCCAGTGCCGCGATCGATGAGATCGCTGCGCCATTGACCGGTTGTCCCACCAACAGCAATGCGATTCCGCAGGCGAGCCCGAACGCGGCCCCCCAGACGCCCCCCAGCCACGCCCAACTCGGGCCAGTGCGGTCGTCGAGAAAATCGTCAGGCGTGTGGGGAATCACATTCGCCGGCAGTTCGCCGACGACGGCCACGACCACAGTAATGTTGTCAGGACCTCCACGCAGATTCGCCAGATCGATCAACAACTTCACGGCCTGATTCGGCGGAAGTTCTCTGACGATGGCCCCCAACTCTGGATCAGAGATCTGATTACTCAACCCGTCCGAACAGAGCAGAAAGGCGTCGCCGGGCAGGATCGGCATCGGGCCTTCAATATCGACCGAGACTTCTTTTTCAGGCCCCAGCGAGCGCGTGATGATATTTTTGTGCTGCTGGAGGTCGATCATCCCATTCAGGCTGCCGTGCTGACGCTCGAGCTCCCATTGCAGGCTATGGTCGAAGGTCAGTTGGTCGACTCTGTCGCGACGGATGCGATAGACACGGCTATCCCCGACATGTCCAATGATCGCCCCACGAGGCGTCAGCGTTAGAACAGAACAGGTCGTTCCCATGTGATGGAAGTCGATGTTCTGGGTGCCTCGCTCATTAATGGCGTGATTGGCAGCCAGCACCGCATCCAGCAGATTCTGACGGGGATCCCCCGGGGGCGACTTCAGATACGTGTGCGGGACCGTCTCAACTGCGATTCGGCTCGCCAGCTCGCCAACGGCGTGGCCTCCCATCCCGTCGGCGACCATGAGCAGGTGGCCGCAACGCATCCACTCGGCTTCGTCGTGGCAAAGATGGACGGAATGTGAATCTTCGTTGTTTTTGCGACGGAGCCCGACGTCTGTTCCCGCTTCAAACTGGACTGACTGTTCCCAGTACACGTCGTTCTCGTTCCAACGAAGTAGGAGACCTGAAAGGGCAGACCAGACTGATATCGGAAGGCGTCACTTGAGGCGGGAATCTGGTCCGTAGAAGCAAATCATAACCGGCGGGTTTTCCCCTCGCCATCGAAACAGTCAGTCGTGATCCAAGGAAGCAAGCTATTTATGGGGATTCTTCCGCGAACGAAGAGGATACTGACTGGAGAGAAGATGCCGGCATGGAGAGAAGTTGCCGGCAGCGCCCCTCATCAGATGGCTCCGCCAAATTGTGATCCCAGCGCTCTCAACTGTTGAAGCAGCTGCTGTTCTGTCTCCTCGGAGGAGGTCGACTCGGCGAAGAGCGTGCAGACAGGGGCCCCCTTCTCAATCAACTTCCCCGCCTCGGGCAGGTCAGTCACCGACGGAATCGTTTCGACGGGAACGGAAGCCGGGTCAATCAGGGACGTTGACAGCGTGAGGTCACTGCCAGAATAGAAAACAGCTTTCCCCACGAACTCCCCCGGATGCGCGAGATTCCAGTCCGTCTCAGGGAGTAATTCTGGTGAAAAGCAGCGGCAATGCTCACGCAGAAATGGAATTCCAGTGATGTGCTCAAGCAGTTCCAATGATGCAGGATATCGCGGATTCACCTCCGTGACCCAAGGAAATCCGTCCGCATCAAGAATGAAATCGATTCCGAACAGTCCGACGACCTTCATCTTCCACTTCAGGACGTTTCCGAATCGACGGATGGAAAGCTCTGTCGGGACAGGAAAGGCCATCGGAGCAATGTTGCCGCACCACTGGAAGCCGCTGGAATTGCATTCCTCCAGCCCGATTAACTGCTTCGTCAGACCGATGAAACGGACATCCCCGGCCTCTGCTGTCGCGATGAAAAGTGCAGAGTAAGCATCCCCTTCAATCTTCCGCTGGAAGAAGTGAGATTCCTGCAGAATCTCTGATTGCGACTGCTCCGGCGTCCAGACCGAAATCCCCCGCCCCCCGCAACCGAATTGAGGCCGCAGCAGCCAGGTCCCGTCCGGTGGTGGAGCCTGATCGGCCGTCTTCCATTCCGGAAATCCGACGCGTGCAAGTCGGGCGACTTCCTGAAGCAGTTGATTGTCCCGGGCGAGACTGACAGCCTCGGACGTATTTCCCCACAGAGGATGTGTTTCGGCAATGGCGTCGAGCAGATCCGGCCTATTCTCCAGCCCACCTGTATAAATCACAGGGACCCCTGGCCATTTTCGCAGCAGTTCTCTCAGCTCATCCGCCGTTTCCGGAAAAGTCTCCACGGTCGCTCGGTAGCGAAGATCGGCATCACCATAGCGATCCAGACAGATGGGAGCGTATCCGGCCCGAATCGCAGAAAATGCGGCGGCTCGGGTACTGGCTCCCACGATGATAATTCGAAAATCCGAAGTCTGAAGATCTGACAAGGCATCGATCCTGAACCGAAAGAAGGGATCACCACCCGGTCACCATAGTAATCCGTCACAGCCGCTCTCAATCATCCCATCGGATCACCGGGCGAAATTATTAAGGATTCGCTCAGGCATCGCGGATGAAACGGCAATGTCACTTGTGACGGAAATCGCCTTGACCCGGACTGATCAGGTGTTCCCTCATCTGACAGGCCCGCTGCAGAAAATCCGCGTTTCGAAAGTGCGGACCGGAAGTCAGGCGGTTTTCCGGGAGGGAAACAGCAGCGAATCATGAGGAATCACTGCGTCCGACTCATTCTCAAGTGGGAGGACCTGTTCCGCGGGAATGGACTCTCTCAGACGGCTTACGACGGCGCCGAGTGACCGCAACTTCAGCTCCAGCTGTTCGTAACCGCGATCGAGATGATGAATCCGTCGGACGGCAGTTTCACCTTCGGCAGTCAGACCAGCAAGCACGAGCGCCGCACTTCCTCTCAGATCGGACGCAACGACAGGAGCACCTGTCAGATTTGTTGCCCCTGTGACAACGGCCGTGGCCCCTTGCTGTCGAATCTTCGCTCCCATCCGTGACAGCTCCGAGACATGCATGAACCGCTCAGGAAAAACGTGGTCGGTTACAACGCTTGTCCCGTTCAGCGTGCAGGCGAGTGCGGTCAGCTGTGCCTGTACATCCGTTGGAATTCCAGGGTAAGGCAATGCCGTGAAATCAACGGCAGTCAGATGACGGTCTCTTGCTGAGATCATGATCGACTCTTCTGTGAGTTCCAGACTGCAGCCAACCTGCTCCAACAAGTCGATCACAGCTGTCAGGTGTGCAGCGTGCGTCTGAGTCAGGGTGATCTCCCCCCGCGTCATGGCGGCAGCGATCAGCAGTGTGGCCGTTTCCACTCGGTCGGGGATCATTGTCAGTCGCGTTCCGCTGAGTCGAGCAACCCCTTCAATTTCAATTTGCGGAGTCCCTTGCCCGGAGATGCAGGCTCCCATGGCGTTCAAGGCGTCAGCGAGCGCGACAACTTCCGGTTCACAGGCCGCTGCCGTGATGGTCGTTTTTCCTTCAGCGAGAGCCGCCGCTGTCATGACATTGCAGGTCCCCGTAACGGTGCTGCCGTTCACTCCGCCGAGGAAGATCGATGCTCCCCGGAGACGTTTCGCGCGGGCATGCACGTTGCCACCACGAACATCAATCTCTGCTCCCAGAGCCGCGAGCCCTTTCAGATGTAGATCAATCGGACGGTTGCCGATGTTGCACCCACCGGGGAGAGAGACACAGGCTTCGCCGCGTCGAGCCAGCAGCGGCCCCAGTACACAGACACTCGCACGCATCTTCCGGACAAGTTCATATCCGGCCGTGACTGGTTCTTCGGAGACAGAACGAATTGTCAACTTGCGGGAGTCAGAGTGGGCGACATCCATTCCCAGCTGACGCAGCAGCTGGCTGAGAGTGCGGACGTCCGCAAGATCCGGGACGTTCTCAAGCACCGTTTCGCCATCGGCAGCCAGTGCAGCAGCCATGATCGGCAGTGTCGCATTCTTCGAGCCGCTGACCGCGACACGACCGCTCAACTGTCGGCCTCCCTGCACCAGAAACAGATCCATCTGGCGAATCCCTTCGCACGGTCAATTCTTAGGGTCATATCGCAGGCAAGCCACAACGACTAGCTGCACTGATCCCTCTTCTCAAACAGCCCATCAGCTGCGGACTTCTGAACAGAAATATTCAGGCCGAATATTCAGGCCGAAATACTCAGTTTGAAATCGACAAGCCGACAACGCACAGCCCATTCGGTTCCTGACCGAGGAGACCGCAGCGTCACGCCACCGGATTCCGGCCCATCACGACGCGAGCCTGTCCGCTCAGGTCATTCTTGACCGACACATCGCGGTAATTCAAATCAGTCAGAATCTGCTTCCCGGCATCAGCCTGCTCAGGACTCAGTTCAAACAGCAACCATCCGTCTGGAACAAGATGGTCAGGAGATTGTGCCGCGATCTGACGAATCACGTCCAGTCCATCTTCGCCACCGTCGAGCGCCAGATGCGGTTCGTGATCCCGGATGTCTGCTGCGAGAGTCGCGATCTCGTCCCGCTGAACATAGGGCGGATTCGAAACAATGACATGGAAACGTTCGGTCGAAGAAACGGGTTCGAACAGATTTCCAATGTGGAGTGTGACCCGATTGCCGACTTGATGCTTGTCGATGTTCGCCTGAGTGACTTCCGCCACTTGAGGATTCAACTCGACTGTCTGCATCTGCACGGTCGGGTGATTCTTCACAATGGCGATCGGGATACAGCCTGAGCCGGCGCACAGTTCGAGGGCCTTCGGCGACTCCATTCCCTTCAACAGGTCCAGTGTCGCCATGACCAGAATTTCTGTATCAGGTCGGGGAATGAACACCCCGGGTTTGACCAGAAAGTCGAGACTGAAGAACTCACGATGGCCGACGAGATAGGCGACAGGTTCCCGAGCGGCTCTGCGCTTCACCAGGTCCCGCATCACAGATCGCTGAGTGTCTGTCAGGGGATGATCAAACTGTGTGTAGAGCTGAATGCGATGACACTTCATCGCATGAGCGAGGAGCACTTCCGCGTCCAGACGCGGTGTCTCACTCTCTTTTTCCTTGAGAAAGCCGATCGTCCAGTCGAGGATGCGTTTGACTGTCCACGGCTCGTCGGTGGTCATGCTGGCCGCCACTGCATTTCCTTCCTTGGACGACGTCTGAATTTCAAGCAGCACGCCGTCTATCCGGGACTCCAGTTCCTCACTGCTGACCGGTCGTGAGTGGAGATTACTCCACTCCCCCCTTGAGGCGTTCCTGCCGGTCGAACTCGAGCATTGCTGAGATCAGCTCATCAAGCTCTCCCTGCATGATCTGATCCAGCTTGTACAACGTCAATCCGATGCGGTGATCGGTACAGCGTCCCTGCGGGAAATTATATGTACGGATTCGTTCGCTGCGATCCCCGGAACCGATGAGTGTGCGGCGCTGACTGGCACGTTCTTCGGCAGCTTTCCGTTGCTGGGCCTCCAGAATACGACCGCGGAGAACTCGCATCGCCTTTGCTTTGTTCTTGTGCTGTGACTTTTCGTCCTGACATTTCACCACGACACCGGTCGGAATGTGGGTGATTCGGACGGCACTTTCCGTCTTGTTCACCTTCTGCCCACCGGGGCCACCTGCCCGCATCGTGTCGATTTGCAGGTCTTCGTCACGAATGACGAGTTCCACTTCGCTCACTTCGGGCAGTACGGCCACCGTCGCAGCACTCGTGTGAACGCGGCCCTGTGCTTCCGTTTCCGGCACGCGCTGAACGCGATGCCCACCGCTCTCGAACTGGAGTTCGTGAAACGCCCCTTCCCCGGACACGGAGAAGGTGATTTCCTTGAAGCCGCCCATTTCCGACGGATACGATTCCAGCAATTCAAATTTCCAGCCACGTTTTTCAACGTACCGGGAGTACATTTCGAACAGATTGCCGGCAAACAGAGCGGCTTCTTCGCCACCGGTTCCGGCGCGAATTTCCATGATCAGTCCGCCACGGGTGATTGAGTCCCCGGCGGTGACGATGTCTTCCAGTTCGCTCTGCAGGGCGACCTGCTGCTCTTCAAGCTGCTTCAGTTCGGCCTTCGCGTACGCCCTCGAAGCAGGATCAGTTTCGGCGTCGATCATTTCCTGGGCGACAGCGATATCGTCGACCAGCTGATGATAGGTGCGTACCGCTGTGGCGACTTTTCGCAGGCCACCGTATTCGCGTTGAATTTCGACGAGCTTGGTGGGATTCGAAAGAATGACTGGATCCTGCAGCTGCAGTTCCAGTTCCAGAAAACGCTTCAGTTTGATTTCCAGGCTTGGAAACATCGCGACACCCTTTTCGGAAGCAGGAAGAAATCACAACACCTCAAAGCCGACTGCGACTTGAGGTTCTCCTGATCCGGCTAATGAAATGGGCGAAGGAATGTCATGAAAGCGACCAAGCAGAAAACAGAAAGCATGAAGCGCAACAGGACGCGTCTTTTCCCAAAGACCGCGTCCTGGCGAACACATCAAACTTAAACAGCAAAAAGCCGACTCCGGCAAGGGAGCAGACAGGGCCTCTTGCGAGACCAGAAGGCGATTAGCCTTCCTTCTTTGCCCAGTTGTATTTCTTCTGGAACTTTTCGACGCGACCAGCGCTGTCGACGTATTTCATTTTCCCGGTGAAGAATGGGTGTGAGGCCGAGCTGATGTCCACGGAGATCAGCGGGTAGGTCTTGCCGTCTTCCCAGACGATCGTTTCTTTTGACGACATCGTCGATGCAGTCAGAAACTTATGGTCCGCACCGACATCGTGGAACACAACCGGTTGATACTTAGGGTGAATGCCGTCTTTCATTGTCCAACCATATCCATTTCAAAAAGCTGGCCTGTGTTGAACGCGGAATTCTATTGACCCGTGACAACGCAAGCAATGCCGTCAAGTGAAAATTTGACGGAAACCCTGATCGCTGACCACTTCCCGACCGAGGGGCGTCCTGACACTCGCATCCCGGACACATCCGAATCTGCATCTGAGCCAAGATTTCAGGCGGATTCCAATGTTCTCACCCTTCAAGAGAGGTTGAACAATCAACTACAAAACCAGTCGTGAATAATTCAGTTTCTAAGCGACAGTCAGGATCGAATCCATGAGTCGACGGTCTTGGGGGCCCACTTCCCTGTTCTTTGCAGTGCTGATGTTTGGCCTGCTGGTCGGTTGCGGTGGAACTCCCTCTGGGGAACGAGCCACTACGGTCAAGATCCTGAATGTCTCCTATGATCCAACTCGAGAGTTGTGGAAAGACCTGAATCAGGCGTTCATTCCTGAGTACAGGAAGAGCTCCGGCGTCACTCTTACTGTACAACAGTCGCATGGAGGATCCGGCAGTCAGGCCAGATCGATCATCGACGGATTAAAAGGGGACGTTGCTACTCTTTCAATCCAGACGGATATCGATGCCATCGCCGCGAAAGGGTTAATCCGTAAAGACTGGCAGGCTACTTTTCCGAACAATTCAGTCCCGTACACGTCTGCAATCGTCTTCGTTGTACGAAAAGGAAATCCGAAGCAGATCAAAGACTGGCCGGATCTACTGAGAGGCGACACAGTAGTCATCACCCCCAGTCCAAAGACGTCCGGAAATGGAAAGCTGGCATTCCTCGCTGCCTGGGGCTATGGCCTCTCTCTCGGTGATGGGGTTGAGGGTGCCCGTAAAGTCATCGCTGAGCTGTATCGCCGCGTTCCAGTCTTGGACACCGGCGCCCGGGGAGCAACAAGTACGTTTGCCCAGAAAGGGATTGGCGACGTTCACATCGCCCTGGAAAGTGAAGCATGGCTGGAGGTGAACGAGGCCGGCGGTTCACTCGAAATCGTGTATCCCCCTGTGAGCATCATTCATGAGCCCCCGATCGCAATCGTCGACGCGACAGTCGATCGACGTGGCACTCGCGCCCATGCCGAGGCCTACCTGAACTTTCTCTACACCCGACAGGGTCAGGAGATCATCGCCCGGCATCACTTCCGCCCCCGCGATCCTGAAGCTCTCGTCCAGTTCGGTGACCACTTCCCTTCAATGAAACTGCTCGGAATTCAGGATGTTGCCGCCGACTGGCAGGACGCGCAGCAGAGATTTTTCGCTGAAGGAGCCGAGTTCGACCAGATCTACATCAATTCGAGAAAGTAGCGGAAACCAGCTGGTGATCACTGGGGTTGTCATCGCTCACTTCAGTTCACCCATTTGATTTGCTGATGCGCTGTGCGACAATGAGGCTGTGCAAACAATGAGGAGCGCACCATGTCAGAACAACTTCCCAATCGGGATCTCATCGAAGCCAGCCAAGAGTTCCCCGGGGCCTACACATTTAAAGTCATCGGCGTCGCTGACCCTGAATTCGTCAGCCGGGTCCTCCGGGCTGTGAAGTTGTGTCTCGACGAATCCGCTGAGCCTGCCTTCTCCTCCCGATCCACACCATCAGGCCGCCACTTCAGCGTGACAATTGTCCCTGATGTACGGGACGCAGATCACGTCCTGGAAATTTACCAGCAGCTTCGCGGCCTCGATGGCGTCGTCATGCTGCTGTGAGAGCTAGCAAAGAACCGGCTTCGGAAATCATTGCAGGAAGCGCGGCCAGGATCGCGGCAGTGTACCACGATGCTGCAAGTCAGGGCCGCGACATTCGATCAAGGTTCACATCCCCTCGGAGACCTAGGCGAGAGGGGTGTTTCCTTTGAGCAACTCATTGGCCGCGTCGTTCTTCTCAAACCGCAGCGATTTGGGATCAAACCGTAATTCCGCCCCCAGACGGTAAGCGATATTTCCCAAATGACAGAGAGTCATGCTGCGTTGACCGGTCACGATGTCCGCTCGTGGAGTCTCACGGGTGCGTAGACAATCGAGCCAATTCTGCAGGTGTGACTGATGGAGTTCGCTTGCGTCGGCAAATCGCCCCGGCGGTCCGTCGTAGATCTTCCAGCCACTCCTATCGATGATCAGCGTGCCATGTTCTCCATAGAAGGCTGCCGCTGCGGTGCGACCTTCGAGTCCCCGATGTGACCACTGTCGGTGTTCCCAGACCACTTCCAGCTCAGGAAATTCGAACTGCACTGTCATCGTATCCGGTGTTTCGCGCTGATCACGAAACGCCCGAATCCCGCCTGTCGCAAGAATTCGAGTTGGAAGATCCAGATTCAATCCCCAGCGGACGACGTCAAGTAACTGAACGCCCCAGAGCCCGAGTTCGCCTGATCCATAGTCCCAAAACCAAGGCCAATTCTGGTGAAACCGGCTGGCCTGAAACGGTCGTTGCGGCGCAGGCCCTAGCCATCGATTGTAATCGACCCCGGGAGGAACGGCAGTTGGTTCCGCATGACGAATGCTGCGGCGGCGGTGCATCGCCCAGGCTTTCGCCTGATGAACCTGACCGATCTCGCCGTTGCGGAGAACTTCGACGGCCGATTGAAAGTGGGCTCCACTTCTCTGGGGAAGCCCCGTCTGCAAGATGCGTCCGGAACGCTGCACGGTATCCCGCAGCATCACCCCTTCTGCGATGGAGTGGGCGACCGGCTGCTCAAGGTAAACATCTTTCCCGGCAAGACACGACTGCCGGGCCATCTCGGCGTGCCAATGGTCCGGCGTGGCAATGACAACCGCGTCGACATTCCGTGATTCCAGCGCCTGTTCAAAGCGTGTCACCGCGATCGGGGAATGTCCAGATCGGTCGATGAGTTCATGCTGCAGATGCACCAGAGGACCGGCGTCAACGTCGCACACTGTCGAGACCCGCACATGCGGCATCTGACACAGGCGTAATGCCAGATCCCGCCCCTGCTCGCCGGCACCGATAATGGCAACATTGATCTGCTCATTCGGACTCGATCGCACAGTTGCGCCGAGTCCGAGGACTCCGACGGCCACACCGGCAGCGTTCCGCGCGGACTTTCCCAGAAAGTCGCGTCGATTCACAGCTCGAATGGGAGGCGTCTCGGAATTCATGATTCTGGATTACCAACGAGAGTGCTGCATCCGTCGCGAATCTCTTTTCGAAGATTCACGTCTCGTCTGAGCACCGAAAGTCCTGTTGTGCACTTCCTTTATCGTCGCCGCGAGGAACTGATTTGCCAAGTCCCGATCTGTGCGAAACCGTTTTCTGACTGGAAATAATCCCGGAGCGGCGGACAGCCATCACAAATGGACATTTCCCAAATGACCAATTCCATCAGGGAAGTGAATGGGTGGGTCACCGGTGTCGGAAGACTGGAAAACAAAAAGAGCGGCGTTTCGCAAAGGAAACGCCGCTCGAAAACCACATTGGGTAGGCACTGAAAAGTGCGATCTGCCCTAGAAGCCGAGTCCCAGTCCGTCCAGAACTCCGGTCTCGACGGTTCCGTCGGTGATTTCGAACATTGCCGGAACGTCGCGAGCCCAGAGGCGGTTGGCCGCCGGACAGTATTGACGGGAGTTCCCTTCAATCGCTGCAACGCCTGGGATGCGAGACGCCAAGCTTGCCGAATGCAGGAAGGAACGACCTGGACAGGTCAGGTCCTGCACGCACAGGAACATGCCAAACTTCTGAGCGGCCGCAGCAGCGAACAGCGCTTCCGTGTGACCTTTGCAGGCCTTCAAAGCGACACCGCTGTATCCGAGTTCACGGGCGAGCAGCAGCGATTCGTAGTCCACCAGCGACTCATCGATCACCACTGGTTTCAGCTCGGCGGCCTTGTGCATCTTGTTGTCAGGGTGTGCCTGAAGATCACGATGGGTCGGCTGTTCGATGTACTGGATGCGATCATACGCAGCCGGTGAAGCCTCCTGAATCTTCTTCAGGAAGGTCAGAACGTAATCGACGTTCGCGCACTTCTCATTAAAGTCGACCGAATAGAACCACTTCTCACAGCCTCGTTTGGCCTGAGCTTCTGCAGCGACTTTCTCAACAGAAAGAACGCGGCTGACGTCCCAGTCGAGATCATCGCCATTCAGCTTGATCTTCAGGTGAGTCAGACCATCAGCGGCAATCCACTGCCCCAGCGTGACCGGCAGATTGTCGTTGATCGGAGTAGTGACTTCAGCTTCCGTCAGCGGATCCAATGCCCCGATCAGGTGGTAGAGCGGCATCTTCGCCTGCGGTTTCCGCAGGGTGTACTTGTCGAGATATTCCCCAGCGAACTGATCGTCGAGGTAATGTCCCAGATCGTGGTTCATGAACTCCTTCGACAGAGCGTTGTAGGAGTTCAATCCGACGAGCTTTCCGAAGCCGTCGTGCAATGCTGCATCCAGCGGACTGGCAGACACCAGCTGCGCCAGTGTTGGCATCGGTTCGGGCAGGCGGTTCTCATGAGAAACGACTTTGCCCAGGTGATTGTATTCCGCCGAGATCAGATAAATCAGATCGACGGGGTGAGCGTTTTCATCGAGGCTGTCGGTCAGCTTCAGGACCTGTTCAGCGAAGTCGCACATCGCCTTCTCGGCCTGATCCGGGGTCACCTGACCTGATGGCCAGGCCCAGACAGGAGCGACGGGCATGCTGCCCAGTCCCGTCGCCTTCCTGCGGTCCCGGGTTTCCAGAACCACCTGGACATTCATGATTTTGCACTTGTCGACGACACGTCCGCCGAATTTCAGCGGAGTCCGATAAGGATGTTCCTCGAAAGTGATAAGAGCGTCTTTCACCCTGACGTCGGTCGACCTGTTCATGATTCCAAGCGAATAGGGGATGGGGGGGAGTGAGAAAGCGACAACGGCGCGACAGTTCGGCCTCGAGAGTCTTCCGAATTCTAAAGCCCTGTCGATTTAGGATGCAACCTCATCTCAACCAACTCGACTTCAGAATGACCGCAAACGAGAACTGGAGAATTCCTACGTGCCCAGGACGATGTGAAAGTCTACACTGAGAATGAGGGTCTCCTGACAATCCGAATTTTCCTACGACTCGACTCGCGCGAGCCTGTATCAAGGACTGAGGTCTTGATGCGAGACCGCAGCTGCAGGCTTTTCTGAAATGACTGAAAAGCGGACTTCAGATGACCTCGTCTGGAAGAACGACATGTCCACATCGCAAAGAATCATCGCTGCACTGAGACTCAGATGCCCTCGCTGCCTGCAGGGGCGGCTGTATCGTGACGTCCTGCATTTGAATGAAAAGTGCCCGAATTGCGGGCTCAATTTCAATGCAGAGCCGGGATTCTATGTCGGATCGATTTACCCGAACTACGCTGCGACGGTCGTGCTGGTCACCGGGTTGTACTGGCTGCTGGCCTTCGGTCTCGGGTGGACAACCGGTTCAACACTCTGGGCCTGCATCATTTTCATCGCGTTGTTCCCGCTGTGGTTTCACAGGTACGCCCGCAGCATCTGGATGACACTTGTCTATGAAGCGCGGCACGGCACAGACAATTCTCCGTTCACGTCGCCGAGAAAGGGAGAACCGCCGTCGCCTCCGGACAGCAGCCTCCCCAAGGCTCCTTAGTTCAGTTCGGAAACGGCGCTTAATACTCAGAGCGGCCGACATCTTCACTGAGATCTTTGCAGTGAACGCAACGCTCGCGACGCCGGCTTCACGCAGGTTCCACAGAAACTGATGCCACAGGATCGGACTCCGACACAACTTCACGGGTGCGGCCGTCCAGCAGGCAGCTGACGTTCACGTCACCCAGAACATTGATCACCGTCCGGCAACGATCGAGGAACCAGTCGACCGCCAGAAGCAGTGCGATGTACTCGACCGGAAGGCCGACTGCTGTGAAGACAAGCGTCATTGTCACCAGTCCGGCTTCAGGGATCCCGGCTGCCCCGACTGAAGCGACAATCGAAGTCAGCACCACCAGCACCTGTTCCCATGTCGAGAGATTCTGCCCGACCAGCTGGGCAACAAACATCGCTGCCATCGCCTCGTAGAGTGCTGTTCCGTCATTGTTGAAGTTGGCGCCCACCAGCGCCCCCAAACTCGCCGACTTCTCACGCACGCCCACTTTGTCCCGGAGACACTGATAGGTCAGCGGCATCGTGACAGTGGAACTGCTTGTCGAAAACGCCATCACCAGCGCATCGCGCATTCCCCGAAAGATGTCGCCGATCCGAGGCCATGAGAACAGCCGGATCCGGATCATGTACCAGCACGTCTGCAGGAAGAGAGCCAGCAGAACGGCAAAGATGAACCATCCCATTGCGATGAACGAACTGAATCCCTGCGTTCCGACAACTTTAGCCACGATCGCAAAGACTCCGATCGGCACCAACTGGATGATCCAGTTCAAAATCGTCAAAAGCGATTCATATGAGATTTCGACAATCTGTAGCGCGAGGGCATGAGCTGTCACACCTCGCAGTGCCACCCCCAAAGCAATGGCAATGATAATGACGCCGATGATATTTTGATTATCCCCCAGCGGGCCGAGCAGACTGCGGGGAATATTGGCAACAACAAGGTCGACCGGCGACTTGTCTTCGAGATTGACCTTCTTCACCTCTCCATCGGGCTTCATGTCCGCACCGGCGCCCGGCTTCACGATATTGGCAACAGCCAACCCGATCAGGATCGCCACCGTCGTATTCAGAATCAGCAGAAAGGCCAATCGAGCTGACTGCTTCCCCTCGATTTTGGTCGTCATCAGCACATGGATGACGGCAGTCATAATCAACGGCGGGGCCAAGGCTCCAAGCAACCGCAGAATGATCTGCGCTGGAAGTTCCAGAAAATGGGCTCTCTCGCCCAGCGCGACTCCGACTCCGATCCCCAGTACCAGACCAACGAGAATTCGAAGATACAACGGGATCGAACACCACTTACCCCAGAGTGTGTTTGGATTCGCTGGCTGTGCTGAAGTCATGCTGGATTCGGGTGATCAAAGGGGAAGGCGGCGGGCAGTCGGATTGTGAATGCCATGCAATCCAAGCGATGAGCGGAGCCTGTCGATTGCCTCACAATCGAAGAAAAGGTTACGAAAACAGGCCGGGCAGGTCATCCCCGCTCGGCCTGTGAGTTTCGAATTTCAACAATTCGCCCGACAATTTCCTCAGCGAATCAGAATTCCATCCTGCTTCTTGCTTTCGCGTTCGAGCGGGACGACTGCAGTGGTGTCGTTGATCAGCTTGAATGCCAGCAGACTTGGTTTGAATGTTCCAGGCATGAATCCGAGCGTCGGCTTGTCATGCTTGGTGAAAATGTAAACGGTCTGTCGTTCACCGGGCATTGCGAGCTGAATTGCCTTCGGCAGAAACGTCACCGGATCAAGCAACACTTCCGCTGATCGGTATTCCTGCTGTTCTGCCGGGAACAGTGGGCGGGCGATGACATGAATGATGTTTTCAGGGTTGTGAAGCGAGCCGAGTTCCAGCTGGTAACGCTGCTTCATCTTGTCTGCCTTCATTCCGAACAGGAACGGCAGCGGACCATCCGAGATGTTTCGTCCGCGATACTGCGGCGGAATCTGGACGCGGTTGTATTCTTTCTTCGATGGGTCGACGTCAAGAATCTGCTCTCCATCACAGATCCAGACGCGTGCTTCATCGGCTTCGCATTTGAACGTCACTTCACCGCGTTGAACCGTGCGAGGGGGATCGGATACGACGCTCTTGTCCGGAGTGAAGTCCATTCGCCCCTTATCCGGGTGGTCGTAGTAGTAAACCCCGACCGAACATTTGGCGACTCCCCAGGTGCTATCGTAAACGACTCGCTTGAATTCCCCTTTTGTCTGAGAGACCTTTGCGGATTTCTGTTCCCAGTTCTGCAGGATTTCTTCGAGGGCTGGTGAAAGAACGGCGGTCGTATCTAACGGAGCGGGACGATTGCCAGTGACCTGTCGCACGTCCTGGGCGACGGCACATGGCGAGCAGACACTCGCAGAGAGGATCAGCGCGGCTGTCAGACAACCCGCTTTACTCATGTGTCGAAACATCGGGACAGATTCCTTCCTTGGATGTCGATGCGTTCCGCCGCGTCTGGAGGGGTCAACTTCGTCATTGAAGCCAATGAACCTGTCGACAGTGGCGTACGGGGACGGGCACGCAGTCTACTCATCAGGGGAATTCGCGAAAAGATCGGTTTCCCACCGGTCGATGATCCCGCCTGATCGAATTTCAACAGGGAAATTCCGCCTGACAAAGTTGCCAGCGCTCCCATATCCGACGCATCAGAGAAGTTTCTTTCAGGATTCAGCAGTGGCCTAAAACCAGTCCGCTTTCCTGGGATTCGAAACTGAACGGAACTCGTCTGGATGGATGGAATTCCGCAGCGGAGCAATTTTAGGTTCGGTAAAAAAACAACCCCCCGGCGGAGTGCACGGGAGGTGTTTCATCATTCGAACGAAATCAGCTTCTCACCAGAACTGGCGGGCTGAACCGCATTACCATGGCTTAGTGCCAGTTGTGCGGATTCAGGAACCACCACCAGCGGTCGGTCTTCGAGTCAAACTTCAGACTCCACTGTCCGTCATCCCATTCCAAGGTCGACTTCCGCCAGCCCATTGGAACCTGAGGATATGGATAGTATGGGCCGATGTACGGGAACGCACTGGCGTCATACTGAGTTGGGTAAGAAATCGCTGCCGAGTTGTCGTACGGAGCGTAAGTCGGCCATGCGTAGTTCGGCATGTTCGGCTGGTTGTAGATGTGGTGTCCCACCTGCTGAACCTGTCCGTACTGCGGCATCGCTCCTAGTGGCATTGCCCCCGGAGGCATGGCCCCTGGAGGAACTGCACCTGGAGGCATTCCACCCGGTGGCATCCCCATCGCAGGACCGGCAGGGGTCTGATAGGCAGCTGGCATCGCTCCCTGACCTGGCATTCCGCCCATCGGCATTCCACCAGGTGGCATCCCCATTGGCATCCCGCCACCTGGAGGTCCATATCCCTGAGGTCCGGCAGGAGGAGCGGCGGCTACTGGCTTTCCGTCGACGGTCAGGCGATTGAGCACCTGATTCACGCCGGGAACGCTGGCAGTCGCACGATGAGCCATGATCGCCTGTTCGCGGGCGTCAACGGCACCAATCAGGCTGGCCACACCGTTCTTATAGCGAATTTCAATGTCATAGCCGCTCAGACCTGCTGAGGTCAAAGCTGTCGCGATCTGCTGAGCAACCGCCTGGTTGTTTGGAGCAGCGGCTTCGTGGCTGACCTGATTGACCTGCGGGCGGCCCTGCTGTTCACCATAGGCACGCTGCACAGGGGCAGCAGCCGTATGAGCAGCAGCGGCGTCACGCTGTGCAGGTTTCTGGGCCATCGCGGGAGCAGAGTCCATCACAGACAGCTGGTTTTCGACAGAGCGAACTCCAGGAATCTGGCTGACGATCTGGGTGACTCGTGCCCGCTGGGCTGCGTCTTTGATCTGGCCACGGATGGTCGCGACACCGCCCTGGTATTCAATCTGGACGTCTTTGTAAGAAAGACGGGCGCCGCCCAGTGCTTTGCCGATATCATCAGCAACGTCCTGGTTTGCCCGGTCCGCTGACGCGGCGGCCGACTCGGGGGCCTTTTTTGCGTCGAACGGGCCTGCCGTGGCGAGGCTCGGAACTGCCGCCAGCAGTCCGAGGCTCAGTGCCCATTTCCGTGGCAGAAGCATGGACTCACTCCTTCAGTCATGTCTTGAGTGTTCCGTCGCCCGACATTCATTGCCGTGTTGTCGACATCAGGTTCCAGGCGCGGAATCGATCGAATGATGTTGTCTCTCTCATCGGACGAAGCTCCGCAGAGGAATGAGTTATTCTGCGTTTTTCGGATGAAACGGTTGCAGAAGTCTTTTCGGAGACATCAGACAGGAAGGCTGGGCAACATAGAGGACTCTTCGATCCCCCACATCTTTCGGAGATGCGCTGGCGAAGCACAACGCCGTGACCCGGAGAAGCACATCTCTTATTCGTCGGACTGAATCAACACTGCTTGGCTGCGAGTGAAAGGATCCATCGAGCCGGATCCAGGGCGTCATCCCACCCAAGAGCATTAGGAGCGCATAGCCGACGCTGCAAAAGCTGGAAAGGCTTCATTCAGGCCGTAAAAGAGAACTCGGCCGTAACTGCCAGGAAGAGAGAATTGATCTGGCGTTTGCTTCAGAATCCCTCACCACAAATTGCAATCGAGGCAATCGGACTTCGAGGAATCATTCTCAGAGAGAATTAGAGCAGAGTTCATAGAGAGATCTGAACTGCAAGTACGGAAGCCAGAAACTGGATTCACACCCATGTCTGAACAATCCCTGAGATAGATGAGGGACGTTCACGCTGGATTTAGATCTCTCGCCCAAGTGCCTATCGAGTGCGGCTTTGGACAGCGAATACGCCAAACCCCGGCTGGCGGGAGCGCAACCTTGGCACTCACACCTGCACACACCATGAACGAACATGCCCACGCTCCAACAGCGCGGGCATGCGTCGATATGGACACACGACGTCAGACGACGAGGCCGAATTCAGCCCAGCAAAGAAAGGAGTCGGCAGTAGCCGATCACTTCTTCTTGGCCTTTGGATCGGCTTCTTCTTCCTTCTTTTCTTTCTTCTTCTTGCCCAGTGCGAGCTTCTGTACGCGCACTTTCGGCAAGCCGAGCGGACTGGTGGCGTCAGTCCAGCGATCGTCTTCCTTCAGCTTCAGAATCCGCTCATCGCGTGTCAGGACGTTGCGTGCTCGGCTCAGTCGGCTGCCGCGTTTCAGACTTTTGTCGATTCCCATCGTAACCGCCTAAACGTCAATATCTTATGACTGTCTGTGTCAACTTTGGTGACTTCAAGACGGAAGAGTTTAGAGAACCGGTCAGGGGAAATCAACATACCTCTCCATCCGTTGCCGGCAGGAAATTCATTGCCTACAACGATCTTGACCAAAAAAATTCACTTCCGGCCGGAATCTGGGAGATTCTGCGATTCACACACTGGCCCTGTCGGTCAAACGGAGCGAACATTCGCCTCCCGCCGGCAGCTGTCACGGGATTTTCTGTTTTTGAGGAGTTTGTGCCCCATGTCCGCTGGCGAATCCCCACTGGAGTTTCAGACGAAGATCGTAGACCAAGTGGACGCGATCATTCGCGGTTGCGAAGAACGGAGCCGTCCGCTTGAAATGGACCCCGCCCGCTCAGAACTGTTTGACCTGTTCGTCAAAACATATTCCGCCGGGTACACCGCCGACGAGAGCGAACCTGACCTCTCTGCTGACGGTCTGTGTGCCCTGCTCAGCGATCGCTGGGGACTGAAAGCAGCCGCACAGCAGTCCGCCCAGAACCAAAAACAACTCCCCCCCGAACATATCGCCCGCATGCGAAGCTTGTGGAGTGTCATGCGGATGTGGATGGAGTGGACTTATGCCTGGCAGCGATGGCCAGAATTTCACCGCGGGTCGTCCAATCCCTAGATCAGTTTGCTCTCCCGCCTGCCCGCGAAGCGCGCTTCGATTGATGAAAGACTCAATTCCGCGTGGCAAGAACCGGCAGATCAAAAAAAATGTCTAATCCAAAAGAACGCTGAGACTTCGAAAATTCGCAGGAATTTCCCCGGAGGTCGATCAGACTGGAAACTTTCCTCGGGGATGAGGTGTCAAAAGAACAGACAGTCCTCTCAAAACCAATTGCCAGCCGACAGAAAGAGCGCCAGTCCGGACCGACGATTATGCGGGAGATGAGCCAAAAACGAAGTTCAAACCCGAAATCTGGCAATGGGACGGTTGGCGAAGAGTGGATTACTCACGTAAACTGAGATATCACTTTCACTTCAGGTCATCTCACCAGACATCAGCAAATCCCCATACAGCTGCACGGCTGATTCCAGTCGACTGCGGCAGGGAATAAGGGTACTGGAATGGCGGAACCACGTGCAGCCTGGGGCATCGATATCGGCCAGTCGGCCTTAAAGGCGATCAAGATTCGCCTGCAGCCCGAGACTGGCCAGATCGTTGCTGAAGCCTTCGATTACATCCCTTTTCCAAAGATTCTGAGTCAACCTGACGCGATCCCTGATGAGATCGTTCCGCAGGCGATGGAAACATTCCTGTCGCGGAACCAGCTGAAAGGCGACGCGGTCGCCATTTCGGTTCCAGGCCAATCGGCTCTCGCCCGATTTATTCAACTCCCCCCCGTGCAGTCCAATAAACTGCATGAGATCGTCAAGTATGAAGCCCGTCAGCAGATCCCGTTCGCACTTGAAGACGTGATCTGGGACTACCAGCCGCTGGGAGCTGGTGCGGAAGAAGGGGGCTTTCTGCTGGATGCCGAAGTCGGTCTGTTCGCGATGAAACGCGATCAGGTGCAGGCTCAGCTGCGACCTTATCAGAATGCCAAGGTTGAGGTGGAGCTGGTCCAGATTGCTCCGCTGGCCCTTTATAACGTCCTGAGTCTCGATGAACTCGGGATCCGCCGGGGCGAAAACGCTGAACCCGGCGACGAGTACTATATTGTGCTCGACATGGGGTGCGACAACACCACCCTGATGGTGTCCAATGGCTACAAGATCTGGATTCGAAACGTCCCGATCGGCGGGAATCACTTTACCCGCGCCCTGACCAAGGAAATGAAGCTAAGCTTTGCGAAGGCTGAGCATCTGAAGTGCAACGCGACCAAGTCACCAGATCCCCGTGCCGTCTTCCAGGCGCTACGACCGGTGTTCAATGACTATGTCGCGGAAATCCAGCGATCCATTGGGTACTTCTCGAGCGTGAACCGTTCGGCCAAGGTGATGAAAGTCATTGGGCTGGGAAATGGGTTCAAGCTCGCCGGTCTGCAGAAATTCCTGCAGCAGAACCTGCAGTATCCCGTGGAGCGGCCGGACACTTACCGACAGCTGTCGGGCGATTCCGTCGTCAGTTCTCCGATGTTCTCCGAGAACCTGCTGAGCTTCGCCGTCCCTTATGGCCTCGCCCTTCAGGGACTCGAACTGACCCGTATTCGCACATCGCTGCTGCCACCTGAGATTGCAGCCGCACGTCGGATTCGGAAGAAGAAGCCTTGGGCCGTGGCTGCTGCTGCGGTGCTGCTGCTCGGGTTCGCGATTTCGACAGCAGGCAATGCGATTTCCTTCGCCTCTGTGAACACCCCTGAGTTTACGGCCGCAGAGAAAGTCGCTGCCGACTATGCAGGCGAAATCGCCGCGGCCAAGTCGGCATATGACACAAAGAAGGGTGCCAACGAGAACATCAAAAAGAAACTCGATGTTCTAACATTAGACCGTCGTGACTTCCGCTGGATGGAGGTCTTCAATGCGGTTCTCGACTGCCTGCCTCATGACAAGCCGGACGTCGTGTATTCTCAGGACGAGATCGAAAAGAAGAATCAGATTTCGATCACGCTTTTCACTGCAGAAAGAGTTTCAGATCGCTCAGGGTGGTTTAATTCACTCCCGGCCGACGTGAAACAGCTGATGGTTCCGGCGGATCGTGAAACGCCTCCGAGCGGAGAAGGCTATATCTTCACCATTCAGGGAGAACACTTCCACTTCAATCCGCAGGTAGCGGAAGAGTCGGGACTTCTCTACGTGGTCAACACGTTCCTCAAGAATCTGCAGCAGCCGAAAGTGCAGCCTCAGGATTTCGGAGAGCGGGATGTGACCCGAATGGGGATTTCTCATGCCACGATCGTTGCCCACAGCACCGAAATCGATCGTGGACTGATCGTGCCTCCCAAAAAAGGCCCTGCCACAACGTCACGATTGGGTGCCGGTGGCTTCGGACTCGGAAATCGGGGGGGAATGAATCCCGAGATGGAAACAATGACTCCCGGCCTCGGAATTCGCCCAGGGATGGAAAGTCAAACTCCAGGAATGCCAGGCGCACCGGGAACTCCTGGTGCTCCATTGAAAGAGCTGCCCAAACTGAAATTCACAGTTCAGTTTGCCTTCAACTACGTTCCGCCTGCTGAACGTGTTGATCCGATGACAGAAGCAGCCGAAGGAGAGGCTCCCGCCGAGGGAGCAACAGAAGCTCCGGCGGAGCCAGCCCCATAATTCCGGCTTGCCTCGCTCGCAGCTCGATGTCGTCGTGTGTTAGTCAATTCTGAATCAGTCTTCTTCGGATGGTCGTACCATGGACAAACTTCAACCCTTGATCCGGCAGCATTTCTGGATCCTGTTGGGCCTTGTCATTCCGTTGATCCTGTTCGGATATTACTCCGCGAATGGTGGTCTGAGCTCCGCGACCCAGGCGCGAATTGAAACTCTGGACAAGACCAAGGCTGATGTCTCGTCGGGAAATGAACCGAACGAGGATTTCAGCTCGAAGCTCGACACCATCAATACGTTTCTGGAAGCATCTGTCGACGATGCCATTTTGGAAATGTGGAACCGTCAGCAGAAACGGATGACCTGGCCGGCAGTCGTCGCAGACCGGATTCCGAAAGAGTTCCTCGCCGACTTCGAACAGCAGGTCCCCTTTATCTACAAGGGTGCTTATGAAGATGTCTTTCGTCGCCTGATGGAACGGGTCCAGCCGGTTAAGCCGCTCGACCCGATGGCGCGTCCCAACCCCGCTGCTCCACAGCAACCGATTCCCGGACAGAAAGTCATTCTGATGGCGACTTTGCCACAGACGATTTTCGGTCAGTTCGGAGCCTCATCACAGGAGATGTGGGATTCCCAGATCGATGTCTGGATGACCGAGCTGTTGCTCGATGCCATCGTGAAAGTCAACGAAGGCAAAGAGTCAGTCGCCGAGTCCGTTGTTCGTCGTCTGGACGTCCTGCGCCTCATGGGCGGCACGGGAACCCCCGTGACTGCCGATGCCGGCGGAGGCAGCGGCGAGATGATGGAAGGGGGAATGGACCCTGGCATGGGTGGCGGCGGACCGAGTGGCGTTGTGAAAATCAACACGTCGGTCGCTTTCAATCCAGCTCAGGATTTCGGTCCGGCGGTCGACGG
>JAEZFD010000013.1 GCA_023417655.1 Planctomycetota bacterium | reverse complement strand
CGCCGGGGTATCATTCCCGTGCAGATTTCATCTGCCAGTTGACATGCAGTTGAGGTCCGCAAATCACTCACGACGGCGTGGTGCCGTCCCGCGAAAATTTAGTAAAGCCCCATCCGAATTTCCGCTTCCCCGACACAGATTCGCATTCAATTGACAAATCTGCCTATGCTGATGGGATAGCGGCGATCCGGTGATTGTCATCGGTTTTTGAGATGACCTTAAGGGAATGATTGATGCGACTCGGACTGATCAATTCGGCATGGTCACAGGCGGGACGTCCAGTCGAATGGGGAATCGCCAAAACCAAGGAGATCGGATTCGATTCCATTGACCTGCTTATCGATCCCCTGGAGATCGAGATTCGGGAACGACGACTGATCGCCCGGGAATGTGAGCGACTGGATCTGCCGATCGTGTCACTTTGTTGCGTCGCGTTCGGCCTGTGCGATTTCAACCGCAGCGTGCAGGAGTTCCATTTGGATCGATGCCGGGAACATCTCGATCTGGCGTATGAGTACGGGGCTGAAAATCTGCTGCTGGTACTGGGCGAATACATCTGGAATCAGGAAGTCATTCCTCCTCAGGAGCAATGGCGAATCGCGGCCGACAACTGCCGAGCTCTTGCGGACTATGCCGGTGACCTGGGACTGAAAATCGCTCTTGAACTGGAGCCGTTCCATCTGTCGCTGGTGAATAATGTGCAGACCATGACTCAGTTTTTGGAAGACGTCGGGCATCCGGCGTTCGGGGCGAACATCGATATTTCCCATCTGCATCTCGCACGGGTCGACGCGAGCGAGATTACGAAGTTGAAAGGGAAGGCCGTCCACGTTCATATCTCGGACTGCGACGGAAAAAAGCATGGCGACCTGCCGCCGGGTCGAGGAGTCGTCGATTTCCCGCCTTATCTGGATGCGATTCGGGAGCTCGATTTTTCCGGAACAGTCTCTATTGAACTCGAATTTTCTCCAGAACCTGACAAGATTGAGGAGTGGGTTCGTGAGGCCTATGTTCAGACAGCTCGACTGATGGAAGCTGCCGGACTGAGATCCTGAGGCGGAACGATGAAGTCGACAGGGCCGTGGCATCTGTTGAATGCGGGCAGCGGCGCCCGGGACGGGCTCTGGTAAGTTTAGCGGGATCAGGATTGAATGGACGGGGCTGCGCTAGGGCTCGCCCTGTGATGCGAAATCAGGAGGAATCGGACCAGTATGGTCAGCAGGAATACAATCCTCGTCGAAGCACAAATCGACGGGACTCAATGGACGCCGGGAACCCTCGCAGCGATCGACCAGGCGGGACTCGTGGCCAGCTGCTCTCAGGCGGCTGTGTATCTGTTCACGGGGTTTGACCCCCGATCTGTCGCCGACGAGTCAACGGCGGCAGCGAACGAAAGGGACTGGCCCAGCGACTTTGAAGTTCAGAAACTGCACTCGGAAACGGCAACGACGCTTCGTCAGCGAGGCGTCGAGATGATGTCGGACCTGATTCAGAATGAGAAGAACGGAGGTGCCTCGGCTCAACCCGCTCCGCTTTCGTTTGCATTCATCAGTCTTCCGGATCTGTTGTCTGACGATGATCCGACTCGGCTGGCTCAGGTTCTCGACGGGTGTCGCCACGATTTATGGATGGCGGTGCCACAGGCATTTGATAAGGACATTCCTTGCTTTGTCGTCTATGACGACCTGTCAGCGAATGGAGATCAGGCATTGCGGGCTGCCGTGTCGCTAGCTCAGCAGGTGCAGGCCCGACTCCTTGTCGCCCATTCTGTCGATTCGAGTTCCGGCCGCGGGGTCGTCGAGCAGATTCAGAACGTGATGCAGGAGCGGCTGTTCGATACTGATTTCCGGACATTGGATCAGGGGACCCGAATTGCGATCGCGAATGGTGACGCTTCGGATGCAATTCATCAGTTCGTAGATGAACACAATGCGTCGCTCGTTGTGATCAGCTGGCCTGATGGCCCGATCGATCCCAAGAAGATCGGGGCAATGCTGCGCCGACTTTGTGAGCAAAACTGCTCGCTCCTGCTGGTCCGAACTCATGATTCTATTTTACCTGTGGAGCCGGTGTGACGAACGATGTCCCTTCAGGGAAGAAAACTCCGCTCACTCCGGCCGCGCGGAGGTACTTATGGCTGGATCAGGGACTGATCGCCATTGGGTGTAACTTTCTGATCAATGCGGTGATTGCCTGGTCGGCTTTTCGCGACTCGGAAATCGTTCCGGTCTCGGGGCCTCGCAGTCTGATCGAAGATACGGAGGCGACCTGCTTTTTCCTCCCCTTTATCGCGTGCCTCATCGTGTCTCATCTGACGCGGCATGAAATGCAGAAGGGACGTTTTCCACCGCTCCCTGAGTTCGGGTGGATGAAGATGCTCGGGGAATATGCCTCGGTAAGTGCGTTCCCTCGGGCAATGGTGTTCGGAGTTGCCGGGCGAATGCTGGTAGCACCGATTTTGGTTGCATTGATTCAGTCAAGTGGGGTGACCGAGCTACCGCTGGTGAACTTTGTGGTCGTGAAGGGACTGATCGCTACCGCGCTCGGGATTGGACTTTGTCCACTGTTTGCCTGGATTGCCATGCACGATGGAAAGGCAATCTCCTCGAAACTCCGCTGAACTCGGCTGTCATCGGGAGATTTTTCAAACAGATCGCCCCCGTAGCCGTAAGGCAATCATGTTCCATGGTGCACTCACACTCCTGAATCGATCGATCCGTGACGATGCCCTGCAGCAGCATCCGCATCTGCTACGGCTGACTGCTGTGATGATCCTGCTGACGATGTTCATCGTCAGTCTGAGGCAGCCTCAGGAAGTCGGTGCCCCGGGGCTGGTCTTCTTTCAGCAGCTGGCGTATCTCGGGGTCGCTCTCATCACGCTGGCCGGGATCGGTCACTTCTCTTCTTCCATCACCGAGGAGAAGGAAGAAGGGACATTGGGGCTGTTGTTGATGGCGAACATCTCCCCGCTGGCAGTCCTGCTTGGCAAATCGACGAACCGTGTTTTCTCCGCGATGCTCGTGCTGCTGACGCTGTTTCCGTTCGCCCTGCTGTCTTTGACGCTGGGGGGAATTACGTCGCTGCAGATCGTCGCGGCATTCCTTTCGCTGGCGGCTTATCTCTTCTTTGTCGCCAACCTCGCACTCGTCGTCTCCGTGCTAGTCAACAGGTCGAATGAGGCGGTCGTCGTTATGACGCTGCTCATGATGATCCTGCTCGGGGTGCCTGAAGTGCTGAACAGTTCGGTTCAGGATCTCATCGCTCATCATGAGCTCACTGAAGACTCACTCATCAGCACTTCAGTGACCCAGCTTTATGACCTGCATCAAAAGGTTTCGGTGATTCATGAGTTGAACCGGATTCTGGATCCGACTCACTCTTTCAGCGGAATCGGCACGCAGGTGCCGGCGTCGATCCTGCTGGGGGTGGGACTCTTCCTGCTGGCGATGTGGAGATTCTCGTACGTGGTCTGGGCTCCTGTGGCCACGGAACCGGTGCATCCGAGAGGCATCAATCAATCGAATCGATGGTTACACGTCGTGACTCGGCCCTGGAAGGCCGCCATCGCATGGAAGGATTTTCACTTCATCGCCGGTGGACCGATGGTGCTGATCTTCAAGTGCCTGTTCTATCCATTCTGGCTCTGGCTCTGCCTGTCGAATGCCGAGTTCATCAGGAAGTTCTTCTCGCTATCGGCGCTGCAGTTTCTGCTCGCGAGCTTCGCGGTCATGTTGGTGGCCGAGCTGTTCATCGCGTCGTCGCAGCTGTTTCAGATTGAGCGCAAAAGCGGCACGCTGTCGACCTTGCTCATGATTCCCAAGTCACTTTTTTCCATCAGTCTGCAGAAGATTCTGGGATGCCTGCTGGGGAGCCTGCCGACCATCCTGTTCCTGATCGTGATTGCTGCGGCGATTCCCTCGGAAACATTCTTTTCCGGATGGAGGCACGATACGCGAGGTGCCTCCATTTATCCGCTCCTGACGATCATCTCATTGGCCTGTGTGATCTTTGTCACCTGCGAGCTGACAGTGCTCTGGTCGTTGATCGTTAACTGGGGGGCACTGCCGCTCGCGATTGGTTGTATGTTGATCCTGTTGACGGTTTTCTTTCCGGTGTTGTCAGCGATCATCTATGTGTTGTCCGCACAGAACCAGCCGGACTATTCTCTCATCGGACCTGTGATCTATGTCACAGGGTTCGTGTCGGTCGTGCTGCAGTTCGAAATCCTTCGCCGTGTCGAGAATTTGAGTGGGCGGTGAAAATCGCACTCCCTGCTCGCGTTTTCTGGAAAGGGTCGAGGTTCGGTGGCACGTTTTGTTGTGATCGGCACTAGCTGTGCCGGGAAGTCGACCTTCGCCAAACGTCTGGCCGCAGCCTGCCAGATCCCACATGTCGAGCTGGATAGCCTGCACTGGGGACCGGACTGGACGCCAGTAGCTCCTGATCTTTTCACCGCAAGAGTCGCTGAAGTCGTTCAGGGGGAAGACTGGGTGATCGACGGGAATTATGCAGCAGTCCGCGATCTGATCTGGCAGCGGGCAACCACAATCCTCTGGCTCGACTATTCATTCCCGGTCATTTTCCTGCGAGCGATCAAGCGGACGTGGCGTCGAAGCCTGCAGGGAGAGGAATGCTGCAACGGAAATCGGGAATCGTTGGCGAGGGCGTTCTCTCGTGACTCCATACTGCTCTGGGTGATCAAGACGTACCATCGGCGTCGGACGGAATTTCAGCAGCTGCTGCCTGATGTGCAGAAATCAGGGCGAGACGTTGTCGTACTTCGTTCGCCTGCAGCGGCGGAACGGTGGCTGACGCAGAAGAAAGTCGGTGCCTCACGGATTGCCTGAAACGCTGTCGGGCGCGAGTTACACGGGAATCGGAGCGTTCTGGGAGATCAGGCCTTTTTGTTTCAGCGTCGCCCAGAAGTCCGAGGGAATCTCGACCTGAAATGACTGGCAGTTCGCCTGGACCTGAGCTGGCGACCTCGCGCCGGGGATGACAGAGGCGACGACCTTGGGACCAGCCGCAAACTGCAAGGATGCGGTTCTCAGGTCGACGCCAAACTGATCACAGACTTCTATGATTTGACGTCGTTTCTCCACCGCACCCGGCGGGATTTTTCCGTCGTAAAGATAACGGTCTCGACCCGCCAGAAAGCCAGCCAGAATCGGGGCCCCGACAACGACAGAAGCCCCTTTCTTCTCCAGTGCAGGGAACGTCTTCTCGAGTGCCTCCTCGTGATCCAGCAGTGAATACTGACATGCCAGCAGGAAGATATCGGGATCGGCAATCTCGATTGCTTTCAAAGCCGGTTCCGGTCGATTCACTCCGAATCCCCAGGCCTTAATGATGCCCTCCTCACGCATTCGGGTCAGCTCTGGCATCGCCCCTTTTGCCGCGATGGCGAAGTGTTCCGTCCATTTGTCCCCAAAGTTGTCAGGGGCGAGGTCATGGATGAACACAATGTCGATTCGCGAAACCCCCAGCCGTTGCAGACTGTCTTCAATCGAACGACGGGTTCCTTCGGCGGTGTAGTCGTACTCGAATGAGAAGGGAGACGGGGACTTCCAGAGTGATGGCGGAAGTTCTTTACTGGTCGCCTTGAAGATCCGACCGACTTTCGTGGAAAGCACATAGTCATCCGGCGAATGATTGTGCAGGAATCTTCCCATTCGCCGCTCGCTGAGTCCATAGCCGTAAAAGGGAGAGGTGTCGAAATAGCGAACTCCGGCGTCCCATGCCGTCTGCATCGCTCCTTCTGCTTCGACATCAGTCGTGGGCGCGAATCCATTGCCGAGGGCGACGCCCCCCAGTCCGACACGAAATGGCAATGTGTAGCGGCCTGGCCTGACGGGATTCACCGGCAGCGGTTTGTTGACCTGATTTCCTTTTGTCGGCATGACGGCACCTGCTGCGGGATCCGCATTTTTCTCGGTCTGTGCGGAAAGATGTCGGGGGACCGCCATAGCCGCTGCACCCAGGGTCGCTGCTCCTAGAAACTCACGACGTGAAAACATCAGCGACTCCTCTCAAAAAAATCAAGCAGGTTCACTCAGGACGGATGACTTCAGGGCAGAGTCGCCCTCATCGCTTCGGTGACTTCACCGTTCTGCACTGAACGGAAATCTCCCCGCATTGCTTTCAGGGCATAGCGTTCCTGCTCGATCTCCGGTTGTGTTCGGAAGCCGAGTCGGCGGAAGATAGGGAGCGGCGGGCACCATCCTTGAAGTGCATGCTGCAGAAGAAAACCTGCCACGACAGCCGGAAGGACAAAGTAACGGCGATCGACAAATGCTCCGAGACCGAGCCCGATCAGTGCAACAGAAGCCGCATTCGCTTCCAAGGTCCGTTCGATGTCCCATTCGGCATCGAGCTGCTGGAGGCGAGTGGAAACGGCCTGTGGTCCGGCCGCATGGTACTCTTCCAGGTTCCGTCTCATCTGGCAGAGAATGGCATCATTCACTTCTGCCGACGTGTTCAGAGGGACTCGTTCCACTGTCGTGGGAATCATTCAGAAGACTCCTGTCTGCCCCGGTCCTTTCCCTCACCTTAAACGACATCGACGGGTCGACAAGAGGAGGAATGGCCCGGCTTCAGGAAGTAGAGACGATCAACTGATGTGGCCGCTCTCAGGTCGAATTCACGACAAGGGACGACGGCGATGGACGCTGGGAGGCGAACCTGACCAGCGTTTGAAAGCGGTGCTGAACGCTGAGACAGATTGATACCCTGTCCGTCGGGCGACCTCTTTCAGATGCTCACGGCGGCCGCGAAGCAGTTCTTCGGCGAGACGCATCCGGATGTTCAGAAGATAGTCGCTCGGAGTTTTTCCGGTCTGATCTTTGAACTTCTGGGCCAGTGCCGACCGGGAGATTCCGACTTCCTGAGCGAGACGCTGAATCGTCCACGCGGTTGCCGGAGAACGCTCCATTGCCATGATCGACTGGGTGACTTCCGGATCCATTCGGGGAGACGCTGCATCCGGCAACCCGCTGAGATTTGATGAGACCCAGGCTGTCAGAAACAATTCCGCGATCGTCTTCCACAGGTCTGCTTCAGTCACGTCCTGTGCATCGAGAGGACGAGATCCGCGGAAATGAAGTCGGGGAGGAAGGCCGCCGCCTGCTGGCGGATCGGACTGATAGGGAATTCGTAACGCGGAAGGAGCTTTGGAAGAGGGCTCCCCGGTCCGTGTCGGAGTGAGACGGTGCGGGATGCCTGCTTCAAGCAGATACAGATCGCCGGGATGAAGGCGAAGGACTTCCTCGTCTCCCGAGTCGCACAGATCCCACTCGCCGGCACAAATCGCATAGATCACCGACAGCGCAGAGGTGCCGGGGAGTTCTGAATCGCTTTCAGAACCGAGTCTCTGGATCTGGTCAATTTCAATACGCGGGACGAGCAAGTGTTCGCGACTTTCATCCTTGTGGCATGTGACCTGTAACACTTGGCGGCCTGATCAGGGAAACGGGGCGAACACTGCGTCTCAGTGAAGGACGCGATTTTCCCGACGACGGTTCCCAAAGATCCTGCAATCTTCTCCCTTTAACACCGCTGGCCAAAAACCGGGCCGGTGAAATGCCTCACAAAATGGAATCTCAGTCTGGAGGCCAGACGGTTGGAACCCTTTCCATTTGAGGACGGGTCTGGCAGACTTTCCATCAGCTCACGTGAATGTGAGCCGGGTGCCATTGAGAATCCTTCTCGTCCAGATGGCATCGCGGTTTGGATTCCTGATTCAGAGGTTTGCATGCGCCTGCAACTGCTGGTTTGTCTTTCTGTTCTGTTTTCGTCACTCGCAGTGGCTGCGGAACCCGCTTTACATCTTCCCCGACGCCATGACCGCCCGCCCGGTGAACCGTTGTCACCCGATGAAGCCGTTCGCCGGATGACAGTTCCGGTTGGTTTCACTGTGGAACTGGTGGCTGCTGAACCGGATCTGGTCAATCCGGTCGCGATGTGCATTGATGAACGTGGCCGTTATTGGGTGACCGAGAGTCTGGAATATCCCCGACGTGAACCCGGTCCGGGACAGGATCGAGTCAAAATTCTGGAAGATACGGACGGCGACGGCAAGGTCGACAAGGTCACGACGTTCGCCGAGGGACTGAATATTCCTTCCGGCATCGCAGTCGGATATGGCGGAGTCTGGGTCTGTAATGCCCCGGATCTGCTGTATCTGCAGGACACCGACGGGGATGGAAAAGCCGACAAAACGGAAGTGATCATCACCGGGCTCGGCCGAACCGATACGCATGAGCTGCCGAACTCGCTCACCTGGGGGCCGGACGGTTGGCTCTATGGACTCAATGGGGTGTTCAACTATTGCAAGGTGACCTATCCGCCCACGAGTCCGCACTACAAGAAAGATCAGAAAAGTATTGATTTCACATGCGCGATCTTCCGTGTGCATCCACGCACCAAAAAGTTTGAAATCTTTTCCGAAGGAACGAGTAATCCCTGGGGGATCGCGATCAACGATGAAGGGGAGTTCTTTCTCTCTGCTTGCGTCATTGATCACCTGTGGCATTTTGTCGAATCAGGTTACTACATCCGGCAGGGAGGGCCGTATCCGCCACACACCTGGCCGATGCGATCTATCGTGAATCATAAACACCAGAAGGCGGCGTATTGCGGGATTCAATGGTTTGATTCCGACGCCTATCCTGAGGAGTACCGCAACGTGCTCTTCATGGGGAACATCCACGGTGGCTGCATCAATGCTGACGTTGTGAGTCGCTCTGGTTCCACTTATGCAGGACAGCCGCACCCCGGTTTTCCTGCGAAGCCCGGCGCCTGGGACGACGACACGTATGGCCTGATCCGCAAGACGGGGGATGCTGAGAACCCACGACTGGCTGACTTCCTGTCTGCGAACGACGCCTGGTTCATGCCTGTGGCCCAGAAGATCGGTCCGGATGGCAGCCTGTACGTTCTCGACTGGTATGACCGGTATCATTGTTATCAGGATGCGAATGCGGATCCCGGTGGCGTCGAACGGGCAAAGGGGCGTCTGTATCGCGTGCGGTACCAGCAGACCCCTCATGCAAAACCGTTTGAATTGAATCAGAAGTCGGACGATGAACTGATCGCGCTGCTGGCCTCCGGAAATCTCTACTACCGGGAGACTGCTCAACGGCTCCTCTCGGAACGAGCAAACGAAGAGACCGCCCGAAAGCTGATCGCGCTGATCCAGAAGGATTCGGTGTCTCGCAAGCAGAAACTGCATGCCATCTATGCTGTCGCTGCCATGCCGGGGCAGTTGCAGGCACTTTGGCCTGCTGTCGCCACTGTGCAGGACCCCGTCTTTCAGGGATGGGCCACCCGACTGAAGTTCATCGATCCTCAGGTACTTCCACAGGCCGTTCTTGAAGCGGAGGCTGTACCCGAATCCATCCTGAATGCTCCGCTGGAAGTGGTCGTGCAGAAAGTGATCGGCAGCTCGAAGCTGCAGCAGGATGGTCTGGCCGTCAAGATCCTGCTGACTGCACTTCAGCATCCGAAGTGTGATGTCCCATTGCAGCAGCTGGTTTGGCAGAACCTCAAGAGGCGGATTCACGCGAACCCGAATTTGGTGGCGGAGTTGTTGCTGCAGAACGGTGGTCCACTGCCGGCCTATCAGCCGATTCTGGGACGATTGTTGACGGTGCTGGTCGAAATGCCGAGCGTGAATGGCCCGCAGATTGCAGAACTGCTGATTCCAATATTGAAGTCTCCTGCGGTCTCTGACACCGTCAAGCAGGAATGTCTGACGAGCCTGATTGCCGGTGCCCGAAATGCCGCTTTGAGGCACGACCGGCTCCGGGACCTCGTGCGACTGGTGAATGCAGAATCATTGACGGGGGAGTCCATTTCTCCTCCGCTTCTGATCCTGCGAGCACTTGGGGGCGATGACCATGCTCGTGGCGAGTTGAAGAATGTCGTTGAGGATGTTGCTTTCTCGCTGGATCGCCGACTCGCCGCCTTGCAGACATTGGCTGCCATGAACGACCGGGAGGTGATTCCGAGCCTCTCCAGCATCCTGGGTGACGCCGCTCATGACAAAGGATTTCGCAGTGCAGTGATCGATGCGGCAGGACGGATTAATGATCCTCGCATTTCTGAAATTCTGGTTTCTCGCTATGCCGTGTGTGAGCCCGACCTGCAGCCGCGCATTATTGAAGTTCTGACGCAGCGACCCGTCGGAAGTATCGCTCTCCTGAATGCAATTGAGTCCGGCCGAATCCCGAAGGCGATGGTCAATCAAAACCAGCTGGCCCGGATGAACTCATTCAAAGATGAGGCCTTAAAACCACTCATCGCGAAGCACTTCGGAACGATCCGGTCAGGTGTGCGTCAGGACCGACAGGGAGCAATTGGACGGTCTCGGGACTTCCTGAATGGAACACCTGGCGATCCAGTTCTCGGGGCCATTGTCTTTAAAAAGACCTGTGCCCAGTGTCACAAGATCTATGGCGAAGGCGCGGATGTCGGACCAGATATCACACGGAACGGCCGCAACGACTGGGCACAGCTGCTCCAGAATGTTCTCGATCCTTCCGCCGTGATCGGGCCGGGATATCAGGCGCGGATTGTCGCGACCGAAGATGGCCGTGTCCTGACTGGATTGCCGATCGAAGACAGTCCCGAACAGCTGGTTTTGAAGCTGCAGGGGGGCAAGCTGGAAACGATCCCGAAATCCCAGATCGAAGCGGACCGTCTCAGCGAACTCTCGATGATGCCTGATGAACTCGAAAAGACGATGACTCCTCAGGAACTCGCGGATCTGTTTGCATTTCTCGCACTGGATCAGCCGCCTGAGAACCCGGAGGCAAAATTGCTTCCCGGCGCTCCGGCACAACGTCGGAGAAACCCATAGCCGGCTAGCGGGTTCTCAATTCTCTGGATGCGACTCGCTGAGTTCTGTCATCCGACACAACCAGCCGAAGGAGAGGATTGTCCACATAGGACTTGCCTCTCCTCTCGGCTTTTTGTGACTCTGCAGGCCCTCTTCCTCCAGCTTCCACACTGGTGAAACGAAAAGGCATCGAGTCCTTGCAATCCATTTGAGAGGTGCGACTGGCGCAATCGCGCGGGGTCTGACTCAATCGAGAACGCTAAGGCAATTAAAGAGTGTCGTAATACCGTCGTAATCTAATGTTCCTCTGACGGGCCGTCCGATTGGTCGCTGCGGTTGCGCCTGTGGCTGTCACCGTTCAAGCCGTTTCCTGGAGGGGAATGATCTCGTGAAAGTTGCGGTATTGGGATGCGGGTTTGTCGCAGATATGTATCTGGCAACCAGACGCAATTGGGGAGCTCTCGAGTTTGTCGGAGCTTACGACAACAACCCAGGGCGGCTGCAGACATTCGCGCAACATCACCGTCTGAAGGCGTATGGCACTTTCGACGAGCTATTGAGCGACGAATCCGTGGAGCTGGTGCTGAACCTGACAAATCCGCGGAGTCATTTCGAGACGACCCAGGCCTGTCTGCGGGCTGGCAAGCATGTCTATTCCGAAAAGCCGTTGGCGATGGATTCGGAGCAGGCAGCTGAACTTGCCCGGATCGCGAATGACTGTGGACGGACCCTCTCGACGGCGCCCTGCAGCATTTTGAGCGAAACAGCTCAGACCATGTGGAAAGGAATTCAGGACGGAATCGTTGGCCCGATTCGCCTCGTCTATGCGAGCTTCGATGATGGGATGGTGCATCGGCAGGACCCGACACGCTGGACCAGTTCCTCCGGGGCAAAGTGGCCGGCAAAAGATGAGTACGAAGTCGGCTGTACCTATGAGCACGCCGGGTACGTGCTGACATGGCTCGCCGCGTTCTTCGGTCCCGCCCGTCGCATTGTCGCGTATTCATCCACGCGAATTGAGGACAAAGGCATTCCTGTCGACACGATGGCTCCGGATTTCTCAGTCGGCTGCATCGAGTATGACAACGATGTTGTGGCCCGGGTGACCTGTGGGCTCGTGGCTCCGATCGACAAATCGATCCAGATCATTGGAGAGAACGGTGTGCTTTCGACAAAGTACGTCCGCAATGATGGCTCTCCGGTCTATCTGAAGAAGATTCCTTATAACCGCATCACGCATGGTATCGCGTCACGAATTTCGAACACCCGATTGCGAATTGAGAATCTGTTACGGCTGCCGTTTTCGCTGTCGGGGTTGCAGTTCGAAAAGAAGCTCCCCTATGTCTTGCCTCCCCAATTTCGGGCGGCAACCGGCAATAAACTGGTGGACTTTTTGAGAGGTCCTGCTGAACAGGTGGAGGCCATCCAGCAGGGCCGGGACTGCCGACTCTCCACTGAGATGGGAGTCCACATCGTCGAAATTATCGAGACGCTTCAGTATCCGGAACGCTATGGATATTGCAGGGAATTGAAGACGAGCTTCTCGCCCATCGCGCCGCTGCAGTGGAAGTCGTGACGCGGATGCCGTCTCAAGCAGTCAGTGTCGGCTTCAGGACCGCTTTGGGAATTTCTCCGGCGTGCATGACTTCGAATGCGGTGTGCCAGTCGTCGAGGGCCCAGACGCCGCCAATGACGGGGTCGAGATCGAGCAGCCCGGTCGAGAGTAACCGCAAGACACGTTCCCAGATCGGCCAGTTGTGACTGAAGCTTCCTTGCAGCCGGATGTTCTTCTGGACGAGGGGGTCTAAAGAGAATCCGAGAGGATCCCGTCCCCAGCCGACTTTGCTGATCCATCCATTGGGGCGGACCACTTCAAGGGAGGTCTTCAGGGTGATCGAAACTCCTGCGGCATCGATGACGCCGTCGACACCAAGTCCGTCATCCTGGAACGCCCAGTCACGACAGTCGCCGATAATGGGCTCGCAGCCATAGCGACGGACGGCCTCGAATCGCTTGTGGTCACGTTCGAGGCCGACGACTCCGACGATGGCTCCCTGCAGTTTGGCAACGGCAGCGCAGAGCAGCCCAATGGGGCCCGGCCCGAAAACGAGGATCCGGTCGCCCGGCTTGATGTTTCCGTTCACCACTACCGCGCTGTAAGCGACGCAGCAGGGTTCAGTGAGACATGCTTTTTCGAAAGGGAGTGAATCAGGGACGCGGTGCAGACATCGGGCGGGAACGCGGACATAGCTGGTCATGGCTCCGTTCGTTCCGTAGCCGAACCCTTTCCGGGTGGGGTCCAGCTGATACTGGCCGATGCGTGACATGGGGTTATAGGGATCGATGATGGCAGCGGTTTCGCTAACGACCCGATCACCGATGTTCCAGTTGGTCACCCGCTCTCCGAGAGCGGCAATCGTTCCGCCGAATTCATGTCCCAGCGTGACGGGGTAGTTCACTGGCCAGCTGTGCTGAGCTGTCCATTGGTGCAGATCGCTGCCACAGACGCCGACAGCGGCCACCTGCAACAGGATGTCATCCGGGCCGATTTCGGGAATCTCAACATCCCGCAGCTCGACAGCGCCGTGGACGTTCGCGAAGTTCACGACTGCGCGCTGTTTCAGAGTGGCCGACATCACAGAATCTCCGCATTCGCTTTGAATAGAACTTCAGAAATCGACTTCAGAAATCAGGCACGTCCGACGGGGACATCTCCGTATGCATGGACTTTTTCGCAGATCAGCCTCAGCGACGATTCCAGATCACCATCCGCAGTACGGAAAGCATCGGCGTCGACCGTCAATGGGGCTCCCAGCACAACCAGCGGAGCCCCGTAAGACGGAGTTGCAACGGCCTGTTCCAGCGTCAGTCCACCGACCGCCTGAACCGGAATGCTGACGGCGTTGACGATCTCCCTCAGCTGGTCCATCGGGCTGGGCTGCCGGCCACCTTTGGCGACGATTCCGCGGCGTTCGTCATATCCGATGTGATGAATCACAAAGTCGCAGCCTAGATCTTCCAGTAGCTTTGCGCCAGCAACCATGTCAGGGCACCCTAGATTGTCTCCCATGACTTTCACGCCATGATCACGACCGGCTTTGACGACACAATGAATTGTCTCTTCATGAGCCCGTGCCATGACCACCACATGAGTTGCCCCGGCTTTGGCCATCATCTCGGCTTCGAGATAGCCGCCGTCCATCGTCTTCAGATCGGCGACGATGGGAATCTTGGGAAACGCCTGTCGCAGTGCCCGTACGCCATGAAGGCCTTCTGCCAGAATGAGAGGAGTTCCGGCTTCGAGCCAATCGACACCGGCTCTCAATGCCATGGCAGCGGTTTCGAGTGCTTCGTCAATGCTGGTCAAATCGAGTGAAATCTGGACGACAGGCCGCATTGCAGAGCTTTCCGGAACGCACATCACCGAGCGGGGCAGGGAATCGCAACGAGCGTATCGCAAACAGCCGATGGATTCCAAGGGATCGCTCTTGAATCCCGTACTGGCCGGTTGACCGGCTCGCTATTTTGTGATCATTCTTCGTCGAAACCATTCCCGTTCTCAAAGATTGCGGACACCATGACGTCGATTCCAGAAGTTGGCCGGAAGGCCCCTGCATTCACTCTGCCTGCTTCCACGGGTGGCAAAATTAAGCTGAGTGACTACGCCGGGAACAAGAATGTGATTCTCTATTTCTATCCCCGTGACAACACGCCCGGCTGCACGCAGCAGGCATGTGATTTCCGCGACCATCTGGAAAGTCTGGCCAACGCTGAGACTGTAGTCTTAGGGGTTAGCACTGACAGTCTGGCATCACACGCCAAGTTCTCTGAGAAGTTCTCGCTGCCGTTTCCGCTACTGGCCGACGAAGAGCATGTCGTAGCCGAGAAGTATGGAGTCTGGGGCGAGAAGAAGAACTACGGGAAAACCTATCAGGGACTGCACCGGACGACCTTCCTGATCGGCAAGGACGGGAAGATCAAGGCAGTGTGGAAGAACGTGAAAGTGAAGGGGCACGTTGCCGCCGTCGCCGAAAAGCTGGCCGAGCTGGAGAATCAGGAAGCCTGAGCCCTCGGCTCGACCGTCAACCTCAGGAGGCAGTGGAGTCCCGATCCGTTCGTTGAAGTGCCTTGAGTTCGCGCATGATTCCACGCAGCAGCTGGAGCTGCATCGTCTGCAATCGCTCAAGGCTCTGCAGGTCAGTCATAAGTTGACCGAACGGGAGATCATTACTCCTTGTGGCCCGTTTTGCTTTCGGACGCGAAGAAGCTTGACGGTTCTGCTTCGTATTCACGGAAGTGCAATTTTCCTTTTAAGGTCCCGCTGCCGGAATCGTAGGTGCGATCTTCAGCTGATACAGGACCGTTTTTCTCCGTGACGCACTGAATTCTGGTAATTCTGGTGGTTGAGGCGGACTGGCATAAAGAGGTGTGAATCTGTTCGCGTAGAAAGCACTTGCTCCAGCGTGTTTTTTGCTCCGGAAAAGGTGCATATGCGTACTGAATTGAAGTGGGACTCCCTTGAAATCCGGATGAAATTGGAGGAGTCGGCATTTTCGGTGATCCCAGATGCGCACCCTTTCGTATCTTCGCAAGTGGGATCATTGCTGAGAGGCACATCGATAGTGAGACACTCGCCTTCGTTTGGGCGGCAGCGGCCTGCTTGGGAACGTCTTCCGGAGATGGTATCCTGATCGAGATGGCCTTCCCGGTGGAACTCCGTGGGAGCGCTCGCATCTCCTCTATGTCGGACGATTGAAAAGAACTATGGCCAAAAAGCGATTTCTGGTGACAGGGGCCTCACGGGGAATTGGTCGAGGAGCAGCCGTGCAACTGGCGCAGGCCGGTGCAGACGTGGCGATCAATTTTCGATCTCATCCGGAAGAGGCCGAAGAAGTTGCTCAGGAGATTCGCGCCTGTGGACAACGGGCACTGGTGGTCCAGGCAGACGTCGCCGTCCAGTCGGATGTGGAGGCGATGGTTGAACGGATCGTGCAGGAATGGGGCGGGATCGACGGGCTTGTCTCCAACGCCGCCTACAGCGACCGGGAGCGAATGGTTGACGCCGACATGGAGGGCTTCCGCAGAACGCTGGATGTCAGCATGTGGGGAGCGTTTTATGCCGTTCGTGCGGTCTCGCAGGCTCTGGTCAAGCAAAACACTGGTGGCTCCATCGTGGTGGTCAGCTCACCGCATGCCGTGATCCCGTTTCCCACCGCCATGGCCTATAACATGGCGAAGGCGGCGATTGATCATATGGCCCGAACGGCTGCGATCGAACTCGCACGACATCGCGTTCGCGTCAACATTGTTCATCCCGGTTGGATTGATACGCCGGGGGAGCGTAAGTTCTTTACTCAGGAACAACTCGACTCCGGGGCTGAAAACATTCCCTGGGGACGGCTCGGGCAACCTGAAGAAATCGGACGGCTCATCAGTTTCATGATGAGCGATCAATGCGACTATATGACTGGCAGTACCGTCCTGATGGATGGCGGGATCAGTCTTCCCTGGTGGTCGAACCGGGACGAAGGCAAGCAATAGAGCAACGTGCTCGCAGAATTCTCTGCAGAGCGAAACTGCATCGGATGTGTCTCTCATTCCGTGTGCTGCGAGGGATTCAGATTCCTTCGCAACGGCTGGAGATGGGAAACCGATTTCACGGATTCAGATTTTCGAGTGAAGAAAAAGAGGGAATTCAACATGGCTCCACAACAGCAAAACCAGACCGACAAGAATGGCGCATGGGGACGTACCGCCGCAACTGCCGCAGTCGCGACCTGCAGTCTGGCTCTGATGCTGGGCTGTCCAGACAAGGGTGCCGGTTACCGACAGCTGGGGAAGTCGGACGACGTGACGAACACGACTCCGGCCGGTCATGACCATCATGAACATGGTCCAAACGGCGGGCACATTCTTGAGCTCGGCAAGCACCACGGCGAAGTGGCTCTGGATAAAGATCGCGTGCTGAGCGTCTACATCCTCGACGAAGAAGCCAAGAAAGCTGTTCCCGTTGCTGATGCAACTGCCACAGTGATCGCACTGGTTGGAGCTGAAAAGGTCGAGATCCCGCTGACTGCCGCTCCGCTGGAAGGTGAAACGGACGGGAAGACCAGCCGGTTCACCGCTCCTGCCGATAAGGTTCCTGAATCGATCAAGAGTATCGAAGACCTGGTCGGGGAAGTTGTCGTCGTCATCGCTGGCGAAAAGGCCGTCGCTCCTGTGACTCATGACCATGGACATGATCACGACCACGATCATGACCATGATCACGACGGTGCTAAGAAGCCTGCCGAAAAGAAGTAAGCCTGAGAAGGCTTCAGCTTCCAGCCATGTCACTCCCGCTCACTCCTGAACGGGAGGCACGGCTGACAGCGTAATTCGTTTGAATCTGGTCCGGATCCGAAAGGGTCCGGACAATTTTTTATCGGCTTTGACTTGTTGCCTTGCTGGGACTCAACTCATGCGCCGGAAGGTCGGGCACTGCTTGCTGGAACTGGTTCAGGGGGATCTGACCCGGGAGTCAGTCGATGCGATCGTGAACGCCGCGAACTCGCAGCTGGCAATTGGTGGCGGAGTCGATCGAGCGATTCACGAAGCGGGCGGCCCTGCCATTCATGAAGAGACAACCCGGCTTTATCCCCAGGGATGCCCGACCGGGCAGGTCGTCGCCAGCACCGCAGGCAAACTGAACGCAAAGTTTGTGTTCCACGCCGTCGGTCCTGTATGGGCAGGGGGACGTCAGGGGGAACCGGAACAGCTTCGCAGTGTCTATCACGAGTCACTGAGGCTCGCTGTCGAAAAGCAGTGCGAATCGGTCGCGTTCCCGGCAATCAGCACCGGGATTTACGGCTATCCGACCGACAGAGCCGCCCACGAATCACTTGAAACCGTGATTAAATTCCTGAAGCTCAATCAGGCTCCTCATCTCGTTCGAATTGTGTTGTTCGGCCCGGGTGCCTATGGCGCGTTCTCCCGAGTTCTTCAGGAACTGTTGCCTGAATAACACTGTAAGTGCTTTTTCCTGTCTCAGGCGACTGCGTGTCAATTGGAGGCAAGAACCGATGAGGCTCCCTGCGCGATCAGCTTCTCTGCAGCGCGGGCGCCAATCTCGGTGGGAGCGGTGATTGGTCCTGTTTCTTCGATCTTGAAGAACTGCCTTCCTGCCCGATCCAGCACGACGGCCTGTAATGTCAGCACCCCGTCCTGGACCGTTGAGAAGACGCCGACAGGCGCATGACAGCCTGCCCGAAGTGTGCTGAGACAAGCACGTTCGGCCAGTACTTCTGCTCGGGTATTAAGATCCGTCATTCGCCCCAGGATTTCTCGACAAAGTTCATCCTGCTCCCGGCACTCGACTCCGAGAGCGGCCTGCCCGACGGCCGGGAACATGACCGGGGGAGTGAGCAGACAGCTGATGCGGCCCGCGAGTCCCAGTCGGCGCAGTCCGGCTTCTGCGAGAATCGTTGCGGCGAACTCTCCTCGATCCACTTTGGCGAGTCGGGTTTCGACGTTCCCACGAATCTCAAGGAGCTCCAGATCCGGCCGCTGACGGAGAAGCTGCGACTGTCGACGCGGGCTACTGCTGCCGACGCGGGCTCCCTGCGGAAGATCATCAAGCGAACCGGTGATCCCATGCGGCAGCACCAGAGCATCAAACCGCGGTGCGCGCTCCGGGATTCCAGCCAGAACCAATCCCGGCGTTGGATCGGTCGGCAGGTCTTTCAGCGAATGGACGGCAATGTCGGCGCGATTTTCGAGAACTGCTTTCTGCACTTCCCGGGTGAAGACTCCCTGGCCCCCCAGAGCAGGCAGCGAAGAACTCTGGTCGCGGTCTCCCACCGTGGTCATTGGCAGGAGCTCGACAGCCTGCTCCGGTGCCAGGCGTTGAATTTCCGCGGCAATAAAACGGGCCTGCCACAGGGCGAGCTGACTTTCACGCGTCGCGATACGAATTGGACGAACAGCTGAACTCACAGTGACAACATTCTGTACGGGTGTGCGGTGTAAGGCGAGCGATCTATGTGATCGGAACGGGGTGAATGATCGGAGTCACGAAGAACTTTTGAGCAGCAAGACCCGGGCGAGGACCGCAACATACACCGCCTCTGCACCGGCATCCAGCAGGAGGCGGGTCAATCGATTCGCCGTCGTCCCGGTCGTCATCACATCGTCAGTGATCAGGATACGCAATCCTTTTAAACGAGCGGAAGAGTTGACCTGAAACGCCCCGCGAAGGTTATTTCGACGGGCTGAAGCTGTCAGTTCGTGCTGCTTTCTGGTTCGTCTGACTTTGAAAAGAATATGCCGGTCGGCGGGGACCATCAAGAAACGGGCGAATTCTTCCGCAATTGTTTCCGCCGGCTGATCGACGAATCGCAGCCGGTCTGTCCAATGATGCGGCACCGGCAGCACCAGATGGACGTCCCAATCCCGAAGTGTTGCATGATGCTGCTCAAGCAGAAGGCGAGAGCAGGCAGCTGTCAACGGGCGGCGGTGACGGGTTTTGCAGCGACGGCAGACCTGTTTGAGTGTTTCTTCATAAACCCCGATGCTGATCGTCTGTCGGTATTGAGGATTAACGGATTTGCAATGCAGACAGCCGGATGCCGTGTTGACGTGAGGTCCGACGGGCGCTGAGCAGCGTTCGCATCGGTTCTGCAGCGGAACAGAAATCTTCTGAAAACAGTCCTGACAGAACGAACGCGTTTTCCCTGCAGCAATGTCACCGCCGCAATTTAAACAGGCAGGGGGGTAGAGAAAATCGGCGACGTCACTCGTCAGTCGCTGGGCCCAGTTCATGGAGATCATCACGAAACCCTGATCAGGCCGGGCAGTTCTACACGAGTCAAAACTGCCCGAGGCTCACGAAACTATTTTCGCGACTGCAGAAATGCGATCAGGTCCCGGAGTTCCTTGGGAGTCAGCTGACGGTCGAGACCCGCTGGCATGATCGATGTACTCGATTCTCGCTGCTCTTCGATGTCTTCACGGTTAATGATGATTTCCTGCAGATCCTGGGTTCGCAGGGTCACGGTGTTCGAGGTCTCAGCACTGATGACTCCCTGAATCACCTTTCCAGCTGAGGTGACAATCAGGGTCGAACGGTACCCGTTCACGAAACTGGCGCTCGGAAAGACGATTGCTTCCAGCAGGTCATGTGATGAGCGGCTGGCTCCGATGGTCGTCAGGTGGGGACCGACGCGGGCTCCCTGTGGACCGATCGCATGGCAGGAACTGCATGCCGCTTTAGGACCGAAGAAGACATCTCGTCCGGCCTGAGGATCGCCTCCAGTCAATAAGGGAGCAAGTTCCGCGAGGCGTGCTTCCTGTGCGGCGACGTCGAGTCCCAGTTTCTTGAAGAGTGGTTGAGACGCCTGTTTCACCGAATCAGGATACTTTCGCAGGATGCTGGCGAGTTCGTCGGGCGAGACGCTGACAACCGCGTCCGTTTGCAGCAGAGCGTCCACCAGCGACTTGCCGACCTGTGGGTCGGTCGTGCGTTGAAACGCCTTTAGAAGCGTCGGGACAACGAGTGGACCGGCCGCATCGAATGAATTCGCCAGACCCAGGAACTGATCAGGCGTCAGATGGCTGCTCCCCAGTGCGCGGCCGATCAGGGTCTTCTCGTCGGAAGATGCGGATGCGGATTGCAGCCGGGTCACAAGTTCTTGATAGACTGAGTCCTGCAGGGGAACACCAGTGGCTCCCAGTGCGATCACCGCTTCGCAACGGGCTGTCAAATCCTGCGACGCATCGGAGCTGATGTTGACGAGCTGCTTCTCGAATCCCTTCAGGGCATACCGACTGATCAACTGAAGTGACACGGTCTTCAAGGCCGGGTCTTGCGACTGTAAGGCTGCAGTCACCAGAGGGACCAGTTTTTCAGGGAGTTTGGGGAGCGTTGATTTCTGCAGAGTCGCCCAGAGTGATTTTCGCAGCGTCGCTGAAATCGAATCATCGTTCAGCAGGTCGATGACAGCCTGCTGGACTTCAGGATTCTGCAGACGGGACGCAAGAAAGCTGTTCAGCGCGACGAGCCGGTCACTCGAGATTTCGGGTTCTTTCGCCCAGCCTTTTAAAACCTGAAGGGTCTCTTTCTCCCAACCGACATGGCGGGAGATAACTTCCAGAGCGGTCTCCTGCAGAACCGAATTATTTGCCGACAGCAACGGCAGAACCATTTCCTGCTTCAATGGGGAATTCGGAATTTGACTTAAAGCGATCAGAGCCGCACGAGGAACTCCCCGGGCGTCAGATGTCAGATTGGCAACGAGCGGAGCGGGGCGGTTCCATCGCTGCATCGCGAAGATGAAAGCGTGCTCTGCAAATCGATCCTGCAGTTGTGGTGAGGCTGCTGCAATGAAGTTTGTGAGGACATCATCAGGTGCCTGCAGGACAGATGTCTTCCGGTCAGTACAAGGTGTGGCCGTGAATTCCATCCCGGCACGGAAGACCCGCACCGGAGCATCTTTCAGCGATGCCAGCAAAGTTGTTGATGCTTCTGCAGACAGGGGACGTTCCCAGACCAGATCGCGGGCGTGCAGCAATGCCGCCTGAGCGACGTCTGCTGCGGCCTCGAGGCGATCATCGGTCAACGACTTCCAGCCTGGAAGCTGCTGGAGTTGAGCGGTTGCAATTTTAACGGCATCTTTGCGTTCCGTGGTCGCGCGGAGCAGACCTGCGTATTGATGCAATGTCAGCTTTGACGACCCATCGGCAATCTTATGGGGAGACGTCAGCAATCCTTGAACCCGATCAAAAAGTTCCGGCTGGAATCGCAGAGTCTGGACTGTCTGTTCTCGAACGAATGGTCGGGGATCGTTCAGATGTTTCAGGAAAGTCGGGCCTGGATCGCTGAGTGAGGTCCAGTCGGTCAGTCTGGCACCACGCGGGTCGGCGGGAGTCGGGCCATCAACTTTGGTAATGCGGTGGACAGTTCCGTAGATTTCCGGCTTGGCAATTCGTGAGGTGGGGCATCCCAGCAGAAACCAGCCGCCTGTGTTCAGGACCAGAAGAGAGCCGTCGACATCTTCCAGTACGTCAGTCGGGTGATAGTCGCCGTCGTCGCAATGGAGAAAATCTTTGACTTCACCAGCCCAGGTGGATCCGCTTTGCTTCAGATTTACATAGCGGACTTTGTGAGTATTAAATTCGGCATGGAACCACGAGTTGGCGAACTCGGAGCCGAATTGCTGTCCGCGATAGCGAGCGAGACCGGAGACGGCGACGTGTCCGAGGTTATAGACCGGGTTCAGCAGGCCACCTGTCCAAGGGAATTCGGCGATCGCATCGGCCTGATCTTCCCGGGGGAAGACGCTGCCTTCCACCCAGTGAACCAGACAGTCTCCGCGGTCGCGGTAAACAATGTTCACGGTTCCGAGACAGTCACCAGTGTCGGTATAATCGACTTCGACCGGATTGTCGAAACCGCCGCCGCCATGAACTCGAACGTCGGATCCGTCCGGCATGCAGGAATAGATTCGTCCTGCCTTTCCCTGGCTATAGATCTCTCCATTTTTGTCACGGAAGACGTGACCATGCCGTCCCTGAACAATGTAGAGGCGGCCTGACGGACTTAAGAACGGTCCATGAGTATCGCAGGCATTTCCACTGAAGCCGAAGCCGGTGAGGATTTCTTCGCGTTGATCGGCCTTGCCGTCGCCATCGGTGTCCGTGAATTTCCAGATGCCGGGCGGGCAAGTGACATACAGCGAGCCGCGATACCAGAGACATCCCTGTGGAAGGGTAATGCCTTCGACGAAGCGAACGGATTCATCATAAACGCCGTCTCCGTCTTTATCGATGAGCTTCGTGATCCAGTGCGGCTTCTTCGCCAGCATGTCATCACGCTTCAGATTCTCCCCACTTGATTCGCCGACGTACAGGTTTCCCTGTTCATCAAGGCACGCGAAGATCGGGCGTGAGATCAGTGGAGCTCCGGCAATTTTCTCGATCCGGAAGCCATCAGGCACCTTCGGGTCGGCTGCGTGGGCTCCCCCTGAAGAGAAGAGTGCTGCAATGATCCCTGCGAGTTGGAAGATCGGTGCGGTGGAGAGGGACCAGGCAGGCAGTCGCAGCGGCATCAGATCAACTCCGGCAGGGGGGGAGACTCTCCTGATGGAAAGTCAGGCAGGCACCAGATTGTGGAGCCCGATTATGGATCGCTGCTGCTTGATATGCAATTCAGACAGCGATCCATCTATGCCGGAAGTAAAAGCTAAGCCTAAGCGGCCCGCTGATGTTGGACGATGCGTGCGCATTCAATCCATTCAGTAACCTCTTCAAGATCTGGAGTCTTTGCTGATCGAAGCAGCCGTTGTCCTTCCTTGGAACGGGCAAAGGGTCCTACTTTCGAAAACAGCTCGCGAGGCGTCATTGCCGCCAGTTTCTCTGGTTCGGTGATCTGGCATGAGACGAGGACCTGAACATCATGGCCGCGAAGTTGAGGGACGCGGCACATGAGAGAGGCCTGCTGCTGCCAAGCAGTGACTGTGTCCGTCGAGACCTCACGGCGACCAAGATTCATGGCGATCTCTTTGGCCGACATCTCCAGCAGCTGAGAAACCCGGTGGATGCCAATGGCATTCAATCGTTCAGCAGTGCGGGGGCCAATGGACGGAGCATCAACAATCGGACTGTCGATGTTCAGGAAGAACTTTAACCCGCGCTCTTCCAGTGTCTGCGCCAGTCGCTGATGCAGGCGGATGTGCGGGGCAGGAATGACCGCTTCCGAACCGTGGTCGATTCGGGAGTGAAGGGCGCTGCGTGCCGCGGAATGCATGGTCGACGGGTACTGGTCGCGGACTTGTTTCCATGGTCGAGCCTGCCGCGCGAAGCGGATCCACTTTGCACTCGCAGACGACGTCGGCCAGTCTGATCGTTCTGATAACCACGGGAGCGTCAACTGGTAGGACTCGTTCTGCTGCAGCTGAGCGAGGCGGGCCTGCAATTCATTGGCGTTCATCTGAGACAGGGCGTCCGGCGAATGGATTCCACTGAGCACCAGAGCCTGGGCATCGCGCCCTGTGAGGTTCGGAACACAGCAAAGCAGTCGGGCCTCTGCCTGCCATTGTCGCAGAGTGGAGACGGTGATCTGCAGGCTGTCGAGCGGGATCTCGAGCACGGAAATATCAAGATCGACCAGATCGCCGACGTCGCGGATGCCAACCGTCGAGAGACGTCGAGCCATCTGCGCGCCGAGAGAGGGGACTTCACCCAGTGGGCTATGCGGAGTCAGCCAGTAAGGTTGATCCGGCTGGACCCGTGTGAAATCTTCTTCCTCTTCATCAGTCGACAATTCTTCCTGAACAGTCACCGACTCCTGTACGGGTTGCGGAGCCGGAGAGAGGGTCGCCTTTACCGAAGAGGCGGCAGAGACCGGTTCAATGGTCGCGCCGAGAGTTGATGCAGGTGATTCAGAAAGAGGAGAAAGAATCTGCTGAGCGGATTCCACAGGGAGCGTCACTTGTTTCTGCTGAGACGGTCGGACCGAACCCGGCAGATCAAGAACAGGCACCTGGAACTGGCGGAACAATTCGAGCAAGTGTTCCTGACAGGTCAGGAAGATGATCTGCTGTGAGCGTGCACAGTCGATCAGAACTTCAACGGCAGCACGGGAACGGTGTTCATCGCTGTCGACCAGTACATCGTCCAGCAGCAGCGGGAGCCGATAGCCCAGTCGATGGCAGGCCCGACAGAGAGAGAGACGGAAGCAGAGCGCCGCCTGCTCCAGAGTTCCCCGGCTGAGAGCGATTGCAGGCAGTTCTGTTTCTGCCTTTGTGATGACGAGCAACTCTCGCTGTTCCGGATCGTATCGGAACCCGATGTAACGACCCGATGTCATTTTGGAGAGCAGGGCAGAGGCTTCGTCAATCAGCGGGGCCGGGATCTCGACGTGCAATTCCCGTTGCGTTTTCTCAAGCACGACTTCGGCGAGCTGCAGGGTCTGCCATCGCTCGCGGCAATCGCTCATCTGCTGATCGACCAGTTCAAGTTCATTTCGCAGGTTCTGGACGCGACGATCGTTTCCGATCCCGGGCCCGGCTTGAAGCAGATGCGTCCGTTCCTGCTCTCCGTGCCAGATGCGGTTCAAGGCTTCTTGATGCTGTTCCCACAGCTGACGGCGATGATGCTTCAGGCGGTGTTCTGCGTCATAGTCTCCTGGTCGAGCCAGTGAGATGACTGAAGTTCGGGTCTGCTTCACCGTCTGGGGAACGGTGACGACTGGTGAATGAATCTGGCAGTCTGCCGCTGCGGCAGCATGCCCATGACAGCGACATTCTTCGGATTCGTGCAGAGTGCGGAAGGCGACGCGGTCGCTCGCTTTAGGAAGGTGTTTCTGGAGAACGTCTTCTCGACGGAGACGTAACCGCCGGATCTGTCGGATCAGTTCGGCTTCGCACCCGTCGACCCCTTCCCGCTGTAACTGCAGCAGCCACTGCTGATGCGCCGTCTGCTGTCGACTCAGTTCCTGGCACATCAGCCAGATCTGGGAACGCAGCTCGGTTGCCGTCTGTTCGAGATTGCCAGACTCCGCTCCGCACAGGCAGTCGGAGGCGGTCTTCAGACGTTCGGTCATCTCCAGAAGTTGAACCGTCTGCTGTTCCATTGCAGCGAGCGACTGACGCTGCCGCTCAAAAGTGACTTCCAGATCAGGGGCATCTGACCCGGCGAGCCCGGCCTTCGTCACAGAGAGATTGTGGCGGGATCCTGCGAGATCACGAAGTACTTGCTGCGCGTTGGCGATTTCCTGATCGATTTCGGCGATCTGGGTCATCCATTCTGCAGGGGCGGGAACCTCCTGCGTCTCGATCACGTGTTCTTCTTCGATCGTGATCTCTTCATGGCTCCACAGTCGGGTCTGCACTTCTGTCAGATCTGTCTCCGTCGCCTGAAGTTCGCTGCCCAACCAGCAGGCTTCGGCCTGCAGAGCCTGAAGCCGCAGCTGCAAACGCCGCAATGCCTGATCCCAGGTGGCGATCTGCTGCTGTTGAACCCGACGTGCTTCTTCGATCTCCTGCTCAAGACGATTTCGTCGCTGCTGCAGTTGGGCGAGTTCGCCTTTCGATGCGGCGGCTTCCCAGAGTCGAGTCCGTTCGTCTCGCAACTGACGACGTGGCACTTCCAGCCAGCTCGCACTGCGACGGGTGGGGACGAGCTCGATGTTCAGTTTCCGCGCGATTCGAACCAGTCCGTTCAGATCGGCTGCTTCATAGCCACTGACCATGAAAAGCGTTCGGATGAGTGACTCGGAAAGGCCTTCCACGGAGTCTCGCAGAGCAGCCACGGATGAAGCAGAACCCTGCCGTTGCGAAATGGCGAAGGTGTCGTTCGCCTCTCCGCGGGAAAGACGGGTGAACTGGAACTCTCCTTCTGTTGTTCGGACTGACAGTCGTCCGCCGGGAGCCCCTTCCGCCAACGGAGGGAGGAGGCGGAGTCGGCGACCATGGTCAAATCCGCAGAGAATGCCGCGGACAAACTCCAGCAGGGTCGTCTTCCCTGAACCGTTGCTGCCATAGAGGATCGTCAGCTCGTTGCTGAGAGGGCTCATCCGACATTGGGAAAGGGTGCCGAATGCTTCGACGTGAATCTGCTGGATTTCCATGGAGTCGCTCAGGAACGAACAAGGCGGCAGGCGATAAGAACAAAGAAGACTTGCTGCGGAATGGATGGCAGCCCGCCTGATCAACGCGAATTCTCGGTTGAACTTTCGGCATTCAGAAATTGGGTCGCCCGGGCGAGGTGGATTCTCAGAGAATGAGGTCCGGGGATGGATGATGCTGAGTGACCAATGGTCTCTTCATTCCCGGGGAGGAACCGTGCCGAGGTAGCCGAAGTCACCTCCGTTTCGCTCATCAGATCACGCTGCCGCAGTGCCTCGGCAAACGCCTGTGAGGAACGGCGCCAGTGCTCCAGCTGCTGATCGGATGTGACAGCATCGATCTTCCAGGTCCACGTTCGCTGCTGAGGAGTACTCAGACCGCGCGCCGCCTGCAGCAGGTCGTGCAGTTCGGGATCTTTCAGGAGTGACTGCCAGAGAGGTCCATGCCCTGTCAGCTGCCATTGGACAAGCAGCAACTCGACAGTCTGTCGATTCGTGAGATCACGGATGCGGCGGTCCATTTCCGCCAGCAGGCTGTCATGACTCGTGTCTGGTTGAAGTTCAATTGTTTCTGTCGCCCAGCAGACGGTCGCACTCGGAACCAACGTTGGTTTCGAGACGATTGTTGAATCCGACTTCGTCAGCCACATTCCGCCAATGGAAGAGTCGTTCGGACCTGCGGTCTGAATCGGGAGCAGACGATGACGAACGGCGGTCACTTCACCGGCGAGTGAATACTCCACTCCGTATCCCTGCGCGAACTTCTGGATCGCGACCGTCAAAGAATTTGCCGGACTGCGAGTCCGGGCCTTCGATGCGTCCGTCCAGGTTACGAAAATGCTCTGCCGGGAGCGTGTCGTCGGTATTGTGATTGATTCGCCGGGATGGAGTCGCTGAGCACACTGATCGACCGACCAGTCTGGAAGGGCTTCGTCGCGACGGGCTGCCCAGACGACGTGAATTCCTTCCGCTTTCAGGCGTCGGAACTGCTCGTAGAGAAAGCATCCCAGTCGAGGTTCTTCCTGTACGCAGGCAAGCGGGCCTGTTAACAGCAGCAGATCCACTGATTCGGTGACTGCCTTCTGGAAGACTTTCAGGGCGGATCGCTCCCGCGCCTGATTAAAGATCTCCCGGAGATCGGACGGGAGAACTCCGGCCGAGACAAGAGGTTGATGTAACTGAAAATCGGACGCCTGCAGAACGCGTACGCTGCTCCCCATCGTCGTTGCCTCCGTGCCGTCCACGCCCGGGCCAGCTCACGAGATCTGTGAGTGGAGTTGCCTGGATATGGACAATCAGTCCTTTGAAGTCCGTTGACAATTTTCCGTTGCAAGGTCAACTGTCATCTTGAGTCCCGATTTCCAACCGGTTCGGCAAAAATTACCAGAGTCGAATTTTTGCAACAAGACGAATTCCGGCAGACCCTCTTTCTGAGCCTTCTTCAAGGGGAAGAATTAACCCTTGCGGGATCTGAAATCCGGACGGTCACCGGAAAGGCAACTGTGATGGAATTACTGTGATGGAATTATGGAGAGCAATTCAGAATCTGGTCGTCGCAATTGGTGATCTGTTGGTCACCCTACTCGCGACGCTCTGGCCCTGGTTTCCGCTGGCGTTATGGATTCTCTTCTGGCTCTGCGCCGTGGACTGGAAACAGCTTTATCCGGTTCTCCAGCGGGGAGGCGTCATTGGCGTTGGCCTGATGGCATGCCTTGCGATTCTGGTGTGGGGAATGCTCGATCCGCCCGCCAGCAATCAGCATCACCTCTTCGGATTGCAGGTCAGTAATCTGAGCGGAAAACTGGTCTATGTGACCGGCTTGCTGATCATCGCCCAGATCTGCGGCTCGCTGCAGCTTTCCGCCAGAGAGCGGAGACCTCGCGACGTAGGACCGTCTCTCTCGGACGGACCCCGTGTTATCGACTGACCCGGTTGGGTTACGCAGAACGATGGCGATTGATTTCCCGGCCTTGGTTCCGAGCGGTGACAAGCTCGACTTGTAAAAGATCCCCCTCAGGTCCAGATTTCACCCGTCGCCAGAGACCTTTGGCAGCTTCGTCGTTCTCGGCAAAAAGGGCGACTGTCGGGCCCCAGGAGGATTGAGCCATGCCAATTTCCGCAACCGGCAGCCGTGTGGCGAGAGATCGGATCACAGGTGAGGAGAAGACTCCCTGTTGGGCACCTGAGAAGAAAGTGCCAACATGGAACCCGAACTCATAGAGCGCGGCCGTGAACGCTGCAAAGTCATGCTGCTGGAGTGATGGGAGAATCTCCGTCAGGGCCAGTCGACAAAGGCGGCCAGTAATTGCTTCCGACATGGGAGGCAGATTTCGGAAGGCGTTCATTTCAAGATCGCCATGCAACCCGCTACCAGTCACCGTGCGAATCAAAAGAATGCGCCAGTGCTCCGGGAATGGGAGCCGAACTGCCATCGCACCGACATCGGTTTCGCCAAGACGCCCGGCGTCGATCAGAAATCCGCCGAGCTCATATCCCTGCAGGCCGATGGCGGAGCGTTCTCCACGTCCGGCCATTTGGGCCAGCTGAGCAGGAGTAAATCGCCGGTCGTGCAGCATTGCCAGCGCGTCTCCCAGTGCGAGAGCGAGCTGTGTTCCTGAGCCGAGGCCGCAGTGCGAGGGAATTTCCTCAGAGACATCGATCTCTACCGGCTCCCGTCCCCAGGGAGCGCAGCGGCTGAGATGATCGTAGAATCCCTTCGCACGCAACGATGCACAGCGGGTTTCGCCGGAACGTTGGGAGCGGCTGACTGCCAGCTTCACACCGGGCCGATTAATCATCATGCCAATTCCGCCGAAATGCCGTCCTCGCTCTGGGAGATAGGAGAGCGGACCGAAGTGCAGCCGGGCTCCTGTTTGAACGGTGACGTAATCGTGTGACATAGTGACGGATGACAATTTCGGCAGAGGGAAGAAGTGCAGGGAGTGAGGCGACGCCGCGTTTCGGAAGGTCGACACCCGGTTGTATTCGAATTCTCGGAGAACCAGACCGGTGGTGGCGACCTGTCTCAACTGATTGTTGTTGACGAATCAAAAAATGCCAGTCTGTTATCATTCTGGTCGTGTTGCACTCTCGGATGATGCGTCGCGTCGAAACAGTTGTCGGCGGGCTTCAGCTCATGAACTCGGACGATGAGAGTTCATTTTCGGAGTTTCGCGATTGGCTTGCGCAGGCTCATCCGCTAGGGTTGACGCAAGTTTCCCAGTGTGATTCCCGAGGTCACCGCGTAAATCCATTTCGGTTGCGAGGAAGAGGGGAACATTCAGGAGGAATTTGAGTCTTTCCCAGGGCCAGACGGTGCCGATCAGTGAGAGAGGGAACTTCGCCCAAAGCGGTGTGGCGCAAGGTCGTCCCCCTCAGGAATCCGGATTGTAGAAGTGATTGACCTATGCGAATTCTGCTCGCGAGCTCTGAAGCGGTGCCATACGCCAAAACCGGTGGGCTGGCAGATGTGGCGACGGGACTGGCGAAGGCTCTCAGTTCAGCGGGACATGATGTCAGCCTCGTGATCCCGCTGTACCGGCGATTGATCCCAGAGCAGAAACGGGGAGAACCTGTCGCCTTAGTCAATCTGGAAATGCGCCAGTTGACCGTTCGGGCGACTGTGCGACGATCACTGCTCTCCGGCACGAATGTCGAAGTGCTGATGATCGATCAGCCGACGTTCTATGATCGCCGTAATCTCTACACCGAAGACGGGCAGGATTATCCTGACAATGCGGAACGGTTCATCTTCTTCAGTCGTGCCGTCATGGAGATTGCCCAGTCGATTACCCGGCCTCACATCATCCATTGCAATGACTGGCAGACAGCACTTATCCCCGCTCTGATCCGGAATGAACGCGAAGTTGGCGGCCGCTTCATTAATACAGGCACCGTCCTGACAATTCACAACATGGCCTTTCACGGCCAGTTCGCCGCCTGGCAGATGGAGCTCACCGGTCTGCCTGAGTCGTATTTCAACTGGCGGCAGATGGAACACTTTGGTGATCTGAATCTGTTGAAGACCGGGATCTCGATGGCGGACATGATTACCACCGTCAGTCCCACGTATGCCGAGGAGATCTGTCGTCCTGAATATGGACATGGTCTCGACGGTTTGCTGCGGAGCCGACATGATCGACTCGTCGGGATTCTGAATGGTGTCGATCTGCAGGACTGGAATCCCGAGCATGACGCCGCGTTGCCCCAGAAGTACGACGCGACGACGGTTCTCGCCGGGAAAGCCGCCTGCAAAAGTGCGCTGCAGAAAGAACTCGGGCTGGAGGTCAGTCCTCATTCCTTCCTGATCGGAATGATCTCCCGACTGACGGAACAAAAGGGATTGGACCTCATCACAGCAGAGGCAGACGAGATTCTGAGAGCGGACGTGCAGCTGGCGTTTCTGGGGACAGGAGACCGTTACTTCGAAGAAACTCTCCGGACATTGCAGCAGCGATATCCGGGGCGCGTCGCGGCGACAATCGGATTTAATGAAGGTCTCGCCCATCGGATCGAAGCCGGATCAGACGCCTACTTCATGCCCAGCCGATTTGAACCCTGCGGGCTGAATCAGCAGTACAGCCAGATTTATGGAACGCTTCCCATCGTGCATGCCGTGGGAGGCCTCGCTGACTCTGTCACGGATGCAACTCCGGAAGCCCAAGCCAGCAATACGGCGACCGGATTTGTCTTCCATAAGTACACCAAAGAGGCTTTTCTGGATGCGGTCTGGAGAGCGTTCGGTACTTACACCCATTACCGCGAGGACTGGGATCAGATGGTGCAGAACTGCATGGCCAGAGATGCATCATGGAACGCCAGTGCCGCTCAGTACGTCAAAGTTTACGAGCAGGCATTGAAATGGGCCGCAGAGCCGGTGTTGCCATCGGACGAAGAAGCATAGGTCCGGAGGGCTTCCGTTCTTCTGAAAGATGGAAACCTCATCTGGTCTCAGTAATGGATTCGGACAATCAGGCCAGTGTGCTCCCCGACAGGGCCTGTCAGAACATGTTGTCTTACGAATGGTGATTTTTTAGCTATGCAGCCTGTCTCCCTCGCTTTGTTCTGGCACCAGCATCAGCCTTATTATCCGGACGATGTCACCGGCGAAACGCTGATGCCCTGGGTGCGCCTGCATGCGACCAAAGATTATGTCGGCATGGCGTTACACATTCAGGAAGTCCCTGAGTTTCGCTGCACAATTAATCTGGTTCCAAGTCTGCTGCTGCAGATCGAGCGTTACACCAAAGGGGGCAGCGACCGTCATCTGGACGTATCGCGTATGCCAGCAGATGGGTTGTCTCAGGAGGACGCCTGGTATCTGCTTGACCACTTTTTCATGGCGAATGAATGGACGATGATTCGTCCATATCCACGTTATTCTGAACTGCATCAGAAACGGGGACTCGGTCGGGATGGCGCACAGGAGGCACTCCCGCGTTTTAATGTGCAGGATCTTCGCGATCTTCAGGTCTGGAACAATCTGACCTGGATTCATGACCTCGTTTTCGAACGGGACACCGAACTCCGACAATTCCGTGAGAAGGGCCGCGGATACACGGAAGAGGAAAAGGCATGGCTGCTTGAGAAGCAGATGGAGTTGGTCGCAGAGGTTGTGCCGCTGCACAAGAAACTGTCCGACGGGGGACAGCTGGAAATCACGACGACTCCCTTTTATCACCCGATTCTCCCGTTGCTCTGGGACAAAAAGAGTGCGCGGGAAGCGATGCCCGGTTGTCCGCTACCGAAGTACACTCAGAGTTACAAGGACGACGTCACCCGGCATTTGAAGCGGGCGGTTGATTATCACAAGGAACTCTTTGGAACCGCTCCGACGGGGATGTGGCCGTCAGAAGGTTCGGTCTCTCAGGAAATTCTGGGAGCAATCGCTGATGTCGGAATCCAGTGGATCGCCACCGACGAAGAGATTCTAATGCACTCGACCGATGGCTTTGTCCATCGGGATGGGAACGGTCTCGTCAATCGGCCTGAAATGCTCTATCGCCCCTGGCGTGTGGAGCAGGATGGCAAGAATCTCCAGATCCTGTTCCGCGATCATGGTCTGAGTGACCTCATCGGCTTCCATTATCAGCGGAATGAACCCCTCTGGGCCGCGAATGATCTGCTGGGGAAAGTTAAAGAAATTGGTCGGGTGGTCTCCAATCACACCGATCAGCCAGCCCTCGTCCCGATCATTCTCGACGGAGAAAACTGCTGGGAATATTACCCGGACGGCGGGGTCGCCTTCCTGCGGAATCTCTACCGGAACGCAGCTCACGACCGAGATATTCATCCGGTTCGAGTGCGTGACCATCTCGCCGCGCATCCGCCTGCACATAAGATCAGCCGTCTCTTTGCAGGCAGCTGGATCAACCATGATTTCTACATCTGGATCGGTCACCGCGACGATCGGGACGCCTGGGATCTGGTCCACATGACGCGGGAGTTCCTGCTGAAAGCGGAAAAGAATTCCCGGTTTTCGCCTGAGGTTGTCAGCCGTGCCTGGGATGAACTGATGATCGCTGAAGGAAGCGACTGGTTCTGGTGGTATGGGGATGACCATAACTCTGCGCAGGATGCTCTGTTCGATGAACTGTTCCGCCGCCACCTGAGAAACGTCTATCAGCTATTGGGCGAACAGCCCCCCGGTATTCTCCTGAAACCGGTCGCTCGTACTGAACGCCGCCAGATTCACACCAACCCCCGGTCGTTTTTGCGAGCCAAAATTGATGGGCGGCGGAGCTATTTCGAATGGCTCAATGCCGGCCATTACGAGTCAGGCAGCGAGCGCGGCACGATGACAATGGTGACGGACAGCCTGATCCGGCATATTTACTTCGGATTCACTCCGGAGAATCTCGTCCTTCGCCTGGACACCGCCGGCAAGGCCCGGAACGATCTTCGGGAAATCGAAGAGATTCGGTTCCGATTCATCGACCCTTACGGTGTCGAAATCCGCGTGAAGCTGGATGACAGCGGGTCGACCCCTGTCGTCATGATTGATGACAAAGCTGTCCCAGACGGTCAGGGTGACTTCGCGATCGATCAGATTTTTGAGCTCTCGGTTCCGTGCGAAGAACTTGGTGTGAAGGTCGGGCAGCGCCTCAACATGGCAGTTGAGCTGTTTCGATCAGGAGAGGCGCAGGAACGCATCCCCAGCGAGGGGTCCCTGGATCTGCTGGTCCCTTCAGACGATTTCGAAATGCAGATGTGGCAGGCCTGATCGGGGCCGTTCGAATTCGTTCTCTTCCGACAGACCCCGCCTCCTCGGAGCAGCGGGGTTTTGTCATTTCTGCAGAAACTGCCGATCGGCCACTGGTGTGGGTTTCCCGTCTGGACAGCGGGAGTTCGTTGGGATAGAACGCGCGGCGCATCTCCTGAATTTGCTGGAAACCCCTTTCCCTTCACTGATTCCAGCATTTTGCATAAACGGAAGTCCCCCTCCGTTGCGCACCTTTCCCAGATTTCCCCTCGTACATTAAACTCATGTAAGAGCACCGCTGGTGTCGTTGGCACTGTGCGGGGTGATTGCGTGGTCGGGCATGTCGAAGTTCATCCCATGAAGAACCGAACAGCCACCTGTCTGCTGCTTTGCACGACAGCCTTCGTCGGCTGCAGTTCAACACCTCGTCTGACATCTTGGGCAGCCAAGCCATCTGTCATTCCTGAGAAGGAAGTTGAGCGCGCCCATCCCGCAGACTCGTCCTCAAAAGGTCTCGCTCAATCCCGCCCGCAGAAGGCCGCAGAGCTTTTGCAGGCCGGGCAGTCGGAACTGGATCAATGGTCCCGTGATCAGGATCCTCGCCGACTACAAAGTGCTCGTACTCATTTCGAGGCCGTTCTGGCTCAGCAGCCGATGGATGCCAAAGCTCATCATGGGCTAGCGATTCTGGCAGATCTCGAGAAGAATTATCCTGATGCCGAACGGCACTACCAGCAGGCGCTCGCAGAGAATCCAGGTGACTCCACAGTCCTGGCAAATCTTGGGTACTCATATCTGCTGCAGAACCGGCTGGCCGAAAGCGAACGTTATTCCCTGATGTCCATTCAGGCGAATCCCGGCAATCAGAATGCCATCCGAAACCTCGCGCACGCTTATGCCAGACAAGGCAAAACCGAGCTCGCTCAGGCGACCTATGCCCGGGTGATGTCGCCTGAAGAAGCGAAACGATCGCTCGCTGAGAATTCCTCAGCTCCGAACCCCGATCCTGCCCCGAATGCCAGTGCGAATGCTCCTGCTGTGGCATCGTCGTCGCTGATGGATCGCATCCTGCCGACGAGGAATCCTGGGGAAAAGCTGATTGCCGAGATTCAGTCGAAACAGCAGAAACTTCGCGAAGAGCAGCAGCGAGCGCAGATGCAGAGTCAGCTCCGCCGTCCCAATGCCGGGTTCCCCGGGGAGCGACTGGCCCCAGAAGAGGCACTTCGTCAGAGACTCGCCCAAATTGATCAACAGGGAGCACCTTCGGCACGCCCGGAGAACGGCCCAATTCTCCTTGATGATCAGAATCGCAAGCTCTCCCGACTCCCCGGCGGTGACGCAGCCGGCTGGTCTCAGGGGGCAAACCAGCCCATGTCGGCGACGATGATGCCGATGCATGAAGCGCCGGGTTATGCAGATCGGTCAGCCGAACTGGAATCGACTCCAGGTGCCCACTCTGGTTCACACCAATCCTTGGCCCAAGGGCAGTATGCAGACCCTCCTCAAGCAGGTCTGCCGGTTCACGGTGAATACGACAATCGCGTCCAGCACGGACAGGTTGCGCAAAACGCGTCGCAGGCCAACGGGAGTGCTCCGGGTTTGCAGCCCTGGAGTGGGGTCCCGGTTCCACCGAACCGACCGGAGAACCGGCCGGTCAATCAGGCATATCAGCAGGTTCCTGCTGACGCGAGCGTGGATCACAGGGTCCTTCCTGCCGCAGCCCAGCTGCAGACGCAGTATCCGCAATCGCAAGTTCAGCAAGCTCCCCCCTATGCCGGATCGCAAGCCGGATCGCAGGGAGCAGGTTCACAGCCGCTGCAGAATGCCTATGGGCAAGCGGCTCAACGGTCGGCTCCGCAAGGCGGACCTGGGAGTGTAAATCCTCAGAATGGCCCCGGTTTCCCACAGGGACAAGCCAGCGGCAGCATGAACGGTCGTCCTCAGCCTCAAATGGGCATGAATCCTCAATTGGGGAACCGTCCGGCGGGAATGAATCCTCAGATGGGGGTGAATCCCATGGGGCAAATGGATCCGCGAGCCGCAGGTCAGGCTGATCCATATCAGGAAGCCAGCCGAACGGCAGCACGAATGGGCATGGGGATGCCTGTTACCCCGATGTCGATGCAGGCTCCTGTTCAGCCGCCGGGATCAATGTCCTATGAGTCCATGAATGTGCCCGCTCCGTATCGCGAGATGCCGGACCAGCGTCCGGTTCAGAATCTGAATCAGAGCTACCAGCCAGTTCAATCTCAGAACCCTCCGCTGATGAGGTCGCAAGGAGTTCCAAGTCCCGACGTCATTGCACCGATGTATAACCGGCAGCAGTACAACAGCCCGGAGCGGTATGATGAGCAGACCATGATGAACAGCTCCATCCCAAGGGACCATTGGGATGCGATGAAGAGCGTCGAAGCTCAGCGCTGGGCTGCAGGTCAGCAGGCGAATCGTCCTGTCCAGGATCTCTGGAATACCGGACCAATCAACAACGCAGTCTCACCATCTGCCGGTTCTCAGTTCTTCCATCCGTCGATCACTGGTCCAACTTTCCAGCCAAATCCAGCGCCTATCACGCCAGATGGAGTGCGACCTGAACCATGGCCTGCTGCACCGCAAGCGGTTCCGACTCCCCAGGTCATTCAGGCACAGGCTACGAATGCACCGCCGACGAACTTCCAGCAGTACATGGATCAGCGGGATCGTCAGGTCGCTGAGCGGCGAATGCAGGAAATGCAGATGTATTCGCCACAGAACGGCTATGTTGACGCCGAGCCTTATCGGAATACCTACGGACAGCAGGGGACTGTAGGTGGCCCGCAACATCAACAGCAGGCACCGCCGCAACAGCCACAGAATCAGGCTCCCCAGAATCAGCAGCCTAATCCCCAATCGAACCAGCAGCAGTTCGGCGACGGCATCAAGATTCCTCCCAGCTATCGTGTCATCGAGTCTAATCCTCAGGCGAACGGGCGTAATGCCGTTCTGCCGTCAAACCCCGGCATGACAGCCCCGGTTCAAACAGGAACACCTTCGACACCCGATGCTGGGGCTTGGCCGGTGATTCGTCCTCGATAGGGTGACGCCCGCTCTCAGGGATCCGGAAGCACGCGCACGAGCGAAATGGATGCGCAGATTCACACTGCGGAATCCGAAAACTGAGGGGAAACTGCGTGTCCTTTCCGATGCGAGTCGGTATAAGAAGGAAAAACATTAACGACGCAGGGGCTCCGCGGGACACAAGTCGGCATGAATGTCTTCGTAACGGGTGCATCAGGACTGGTCGGTCGTCGGCTGGTGCCGATGCTGGAAGCCGCCGGGCATGAAGTCACTCGACTTGTCAGACGTGAACCGCGTGACCAGAACGAGCGCAACTGGCAGACCAATGGCCGGAAGCTCAGCACAAGCGTTCTGAAGGGCTGCGACGCCCTGATTCATCTTGCCGGGGAAAGCGTGTTCGGTCTTCGCTGGACGAACCGTAAGAAAGATGAAATCTATGAAAGCCGCGTAACAACAACGGCTGTGCTCAGCGATGCGTTATCGCGAATGGATCCGATCCCTAAGTGCTTTCTCATCGCCTCGGCGGTCGGGTACTACGGTCACCGAGACGAGACGGTTCTCACGGAGAAGAGTCAGCCGGGGTTCGGCTTTCTGAGTGACGTCTGTCAGGACTGGGAACAGGCGGCCGATCCTGTGAGAGCACTGACCCGGGTTGTACATCTGCGAACCGGTCTGGTCCTCTCCCGTAAGGGAGGCGCCTTGCGCATGATGCTCCCGGCCTTTCGATGTGGACTCGGAGGAACCCTCGGATCCGGTCAGCAATACTGGAGCTGGATCACATTGGACGATCTTGCCTCGCTGTACATGTTCTGCCTGACGGATGACGAGATTTCCGGTCCGGTGAATGCCGTCTCGCCTTCTCCGGTGACAAATCGTGTGTTTACGCAGGAACTTGCCAAAGCAGTCCATCGTCCGGCCATGCTGCCTGTCCCGAGCGCGGCGATCCGGCTTTTGATGGGACGCATGGGCCGCGAACTACTTCTCTCGAGTGCCTACGTTCTACCCCAGCAGGCCGAGCAGCATGGATTTCAGTTTAAGAATCCGGTCCTGCCACAAGCCTTGGAATCACTGCTGTCCAAACCGTAACGCCTCACTCAACCGTTCAACCGCGGCTTCCGTGAGTTGCCGCGATCATCGACCGAGTTGAGTGCGGCAGAGTCGGTCTCTTCCTCAGAGACGGACTTGGTATCGTCATTAAGTCGGCGGACCGCTCCATGGTCGACAAGAGCGCGCAAATCTGGTGAGATCCAGTTCTCACTGCCTGATCGTCCTTCCGAAGACGGGGCAGTTCAAACCTTCTGATTGACCTTCTCAGCGACGGATCCGCTGCTCACTTTGGGAGAAAGACTGTGCTCATGCGATGTCAGTGGCTTGTTCTTGGAGCCTTCTTCCTCGTCCTGACGGCCTCGACGGTGATCGCACAGGACACGAAGCGTCTGGTTCTGGTAGCCGGAAAGCCGTCTCACCCGCCGCGAATGCATGAGTTCAATGCCGGGGTCCAGTTGCTGGCGAAATGCCTGAAAGATGTTCCCGGCCTCGAAGTCGAGACCGTGTTGAACGGCTGGCCGGAAGACGAGTCGATCCTCAAGAATGCGAATGCGACAGTCTTCTTCATGGACGGCGGCAAGCGGCATGAACTGGTTCAAGAGAATGGTCGCCGACTGAAGTTGATCAATGAACTCGTCGAACGAAAGAAGTTCGGAGTCGGCTGCATGCACTTCGGAGTGGAAATCGTTCCGGATGAGGCTGGCCCGGAGTTCTTGCGATGGATCGGTGGTCACTATGAGAACATGTTCTCATGCAATCCGATCTGGGAACCTGAGTTCAAATCGCTTCCCAACCACCCGATCACTTCAGGGGTGAAGCCGTTTCAAATTAAGGACGAATGGTATTTCAACATGCGGTTCCTGAACAATCTGCCAGGAAACGAGGTGGCCATTGTGGATCAAACCCGCTTCACTCCTATCCTCGTGGCTGAGCCTGATATGGACGTCCGCAACGGTCCCTATGTTTATCCTAAGGGACCGTATCCCCATATCCAGAAAAATCAGGGACGATCCGAAGCAATGATGTGGGCTGTCGAGCGGCCTGACGAGGGGCGCGGGTTTGGTTTCACTGGGGGACACTTCCACGACAACTGGGCGAATGATGAGTATCGCAAGGTTGTCTTGAATGCGCTGGTTTGGGTGACGGGCGCTCAGGTTCCCGCCGAAGGTGTTCAATCAGCGATCACTCCTGAAGAACTCGATGCGAATCTGGATCCAAAGCCAGCCAAGAAGTAATGGCGAAACTAACAGTCCTCAGAGTAGTTGAGGACGGGAGTTCACGTCTCATGGTATCTAAGTTGCACGTCTCCTGTGTGATCTCATCGATGAGCCTACACAGGAGTCGCACATGTCTACTCAATCCCTCTGGCTGACGGAGCACGAAAGCGCCTATCCCTCGGTCGAATCCTCTCGGGAATACGACGTCATTGTTGTCGGCGGCGGCATCACTGGTGTTACCTCAGCCTATTTTCTCAAAATGTCAGGCCTGAGAGTCTGCCTTTTGGAGAAGGGGAAAATCGCCGGCGGAGAGACGGGGCACACATCAGCACACCTGACAATGGTGACTGATCGGCGGTTCAATTCTCTCGTCAGCGCCTTTGGAGATGATGCTGCGACACTCACCTGGAAGGCCGGGGCAGCGGCGATCGAGCTGATCGAATGGATCGTCAATCAGCAGAAGATTGACTGTGACTTCCAGAGGATTCCAGCATTCCTGCTCGGTGATTTCCTGGGGGACACGAAGGACGAGTTCTATATTGAACGGGACGCGGTCTATACCCGCGATCAGGGATTTGACACCTATTTTGTTCCCCGTGCTCCCCTCTTCGGACGTCCCGCTGTCGGGATTCCCAATCAAGCTCGATTCCATCCGGTCAAGTTTGTCACCGGGCTAGCGGAGAAGATCCCCGGTAATGGTTCGGACGTCTTCGAAAATTCAGAGGTCAGCGAGATCTCAGGGGAGCAGCCGACTGTCATCGCGAACGGAATTTCGCTGAAGGCCAATAAAGTCGTCATTGCGACCCACGTTCCCCTTTCTGGAAAGGCGAACCCTGCCGTCGCAGCCGCTTTCCAGACGCGATTGACTCCGTATTCAACCTATGTCATTGCAGCTCCGATTTCGGAAGCGCAGATTCCTGATGCCCTCTTTTGGGATACTCGGGATCCTTATCGTTATCTCCGCATTGAGACCAGTTCAGGGACAACCCGGGCGATTCTCGGTGGAGCCGATCACAAAACAGGACAGAAGTCGCATCCTGTCAGCTGCTTCGATGAGCTCACCGACATCCTGCATCACATCATCCCGGGTGCGATGCCTGACTATAACTGGTCAGGCCAGGTGATCGAAACGAATGACGGACTCCCATATATTGGAGAGATCGCGGAGAACCAGTTCATCGCGACCGGCTACGCAGGAAATGGTCTGACATTCGGCGTCGTGGCGGCGACGATGGCAAATGACTTTGCCTTGGGACGGAAGAGTCCTTGGGGAGACCTGTTCGGAGTCTCCCGCAGCAAGGTGTTGGGCGGAACATGGCGTTACCTCACGGAGAATCTGGACTATCCGTTCTACTTCATCAAAGACCTGCTGACCCCGGTCGATCGCGAAGATCCACGCGCACTGGCGGCTGGTACAGGCAAAGTGCTGAAGATCGACGGAGAAACTGTGGCCTGTGCCCGGGATGATGACGGGACGTTGCATCAATGCTCGGCAAAATGCACTCACATGGGCTGCCTCGTCCGCTGGAATGATGCGGAAAAGACATGGGACTGCCCATGCCATGGCTCCCGCTTCAGCATGGAGGGGGACGTCATCAGTGGGCCGGCAGAGAAACCGCTCGAGGCATTCCATCCGAAGTCAGAGAAAATCACACACTGATAATCACTGCCAGACTGGAAACGCGTCATGCGATTCCTGTGTACCCCGAGATTGCCTGGAAACGGGTAATCCCGGGGTTTTTTGTTGGGATATCGCTGCAATAGCCGCATCTGAATCTGCGCCATCATCGGAATCGAATCTGAACCTGCTACGATGCTTCAGGCTCTGGCTCTTGGATCGATCACTTCAAGGATTCGGGTGAAGAACCGCGCTCCGGCAGTCTGTTGCTGAGGGATAGTGAGAATGCAGCATCCAGAGGAATCTCCTCCGACTGATATCGTGGAATCGGCGCCGGAATCCAAACCGACTCGCGGACTGCGCGGCTGGCTGGGGTTCATCTTTGGTTTCCGACAGCCGGTGAGTCAGAAAACATTTTTCGTTGTCGGCGTGATTCTTATCGTCGTGAAATACGGTATGGATGCACTCGTCGGATGGGGGCTCTATGGAAGCGACCTCACCCTTTGGCACATCTTCAGCCCCGCGTTCAGTGAGCGGATCCAACAACCGGAACCATTCGAGCACTCATGGGAAGTGACGCTGCTGCAAGTGGTTTCTGCTTTCTGGGGATTCCTCTGGAGCTGGGCCGCAATTTCTCTCAGTGCCCGTCGTGCCGTCAATGCAGGCGGCTCTCCTTTGATCGGGATTGTTGTTCTGATCCCGGTTGTAAATCTGGTTATCGTGTTCCTATTGGCGATCGCTCCTGCGTTAGGTTTAAAACGGAGTCAGTTCATCGCGACTGAGGACGCAAATCAAATTTCGAAGCTGTCCGCGATGATGATTGGTGTCCTGACGGGCGCAATATGTCTGACGTTTGTCGTCACCCTTCTGTCCTATTCTGGCGATGCCCTCGCATGGTCAGTGTTCGCGGGTTACCCATTTCTCTCTAGTCTCATTGCCGGAATGATTGTCAATGAGCGTCACCCGAAAACAGGTTATCTGGAAAGTGTGTTCATCGGCCTTGTGACTGTCCTGTTCGCCTGGTTCGGACTTCTCGGCTTTGCAATCGAAGGGGCGATTTGTCTGGCGATGGCGGCACCGCTGGCAATTCCCTTAGGAATGTTGGGGGGTGTCGTCGGCAAGATCCTCGTCGACGAATATCGGAACGACGACTCTCGCACATCTTTTCTGTTGCTGCTTGCCCCCGGACTGCTGGGAGTCGACGCGCTACCTCGCCCGCGTGAGGAAATTGTGAATGTCACTTCAGTGGAGATCGCTGCGCCGATGGAGGTCGTCTGGGACACGTTTATTGAGTTCCCCGACATCCCGGAGCCGCGGGACTGGCTCTTCACGTCGGGCATTGCCTATCCCATCAAAGCGAAGATCGAGGGGACCGGAGTCGGGGCGATACGACATTGCATCTTCTCGACAGGAAGCTTCGTCGAGCCAATCACCGTCTGGGACGCCCCGCGCCATCTGGCATTCGATGTGAGTGAACAGCCTCATCCGATGGTTGAGATGACACCCTATCGCCACATTCATCCACCGCATCTCGATCACGCGCTGAAGAGCAATCGGGGCGAGATTCGTCTGACACAGCTGCCCAATGGGAACGTTCTACTCACCGGGACGACCTGGTATGAACTGGAGATCTATCCCCGTCCTTACTGGAAGCTGTGGACCCAGTTCATTATTCATCGCATTCACGGACGGGTGCTGAACCACGTCAAGAATGTGGCAGAAGCGAAAGTGAGTGACGCGGCTCGGTGAGGGAATGCAAACGCGGCTGTCAGCGTTTATCATGGTCAAACGCAGTGACATCATTCTGCGGGGCAACAGCCAGGCTTCGTTGCTCAATCGGCACTTGTAGAGATGGATCGGATCGCGTGACTCAAATTATTCGCCACGGGGTACACCGTCGCTGGTCTGATGTGGTCTGTCATGGCGGTGTCGCCTACTTCGTTGAAGTGCCGGAGAACCCGAGCCTCCCGCCCGCGGGACAGTTTATGCAGGTGATGCAACAAACCACGCAGACGCTCATATCGATTGGCAGTGCGCCCTCTCGAATGCTGCAGGTCATGGTCTACCTGCCGTACCCTGAGGATTTGGAGGAATTCAATCGCCAATGGGATGCCTGGGTGCCGGAAGGCCATGCTCCATCCCGCGCATGCGTTCACGCGCAGCTTGCGTCTCCGGAATATCGAGTCGAACTTGTGGTCACAGCCGCACTGAAACGCGACCCATCGGATTCCGCGACTCTCTGATTCTTGTCAGCAATGCGGAAATCAGAGCAATCCCAACGCCTGCCGTTTTTCCAGCAGAAACGGAATGTGGTGCTCCAGATGGCGGATTGGGTGCAGCAGGAGTTGGCGAACCGTCACCAGTCCGGTTTCAGAATGGACCGAAGGCCGTGACCAGATCGTGTCTGGCAGCCGCTTCAGCATCGCGGCCAGATGGCGACGATTCAGTTCGAACAGCTGTAATTCCTGTTCAAGATCGGCCTCCTGATAATTGAGGGCCGTGTTATAGGTGGTCGGATCAACTCCCAGATGCAGCGGACGTTCCAGAGCAATCGTTCGCTTGATTCGGTCGGCTGCAAACTGATCACAATCCACCAGATGGCAGACAACTTCCAGTGAACTCCATTTGCCGGCGATGGGGCGTGCCCGGACCTGTTCAGCGGTCATGTCTGCGACGGCGTTTCTCAGAAGGTCGATTCCCCGTTCGAGTTCCGCGATGATCTGAGCCGGCGTCAATGAAGCGTCGTCGGCCATGATCGAGTAGACGGGATTGATTGAGGAAGCGGATGCGGTCATGAGTTCTGCTTTCTGTGTGCTTATCGTCGCAGACCCGGGTTCACAGGAACGGGTTCACCGAGAGAGGAAACACCGCGAAATTCCTGGACAACACGGAGCGATCCAGAGTCAGGAGCGGTTTATTGGGTTTGTTCTGAACTCTTTACCAGTTCGATCTGATCGCTCTTGATGACTTTCAGAAACGGATTGTCTTCTTCGATCGTGATTGTTCCGACGGCGCGAATTTTCTTGTCTCGGTAGAAGTCGACTGGGGAATCGATGTGCCGGTTCTGTTTGAGATCCGCCAATCCCTCTGAGGTGAGCATGACTCCCAGATTCCGTGGGTCCTTCCAGTCGGTCATCGAGTCGAGATAGACCAGATTCCGCATCGGGTTGTACTTCGTCTTTTTGACCACAAATGTCACTTCGACAAGTCGCCCGACGTGTTGACGAGCTTCTTCCGGTCGAATCCGGACAGGGGCCGCGGTCGTGGCGTTGGGTTGCGACGGCTCTTGCGCAACGGCAGGGAGCAGAGCGAAGAGAAACAGGACGGAACACAGAGTCACTGAAATGAATCGAGAGGACATCTCACTTCCTCCAATCTGTTGAAGTCCTTGCCGAGAGGCAGCGAAGCAGGGTGATCATACAGAACCGGACTCGTGCGATCCCAGATAAGGAGACATCGATTTAGATCGGAACCGGATCTGGTAATTTGATCTCGCGATGGAACAGACGCCATTCCGCTGTCTCGGGCAATCAGCTTCTGCACACTGCGTTCAAAAATGTCGGCAGCTTCTGCCGATCATCGAATTGGTGCCTTCTCGGGGACGGAATCGAGGTGAATCCAGACTGCACTCGCAGGAGAGAGTGGAAAGGCACGAAATCGTATGTCCACGGAGGAACAGGATGGCTCATCTCATCCTTCGTGAGAGCCAGTCTTTTCTCTGATAAGACCCTCATGACTTCTTCTGAGAGAAGGAGGCAAATGAGTGCAGTCACATGAGGAAAGCCGGTGGGGAAATCAAAGATATCAGCGACGCTCATCGCCTGACTCTTGAATCTTTTACCAAGCAGTTCTGACTTTTTTGAAAATCATACGAAGCCCCGTTGACACTTTTCTGCCGGTCGAGATATCACTCCGCCACCTTCCTGAAAGTCACTTCCCAAACGTTACAACTCGAACCTGCAAACGACTGTCTGACTCGCTCGAGCTCAGGCAAATCTCTCATCGAATGCAGACTTTGTGTCGTCAACGACTTCGATTTTTTCTCACGTCACTTCCTCGTCTCACTCACCCCTTGCCTTGGCAAACGGGATCCGTGGATGACTCCTCTCTCAAGTCATCGGGATCGGATTCTGCGCGTCTGGGCCTTCGGCAGGAACCTCATGTCCTTAACACCCCCAGCCACGATTCGACCGACTGGCAAGGTCGTCGCCTGTGCGAAAAGCGAGGCGTCAAGACAGCATCTGGAACTGGCCATTCGCCGGGCCGGATACGACTGTACTTCCGTGGGATCGATCGCCGAAATGCGTTCGATTCTGCTGGCCGAAACCATCGCCGCCGCTGTCATTGACGAGCCTGAGTCAACAGCCGAAATCGAATCGCTGGATCTCGAAGTTCGTCGGGCAGAAAAGCCAACCCAGTTCATTCTGCTGCCATCCATCGGGCAGCGACTGACACCACCTCGCAGTGCTTCCTGCGACGTGCTGGATCCACCACTGACACCAGATCGTATTGGCCGCGCACTGTTCTCATGCGTTGCCCGTGCATCACTGATCAGCGAAAACATCCAGCTCCGGCAGAAGCTGGAAGGCCGGATGTTCGACGGTCTGGTCGGTGTCAGCGAAGGAACCCGTGACCTTCGCTCACAGATTCACGCCGCTGCTGATCACGATCAGCCGGTTCTGGTCTGCGGAGAATCAGGCTCCGGGAAGAGTGAAGTCGCTCGTGCGATTCACCTGACCCGTAGCGGCCCAGGGATGCCATTCCTGACCATTCGCTGCAGCCTTTTGACCAGCTCAGTTGTTGAGAAGGAACTTCTCGGCGACAGCACCACGGAAGGTCGATTCTCATCAGCGGCCTCTGGAACTCTGGTCTTCGAAGAAATCGAAGCCCTGACGATTGCCCAGCAGCACCAGCTGGCTGAAATTATCCTGAACAATGCCTACCCGCACGCTGGAAACTATGTTCCGCTGCAGGCACGCATCATTGCGACCACGTCATCCAACCTGCGTGAGCTGTGTCTGCAGGACAAGTTCTCACCGCAGCTGTTACGAGTGCTCGAACGACAGACGATTCTGGTCAAGCCACTTCGCCACCGGATGGACGACATCCCGGTTCTCGCCGAGCACTTCCTGCAGCAGTGTTCAGTTCGCGAAGGTCAGCCGATCCGCCGTCTGTCAGACGAGGCCATGGCTCGCCTGATGACTTACAGCTGGCCCGGCAACGCCCGCGAACTGGAAAACGTGATCGCCCGCTGCTGTTCGCTGACCAATTCACCAGTGATCTCCGGGGCAGAAATCGAGCCGTGGCTTGAGCAGAACAACGAGTCGACCGAAGATCCTGGTCTGACTCTGCGGGAAATGGAACGCAAGCTGATCGAGGCCACTTTCAACCGGTTCGGCGGCAACCGCGAACTGACGGCCAAGGCCCTGAAGATCGGAATTCGAACCCTGTCCGGCAAGCTCCGCGAGTACGGCTACCCACCACGCGGCGGCCCAGGTTCAAACCGCAAGGAAGAACGGGTGGCTTAAGGCACCGGAGCCCAACGGGCTCGACCTTTTGCCTCCCCTGCTTGAGAGAGAACTGATGTGATGTGAGAGAAGCCACCTGCACTTGCAGGTGGCTTTTTGCATTTCGTCGTAGATCATCACGTCTGCCGGGGAGAAGGTGAAGCGAAGCTCCCGGCTAGCATTACGTTATTCGCTGTCTGGTGGCGGCAGCCAGACTTCGTCTTCGCCGTTCCAGATGCGAACGTAGCTGTCGTACCGTAGCGGCGAAATCCAGCCGTTGTCGACGGCCTGCTTGATTCCGCATTGCTGTTCGTGGATATGCGTGCAGTCCGGAAACTTGCAGCGGGAAACGAACGGACTGAACTCGATGAACAGTCCTTCCAGTTCTTCTTTGACGATGTCCCAAAGCTGCAGGGACCGGATGCCTGGTGTGTCGACAACCCAGCCGCCGCAGTCGAGCCGAATCAGTTCTGTCGTTCGGGTGGTGTGCCGCCCCTTACTGGTTTCCTGGCTCACCTCTCCGGTACGACGGCCGAGCCCCGGCTGCAATGCATTCAAAAGGGATGACTTTCCGACGCCGCTCTGGCCAGTGAAAACGGTCTCCCGCCCAGCAAGCAGTCGCCGGAGTTGAGGCAGACCTTCACCTGTCAGTGCGTCTGTCAGGATGACGGGATATCCCAGTCGAGCATATTGGCCGACGACCGGTTGAAGTGCGGCGCGCGGACAGAGGTCAATCTTGTTGATGCAGACGATTCCCCGCGTTTTCCCTTTCTGGGCACTACACAGAAAGCGGTCGATCAGTCCGAGTTTGATATGGGGTTCGGCGACAGAAGAGACGATCACGGTCTGGTCGACGTTCGCCACAATGATGTGGGCTCGATTCCGAACTCCGCGGCTCAACGTCGCAGTTCGCGGTTCCACCCGTTCGATGACTCCGCGACCGTCGTTTTCAAGCATCACCCGGACGCGGTCTCCTGCGACAACCGCGCTGCGGGTATCGCGAGACATGGTGCGGACAATCCGTCGCACGGTGCAGAGTGTAACCTGCCCGTCTTCCAGCTGGACGCGGCACTGATTTGAGCCGACGGCCATCAGGACTCGTCCGGAGACGGTCGACTCTTCATCCACGGCACGTTGCACGTCACTGTCTTCGGTGGTGACAACAGTTCGAAAACGAGTGAGGTCTCCTTTTCCGCTCACTCGCTCGTTGTTCGACAGATCCGCCGTCGAGTCGAGATCTCCGTCTGTCTGCCGTGTGAGGTCATTCGCCCGTGCGCGTTTGCCCCGATTCTTATGAAACGCGACTCGAACTTTTTTCGATTTCTTTTTTGCAGATGCCAATCCGTCACTTACTCACATTCACGGACGCGTCCGTGCTTCAGGCTGGGGATATCTATTTTCTGTGTGGGGCGATGTCCGGGCGGCCAGTGTCTCATGTTTCAAGGAGAAACGCATGGGACGCATTGGGTCAGTCACCCATCAGCCAGTCCATTGCCGCATCTTCATCAGCGTCGAACTTGCGCTGAACCGGTGCGTTCCTTGCAGCAGGCGGGAGTCGAGGTCGATTCCGCTGTTCTTCCGCCCGCTTTTCCAGTCCGGCTTTTTCCAGGAGGCTCATGGCGAACGGATCTTCTTCCGGCGGCGGCGGAGCGTCTTCCGCCGGCTCATACTGGACGCGGTAGTGATTCTTGGCGATCTCGAGATCGTCGCCCGGCCGCAGGAAGCGGGTGGTCACCCGTTCTCCGTTGACCTTCACGCCGTTCCGACTCTGAAGGTCTCGAACCTGCCAGTAACTGTTGATCAGTTCCAGCTCGCAATGCTGCGAAGAAATGTTCGGAAAGGTCAACACGATGTCGCAGTTGCTGCGACGCCCAATGATCAGTTTGGGCTGTAACAGCGGGATCGGGTCACCGCCACCCTGTGGGACCAGCTCGCCTAACATGTTCGCTCAATTCTGTAGTCTGGTAGCATTGAGAAGAGATGCCTCGAGTTCCGGATGAATATTCTGTGCCGCTGAATCGCTCCGGGATCACATTGGGGGGCTGATTTGATCTTAAAGTAACGGAGTGAGAAGTCAAATTTTTGAGACTCCAAAGCGCCTCAACTCGTCAATCAATCGACGTCCCGATGCGGCTATTGTGCCTGGAGTGATTGCTGCCGAATCCGAATCTGATTCCGTAAGACTTCAATGACCTCATCCATGCTGAGATCGGTTGTGTCGACAATCACGGCATCGGCCGCAGGGCGTAAGGGAGAGGCCTCACGTTCCTCATCGCGCCGGTCGCGAGCCGTCTGATCTCTCAGCAGTTCTTCGAAAATCGCTGGCTTCCCTTGTGACTGCAGTTCCATCAGACGTCGCCGGGCACGCACTTCCGCAGTGGCAGTCAGATAAAATTTGCATTCCGCATGTGGGAATGCGACCGTCCCCTGGTCGCGTCCCTCGCAGACGATGTTACGGCTGGAGGCAAAGTCCCGCTGGCGTTGAACGAGCAGCTCTCTCACATCGGGAATCTGGGCAACAAATGAAGCGAGGCGTGTGACCTCGGGAGTGCGGATTTCCTGACTCACATCCGCCCCATCCATGAGATAACCGCCTTCGGAAAGGTCGATGGAGGTTGAGTGAATGAGAGCAATTAATGCCGCGTGATTGGTTGAATCAATTTGGGTCTGCAACGTCTTGAGAGCGACCATCCGATACATGGCGCCACTGTCGAGAAACTGGAAGCCCAGCTCTTCGGCCAGTCGTCGGGCAACGGTGCTCTTGCCGGTGCCGGCGGGTCCATCGATCGTGACGATCATGCAGTGATTCCGTAGCTGGTGAATTGGTTAATGCCCAGTCTTGCGCGAGAGACGGCTACCGTCAAGGATTCGCTTTCAGCTTCCGGAGTCTCGAGCATTGCTGACAGAGATATTGCTGGCAGAGATGATTTGATCTACCGCCAGTTCAGCACCTCCCAGCTGATCTTTCAACGTCCGGTAACGCTGGAGCGCGGTCTCCGTCGCTGCGGGAGAGATCTGTTCTTTTCTGACAGCTCGAATCAGAAGGTTTTTGGGCGTGTGTTCGAGCTCAATAAATTCAAGGATCTGGGTGCGATAGCCAGCGACTTCGAGAGCGGCCGCTCGGAGAGAGTCCGTTGCCAGACTGGCGAATCGTTCTTTGATCGCACCGAACTTCAGCATCCCTTCCAATGAGGATGATTGAATCTTCTTTGCCAGTTCATGCTGGCAGCAGGGAGCTGCGAGGATCACTTTCGCACCGACTGAAACAGAATAAGCCAGTGCCTGATCTGTGGCGGTGTCACAGGCATGCAGAGAAACAGTCAAATCTGGCGATTCGCTCTCTGCGGCAGTTTCGATCTTTCCTGACTGAAAGCGAATCCCGGGCGTGTTGAGTCGACCTGCAATTGCCTGACAGCGTTCGATGACATGCGGATTCTGATCGATCCCCAAGAGATCGACTTCACGTCCGAGCAGACGGTGAAACAGATCATGCAGGGCAAACGTCAGATAGCTCAGTCCGCATCCGAAGTCGACAATTTTCAGTACGCCGGTCTTCGGCAAATCGTCAACCACATCGTTGATCATCTCCAGATAGCGATTGATCTGTCGGAACTTCTTCTGTTTGTCCTGTTTGACTTTCCCTTCCGGAGTCATCACCCCCAGTTCAACGAGAAACGGAACGGGTGTCCCTTCGGCCAGCAGATGAGCCTTCTTCCGGTCATGCGCCGTCACAGCCTGAGGCAATTCACGCGGGGCTTTGCGCTGGATGGTGATTCCTCGCGGAGTTACACGTGCGACGAGGTCGACGGTTCGGGTGAAGAAGTAGACCTCCTGATAAATCTCAGGAAAGACCTCTGAGAAGTGATCTGCGGTCTCTTTTGCTGTCCTGTTGACGTGTGTCTGCTGGCGATCGAACTGCTGCTCCCATTGAAACAGCAGCTGTGATTTGATGGTGACAGGACGGACCGTCTGTTTCCGCGGAGCATCGCGGAATGACCTATGAGGGCGAGCCAGAATCACGGAGATCAGTTCCTGGCGATCCAGAAATCCACGGAATTCCGCCAGCAATTCATTCTGTTCCGCTGCTTCCGCTCGTGTCACCGACTCATCCTTTGGGCTGTCGTCCTCATACTTCCGCCAGAGCGATCCCCGGCTCTCCCTGAGTGACCCTGTCCGTTTATGATCTGATGGAAATTCCGGGTGTGAACTGAGGCAGGAGCGGGAGACTTTTCATTATAGTGTCCGTCACGCAATGACTCGATGATCACTTCGACAGGACAGGGTGAAATGGCGGTAAATAAGAAGAATCAGAAGCAGATTGATTCGCTGAAAAAGAAGTTGACCAATCTGCAGCAACAACTTTCCGGTGCCAAGAAGCAGCCGGATGATCCTGCGGAGATTCCCAAGCTGGAGAAGGAAATCGCCACCATCCAGCAGCAGATTCGCGACCTGCAGAACGGATGAGTCTGCGTCCTGTCGGCGATGGCTCGAGGAACGGAATGCTCTCCCACTCGAGTTCGGTGGGAGAGCCCCGACTGTACCTGATCAGGACATGTGGCTGCACAGGAGCTGCGGCTTATCTGCCCTGAGTGAGGATGCCTGCCGCGATTCCGAAGACTGCACCTTCCAGCAGATATCGCTGAGTGAATGCACCGATGGCTTCCGGGAAGGTGTACTGCAGCACCAGAACATCGCCTGGCTGAATGCGGATGTTTTCTTCCCGATATCGCATCGCCTTCCGCAAGTCGACTTCGATCGTGATCCGCTTTCCATTTGGCAATGTGCGAATGATCGCCAGTCGGCTAGCGCTGGTGGAAATGTCCTGATTCAGGGCCGAGACCCCTCCCGCTGAGCGGATCACGTTGTTGCCTGCGTTCCCACGGCTTTCCGCGATTGAAACCGCTTCCAGCACGCCGAGATCATAATCACGAGGCAGTGTGTACTGACCGCCTCCGAGCAGACCGGCCGTGTAGAAGACTTCCGTTTCACGGGATTCGATGAAGATGATATCACCGTCATACAGCGTGATCTGCTCTTCGGTAATGTGTGGATTCTCACCCGGCCCGAGTCGAACTGGAATGCGGATCACATTCGGGTTGTCGATCGTCGGATCGAATCCGTTCAACATGTGAGTCCAACTCGCTTCCACGTTGGAGCCCTCCATAACGGGCGCGGGGATTGGAGTTATGGACGCCGGAGCAGAGTACTGTGCATGCGGCGGGACCTGTGATGGGGCTTGCGGTGAAATCTGCGGCACCGCTTGCGTGGGGGCTGGCGGCGGAACGATCCCCAAAGAATGACCCGTGGCCGGCGTAGGAAGTGGATTTGCTGCTGGCATTGGCCCAGCGTCAGGTGTCGACAGGACCTGCTGATACTGCGTCGGTTGAACATGCTGCCCATAGGCATCAGGGGTTCGATATCCGGTTGACAGCGGATTCATCTGACCCTGTGCGTATGCGTGCTGGGTTCGTGCATCACGATAGTTGCCCTGGATTCCGGGGGCTCCTTGCGATGGGAAATAAGGGGGCGGATTCTGAGGACCCGTCATTCCTTGAGAGCCCATGGTGTGCTGAACCGGCATGATCGCGGAGTCACGACGGAATTGCCCGGCAACTCCATTTTCGGCGTGGGGCTCGGCTGCGTATTCATAGCCCGCGGTCTGAATGAAAGACTGACGCGGGTCGATGTTTCCGGAAACCTGCTGGATCTGGGTGGCTGACCGGTACTGATCGAAAGCACTCGTGTGAGGCTGATATTGGGGCTGCAGGTGAGAAGGCTGCTGGTAGCCGGGCTGCTGATATCCAGGCTGCGGAAGTCCCGGCATCAGCGGTGTCTCAGGAGCAGGACAGTAGTTCGGGTCTCCGGGTGGCAGATACTGCTGAGCTGGTAGCTGCGGCGGGTATTGAGGCGTGACCGGAATCATCTGAGGGGTCGACGCCTGTCCGTGACGGGCGCGACGGCGAATGATGTAGATCACATTCTCGGCATTCAGACCTGGAAGACCGTCGACACCTTCCGCACGGGCCAGGGCATGAAGAACGTCATTTTCATAAGCCTTGAGAGTCACAGTCCGAGCGGTCCCCTTGCCGGTGGTCCCGACGTTCAGGGCGCCTGCTCCGGTCATTGGTGTCAGATTGGTCGTTGCTTCCTGTCTGACGACCAGCACTCGCGTGATTCGAGGACGCTGAAGGCTGACCATCACAAGGGCTTCCTGAGGATTCAGGATCTTGTGGGTCTCGGTATAGGCCTTGAAGATCGCCTGTTCGACTTCGAACAGCGTCATTCCTCCGACGGGGAGTGGCGGGATCTGTGGCAGAGAAATGGTGTCATCGTCCCGCACCTGGATCGGATAGCCGACGGTTGGCGGGTCTTCAATTGAAGTCGGCATGTTGATCGGAGGAGAGATTCCGACCGAGTTAACTTCGGTTGTTTCAACACCCAGCACGCGAGGGACAAAGATTGAAAGAACGTCCCCTGAGGCGACGCGATACTGATCAGGTTGAGATCGCACCAGCAGGCTCAGGTCGATTGTCCGCTTGTTATCGCGAGAAGGACCGATGAACTGATCTGGCAAGTAAGACGCCGGCACTCCGCGGACGGGATGCAGCGCAGTGCAGCCTGAGCCACTGGTCATGACCAGCAGCACATTAGTCATCACGACCAATGACAGGCAGGTCTGCCTCGCCCTTGAAGCAGGCAGGGCAGGTGATCTGTTGGCGCTGGAGATTGTACTCATCAGACCTTCCGTGGCGGGAGAACCCAATCCATTCGGGTTCGTGAAATCGATCACATGTTGACAGGAGCTGCGTCAGGATTGTTCTGGATTTTCAGCAGTGCGGTGTTGAACCGTTCCCTGTCGTTTGACGATCGAATCTCGTTTCTCAATTGCTTCGACAAATCTTGCGAGTTCCGGTCATTCCTTTGAGGCGAATTCCATCCGCCTGAATTCTGACCGGTCCCGACTCATTCTCATTCAGTGATTCATTCAGTCGTTCAGTCAGTGCCATTGCCCACGGCTCAATTCCTGTGGAATCTCATTTCTGACCGATTTCTTAATACTCAGGAGTTCCAGACACCGGGGTGGGTGTAGAAGACCATTGCGCATTCGGAGTTTGCCGTGCCGGCCCGACCTCCGGCCAATCAGCTACATAAAATTGCGATGCTGCGACTTTGTTGTAAGGCTCATAAATCGCTTTCGCTGCGATTGCCCCGTCGGCGTATCCCTGAAACCAGTCGCGAGCCTTTTCATGTCCGCCCGGGGTTCGGGCACAGTTCGTCCAGAAGTTCGCCGGAGGCAATGCCGGAACGTCGCCGGTTGCTCCCAAAGAGACGTCAATGAACGCCTGCTCGTAGCCTTTTCGGTAATCACAACCGACACAGCCCGGGCACTTGTTGGCATGCAGCTCCCGGCAGGCCAGCTTGCGTGCGTCGTGTCGGGTCAGCATGTTGTCATGAAATCGGGAGTATTTGGGGTGATGTCCCAAACAGCCGTGTGTCATCTTCGCCACGAGTTCGCAGCTCCAGGAGATCGGACTGCAAGTGCGGCAGCTTTCCTCGCAGTCAGTTTGTCCCTGCTGGAAGTCAGCGGATGCAACGGGATCGCAGCCTGTGGACCGCCCCATCAGGTGGCAGCCACTGACCATCAGGACAGTGATGAGAGCAACAATTCTCATGAAAACTGATTCCGGTCGATCCTGTTCCGTTCGATTTGGAATCGCCTGCCCCACTCGCGCTGAGCGAAATGGTCTCTGGCGAAATCCAGGCAATCGGCGATCAGGGACTCTGGTGGAGAGCCTGTTCCGTGCTGAGCTTATCGGCAGTTGCCAGAACCGAAGCCACGCGAATCAAATCGCGGCTTGAGAAACACAAGATCAGATCAGGCCCCCGTCGGACTATTTTCACATTGCCGAAACCGACATTGCTCTCGACCGGCAGTTTCTGCCATAACACCCTGCTTTTCTTGCGGACAGGATGTCGGCGGAATGGAATTGCCTTCACAGGACCTCAGAAATCAACTGGCCGCTCTGAACGTTTCAATTCCTGGGGATTTGAAACGGGCAGCGAGGACGGTTCGTCGGTTGGCCCGAGGGCTGCCCGTCACTGAGACCGTGTGGATTGATGCCTTGGTCTCGATCGGCTCGCTGACCCCGTTCCAGGGTCGATGCCTGGAAAGCGGTCAAGGAGCAGAACTGATTCATGGAGGGAAGTATGTTCTGCAAACCCCGCGTGTTCTTGATCCCGTCCTCCCAGTCGTGGAAACCCGAGAAAGGGGACGCAAGTCGGCGCTCCTGCTATCGCGAGTTGGAACTGACCCGCGTGAAAGTGAAGAAGCGTTAAATCGACTGACCCAGACGCTGAGAAATCTGGCCATCGTCCGCGATCGGATTCCAGGATTGCCTCACGATGCTTTTCTCGAAGGAAATCAGCTTTGCCTGATTAGTCCCGCGCATGCCGGGGAGTCGCTTTCGAAACTGCTGGTCAGGCGTGGACGATTCCCTGAGGAAGTGGTGCGTCAGCTTGCACTGGAGGTGATTCGTCAGCTCCAGACAGCTGAACCTTATGCTTTGCATGGGGATCTGCGGCTGACGAACTTCTGGCTCGGAGATCATGGGGAAGTCGCTCTGCTGAACTGGGGACTCCTTGCAGCATGCTCTCCCTCGATCACCATTCATACACGGTTACCTGACGACGCCGGGGACTCGATGGCTCCCGAGCGGATTGACAGCCCGCGCCGGGCGTCGGTTCCGAGTGAAATTTATTCGCTGGGATGCGTCCTTTGGCAGCTGCTGGCAGGGCGGCCTCCGTTCCTGCTGATGGATCCACTGGCGAAGCTCACTGCGCATCGCACGCGTTCCGTTCCGGATGTTCGCACGATCGCGCCAGAGACCTCTGAATCCCTCGCGTCACTCATCCGGAATATGACGGCCCGTGATGTGACACGCCGGATGCAGACATTCGCGGATGTGCGTCAGCAGCTGGCCGGTCCTTCCAGTCGCAGGCGTAATCTCCGGCAATTCTCCCGAGCTTTTAAAACGGTCACCCCTTCGCAACGGCTACGGCCCGATGTGCGTCGGAAGTCCCGTGTGCCTGCAATGGCTGCCTGTCTTTTCTTCACGATGGTGCTGGCCGGAGCAGCATGGCAGCGGGATCGACTTGGAATTCCTCGACTCGGCCGTGCTGAAGCCACCACCGTTGTCGCGGCCACTGTTCCCACATTTCAGAGCAGACAGACCGTTGAACTGGGGGGGGACGCCGACATCAAGATCACGTCTGACAACTCTCCCGCTCCGATCGCTGACTCCGCTGCCGCCGCCGATCACGCGAATTCGGAGAGCGAGAGACCCTTGCGACCTCTCCCCGCTGTGGAAGGAGATCGCCTGCTTCTGGAAGCAGATGCTGAGTACCTCGCAGGGGACGTGATTTCAACAGAGAGCCTGCTGGTCACGACTGATCCCTCCCGCCCGGCCACCATTCATGTGAAGTCGGCGCCGCTGCGGTTGCACGCCTCCAAGCTGCGAATGGAACACGTTCGCATTGTTGTTCATGAGACGGAAGCCTCCCCGCTGTCTCGTCCGGTCCAGATTCAGTCCCAGACCATTGTGATCGATCATTCCCTTGCGATGAGTCAGGGGGCCTCTGAGGAAGCCGTTCTGTTCAGCTGGAATGTGGTTGATCCACTGGCTGCGGCGCAGTTGCTGGTGCGGGATTCCGAGTTTCTGGGGCAGGGGGACCTGATTCAGGTTTCCGGACCGCTCTCCTCGGCGTTGCTGCAGAATGTTCAGACCGAAGGACTTCGGGTGCATCTGAAGCTGGATCAGGGAGCTCGCTCTGGCCTGAGAGTGCCGGTGATGTTTAATGCCTGCACCTTCCGCGGGTGCGGACCACTGGTCTCGTTGCCGACCGGCCGACTGCTTCAGCAATCAGGGCTGATCTCCATTCAGGGAGCCGACAGTCTGGTCGACCTGGCTCTGGGGGAAGGGCTCATCGAGCTTGATGGAAGCGGTATAACGGCGGCCTGGGACAAGCATGTCGAGATCGCCGCGCAGGGGCTGGTTACCGCGCGGGAGATCATTCTGGCTCTCTCTCGGAACCGTGAGACACAGGTGCTCGACGAGCTCGACAGCCAGAACTTGATTGTTGATGGTCTGCTGAGCGGCAGCTATCGCTTTGTCCCCGGGAACAACGGGCGGGACCGTCTGCAGATCGATTCGCTCCCGGTCCGCTATTCTCCTGAGGACCCCGGCGCGGATCCCAAACGCCTCCCCGTGCGACCTCTCCGCTGACGCTCTTCATCGCTGGGAAGTCAGCCTCTCTTTTCATCAAGGCAGGATCGTCAGGACGTTTTCGCCGACCTGATTCATTTCGATTCTGGCGGCCATTCACGTATTCGGCCCGGCCGGTTTGTTCAGCTGCTTTCGATCGGCAATAACTCATTGTGTAGTCGTTTGTTGTGGACGATTAAAAGCGATCTGAATTGCCCTGCCTGAGCATTGTTGGCGACCCTTATTTGCGGTAAGATTCCCGCTGTCGTTTTTATGACCTTGTGCTGGCCGGCAAAGTCTGGTTTGACAAGAGGTTGCGACGATTTTCTGCCATGGGAATTCGATCTCTTGGCAGAGAACACCATCTCGAGTGAATTCGCGACCGGGTTTTCCGTCTTTCAGTTCCGATCACGGGACATTCTCAATCGCAGTCGTTGGTCTGCGGGAGAGAGACGGTGAACAGGTCCAGTTTGAGGAGTGCTGACGTTGTCGAACGGAATTCCCCCATCCGACTCTGAGAATCCCGAAGATTCGTTCGACATTCCTGAGGAAACCGGCCTCGCCCATCGAGCGATTGAAGATCTCGATATTCGCGATGAAATGCAGCAGAGCTACCTGACGTACGCGATGTCCGTCATCGTCAGCCGCGCTCTGCCAGACGTGCGTGACGGCCTGAAGCCGGCTCAGCGGCGAATTCTGGTCGCGATGAACGACCTCAACCTTGGGCCTGCGTCTGCCCGAATTAAATGCGCCAAGATCTCCGGGGATACCTCAGGGAACTATCACCCGCACGGCGAGCAGGTGATTTATCCAACACTCGTGCGTCTGGCCCAGGAATGGGTCATGCGCGAGACGTTGATCGACAAGCAGGGGAACTTCGGTTCGATCGCCGGTCTCGGCCCGGCGGCCATGCGTTACACCGAAGCCCGCCTTTCGTCAGCGGCCTCGGAAATGCTGGACGATCTGCAGCGGCAGACCGTCGATTTCATTCCGACGTACGACCAGCGCGGTGAAGAGCCGGTGGTTCTCCCCTCGCGATACCCGAACCTGCTGGTGAACGGTTCGCAGGGAATCGCGGTCGGGATGGCGACCAGCATTCCTCCGCACAATCTCGGCGAAGTCGCTGAAGCCATCATGCTGACCATCGATCAGCCCGATGTCAGCATCGAAGAGATCATGAACGTGCTGCCCGGCCCGGACTTCCCGACCGGGGGCGTGATCTGCGGTCGATATGGAATTCTGCAGGGTTACCGCACCGGTCGGTCGACGCTGACTCTGCGGGCCAAGGTCGAGTTCGAGACCGAGAAGAACACTGAAGTGATCGTGGTGAAAGAGATCCCGTATCTCGACAGCCGCGACCGCATCAAATCGAAGCTCGAAGAGCTGATCAAAGACGACAAGATCGAAGGAATTTCGCGGGTCGTCGACTACACCGACCGCAAGACTCCGAGCTGGCAGGTCCGCCTGCACATCTATCTGAAGCGGGATGCTGATCGGGAAATCGTCCTGAATCAGCTCTATAAGTATTCGCCGCTGCAGACAACGGTTTCGGTGATTCTGCTGGCTCTGGTCGGAAATCGTCCCCAGACGCTGAACATTAAGCAGTTCATTGAAGAATTCATTCGCCATCGCGAAGAAGTGATCCGGCGGCGAACTGAGTTCCAGCTGTCAGAAGCCCGCAAGCGGAAGCACACCGTTGAAGGGATGTTGATCGCCCAGATCGACATCGACCAGATCATCCAGACGATCCGGTCGTCTCCAAGTCGGGCCGAAGCGAAGGTCCGCCTGCAGCACATTCAGATGCCGGCAGAACTGGTCGCCCGTGCCCTCGGCGAGCAAGGCTTCTCGATCTTCCTTCAGGAACATGGCCAGGCCGAAAACTATTCGCTTTCGGTCAACCAGTCTGAAGCGATTGTCAGCATGCAGCTCGGTTCGCTGGCAAACCTGGAGCGAGAGAATCTGCAGGGCGAGCACAGCGAACTGCTGGAAGACATCTTCGGCTACCTGCACCTGCTGTCGGACCCCGCTCACATCCGCGCGGAAATCCGGAGCGAGATGGAAGTGCTGAAGGCGAAGTACACATCGCCCCGTCGTACGGAAATCTCTGAGGAAGAACTGACCGATGTCGACCGCGGCGAACTGATTACCGAAGAGCCGATGGTCGTCACGCTTTCACAGCGTGGCTACATCAAGCGGACCCCGCTGTCGATGTATCAGGCTCAGAATCGTGGCGGAAGAGGCATTAAAGGTGCCAAAAGCGACGACGAAGATCCCGTGGAACACCTGTTTGTTTCGAGCACGCACAGCTGGCTGTTGTTCTTCACAAACTTCGGCAAGGTCTATTGGCACAAGGTCTATGACTTGCCGCTACAGGCCCGGACTGCCAAGGGCCGCGCTCTCGTGAATCTCCTGAATCTGGGAGAAGGCGAGCGCGTGCAGGACTGTATCGATGTCCGTGAGTTCGATGATCAGCACTTCCTGCTCATGGCGACCCAGCAGGGAATCGTGAAGAAGACGGTTCTTTCTGCTTACAGCCGCCCGATGAAGGGAGGCATCATCGCCATTAAGCTGGACGAAGGCGATGAACTGATTGACGTCGTGAAAGTCGCCGCCGGTCAGGATGTTGTGCTCAGCACAGCCACCGGGATGACGATTCGCTTTACCGAGTCTGATGCCCGACCGATGGGCCGAAACACGATGGGCGTGAAGGGGATCTCGCTCAGTAAAGGTGACACCGTCGTCGGAATGGTCATTGCAGATGAGAACATGACACTGCTGACGATCTGCGAAAATGGTTACGGGAAGCGAACTCCCTTCGGTGTCGGAGACCTCGACTCCGGTGCGGAAGAGGATGTGTCCGAGACCACTGAAGGAACAACTCCTGCCGGGGACGATGCAACCGCTGAAGCCGGTAGTGAAGAGGCCGGTGCTTCTGCAAGTAGCGGAATGCGTTACCGTCGTCAGAAACGGGGCGGCAAAGGGGTCCGTGATATCAAGACCACCAGCCGCAACGGTCAGGTCATCGGTGTGCTGGCCGTCACGGACGGCGATGACATCCTGATGATGTCGACCTCCGGTAAGATCCAGCGAATTCGTGCGACGGACATCAACGTGATCGGGCGAAATACGCAAGGCGTGCGAGTGATGCGTCTCGATGAAGATGACAAGCTCGTCTCGCTGGCCCGCATCCCGGCTGAAGTCGCGGACGAGGATTCCAGTGAAGATCAGGCTGCTCCAGCACCGGCTCCAGCTGAGTAGTTCTTCTCTTCGAGGCGATCATCGATCGAACAATTCCGGGCGGTTCTCAGCAGTCACCAGCTGCGGGAATCGCCCAGCTTTTTTGTGACCGTTCTATGTGCTGAGTCAGCAAAAAAGCCCCTCTGGCAGCACGGGCGACCAGAGGGGCTTTCGATTCTTCAGCTGTCGATGAATGACCTACGAAGCCGGACTACGCTTTCAGGGAAAGCTTTCCATTGCTGTCTCCGAACGAGTCGACATTGATCTTCAACGCCTGCAGCATCGAGACGAACACGTTGCTGACTGGGGTCTCTTTCGGAACCCGCAGGTGACGACCGGTGTCGATGTTCCCGCCGCCTTGACCGGCGAGGAGGATCGGCAGGTCGTGATGGGCATGGCGGTTTGGATCCGCGATCGCTCCGCCGTACATGATCATGGAGTTCGCCAGCAGGTTGCTGTCGCCTTCCTTGGTCGCCTTCATTCGCTTCAGGAAGTAAGCAAACTGCTCGACCATGTATTGGTCGATCTTCTGCAGTTTCGCGATCTTGTCTTTTTCATTCTGGTGATGCGAGATCTGGTGGTGACCTTCCGCGACTCCCAGCTCCATGTACTTCCTGTTGCTGCCTGAGTTGGCGAGCATCAGGGTGGAGATCCGGGTGGTGTCCGTCTGGAACGCGACCAGCATCAGGTCATACATCAGTTTGACGTGCATCGCGAAGTCGCTCGGAACGCCTTCTGGCAGGTCCATCTTCGGTGCATCAGGGAGCTTCTTGCCGGCGCGATCGATCCGCTGTTCGATTTCCCGGACGCTGGTGAAGTATTCATCCATCTTGTGCTTGTCACTGGCGCCCAGTCGCTTGGAAAGCTGGCTGGCATCATCAGCAACGAAGTCCAGGATGCTCTGACGGAAGAACGCTCGTTTGGCCTGAACTTTGGGATCCAGGTCTCCGCCGAACATCCGCTCGAAAACGGCCTGTGGGCGAATTTCTTTCGCCATCGGAGTCGTCGCCGACTTCCAGGAGATGTTGGACTGGTATGCACAGCCGTAACCGGAATCACAGCGACCTGCCTGTCGACCGGCTTCTGTTCCCAGTTCCAGAGAGGGGAGACGACTGTCGCGTCCGATCCGCTCAGCGGCGAACTGGTCGACTGACTGACCGACCTGAATATCTGAATCCGATTTCCGTGGTCGTGCTCCGGTGAGGAACACTGCCGAATCCCGGGCGTGATCTCCGGCTCCGTCTCCGTGAGCCCGCGCAAGGTTGTGGGCGAGTCCTGAAAGGACCAGCAGGTCAGAGCGGTGCTCGGCCAGTGGCGACAGCGTTTTCGACAGCTCGAAGCTCTTTCCTTCCGCCTGAGGTGTCCAGTCCTGCATGATGGCCCCGTTTGGCACATAGATGAAGGCCATTCGGGTGGCAGCCAACTTCTCGGGGGCCGCCCATGCTGCTTTCGGGACCATTGCATCCAGAATCGGTAAAGCCAGACTGGCTCCCAGCCCCTTCAGTACTGTCCGTCGGGCGAGTGGTTGCATGTCGGTATCCCTTTCACTGGTTCTTGAAACTCAAACGGTGGGGGAGTTTGATTTGAGAAGAGTGACGAATCACGTTTCTCAAGTCAGAGCTGTCATCTGCGGCGTTAAGGTGTGCTGGCGACGGATTGTCCTGCGCCGCCAGAGGGCACGCCTCGGTAGGTTCTGGACTGGAAAGGAGCCGATTCCACAATCCCGAAAATGAGTGTGGACATCCGGTCATCCTGCTCCAGTCGAGTCATAATCTGGTCCACGGTGCAGCGATCATACCATTCTACACCACGGCCTAACGCATAAGTCAGCATTTTCTCTGTCAGGCATCGACCAAATCGGGACTTTTGCTTGCGGAGAATCGAAATCAATTCCAAAGGACCGTTAAACGCCTCCCCGGACGGCAGCATTCCACTTGCGTCCACGGGATGCGGGCCTTCTTTCGTGCGGAAGCGTCCGACGGCATCAAAAGTCTGCATTCCGAACCCGATGGCGTCCATTTCCTTGTGGCATGAGGCGCAACCAGGGTCGGCTCTGTGAAGCTCTAACTGCTGGCGGAATGTCAGGTTGGGGTTGGATTTCGATGTCTGATCGAGAGCCGGAACCTGCGGCGGAGCTTCCGGAGGAGCATCCCCTAGCAGATTCGCGAGGACCCATTCCCCGCGTTTGACAGGACTGGTTCGGTCTGGATAACTCGTCAAGGTGAGGACACTGCCTTGTGTCAGAACCCCGGCGCGTGGTTCGTCTTTGAAATCGACTCGCCGGAACTCAGGACCGGTCACCCCGGCCACTCCGTAAAACTTGGCCAGCCGCTCGTTCAGGAAGGTGTATTTTCCGTCGAGTAGGTCGTAGATGCTGGAGTTGTTGCGGACGACGCCATCGAAGAACGTCTCGGTTTCTTTCCACAAATCGAGCCGAATTTCTTTCGTAAACTCCGGATAGAGCTTGGCGTCAGGATCGACTTCGTTCGTGGTCAGTTTGCGTAATCCCAGCCATTGCCCGGCAAAGTTGGCGGTCATCGCAGAAGATCGCGGGCTGTTCAGCAGCCGTTCCGTCTGCTTGCGGAGAACTTCGCGTTCATGCAGCTTGTTCTCTTTCGCGAGTTGGAACAGCTCATCATCCGGCATGCTGCTCCACAGGAAGTAAGAGAGCCGCGACGCAAGTGCATAGTCATCCAGCATCTCGGTCTGCCCTTCGATGCGTCGACCTCCTTCCACGCGGAACAGGAAGTGAGGAGAGATGAGAATCGCCTGCAGCGTGACCCGCATTGCTTGATCAAAGCTTTCGCCCCGATCAACCATCGTCTGAGTCAGACCGGCATAGCGGTTGATCTCATCAGACGTGACGGCACGTCGGAAGGCCTTGGGCAGAAATGTCTCGAGATTCTCCTTGGCTGCCTCCGCAGGAGTTTTGTTCATGCCCGGCACGACGCGGGTCAGCAGGAACTTCTGGCGTTCCACATTGGTGACTTCCATCGGCCCTTCGAGCTCGATGAACTCCACATGCAAATTCCGGTCTTTTCCGTTCTTTGCTTTTTCGTCGTAGAAGTCGTTGGTGAAGGCGATGGCGAACTTCTGTTTGCCTGCAGGTACTTCGAGATCAAGCGTGAAGAGATCGTAGCCTTTGGCTTTCTCGACGGAGATCGTCTTGATGGTTTTCCCGGCCAGTTTGACTTCCATCTTGGCGTCGTCAGGACCGGCCTTGTCCTGGCGCGCCGAGATTTTCAGCTTGTATTTTCCCTTTCGGGGAACGTCAAATTCGTGTGTTGCCTGAGCCCCGGAAACGAACGTCAGGTGGTCCCCGGAAGGAATGGCAGCTTTGCCATCCGGCTTAAGCTTGTCGCCGGTCACGTGGCGACGAGCATACACAGGGCTGCCTGTCGGAATGACTTTCTCGCTGATCATCTCTGCTGCGGCGAGATACTTTTCCATCAGCAATGGCGGAACAGTGAGGACGTCACCGATGTTGTCAAAACCGTGTCCGACATCGTCAGACGGGAAGTCATCTGCGGGACGGAAGTTGATTCCCAGCAGGTCATTGACCGTGTTGTTGTATTCCGTGCGATTTAACCGTTTAACGGTCACTCGACCGGGATTCTGGTCAGCGTTGCAATCAACATAGAACAGCTGATGATCGAGCCACGCAATCGCACGGTCCCGTTCTTCAGCGCTGGGTTGAGCAGAGTCGGGAGGTGGCATTGCGCCGACCTTGATCAGCTTGAGGACCTTCGTCCAGATCATGCGATCGTTCTTCAGCGCGGCGAGCCCGGCATAGCGATCATAGGCGAAGTCCCCTTCCTGAGACCCATTGGCGTGACAGTCGGCGCAATAGGCCTTCATAAATGGAAGCAGGTCATCTGCATAGCTGGGGGCAGTTGCCGCCGGGGCAGCGGGTTCTACCGCCGCGTGTAGTTCGGATGTCACGGAAGAGGGGCGGCTCAGCATGATCCCAGCGGCAACGACCAGCAGCAGTGCACAGCCACCGATGATTGCTGAGAGAGAAATCCCGTCGCTTTTTTTCGGTTTGGATTTCTTCTTCCGCACGGCCGGTTTTACAGGACGCACGTGGTGAACCTGTGGAACGATCACTTCCGGCGGAGGTGAACGACGTGGCTTCGCTGCCGTCGTCGGCCGCTTCTGAGCAGGACGGGCCGGGCCAGGGTTTGGGGTCGCTTCCGTCAGCGGGACGGTGATGATTTGCTTGCACTCTTCATTGGGACATCGTCCCCGTTTGCCCGCAGCTTCTGCCCGGACTTGAAAACGAGTTCCGCAATGTGGACAGGTGACACGCATCAATCACGCCTGTGGAACAGAACCGTCAACGGGTTGTTCGATTGAATTACTTTGGGGAACGCTCTCTGCAGGCCCGCTCCGATGACATGGTTGTGGAACTCACGTTTCTCGGATTAATGTCGAATCTGTTCGATGCACTGATTTCGCTGAACTGTTGATGTTCCGCTGACCCTTGATCGACCGATCCCCTGAGAAGAAAGTGAAGGACAAGTCTGCCGACGGACTCAGTTGGAATTCACGCAATTGGAAGTCAGACAATCGGTCATGATGGAGTGTTGAGGCAGGCGAGTCAGGTGGGAACGAACAACGCACAGCTGAACGACCTTCCCTGCATAAGTCTTGCACTGGCAGAGCATTCAGATCGAATCAGATGCACCTGAAATGATAGCCCGGGAAGGGGGTGAAGTCCAACCTTTTCCCTTCGACCCGCGGGCGGATCCCGGAGTCGCTCCCCCTTGCTCCGGGATTCTTGCAAAGAGGTTCTTCTCTAAGCTGTTGCGCCCGTGTGACTTCTCGTGAAAGCCGGTCGTTTGAGCATTGATGTGCGCCAGAACGAAAAAAGGCGGTCAGAACTGATCTGACCGCCCGAGAGTAGCGTGTGATGAAATCCGGTCCGTGATGAGGAGGCCGCAACCCTCCCGTTTACGGACGCTTGGTCGAAGTCACGCTGCCATTCAGGAGCGAGACATAGTCGAGTGCGATGTTCAGCACTTCGTCCTCATAGAATCGCTTCGGGAAGATGGGCTCCCCGGCCTTTGGCGTTTTCGTTTCAGCGGCTTCGATATCTTCGGTTTCCTTCTTGGCAACTTCGTCGTCAGCCCGCTCTTTCCGGGCTTCAGCTTCATTGAGAGGCAGCAGAGTCCGGTCTTTCTTGGCGAGATACCGTTCAATTGACCGGTTCAGTTTCTGGAAGTCTGGAGTCTTTGCGACCCGGGCTTCGCTGGCTTTCTGAAGGGTGGTGATCATCTCTGGGTTCACCATGCGTCCTTCGGAATATTTCACCGGAGGCACTGAGTCGAACGGCAGAGCGCGATCCAGCGAGGCTTCGCCAATGTCCCAATGATCGATCAGCGATGGCAGGACCACGTCTGACGTGACGCCCAGATTCTGGGTGCTATCGCCGTTGACGCGATAGAACTGCTGAATCGTTAATTTCAGCTTGCCGCGATCGCCCTGTTTCAGCAGGCTGAACGGCTGCCGCGGAGCGACATCCATCAGATTCTGAACAGTTCCTTTTCCGTGAGTGGTTGTGTCACCGACGATCAGACCACGTTTGTAGTCCTTGATCACGCCGGCGAAGATCTCCGAGGCCGAAGCCGAGAGCCGATTGTCAATCACGACCAGTGGCTTGGTGGTTTTCACGCCAGGTTCACGGTCTTCATAAGACTGAACACTTCCGGATGGTTCTTTCACCTGAACCACTGGGCCGCGATCGATGAAGTGCCCGGAAACTTCGACAGCTTCTGCGAGAGCTCCGCCGCCGTTGTTTCTCAGGTCGACGACGATCACGTCGACTCCCCCTTTGCGTTCGAAGTCATCCAGAACGGCAGCCACGTCGGCGGCCGCACTTTTGAACTGCCCGCCCCCTTGGGCTCCGGCGAAGTCACGGTAGAAGGTCGGCAGGCTGATGACTCCGACGCGACCGGGTCGTCCCAGACGATCCTGGGTGTCGATGATCTCGCCTTTGACTTCCGATTCCTTCAGTTCAATCTTCTTCCGGGTCAGTGTGATGACCTTCGTTTCTCCGCCGTTTGCAGGGGTAACCTGCAGGCGGACGATCGTTCCACGCTGCCCGCGAATCATGCGAACGACGTCGCTGAGCTTCATTCGATAGGTTTCAACGATCTCGCCTTTGGTGTCCTGACCGACGCCGGTGATCTTGTCACCGACCTTCAGGGAACCTTCTTCGGCGGCGGCACCTCCGGGAACGATCTCAGCCACAACGGTGTAACCATCATCAGCTCGCAGGGCGGCGCCGATGCCGTCGAGGCTCAGTCGCAGTTGGATTTCAAAGTCTTCCCAACTCTGAGGTGACATGTATGTTGAGTGTGGATCGAAGCACTGAGTCAGCGTCGTCAGGAAGATTTCCAGTTGTTCAGACGGGGTGTACTGATCGACAATCTGCTGAGCATTGCGGTAACGCTTATCCAGTCGTTCCCGTGCTTCCTCCATGGTCTTGCCATCGAGTTTGAACTGCAGCAGGTCGAACTTCACCCGTTTGCGCCAGCGCTCATTGAGTTCGTCCTGAGTTGTGCACCATCCCAGTTTCTTGGAGTCGACTTCGATGAACTCGTCGACAGAAAAGTCGTGATCGGCAGCGACGAGCTTGTGAATGATCTCCATCTGTGCATCGACCCGCTTTCGGTAACGGTCGAACACGAGATAACAGAACCGCATGTCGCCGGCTTTGACATCGTCATCCAGCACCGTGCGGTAAGGTTCAAACTCGTCGATGTCAGACTTGAGGAAGTACATCTTCTGTGGGTCAAGGTTCTTCAGGAAGCTGTCCAGAAGAATGCTCGATGTCTGGTCATTGATCTCTCCGCGGCTCAGGTGAAACCGGGGAACCATGCGAGAAACCAGACGGGAAGTTTCCTGATCAGTTGGATCAGCAGACGACAGCCGTTGTGTGAACGCGGTCGACAGGCCGAGGATCAGAAGTGCCACGGCCGTAAAACGCCGGACGCGGATCACGTCGAGAGAAGCCATACTATTTGCCTGTAAGGTTCGAGCTCACTTTTGCACAAACAATGAGGGCAGTCCCCCGCATTGGTCCGTGGTATTGAAAAGAGAATCCGCAGGACCGCTCCGTCCGGCAGGAGTGAGTTCTCCTGCCAGGCCGGCAGAATGCAGTCTCGGAAAAATGCTATCCCATGTTGACTTGCGGGACAAGATGCGGTTTTCTTCCCCGGGCTTCTGTCCGCAAATTGGGCGAAAATTAAATCGCTCCGGCGGGCCAATGCTCGTACGACACGCCTCGTTGTGGACTCAGTCCTTAATGCGCCTTGTCGCCCGCTTTTGCGACGGGATAAGCGGATTTTGTCGCAATAAGGAGCGAAATGAACCTCGCGAAACCCTGAAGAAACTACTGAGGGAACTAAGATTTCGAGATCAGCTGTCCGCTCTCAATCCGAAAGATGTGGTCAGTCGGGAGCAGATAGCGGTCGTCATGCGTAACGACGATCAATGTTGTTCCATGATCCTGCTGGAGTTCACGCAGAAGCTGGAAAACCAGCTGGCCAGTTTCCCCATCGAGTTCCCCTGTCGGTTCATCCGCGAGGATGAGACGCGGCGATTTAAGGATCGCTCTGGCGATCGCGACTCGCTGTTGCTCCCCCCCGGAGAGCTGAGAAGGACGGTGGTGCCAACGGCTGCAAAGACCAACCCGATCGAGCAGTTCTCCCGCCCGCTTCTTCAATGCAGGTGAGATTCCGGCGGGAATGAATGGAACAAGAACGTTGTCGAGAGCGTTCAGGTTGCTGAGCAGATTAAAGCTCTGAAAGATGAATCCGACTTCACTGCGCCGGAACTGGTTCTGCTGGCTGGTCGACATGGCACCCACGCTACGCCCCTCGATATAGATCTCACCGCTGGTTGGGCGGTCGAGGGCACCCAGCAAATAGAGAAGGGTGCTCTTCCCACTGCCAGAGGGACCGAGAATGATCGAGCAGCTTCCAGTCTGGAAATCGCACGTCACTCCCCGCAGGACCGAGACCGGGCCGGAGGAGTGATGATAGCTCTTTGTCACGCACTCGACGTGGATCATGGGGCATTCCGCTCCGGGAATCGACGTGCTCAATCCAAGTCCCAAACGCATCAGTTCCTGGAGGAGCTTTCTCCTGCAGACGTTGGGCCAGATTCAGCTTTGCCGACTGACACGCCAAACTGACGCCAGTCATTCCTCCCGCTCAACGAGTAGCCGGAAGAGGGAGACTGATCGTTTGAGAGCTGTTTGCGAGACCGGTGCGAACGCGAATCAACCTTCCTCTGGCAAAACGGCCCCCCGTGTTCGAGGGGGTAGGAAAGCCGATTCGCAAGTTGATCTAGCGGCTTCCGCCACCGTTCCGATTCCCGCGTCCGTTGCCTCGACGCCGTCGTTCATCGCCACCTCGACCTCCTCCTCCGCCCCCTCGGCGTGGGCCGCTGGACGAGCGAGGCTGCTTTTTTACGAGCAGGGAAATAGCGTGTTCCCAAGTTGGTACGCCTGCATATTTCTCCGGGTCGACTGCAGGAAGAAGCTCATCCACATCGGAACGCCGTGTTTCGACATTGCTCTCGGCGCGGCTCTCTGCGCGAGGACGCTCCTGACGTGGACCACGTCGTGATCCTGATGGTGACTGAGCCGGTGCGGGGCGACGTCCGGATGGGGGTGGACGCCGGCGAGTGCGAGGAGCTTCCAGTTCCAGTCCGGCGCCAAAATCGTCGCCTTCAGCGGCGGCTGGGATGTCCTCGACGACTTCCTCCGCGACGAATTCGTCTTCGATGAAGTCTTCTTCGTCGTCCCCGAAGTCGTCATGGACGATTGGAGCAGGGGGGGGAGGCGTCCGGCGGCGATTACGACTTTCCTGGACGGGCTCTACGAAGATCCCGCCTCCGAAATCGTCATCAGATTCCTGCGAGAGCTGAACGGGTTCCTCGATGGGGCGTTCCTGTTCTCGCCCACCGTGGCCACTTCCTCGGCGGTCATTACGTGACCCCCGACGACGTGATCGGCCTGATTCCTCCTCGGCGGCAGGAGTGCGACCCTCGGCCCGATCACGGCCTGATTTCTGCGGTGCTGGCGAATCTGCAACTGGCTCAACGGGGCGTGATTCAGCAGCAACTTCGCGGTTCGCGCCTTCCCGGTTGCGATCACGTCCTCGTGAACGGCCTGAACCGCGACGGCCTTCGCGGCGTGGCTCTTCTTTAATTGACTGTTCTTCCTGTCGAGCCGGTTCGCGACGGGGACGCTCTTCCTGCGGGGCGGCCTGTGGAGCGGATCGATCCCGTCGGCCGCGGCGTTCGTTGGAGGCAGGCGCCTCTTCGCGTGCTTCGCTCCGTTGCGGTGTTGGACGTTCGGCCTGCTCCTGTGCAGGACGTTCCGAGCGTTCGGATCGGCGACCTGAACCCGAATCATTGTCGCGGCGCGGACGCCGATCGCCACGTGACCGTCGCCCACGTCGATCGGAGGAATCACGAGTCTCTTCGTTGCGAGCGGCAGGAGCAGGTTTGTCTTCCCACTCGTTCCACCCTTCCAGTGCGTCCCAATACCCGGCATCGCGAGTAATCTGCTGGCGACCACGACGGGGAGACGCTTCTTCTACTTCCGGTTCTTCTGCCCCGAATTCGAGCGACTCGTCCTCATCCGTACTTTCGACGGAAAGACTCAGTTCTTCCTCGATTTCAATTTCATCCACTTCTTCGAATTCAGCTCCGAAGTCATCTTCGGGCTCGATGCTCTGTTCTCGTGGGCTTCGGTCGGCGGTTTCCCGAACAGCCGCAGGTGCGGGAGGGACAGGCGTTGATTTCACTGGGACTTCGAGAATCCCGGCTCCGAAATCGTCATCGTCCCAGTTATCGATTTCAATCGGCGTTTCGACCCGAGGACGAGTCTCTGCCGGCTTGGAAGGATTCCGCGAGGCTTTAACGATCCAGGCGAGCGGATCGTCCCCGGAATCACTTTCGACTGCGGCAGCCGCTGGAGGAGTCGGCTCCTCACTTCGGGCGGGAGCAGGGGACTCGGACGGTCCTCCAAATCCAAGGTCATCCAGTCCGAGACCATCGACATCGAATGGTTCATCGAGATCGGCAGGGGCGTTTAGATCCACACCCAGCAGATCATGGGCCAGTGACTGGAGGTTTTCGTCGGACGGCGTTTTCGGAAATTTGGAGCTCATCCCAAAACATTACCGCGCAGATCACCTGACTTGCAAGATTGCCGTAAATCCACTTTGTCTGGGGAAACGCGAAGCGATCGTGCAGGGAAGAGTCGCTTCCTGAAACTTTCGCGTTTCTCAAAGTGTCCCCGGATTGCAATTCAAGTAGCAGGTGATTGCTGCCGAACAATTTCGGAACGGTAAAGTCCACGAAATTTCGGACAGTCACAATAGACGAGTCCAGTCTCGTCGATTATGACAACCTTTTGGTCGTCGGCACCGGGAGAGGTGACGTGTCAGGAAGAAGGCCTTCCCTTCATCCTCCAGTTTTTGAGAATTTCGGGAGGAGTCGGCGGGTGTTTTGAAAAGTCCGATCCGGCTGCTTGACACGAACTTTTTAATCCGGTATCGACCCGCGTAACAAACACGAAAACTGACTGTTCGCTGGAAGCCGAATTTTCCCGGTAATATTTCGACGGGTACGCGGTCGTCCCAAACAGGTGCATTGCAGCACGAGCTACAGAAGGCCCTTTAACCATGACGATGACGATCTTTTCACGTTCCGTTCGGAACCCTTGGGAAACGGCAATCTCTCTCGAAGATGATGTCCGGAAAGTCGACCTCCAGGCCGCAATCGATGATGATGCGGAAGAGGAAATCGAAGAGGCCGGCGATGAAGACGAAGACTTCGAGGACGAAGAGTTCGAAGACGACTTCGAAGACGAAGAATTCGACGATGAAGACTTTGAGGACGAAGGCTTCGAGGATGACGATCTCGAAGACGACGACGACGAATTCGACGATGAAGATGACGACGACGATGATGATGACGACTTCGATGACTTCGAAGACGATGATGAAGAGTTCTAGGACCAGTCGGGTCTGAATCAATCGTGCCTGATCAAGTGGACTGGTACCGGAACTGCAGGTGAGCGGGCGTTCCGGTGCCTGGATGTGCGGAGAAAGTTGGTCACCGACATGGAGGCCTGCCACTCTGCATGAAGGGGAAGTCTCTCTCGCCTGGCGAGTGGAACTGATCGATCTCCTCAGGATGCCGATTACCGGTGTTTTTGGTAGACTGCTGCGGTGACAGAGGTTGCGTTAACTGATGGGGTGTGGCGTCAACGTCGATTGATGTCCATTCTCCCGTAAGGGAATCGGCAGATTTCGACCAATTCTGCGGATCGCAATAATCTGGCCCCTTCTGCAATTGACGCTGTCACGGAAGCCAATAGAATCCCGTCTCACGTTTTCGGAGTGTAGCTCAGCTTGGCTAGAGCGCCTGGTTTGGGACCAGGAGGTCGCAGGTTCGAATCCTGTCTCTCCGACTCTTTTCAGAAACGAGCCCTTCGGCCAGCAGGTCGAAGGGCTTTCTTATTTCAGGGACCAGAGTTACGCCGTCGAGAACTGCGTTCAAACAGACGATCTCGAGGAGTCGACGTTTGGTTGAGTAGTCCGCGGTAAGCCACTTCTCTTTCAGGGTTTGTGAGAGTTCAAACACTTTCACCGCGAGCTCCGCCGTTTCGTCCTTGGAGCGGTCCAGCACGTCCAGCTGCAATTTGGTCGACGCCATGCGGTCGCGGATCTGCTGGTGTTTTCGCGCGAAGATCTCCTGATCGAGTTCATCGTCCAGCCGCATGTTGATCAGGCGATCCTGTTGTTCAGCCAGCAGTGTCTGCTGCCGGGTGAGTTCATGGCGTTGAGCCGCTGAATCGGCTTGGGAATCTTTGGTCTGGGAACGGAGGACGGCCTTGAACCAATCCCGGACGGATTCGTCTTCGACTTTCATCTTGTCGAACAGCGCCATGACCTGGGCTTCGATCTCGGCTTCCTTGACTCGGATGCGCGGGTGCCCCGGTTTCGTGTAGCGGGCACAGCGGTAATAGACGTGCTCGTTGACGCCGCCGTCCTTCCGCTTTTTCCGGACCAGCTCGCCGGTGATCGGGTGGCCGCAGTGGCTGCACGTCATGAACTGCCCGGCATAGGTCAACGTGGTCGCGTGATAGATGTGACCGCCGAGGAGCGTCTGCACGCGCTCCCAGGTCGCCCGATCGATGAGTGGCTCATGCTTGCCGAGATACCAGTTCCCTTTGTATTCGATCTCACCGATGTAGGCTCGATCTTTGAGGATGTTGGCAATCGAACTGCGGGGGAACTTTGGCTGAGCCTTGCGCCAGAGGCGTCCTTCCGCGTTCAACCGCTCGACGACTCGATCGATCGTGCAGTTCTCGTACGCATAGAGATGGAAGATGCGTTTGACATTGGCGGCGGGTTGGGGATCAATTTCGACGATGCCCCGGCCCTCCTTGCGGACGTTGCAGTAGCCATACGGGGCGAGGCTCACGAACCAGCCTTCCTTCACCCGACGGGCCAGTCCTTCGCGGACATCGACGGATTGTTGCTCGGTGTAGAAGCTCGCCATGTTAGCGAGCGTGCGTCGCATCATGCGACCGGCAGGCGTGTTCTCGGTGGGCTGCGAGACAGAGATGAATGGGAGTTCGTACTCCGATTCCAATCGTTCGAGCTCGACATAATCGAAGAGATTTCGCGAAGCCCGATCAACTTTGTAGAACAGCAGGCCATCCAGAGCGAAGGCATTCTTCTTGGCGTAGCTGACTAACTCGCGGAACGACTTCCGCTCTTCCCCCTTGCTGGCCGTCTCTGCGATCTTGAAGAACTTGACGATCTGACCACCGGCCTGGTGGGCGTAGCGTATGAGTGCCTCCTCCTGAACTTCGAGGCTGAAGCCTTCCCGTTCCTGTTCCCGACTACTGACACGAGCGAGAGCGACGAATTGCTTCATCATCTATTTCCCGGTGAAGGCATCGAACAGGCGACCTGCCTGCCTGATCATATCAATCGCCTCTTCGACCGTCAGCGGGTGCGCGTAATACGGTTGCCAGGTGCGTAGCGTCAGTTCGACGAGTTCGGGAGTGATCCAGGGGGGAGTCGCGGGAGGCAGCGGCTGTTTCGGGTTGTGGAGGGAGGCCTGGGAGTCGTGCGTCATGGTGTCACGTCTCCCGGAGGTGCGGGATTCGGATCCCGTCCAATTCGGAGACACGCAGTCGCATACGCGTCGTTCCAGGAGCGACTGGCCCAGTACCGACGCATTCGCCGACGGGACTCGTCGAGGGCCTCTTCCAGGTCTCCTACTCCCAGTCGCGCCATCATGGAGGCAAAACATCCGGCGATGTGAGAGACGTACCAGGCGACGTCGGCTTGTCGACGGGAATCGACTCGTTGGAGCGGGAGCGGTTTTCCAAACGTGCGACCGGCTTCTGTGACAGCGTTCCACCAGTTCAGTGGTTCACAACGGGTGACGATGCGGTTCTGGGAACGGTGGCGGAGTGAGAACCATTTTGTGGTGAGGTAATCCCACAGCCCCGGCAGCTGCGTCTCCAGACCCGCCAGGTCATTGATGCCGAATTTCTTGAGCGTCTTGCGACGCAGCTGGAATTCGACACGCCAGATGTCCTGTGGATCGGTCACTCCCCAGATGTCGAGGAACCACAGTTTCAGGCCGTTCCGTGAGACCTCCTTGCCTTTATCGTAGATGCGGCAGCGGGTGTCCGACTTCGGTTGTCCCGCATAGAAGGTCTCCAGGCAGTCCCCCTGCTCATGATGGTTGTATTTGTCGTTGGCGGGGACGCGGGTTTGTCGTAACAGGTCGAGCGCTAAACCACCGGGGATGTGAAAATCCGCACACAGATCAACGCGGCTGGGACGGGCTCCCAGGAACGTGCCTCCCAGCGACTGCACCGCACTGATGGCAGAAGCGGTCGCTGCGTGCATCCAAACTCGCCACAACAACGATGAGCTCAGCGAGACGTAGACATTCGGCGTCTCTTCAATCGGGCGTTCCTGTTCGCCAATGAACAGGTGGAACTCCGGGTACTGGAGATGAAAGGCGTAGTTGCGAGAACCGGACGGCAGAACCAGGCATTCTGTCGTGCCTTCAAACAGAACCCCTTTGGTTCCCTTGGCTCTCTCCTTCTCACGTTGCAGCCGTTCAAAGAGAGTGGGCCCTTCGTTGCCCCAGTCGACGTAGAGACCGACATCCAGAGAATCGATGCCTGCTCCAAGGAACTCCCATTGCGTCGGTTCTGAAATCGTGAGACCGGGTGTTACAGACAACCCGGTCTCAGGGCGGCGAGCAAATGCAGGCGGCCCGGGTGCCCGCGTTCCGTCCTCGCTTACGCTGCGGGCGGAGTCGCGGTCCCCGGGCCGTTGTGGTGTTCCGTTGTCGTTGAGGTTCGATGTGGGCTTCATGCCCGGCACGCTATGCCGAGCTTCGATCTGTCATCGGGACATTCCTCTCGCAAAAAATGTCCCAGTGATGGATCGGGAACGACTTCGCACAGCGATCGACCATCTTCTTGATCGCTTCGGGAGCCCCAGTGAGATCGGGATCGATATAGCCCGTCTGATCACGGGCGTAGGCATCAAACAGGCGTTGCAGGTCAGGAACGGTGAACGCACGGCTTGGGCGAATACAGATTCCAAAGGCTCCCTGTAGGAAACGCGAGACAGAAGGAGTGATTGCCTTGGCTAACAAGCGGGAATAGTCCCGGATCCAGGCCATCATCTGCGTTTTGCACGAGCGGCGTTTGAATCCCAGCGTGCGGACGACTTGGGAGCGTGCACGTGCTAACGGAGATGGTCTCTTTGTCCGGAAGAAGTTCCAGAGCACCTCACGAATCTCTGGCAGTGACTCCGCTGAGGGATCGAGTGCCAGCAGACGTTCGAGTGACTGGAAATCTCCCTGCGCCGCCTGTCGATAAAGAACGTCGGGAGGGAGACCAAATCGCGCTAAAGCCGGAAAGTAAACGCGAGCTAAGAACAGCAGCGAGTGCTGGTGTTGCAGATCAATCTCGTGGACAGCCTCTTCGGCAGGCCCGGTGATGATGTTGTCCAGGTGGTGTAAGAACTCACGTTGGGCGAGTCGGTTCTGTCTCTGTAACCAACGTCCCAGCGCATGACGCCGTAAGACGGTGGCCGTGGTCAGTACTGGGACGAGTGAGTACGGCGATGCCAGTCCCCCTGCTGCCTGAAAGCTCTGAATATCGCCTGCAAGCATAGGATCCACTTCTTCCAGGCACTTTCGCCAGCACTGGGATGAGGACTTCCAGAACCGCTGCCAGTCCGCAGTCTGCCCAGGGACCGGCACCCCACTGATATCGAAATCACAACAATCGGCCAGGTCCTCCGCGAAAGACAGCAGCGACACTGCGAACCCCACGGAGATCAGGGATGCGCCGTGATCCAGTTGATTAACCACCCACTCTCGAACCTCAGGAAATCGAAGAGACCGCGATTGTAAATTCTGCCTTGGCCCCATGTCGTAACGTCCATGTTCAGGGAGCGACGCGTCTTGGTCCATGTGCCGTCTTCATCCATTCGCGGCCGGGGTCCCCCAATGATCGAGCCCCAACCGCAAACGGACGAAGACGGCAGACACTTCACCAGAGCGAAGGTCATACCATCGCAC